>NZ_JBNNTL010000002.1:0-324412 GCF_050278745.1 Lysinibacillus sp. NPDC094403 | reverse complement strand
GAAAGCAAAAAATAAGCATTTGCTCTACTTGTATTTCATATGCTAAATGCTTATTTATTTTCAAAATAATTATCAAGGTATTTTGTAGCTACACCTTAGAATTTTCTTTTCCATATGAAAACAGCGTTTTAAAAAAAGCCCAGCTCGTAAAGGAGCATGGGCTGAAAACTAATGTTATTTCTCTTCTTTTTTGACCGTAAAGACATGTGAAATGGCACCGTCTGTAGCTATATCCACTTTAAAGGAGCCATTAGAATGGCGATCTGCTCGAGTTAATGCTTGTACATCAAGGATCTCTTGCATACCTTTTTCCGTTTCAATCAATAGCTGTTCCTCATCTGTAACCTTTACTACAGCTACGATACGATGTGGGTTCGCTTTTAATTCTGTTAACACTTTTAAGCCGCGTTTTGCACGACTCGTCATCTCTACCTCGGCAACATTCATTTTCTTTACAGCACCGCGCTGTGTCACAATCGCAACATATGCCGTGTCATTTGGCGGTAAAACATTGACGCCGACTAATGCTTCTCCGTCCTTCAGCGTAATCCCTTTGACACCACCTGTTTTTACACCCGTTACCGGTAATTCCTCCATCGGGAAACGAATAGCATAGGCAGTATCTGTCGTTAACATTAGTTCTGCCTCGTCCTTCACGATATCTACAAAAATCATTTCATCGCCTGACTTGACATTCATCGTTTTGATCGGCTTCGAATAGCGTGTTACAGCATAATCTGCTAAAGGTGAGCGTTTAATTTGTCCATCTTTTGTAGCTGTTAAGATATACGTATTTGCCTGTTCAAATGTCTCAAAACCATACACAGCAATAATAGATTCATCTTCTCCGGTCGGCACAATACTTGAAATATGCTGACCAAGATCCTTCCACCGAATATCTGGTAGTTCATGGACAGGCTGATAAATATAATTGCCTCGATTTGTGAACAGTAGAAGATGATGCTGGGTATTTAAAGTTGCTTCATATATTAAATAATCGGAATCTTTCATAGCAAAATCCTGACCATTCGAAGCTGCATGTGAACGTGTAGATGTACGTTTAATATAGCCATCCTTTGTGACAGTCACTACGACCTCTTCACTTGGCACAAGGACATCTAACGTAATTTTGATTTCTTCAATTTCTTGTTCAATTTTCGAACGGCGTGGTTCTGTAAAACGTTTTTTAATATCAAGCAATTCTTGTTTTATAACTCGTACAAGTTTTGCTTCACTATTAAGAATACCTTCAAGCTTGGCGATAAGTTTATCTAATTCATCTTGTTCATTGCGAAGCTCAGTAATATCTGTATTTGTTAAACGGTATAATTGCAAGCTAACGATTGCCTCTGATTGCACTTCTGTAAAGTCAAACTTCTCCTGTAAATTCATTTTCGCATCTCGTTTATCATTAGAAGAACGAATCGTTGCAATGACTTCATCTAAAATGGACAGCGCCTTGATTAAACCATCAACAATATGCGAACGATCTTTAGCTTTTTGCAAATCATAAATGGAGCGGTTCGTCACGACTTCCTTTTGATGGGTAATATAAGAATCCAGTAACAATGGTAATGTCATCATTGTCGGACGACGATTATGGATAGCAATCATATTAAAATTATAAGCTACTTGTAAATCCGTTGTTTTGAACAAGTAATTTAAAATCCCTTGTCCAGGAACATCTTTTTTCAGTTCAATGACAACACGTAAGCCTGTACGATCCGATTCATCACGAATTTCCGCAATTCCTTCAAGTCGTTTATCCACGCGTTGCTCATCAATTTTCTTCACAAGATTTGCTTTATTAACATCATACGGTAATTCCGTAATAATGATTTGCTCTTTTCCACCTTTAATTGGCTCAACGACTGCTTGAGCACGGACCATGATTTTACCTCGTCCTGTTTCATACGCCTTTTTAATACCATCGACACCTTGAATGATACCACCCGTTGGGAAATCAGGCCCTTTAATAACGGTCATTAATTCATCTACAGTAGTGTTTGGGTTATCTAAGCGCATAAGAACACCGTCTAGCACCTCATCAAGTGCGTGAGGAGGGATGTCTGTAGCATAACCGGCCGAAATACCTGTTGAGCCGTTAACTAGTAGATTCGGGAAACGAGCTGGTAAAACAGTTGGCTCCATATCCTGATCATCAAAGTTTGGCACAAATTCAACGGTTTTTTTGCCAATATCGCGTAGCATCTCCGCTGCAATAGCAGAAAGTCTTGCCTCTGTATAACGCATCGCTGCCGGTGGGTCTCCATCAACAGAACCGTTATTCCCATGCATTTCAATAAGCATATGACGCGCCTTCCAATCCTGACTCATGCGCACCATTGCTTCATATACTGAGCTGTCACCGTGTGGGTGATAATTACCTATAACATTACCGACTGTCTTTGCAGATTTACGGAATGGTTTTTCGTTCGTATTCCCCTCTGTAAACATCGCATATAAAATACGTCGTTGAACAGGCTTAAGACCGTCACGTGCATCAGGCAACGCGCGGTCTTGAATAATATATTTACTATAGCGACCAAAACGGTCACCCATTACTTCTTCTAAAGGTAAATCTTGAAACTTTTCCGTACTACTCATGTTGGTCCTCCTCTTGTTGGATGAATTCATTTTCTAAAATATTTGAATCATCCTCCATACCGAAGTTTACATTGGCTTCGATCCATTTACGGCGTGGCTCTACTTTATCGCCCATTAATGTTGTTACACGTCTTTCAGCACGTGCACCATCCTCAATTGTTACACGAATTAATGTACGCGTTTCAGGGTTCATCGTCGTATCCCACAGCTGGTCAGCATTCATCTCACCAAGACCTTTATAGCGCTGTAAGATGTAACCCTTTCCAACTTTTTTAATGGCCTTTTGTAAATCATTTTCGGTCCAAGCATATTCAATCACTTCTTTTTTACCAGTACCTCTTGATATTTTATAAAGTGGTGGTAATGCGATAAATACCTTTCCAGCTTCAATCAATGGACGCATATAACGATAGAAGAACGTTAATAGCAGCACTTGAATATGCGCTCCGTCAGTATCAGCATCGGTCATAATAACGACTTTGTCATATGCTGAATCTTCGACAGAGAAATCTGTACCGACGCCAGCACCAATGGCATGGATAATCGTAGAAATCTCCTCATTTTTCATAATATCCTGAAGCTTTGCTTTTTCCGTATTAATAACTTTACCACGCAAAGGTAAAATTGCTTGGAATGTACGATCTCGTCCTTGTTTGGCAGATCCTCCTGCAGAGTCACCTTCGACTAAATACAGCTCGTTTTTCGCCGCATTTCGAGATTGTGCAGGTGTTAACTTTCCAGAAAGAATCGTACTGCCTTTTTTGCTTTTCTTGCCGTTTCGTGCATCTTCACGTGCTTTACGAGCCGCTTCACGTACTTGTTGAGCACGGATAGCTTTACGCACAAGAGATGCAGACAATTCAGCGTTTTCCTCAAGTACATACAAAATTTGCTCTGAGACAACGCTATCCACTGCCGAGCGCGCCTCACTCGTACCAAGCTTACCCTTCGTTTGACCTTCGAACTGTAGTAAATGCTCTGGTATACGAACAGAAACAATCGCCGCTAAGCCCTCACGAATGTCTGTCCCTTCGAGATTTTTATCTTTATCTTTTAACAGACCAATTTTTCGTGCATATTCATTGAACACACGAGTTAACGCTGCCTTGGCACCTGTTTCATGTGTCCCACCATCTCGTGTACGTACATTGTTAACAAATGAAAGGATTGTTTCAGAGTAGCCATCGTTGTACTGGAAGGCAAATTCTACTTCGATTTCGTCTTGAATCCCTTCCACATACTTAACAGGATGAAGTACGTCTTTCTCCTCATTCAAATACGCAACGAAAGCTTCAATGCCGTTCTCATAAAAGAAAACATCACCTTTGCCTTCCTCGCGTTCATCGATTAATTCAATTTTTAAGCCTTTTAATAAAAATGCTGACTCACGTAAACGTTCTGCAAGCGTATCATAATTGTATTTTGTTACAGAGAAAATCGTATCATCTGGTAAAAAATGAACAAGCGTTCCTGTCTGTTTTGTTTGTCCAATTTCTTCTAATGTCGTCACAGGGTGGCCACCGTTTTCAAAACGTTGACGATACTTTTTACCGTCGCGGTGAATCGTTACTTCTAAAAAAGTGGATAAAGCATTAACAACAGAAGAACCTACACCATGTAAGCCACCGCTTGTTTTATAGCCGCCTTGTCCGAATTTACCACCAGCATGTAAGACAGTAAAGATAATTTCGGGAGTTGGTTTCCCCATCTTATGCATACCTGTTGGCATTCCACGGCCGAAGTCTCGAACGCTGATACTTTGATTTTTATGAATAGTGACAATGATATGAGAACCAAAGCCAGCCAGTGCTTCATCTACCGCATTATCTACGATTTCATATACTAGGTGATGAAGTCCACGGCCATCTGTAGAACCGATATACATGCCAGGTCGTTTTCGTACCGCTTCTAATCCTTCTAATACTTGAATGGCGTCATCATTATAGACGCTTGGTGACTGTTTATTCGCCAAAAATATTCCCCTCCAAAAAACAAACGCATGTTCTATTTATGTTCTCTTCCTAATAATAATAGCATTTCCTATCAATATCTAGTGACAGGCCCAAAAAAATTTTAAAATTTCCTCACAGCTTCGTCGTTTTGATCTGTTTTACCGGAAGAAAATTTGCAATAGCTGCTTTAATATGTATGACTAACTATCCTATTCCCTTGACGCAGGACAATAAACATTAGTTGCATAAATAAAACAACATATGGCTAACTTCTGGTCATTCAAAAAGGTAACAATTGCTAAAGGCTTGGATCTTTTCATTCAGAAGCATTTGAATAATGTCTGAAAAATATACAGGTACAATAATAAATATAAAAATGGGTCTCTTCTGTCTAAAGAAGATTCATACTTGCTAACTCTAGAAATTAAAGATAGACTTCTATTCTACCAAAGGAATGGGAGATTGACAAAATTGCCATTTTACCTATATTTTTAGAAAGGCATTCATGCTGGCTACGTGAATCGTGTCAAAAAGCCTAATCTAAATTCAATATACATATAGAAATCCTTGAAAAATAGTTATCTTTTGTAATGAATTCAAGATACACTAAGAAATCTCCTTCATGACATTGTAGATTATAGAGAAAAAGTGTAGAATATTTGTTACATATTATTAGTACCAAGTGATAATCAATGAATGAAAGGAGTCCAGCTATGCTAAATGGACTTATTATTTTATGTGCTTATCTAATCGGCTCTATACCTTCTGGGTTATGGATAGGCAAAATTTTTTATAAAACTGATATTCGTCAACATGGAAGTGGCAATTTAGGTGCGACAAATACTTTTCGTATTTTAGGAAAAAAAGCAGGAATAGTCGTAACGATTATGGATGTCTTAAAAGGTACAGCAGCCGTATTACTTTTAGCTCTTCCTGTATTCTCTGAAGTCTCCATCCACTCGCTAATTCTCGGACTAATAGCAGTTATTGGTCATATGTTCCCGATCTTTGCAGGTTTCCGTGGAGGGAAAGCAGTGGCAACATCAGCAGGGGTTCTCTTAGGATATTCTTGGCCTCTATTTGTCTTACTATTTATTGCTTTTATTGTAACATTAAAAATAACGAAGATTGTAAGTTTAACTTCCATGATTGCCGCTTTAGTAGCACTTATTTATTCAATCGTTTATTATTTTGTTACAGGTGATTTTGCATTAGGTATTTTAGTGGCATGTTTATTTACCTTTATCATTTATCGTCACCGAGCAAATATTGCCCGCATTAAAAATGGTACCGAGCCAAAGGTGAAATGGCTGTAACAAAGAGAGGAGCATTCCAGTGAATATCACACTAACAGATAAAGCCCTACAATGGTTTAAACAAGAGATGGAAGTAGAATCCGGATATACTATTCGTTTTTATGCTAGATATGGTGGTTCCAGTCCTTTTCACGAAGGCTTTTCTCTTGGTATGACACGTGAAGAACCCATCAACATTGGTGTAAAGACAGTTATTGACGATGTTACCTACTATATTGATGAAAAAGATTTATGGTTTTTCAATGATCACAATTTAAATGTAGATGTGGATGCTACAAATGACGAATTAATATACGAGTATAAAAAATAAAGCAGTGTTTCCTTTCGTTTATACGAAGGGAACACTGCTTTTTTATATGACTTCAATTTCAATCTTAGTTTATCTTCTCTCAAAATTGTACATTCTATAGTTATGCACATCTTGAGGAGGAAAGAAAAATGTCTATTTCTAAAATTACGGATACCTCCCAAAACAATGACCAACTGTATAGTTCACTTTCTCAAAATTTGAAGATACTTAAAAACACTCTGGGGAATAGTAATGACCTAATCATAAGAGAAATTACCATTGGAAATGCTGAAAAATATGAGTTAGCGATTATCTATATAGATGGCTTATCCGATAAAGTAACCATATCAGATACTGTGATTGATAAACTAATGCTAGATATTGAAGCAAATCAAGATACAGATACAGAAAAGATTATTCGATATTTAAGAGATTCTTGTTTAACAGCCGGCGATGTTAATGATATTTTCAACTTTTCAGTTCTGTACAACTCTATTTTGAATGGTGATACGGTCATTTTATTAGATGAATCTTCAACCGGTATCGTGACAAACACAAAAGGTGCAAAAGATAGAGCCGTTATGGAGCCATCAACAGAGTCGGTCATTAGAGGTCCAAGGGAATCCTTTACGGAAACATTACGTACGAACACGGCTCTGATCCGCCGAAAAATTAAAAGTCCGAATCTCTGGATCAAGTCCCGTATTATCGGTGAAGTAACGAAAACGGATGTTGCTGTTATGTATTTAAATGACATTGCGAACGACAAAATAGTAGCAGAGGTTCTTGCTCGATTAGATCGTATTAATATTGATGGTATTTTAGAAAGTGGCTACATCGAAGATTTTATTCAAGATTCTAAATTCACGATTTTCCCTACCGTTTATAATTCTGAACGGCCTGATGTTATTGCTGGTGAACTATTAGACGGAAAAATTGCAATTCTAGTCGACGGTTCACCGTTTGTCCTAGTTGTACCAGCTCTCTTTACATCCTTTTTACAATCAGCTGAAGATTATTATCAACATTGGATGATTAGTTCTCTTGTACGCCTATTGAGGTTTTTGGGAATAAGCCTAGCTTTGGTGGCACCATCGCTATATGTAGCTATCACCACCTTCCATCAAGAAATGCTACCAACTCCTATGCTGATAAGTGTTGCATCTCAACGAGAAGGAGTCCCCTTCCCTGCCATAGTCGAGGCATTCATCATGGAGTTAGCCTTTGAGGTGTTAAGAGAAGCAGGTCTTCGAATGCCAAGAACCATTGGACCAGCCGTATCCATCGTTGGAACATTAGTTATCGGTCAAGCTGCCGTAGAGGCTGGAATTGTATCAGCCGTAATGGTTATTATTGTGGCATTAACAGCCATTTGTAGCTTCCTGTTCCCTTCTTACGGCTTATCTAATACAGTTCGTGCTCTTCGTTTCCCATTAATGATTTTAGCTTCAATACTTGGATTGTTTGGTTTAATGTTTGGCCTTATGATCATCGTTCTACACTTATGCAGCTTACGAACTTTTGGTGTTCCATATTTAAGTCCATTCGGCCCATTAATTCTAAAGGATCAAAAAGACGCACTAGTGTTGTTCCCTCGTAGAGCTTTATTGACTCGACCACGCTTAATTAGTAAAAAAAATACTGTCAGGGGTCATAAATATTTCAATACGAAAAAAAGGAATCAAACGAATGTGTAAACGAGGAATGAACCATGTCAAAATTTAAGGCAATATGTTTACTAATGATTCTTACTTTACTTTTAAGTGGTTGCTGGAGTAAGCGTGAACTCAATGAATTAGCGATTGTCGCGGCATTAGGAATAGATAAAGTTGATAATGAATATGAAATAACTGTTCAAGTTGTGGATCCTGGTGAAATTTCCTCAAGACAGCCTTCTTCAGGACGATCACCAGCTATTACCTATCATTCAAAAGGTGCAACGATCTTTGAGGCAATTAGAAAAATGACAACAGTAACAGCTCGAAAACTTTATTTTTCTCATCTTCAAATAGTTGTGCTCGGCAACAAATTGGCAGAAGAAGGAATTAACGAATCGTTAGATTTGATTTCAAGAGATCATGAATTCAGAAATGATTTCGATGTCATCGTTGCCCATGAAGCGACTGCCGATGAAGTATTAAATGTATTAACACCTATCGAAAAAGTACCAGCTAATAAATTACTAAATTCTCTTAAAACGTCAGAGAAAACTTGGGGTACAACTGAATCCATTAAAATTGATGAATTAATCAATACTATAAATAATAAAACGACAAGTGTAGTCATTTCTGCCATTGAAATAGAAGGGAATAAAAAAGTTGGAATGGAGCAAACGAATGTTAAACGATCGAAATCTCCTGTGCTATTGAAGTATAAGGGCTTAGCTGTTTTTAAAAAAGGTAAACTCCTTGGGATTTTAACGGAAGATGAGAGTAGAAGCCTAAGTTTTTTAAGGGACAAATTACAAAGTACAATTGAAATTCTTGCTTGCCCTAAAGGAGATACGTTAGCAACAGAGATTACGCACTCAAAGACGAAAATAAAAGGTAAATTTGAAAATGGAGCTCCCAAAATCAATGTTTCTATAGATGTTGACCAAAATGTCGGAGAAGTTCAATGTAAAATAGACCTTACGAAAGAAAAATCGATTCACGTCATAAATAAAAAAACAGAAGAACTTATTGAAAAACAAATCGAAGAAACAATCCGTTCAGTTCAGCAAAATTACCGAGTTGATATTTTTGGTTTTGGTGAAGTACTTCATCGTACAAATCCTAAAGAGTGGAAAAAAATTAAAAAAGACTGGCTAACCATATTTCAAGAACTACCAGTGAAAGTTGAAGTACATGTCAACACACAAGGAGTAGGAACGATGGAAAACTCATTAGTTAGTAAGACGAAGGGAGAATAAGCCATGATTATGACGATATTCATACTAATAATTTCTGCTGTGATTGCCGTTGCCTTCATTCCAAAATTAAAAAAAAATAAAGAAACGAAAACGATCGTTATTTTTTCGATTTTTTTATTAATCGGCACTGCATTAAATATTGGCGTCTCATTAAGGCTAAAAATTCCGAGCCCTCTAGACTTGGTTACCTTTATTTTTTCACCAATTAAAGATTTAATTGTCTCCCTGACAAAATAATAAGGAACTTAATGTTAAGAGATAAGGGGTATCGTTCATATGGAAAAAGAAATAATTAGTTCAAAACAATTTATGATCATTACCCTTCTCTTTTCAATAGGGACAGCCATTTTAATTATCCCTGCTAGTATAACAAGTGAATCAAAACAAGATGCATGGATTGCAGCGATCATTGGTGTCGTTTTAAGTTCACCCTTAGTAAAGCTTCTAGTTACTTTAGGAAAACGGACACCTACCCTTACATTTGTAGAGGCTAATGAAAAGATATTAGGTCGTTTTTTCGGAAAATTTACTTCGATTGGCTTTATTTTTCTATCCTTACTATCTGCAAGTGATTTATTATTTATCATTGGCATTTTCATGAGAACAGAAGTTATGCCAGAAACACCAACGAGGGCCTTTGCTTTTCTATTCTGTATTATCATTACTTATGCAGCATTTCTAGGAATTGAAGTTTTTGCCCGTTCTGCAGAAATTCTATTCCCTATGTTTATTTTAATTTTTGTTCTTTTTGTAGTTTGTATTTCACCATCCATCCATATTGAAAATTTACAGCCCATAATGGAAGCTCCAGCAAAATCATTATTCTTTAGTATTATTCGATTTATGAGTCTTTTCTCATTCCCGCTTGTCATACTATTAATGATTTTCCCTTCTGTTGTTAATGTCCATCAATCAGCACAAAAAGGTTTTTACGTTGGCAATATTCTTGGTGGGATTGTCTTAATTGCTATCATCACACTGTCTATCCTTGTCCTAGGTCCGGCAAATACTGCTTCTAGGACATTTCCCAGCTATTCATTAGCTCAAAGAATTTCAATCGGGAATTTTTTGCAGCGTATTGAAGTTATTATGGCAACAATGTGGATAATATCAATTTATATAAAAACTTTTATGTATTTTTACGCTGCGGTCATCGGCTTCTCACAAATATGTAAAATTAACAATCATCGACCGCTCATTTTTCCACTCGGAATGATTATCCTTGGACTTTCACAAATTGTTCATCCTAGTATCATTCATATGAGTATATACGACAGAGATATCTTTCCAATTTTTTCATTCATTTTCGCGATTTTATTACCACTAGTCTTACTACTTGTCGCGAAGATTCGCAAAATTAACGGTAATCAAGGAAATAATACTAATAGTAATTGTAATACACAGAATGAAAGTGGTAGTAATAACGGAAATGATACACAAGGTGCAAGTAGCAATAATAACGTTAATTCTTCACAGAGTAATAGTAGTAGCAATGGTGGAAATGCTACACAAAGTGAAAGTAGTAGTAATAACGTTAATTCTACTCAAAGTGATAGTAGTAGCACTAGCAGTAATACTATAGAAAATGAAAGTAATAGTAATAACGAAAACAATTCTACTCAAAATGAAAGGAGCAACATTGCCGGAAACGCTACACAAGGTGAAAGTAGCAGTAATAACGTTAATTCTACTCAAAGTGATAGTAGCAGCAATAGCGATAATCCTTCACCGAACAAAAGTGATAACGCTTCAAGCAATACTACAAGAATGATAGCGATACCGGCAATACTCCAAACAGTGATAAAAATAAAGATTCTCCAGAAAATTAACAGCATAGTGGCATAAAAAATGATGAACCTGATCATTTCATGGTCATCATTTTTTCTATACATTTGCTCTTGAAAATTAATCAATTATGCATGCCTCAGCATAATGCGTCCGGAAGAAGTTATATGAATTCAATTCCAACCTTGGTTTATCTTCTCTCAAAGTTGTACATTCTATAGTTATGTAAATCTTGAGGAGGAATGAGCATGTCTATTTCTAAAATTGCTGATACCTCCCAAAACAACGACCAACTGTATAGTTCGCTTTCTCAAAATTTGAAGATAATTAAAAACACACTCGGGAATAGCAATGAGCTTTTCATACGAGAAATTACCGTTGGAAAAGCTGAAATATATGCTTTCGCGATCAACTATGTAGATGGCTTAACCGATAAGATAAGCATTTCTGAATCTGTGATTGATAAACTAATGCTTGCTATTGAGGCAAGTCATGAGACAGAAACAGTTAAGATTATTCGCTATTTAAGAGATTCTTATTTAACAGTCGGCGATGTTAATTTTTGAATGGTGATACGGTCATTTTATTAGATGTTTGTCCTAGTTGTACCGGCACTATTTATATCCTTTTTACAATCTGCTGAGCCTTTTGGTTTTTTTTGGAATTAACCTAGCTTTGGTGGCACCATCTCTTTACGTAGCTATCACCATATTTCATCAAGAAATACTACCAACTCCTATGCTGGTTAGTGTTGCATCTCAACGAGAAGGAGTCCCCTTCCCTGCCATAGTCGAGGCGCTCATCATGGAGTTAGTCTTCGAGATGTTAAAAGAAGCAGGTCTTCGAATGCCAGGAACCATTGGACCAGCCGTATCCATCGTTGGAACATTAGTAACGGACAAGCTGCCGTAGAGTAATGATTTTAACTTCAATACTTGGATTGTTAGGTTTAATGTTTGGCCATATGATCATCGTTCTACACTTATGCAGCTTACGAATTTTTGGTGTTCCATATATAAGTCCATTCGGCCCATTAATTCTAAAGGATCAAAAAGACGCACTAGTGTTGTTCCCTCGTAGAGCTTTATTGACTCGACTACGCTTAATAAGTCAAAAAAATACTGTCAGGATCATAATTCAAAAAAAGGAATCAAACGAATGATTCCAAAATTTTGAAAAACATAGAAACAAAAACGATTGTTTTTTTCGATTTTTTTATTGATCGGCGTTGCATTATAAGAATCAAAATTCCGAGCCCTCTTGACTTGATTACCTTTATTTTTTCACCAATTAAAGATTTAATTGTCTCCCTGACAAAATAATAAGGCAACTTTATGTATAGAAAGAAGGGGTATCGTTCATATGGAAAAAGAAATAATTAGTTCAAGACAATTTATGATCATTACCCTTCTCTTTTCCATTGGTACAACCATTTTAATTATCCCTGCAAGTTTAACAAGTGAAGCAAAGCAAGATGCATGGATTTCAGCGATCATTGGTGTCGTTTTAAGTTTCCCCGTAATAAAGCTTTTCATTGCTTTTGGAAATAGAACACCTACCCTTACTTTTGTAGCGGCTAATGAAAAGATATTAGGTCGTTTTTTTGGAAAATTTACTGCGATTGGCTTTATTATTATTTGCTTACTTTCTGCTGGTGAATTATTATACATCATTGGAATTTTCATGAAAACATCAGTTATGCCTGAAACACCTACGATGGCCTTTGCTTTTCTCTTCAGTATTATCATTATTTATGCTGCATATCTAGGAATTGAAGTTTTTGCCCGTTCTGCAGAAATACTATGTCCAATATTTATTTTAATTTTTATTTTATTTGTAGCTTGTATTTCACCATCCATCCATATTGAAAATTTACAGCCAATAATGGAAACATCAAAAAAATCATTATTCTTTGGTATGATTCGATTTATAAGTCTTTTTTCATTCCCGCTTGCCGTATTATTAACGATTTTTCCTTCCGCAGTTAACGTCCAAAAATCTGCACAAAAGGGTTTTTATATTGGCACAATTTTTGGAGGGATTGTCTTAATTACAATCATTACACTGTGTATCCTTGTCCTGGGTCCGGCAAATACAGCTTCTAGGACATTTCCAAGCTATTCATTAGCTCAAAGAATTTCAATCGGGAATTTTTTGCAGCGTATTGAAGTTATAATGGCAGCCATGTGGATTATATCAATTTATATTAGAACTTTTATGTATTTTTACGCTGCGGTTATCGGTATTCGAGAACTATTCAAAATTAAAAATCATCGACCGCTCATTTTTCCACTTGGCATGATTATCCTTGGACTTTCACAAATTGTTCATCCTAATATCATTCATTCAGATATTTACAATAGAGAAACTTGGCCTATGTATTCCTTCGTTTTCATGATTTTATTACCATTAGTTTTATTACTTGTCGCGAAGATTCGCAAAATCAATGGGAATCAAGGAAATGCTTCACAGTGTGTAAGTAGTAGTAATAACGAAAATGCTTCACAGAATGCAAACAACGGTAATAGTGAAAATGCTTCACAAAGCGCTAGTAGTAGTAATAACCAAAATGCTTCTCAGAATGCAAGTAACAGTAATAGCGAAAATGCTTCTCAGAATGCAAGCAGCAATTGCGAAAATGCCTCGCAAAGTGATAGTAATGGTAATAACGAAAATGCTTCGCAGAGTGCAAGCAACGGTAATAACGCAAATGCTTCACAAAGTGGAAGTAACGGTAATTGCGAAAATGCCTCGCAAAGTGCTAGTAATGGAAATAACGAAAATGCTTCGCAGAGTACAAGCAACGGTAATAACGAAAATGCTTCACAATGTGCAAGTAACAGTAATAATGAAAATTCTTCACAGAATGCAAGCAACAGTAATATCGAAAATGCTTCTCAGAATGCAAGTAATAGTAATAACCAAAATGCTTCACAGAATGCAAGCAGCAATAATAGCGAAAATGCCTCGCAATGTGCAAGTAGTAACAATAACGAAAATTCTACACAAAGTGCAAGTAGCAGTAATAACGAAAATGCTTCACTAAGTGCAAGCACCAATAATAACCAAAATGCTTCACAGAATACAAGCAGCAATAATAACCAAAATGCTTCACAGAATACAAGCAGCAATAATAACCAAAATGCTTCACAGAATGCAAGTAATAGTAATAACCAAAATGCTTCACAGAATGCAAGTAATAGTAATAACCAAAATGCTTCACAGAATACAAGCAGCAATAATAACGAAAATGCTTCACAATGTGCAAGTAGTAACAATAACCAAAATGCTTCACAGAATGCAAGCAGCAATAATAGCGAAAATGCCTCACAATGTTCAAGTAGTAACAATAACCAAAATGCTTCACAGAATATAAGCAGCAATAATAGCGAAAATGCCTCACAGAGTGCAAGTAGTAGCAATAAAGAAAATACCTCACAAAGTGAAAGTATCAGCAATAACGAAAATGCTTCTCAAAGTGCAAGCAGTAATAGTGAAAATGCTACACAGAATGATGGCGATACCGGCAATATTCCAAACAGTGATAAAAATAAAAATTCCCCAGAAAATTAACAGCATAATGGAGTTAAAAAATGATGACCCTGAAATGTTCAAGGTCATCATTTTTCCTTTACAATTGCTATTGAATAACATTAAATATGATATTCAATCTCATCAACGAAATCCCATTCATATGGTGTTTCTTGGTAAACATAGTAGTTCAACCAATTCGAGAATAATAAATGTGTATGGGCACGCCACGAATTAATCGGTTCATTTGCTGGATTATCATGTGGGAAGTAATTCACTGGTACTTCAATATCTAATCCTTTCGCAACGTCACGACTATATTCATCTGCTAAAGTTGTCGCATCATATTCAAGATGGCCGGTAATCATAATGTTTTTATTGTCCTTAGATTGCACAATGAAAACACCAGCATCTTCTGAATAAGATAGTAATCGTAAATCAGGATGGTTGCGTACTTCGTCGATTGATACAGATGTGTAACGTGAATGTGGGGCTGTAAATAAATCACTAAAGCCACGTACTAAATCCACTGTTAAATCAGTAATAACATGAGAATATACACCCGAGCATTTAGCAGAAAGCTCAATTTTCCCGATGCCGTAATGATGGTATAACGCTGCCTGTGCACCCCAACATATATGTAAAACCGATGTTACGTTTTGCTTAGACCAATCCATAATTTCTGAAATTTCCTGCCAGTAGTTCACGTCTTCGAACGCCATTTTTTCTACTGGTGCACCTGTAATAATCATGCCATCATAGCGGCGATGACGTATTTGATTGAAGGTCGTGTAAAATAATTGCAAATGTGATTTACTGACATTTTTCGATTCATGCGTAGCTGTATTTAAAAATGTAATATTAACTTGTAACGGTGTATTACCTAATAAACGAAGTAATTGTAGCTCTGTTTTTTCTTTTTCAGGCATCAAATTTAAAATTAATATATTTAACGGACGAATTTGTTGAGTTTTTGCTCTGTCCTCTTCCATTACGAAGATTTTTTCCTCCCGTAAATGTTCTCCAGCTGGTAAGTTTTTCGGAATATTAATTGGCATCTTGCATTCCCCTCTCTTTTATTTCTCTCTGTTAAAATCACTTAGTGCCTTAGTTTCAACGCACAGGCCCTGCGCCAAGCTCATAAGTCTTAAAATTAAAAAATCCCCCTCATTCCTATGAGATAGAATGAGGGGGATTTTTACCACGTTCACTCTTATCTCTCAAAGGACAAATCCTTTGCTGGAATTAGCACCTTTCTAACTTTCGTTAGAGGTTGCTGAAGCGTCATCGGGCCAAATCCCTCAACTTCTCTTGATAAGATTATTTAATTAAAAAGAATTGTATCATGAACAATTAAGAATATCAATAATACATAGAATATTTTGTTATTAATCATGCATGTTCTACTATGAATTGATGAACACTATTCTTGACGCAAACCATGTTTACACTATGAAATATTAAATGTGATTCTTAATTGCTTTAATTTTGGGAGTAATACATTTACCTATTAGTTTATTCCACTTCTTATGAAATCTATGTAATTTTTATTATAACTCATACTTCTGAAAAAAAGAAGTGTATAGCATTTACAAATAAAAAAAGAGGGAAATCATCCCTCTATAGTCAGTACTTCTCTTCCATAAGTTCTGCTCTTCTTACTACTGCCATATTGCCTTGTCCTTGAATATAGTTATTTTTAGGGATATACGCAGATACTCTTATATAGAATTCATCAATTAATAATACTTTGTATATCTTTTGGAATTCCTCTCTATCGAAATACAGATACCACGAATCAGAAGAATCTCCATCAAAAGGTGTTAATTGTACACAAAAATAAGACTTTTCGTTAGTATATCCATAATTATAATAATCACATATTTCAGCAGTTCCACTTAAGAAGAAATCTTTGCTTAAATTATTTGCTAAATCATATTGAACATCTTTACCAGTTAAGTCAAGCATATATCTATCCTTAAATTTTTCATTTGGATCAGGTTCTTTATATACAGTAGCATATTGTTGACCAGAAGCTATCTCTTCTTGAGTAGGTTTATATTCTTCTACAGTTTTCTCTTCTTTACCACACGCTGATAGCAATAAGACAGAACACAGTATCGTAAATATCCATAATTTATTAAATCTCATAATTACACCCCATATTATCTATTGTAGTTATATATTACCATAGTTGGATATAACACGAAATATCTTTCTTTATGGGCGTGTGAAATTGCAAATAAAAAAAGAGGGAAATTCCCCTCCTAAATATTACTTACGATAGTATTTTATCACAATCATTCTTTTTCCTCTTGATTAATTTTCCATTTAATAAATGTTTCTGTGTCTTTTTCATCTACTTTTCCATCATAATTCCAATCATTAGGAATATTTGGCTCAACATCTATATTTTTTACACAAGCATTAATTAAAAACAATAGTAACAGAGCAACTAACGCTACTTTCCACCAACCTAAAAAATATCCTTTATCATCACTAGTATCATCATCTTTATTTAGTTCTAAATTCTGTTCGTTGTTTTGTTTTTTATTTTTATCAGATAAATTAGCAAGTCCTATACAACCAAATACTATCAATAATACTATTATTACTATTGTAGAAATTACCACCATTTATAAGTCACCCCGAATACACATATAATAGGTTCATTTTACCATAATTACCTAATGTAACAATATCAGAGTTGCGTTTTTTATGTATATAACTTAAATTATGTGCGTGTGAAAATTGATATGGTAGCGTACAAAATAAAAAGTTAGGGGTATCCGCTTCTTGTCAATACTTTTCTAATCTTATTCGAATTAATCCTTGCTTGCTGTAATCTACATTAATAATACGATACTTTTTATCATATATAGTTATATCCTCATATGTGTCCTCATTTAATTTAAAATATGTCTTTGCAGCATCATTATCACGTACTGTAATTTCATAAATTGGTTTATTTAGATTAACCGCTTCATTATTTGTTATTGAGAAATCTTTATATTTTAAAATACAAGGAATATAACCTTTTAACACTTCTCTTTCCTCATATACTGGACGTCCTAAATGGTCATATCCAATTAATACTTTCTCTATTACATACCATGGAACGGAATAGTTACAATACTCTAATGTAGCTTTATACTTTCCTCCTCTAGTTTCCAATACATCAGATGTAACTAGATAAATGTTATCGCTATTCTCCTTAATCTTAGTATAATCACCACAATGGAATAAACTTAATGAATGAATATGATACGATGAATTAGGACTGAACGTAGCATTACTTATTACTGCATTAATAGTAAATGGATCATCTTCATAAAAGTTAAATTTATATGGCTCATGAATTGTTTTAATCGTATCTTGGATTATTTTATCATCAAATATTTTCATAATTTAATTTCTCCTTAATTGTAAAATAGGAAAGTATTAGAATTATTACTATCAATTTTAATCTGTCTTATTTTATTATCTAACTGGTCAATCCGCTTCATAATAGTATCGCTAAATTCAGAAACGGTCATATCATCTAATTTAATTGCTTTCATCATTGTAGGATTGTTGGCTAGTCCTTCTAATACTGATAATGCAGTTGCATATATACCTTTTAAGTTTGACTTATCATCGACATCATAAGTATCAGTGGCTTTCAATCCATTCTCTGCTAGGAGTATAGTTAACTGTGCATCGTCTAATTCGACACCTTGTATATCCATCTTTAATCGTTCTAAGTTTGTAATATTCATGCTCTTATCCTTTCAATTTTTAAATTTTATTCATCAATTTATACACTAATTTATACTGCATAAATGAACTACTTATACTAGTAATCGACAGATATGTCGGAAACGTTGGTATATCAAGAACTTCCCATAACCTATCTTATGTAAACTAAATCTAACTTCTACGCTACAAACCCTTGATACTAATGCATTTACACAACTTCTACATACATAAAATATTACGATAAAAGTTGAGTACCAACATTGTATATAATTGTATAAATATGAATCACATAATCCCCTCTTAACACCTTCTACAATTAAATAATTGGTTACTAAAAGTAAGTTTAATTCTATTTTATTTAACGATAGTTCATCATGAACCAATGTATTTTTATTTAATATGGAATAGGATGGCGTGTACGTGTATTTTTTATATAACAGAGCGTGAGTTTTTTAGCATATTCACTATAAAGTATAAACCCTTGACACTACTACATTTTAACTCAACTCGTACACTACCATTCCCCACTTTTTCATACTACACTTTCACACTTTAATGCATTAAGTTACATTATGTATCTTACTATCACCTTTTGTAGTATCATACTCTTCACCTTTTAACCGACTTAGTTCTAATAATTGGTTATTTACATAAGGTGATTGTTCAATAATCGTCTCCAATGAGATAGCGTTCATGTCAAACTGAGTTTTCATATTATCTAGGATTTCCTTATGATTGCTCGGAGTATTATATTGGAAATTAAACTCAAGTGAAATCATCTCATCATCTAAAATAGTAATACCTTTATATTTCAATAAACGCTGCACCTTTTCCCAACGTTGATAGAATCCTTCTCTAAGGTAAGTTTCATTTACTCCTGCTTGTGTATCAGCAAGTGAGAATAAAAGTTTAATACTAACCTCTGACAAGTTACTAATATCCGTCTTGTTCATTGATACTGCAGGTGTACTAGAGACATCGAGAAGTGTCTGAGTTAATGTTTTATAAACTAAATCAAATGACTTACTATCTAATTGACCGTTTACTAATTCGAAATCACTACCGTCATCTAATGTGAGACCCGCACCTACAATTTCCTTTGGTATCGAGCCATTAGTAAGTTGCTGACCTTTTACAACTGGGATCGGATTTAAAAACTTGTACATGCTGTCTGTATATTTACTAAGCAAATCTTCCATGTTATCTAAAATATTTTGATAATCGTCCAACTCACTTTTACCAATACGATCACTTAATTCGTGCAAAGTTTTGTAATGTACTGGGAGACCACTTAACGATGGAGATTCACCTAGCTTATTAATCTCCCCACCTTCATTTGACCATTCCTGTACACTCGTATCATTATATAAATTATAAAAAGTAATTCCATCAAATGTGTAATGCTCGATAAACGCAATCATCTCATTATAATTGTTATACACTGGAATACCATTATCAGCAGCGATTAATTTTGATTGGATACGACCATTACCATTAATATATAGATACTCTGAAACTTCACCAAATTTAAGGAGATTCAAAAGAATCTGCACATTAATATCATTAAAACGACCTAACTTATTCACCTTATTAAACTCTTTGACCATTGATTCATCACCAATCAAATTGACAGGATTTTTAAGTAGATATTGTGCCTTAAAATTTAAAATGGTCTTTGCTAACTGAATTACAATGCGTCTAGGCTCTACTACCTCACCGTTATATTTGTAGTTAGGACGTTTTAATATATCATGTTCACCATTTAAATAATCTTTAATACCTGATACGTTTAATATACGGCTCTGATTTTCATATGAAGTAGTTTCATCAACAAACCATGTGGACTTACCTTTATATTTTGTATTTACATATTGCTCAAGATTCATTTAATCACCTTCTCAATTTCAATTTCTCGTTTCAATCTTTCAATTTGCTTTTCATATTTATCAATTTCACGTTCAATCTTCTCAATAGCTTTCTGACTTCTCTCAACTGGAACAAAAGAGACATTCATAATTCCATTTTCAATAACATACTCTGCAAACTTTAAATTCTTTTTATGTACGTTTAAATCTGCTTGTAATTCATTAATTTTCATCTTTGCACCCGAAATAGCAATACCCTTATTGATCATATTTATTTCCTCCATCTTCAATTAAAATGATGTTTAGTAACTCGGTCACACAGAGTGACTCACTTTTAACATGACCTGCTCTGGGACACTATGTACTAGACGTGTGTCTGAGCGTAACACGTTACACATACCACTTATTCGCTTTCATACCTTGTACCGCTAATGCTCCAGCAATAACTAGATCATCGTGATTCTTTTCTGTATTCCCTCGTTTGTTTCCTAATTTCCCGTTATTCTCTATGAACATTTGCATCTGTTGTAAAAGTTGCTTACATTCAATATTGACTAATCCCTTCTCAAACGATTCCTTGAAGTCACTAATCATAATTGCCTTAGTTTTCTCAGAAGTCGTGTAACCTAGTTGTAACTTTTTCTTACCACGTTCATCAAAAATCTTTTGCTTGTACATATTTTCATATCCACATTCTTTTCTTAATCGCTCGATAACTGGTAAGCCGTAACTATTTCTCTCAACAACCAAAAAAGCGTAGTTATACCAACGTCCTAAAACGTCAATCAACTCCGCAAATTCATATACTGCTATTTTGTTTGATTCAAATGTTATTACTTGCTGTCCTTCATTATCAAAACCAACAATTGTACTACTATCATTATTTCCACCTGATCCACTGGCTGAGTCACAACCAAAGTGATATTTTTTCCCCACTTGTGGGTAATCGAATAATACAATCCCCTTACTAGCCCACTGTCGAATGCTCTCAGGTAAGTTTGAGCGTACTTCATTTTTATCAATCGGCTCTTTTGCATAAGATAATCGTTGTAATACCTTAGTTTGATTAAATACGCTATTGCCTGTTGAGATAAAACTTTCTAATGGATTGGAAGGATACTCCTGATAAAAGTCACTCTCTGAATCAAGGTCTAACATCTTCCATCTTCGCCAACTGAGTTGGGTTAATGTAGCACCTAACTTATGTAATGCCATTTCTTCCTCATCTAAATCATTTCTAGTTAACTTTTTACCACCATTATTAGCCTTATACCATTCAACTGATTCAGCATAATCATGTGCAAATTGTTTAGCATACAACTTATGATAGAAAGGTACAAAATAAGCGATATACTTAGATTTATTCTTCATTGCTTGCATATACATTCTGTAGAAGTGATTACCTGTACCATTAGAAGTTGTTTCAATTGTTAACTGGCTCCCACTGCCCTTGGCTAAACTCTGCTCTACGCTCAATAGTTGCTTTTCCTGATTACTATAAAAGGCAAATTCAGATAAATGAATATATGTATAAGTTGATCCCCTACCTATATCTTTATTTCCAGCAGTTACAGATTTAATTTTCGAGCCATTTTTGAAACAGAGTTCATCCCTATTGTCTCTTAAAATGGCTGGGAACAGATTAGGATACTTTTCTCTAGGTATAGCATCATTCATTTGTTTCAACTTCTCAAATAATGCTGTAGCACTATCACCTTTGTAAGAAACGATTAGGATATTCTCATTTGATTTAGTCAATGCTCTGAATAAAGCCCGTCCGAGGGTGAAGGTAGAGATTCCCGATTGGCGTGCTTTTCCACAGATAATAAATCGGTTATGCTGCATCAATTCATCAATCTCTAACTGAGCATCATTCAATTCAAATTTAACTACATCATTATTATTGTCTGTTATGTATATAAAATTCTTCGCAAACAATGGAAAACTATCAAAAACTTTCTTAATCTTTTCATCCATATTACTCTAACTCCAGCTCATCATATGTATTGGAAGTGGACTTGTTCCCCTTATTTGCTTGCTTATTATGTATTTGTACTTGCTTCTGAAGGTCTAAAAGTAACTTTATTGACTTTTCATCACCTGTTAAAGCTTTTTCCTTTACAATAGCGTAAATATCCTCTAGGTCTTTACCTGCTTGTGACTCAATCATAATATTGACTAAGTTGTGATATTCCTCTGTTTTCTCCCATTTCTTCATGTAAGATAAACTTTTACTTTTGATCTTATTACACAATTCTTCTTCTGTAAGTGGCGTTTGTCGTAAAACTGATAAATTGTGCTTATAAAGGAAGTACTCTTTCTTTTTCCATGTAACAGTATTTAATGCTTCATATATATTCATATCTCATTTTCCTCCTTCAATTAAAAAGGTCAGTCAAAAATGACTAACCAATCGTCATAATAAGACTAACCCTCGTATTTTAATTCCGAACCTTAACATAATTAAGGTCTGTCTGACGGACTTGTTTTCCTCACCAAATGGGGAATATCTGCTAGCGTTATTATCGCCTTCACCCATTACCTTTCAAAAATTGAGTCACTCTGTGTGACCGAGTTAAATCTGATAGGAATAATATTCCTTTTTGACCTGAAGTGTTTACTAATCATATCAGGTCTTGGGTAAATCCCCCATGACTAATAAGAGGTCTTGTGTCATACTACGAATAATGTTCGTATAAGGTCGTCACCATTTCAGTTACGACCAACTAAATTTCTAAAACCATACCATTTTAATAATATATATAATATATATTCCATTTCTTATATTTATTTATATATATAGTAGAGTAATAATATAAAAGTTAAAGTATATTATATATATAGTTAAAAGTGTATGGTTTTAGAAAAACACAAGTTTAAAATGGTAAATCGCTAAAATCTATATCAATTCCATCATGTGTAAATGTATCTTCATTTTTAAATTTATCTTTAAACTTTTCTTTATACCATTTACTAGATATAAATGTAAGTTTATCGTACTCAATTTTATCTTCTGAAAAGTTATCACTCGTATTTACTTGATGTGTAGATGCTTTTCTATCCTTCTTAGGTACAACTAAACTGAAATATTCTACATTATGTACTGTTGTAATTAGATTATGTGAACGTAATGCATTCATTATATTTGTAATACTATTTAATCCTATACCTGTTTCAGTAGCTATACGTTTATATGTAGCGTTAAAATCACCGTTAAATTTATTACTTTTATCTAATAAATAAGCATAAACATAGAATCCATTTGCTCCAATATCATCTGTAGACATACAGAATAGGAAAGTATCCATATCAATCATAGTTGTATCTGAAATGTTAAAGAATGTACCTTCCTCACAATAAACTCCATTTTCATCTTCTTCATGGTAACGCTCAAATCCGAATACTGGATATTTACATTTTGTTGCACGAGTGATCTTCATTTCTTTTCTCCACTCATCAACTGTTTGATGCTGAAATTCCTTACAAAACTCTTGAATTGTTGTGATTTTTGGTACTCTATTATCAAATTCATCGAACACCATTTCAGAAATTACAGGAAATTCAGTTGTAGTAGTAAGAATATCCTTTTGCTCAAGTAAGCCATTCTTCTTGATTATGTAATCTACACGTTGTTCAGTAGGATTATATCCGAATAATTCTTTAATTTCCTTATTATCAGGTACATATGTGCTATAAGTTGAATAGCGATACATATACGTTTGGAGATAGATATAAGAATATGTAAAACCGATGTGTACTGGCTTCAATTCCTTATCTTCTTTCATTTGTAATAGTTGAGTAAATAATTCATTTGGCATTGCTACTGATAAGTTGTATTGTTGTAAGTTTTCTTTTAATCTCATATGTCTTATCTCCATTCAATCGTCTTAGTTTTAAGTATTAGCTATATGTACGTATTTCTTTATATTCATTAATCGCTTTTGTTAATTCATTTGTTTGCAAGTACATCGCAAAGATGTCATTATTCTCTAATCGTCTTGCTTTAGTTAAATAGCGAATATCCTTCGATTTTATAAATTCATATAAATCCTTGTTATAGCAATAAAAAAATCTTGGCTCTGTATTCATTGTTTGATTTCCTCCATGTAGTTTTATTTATTAGTTATGTAATTTCTGTATTGATCTTCTTTATCAACGCTTAGTTTAAGTATGTTATTTTCGTACCTGCTCAAGGCAGCAATACTAATACCGATATGATTTGATATATCTTTAAGCAATATTTTCTTCTTGCGTCTTAATAGATATAGTTCATCCTTAGTCATTACATGTATTTCATTCCTTTCCTTGTTCTTTTTTGTACAACCAATTAACAAGAGGAAACCCCAATAAAATGGGGAACCCTCTAATTAACTATGTATGTATTTAATTATTGTGTAACTGTTAATACAGCAACTGCTTTAGGGCTACCTACTTTTAAAGTGTACTCACCTACAACATGACCTTTCGTATTATCACCTGTTTTAGCAAGTGCTTCAAAATGTGCTTCACGTAACGCTGCCATATTTACGTATGAGTCATTAAATAAAACAATTTTATCAGCCGGAATATCACGACTTAATACAACCTTGACAATACCGTAGTTAGTATTGATTGTTTCGACTGATAAGCCGAAATTAGTAGTTTGGTGCTGATAGAAATATTTGTCCTTGTAAATACCGTCAATTTTGTCTTTTACATCAGCATTAACAAAAGCGTAATATGTACCACCTGTTAATTTGTTATTCCATAATTGACGCATACCGTCTTTAATTAACGCTTCTACATCTGTATTAGATTTAGCATTAGTATTATCTGCAAACTCGATTAAACCTGACATTTGACGAATGAATGGTGTTTTAGAACCATCCTTTTTAAGACCGTTAATTAATACTTGCTCTAGTTTCATTTTTAACTCTAAAAGACGATCAGCAATCTCTTCATTAAATTTAGTTGATTGCATTGCTTCTGCTGTTCCACTTACTGATACTGCACGTTTAAAAATTTGTAGGATATTGCTTAATTCACGCTTATCTGACTGTTGGAATGTAACTGTATCAGCACCTTCAATAGCGTCTGTTTCGCCATCTGTAGCAAGTGATTTTTCCTTCCATGTGTAGACAGTTGACATTGCCTTCTCGACACCTTTTGAAAGCAATAAAGATGAAAATGGTGTGTCTTGTACTCCTAGTAATGCTAACTCCTTAGATAGTGAGATTGACTCTGTTGGTGTAAAACCGTTTTGACTTGTGATCATAAATAAATTCCTTCTTTCTTTTTGTGTTTTTTATGTATTTTGTTAAATAAAATTCTGATTTTACTTAGTCCTTACTTACCGAAAAACTTTGATAGTTTAAATTTAATTGCTGAATTAACATCACCATCGTTAATAGCTTGCTCATAAGCTTGTTGTTTAGCTACCTCTTTTGGTTGATATGCTTTCTCCATTAAGATTGCATTAACTGCCTGTTCAATTGCTGTGACTTGTTCATCTACTGTTACGTCTTGTTTAGCAAATACATCAAAAATTGACTTAAATGAAGTTAAACCTTTCTCCTTTAGTGCATTGTCAACTTGGAATGATCGTAGCTCTGCTTTCTGTTGTTCAATCTGCTCAAGTAAAGCGTTAGTATTATCTACCTGTGATTGCTCTGTTTCATCAACTACTGAATTACTGTTAGCAGTCTCCTCTACTTGTTGCTCCTCTACTGTTACCTCTGTTTGTTCTTCCATGCTTAATTTCTCCTTTACTTTAATTTTTTATATTAGAAATACACTAGCATCCATTTTTAGATACGTAGCGTATTAATATAAACGGTATAGAATCAATCTAGTATTATTTATCATCTAACTGTTTATGACGCTTAAAAAGCTTAAAATCAATTAAATTTAAAATAGGTTAAATATTTGCTGATTTACTAAAAAAAGAGAAAGAACAAGGCTATGACAACCCTGTTCTCTCAAAATCGGAGGAAAAATTACATATGCTTATGACAACATAAAATATATCTCACTAATATATCAGTTTAATTACAACCTAAATTTAAACATTTTTTACATCTTATAAAACTTTTCTACAATTAAATTATTATATGTGACATGTCTTGCAATACTACCTGCTGCTTTATATGTATTTTTAACGTGCTTATGTAATATACGATTGACTACCTTAACTACTCTTTCCTTTTCACGACTGGTAAAGGTTATTTTATCATTGATAAAACTAGCAACCACATTCCCAAAAATGACATGTTCATGTGACTTTAAATTGTCAAATATTACATCCATTACAGTGTACGATTTATCATTATGTTCATTATAAAATTTATAATTATCTTTTAAAAACTTATATGTATATCCGTAGTAATCAAATGAATTGTTATCGTCAAATTCAATAATGTTGTTATAGTTATGTATATGATTTTCTATGATAGTTAGCATATTTGGTGACTTATGTGCTATCTGAGTTAATTTATAATTTATGTATTCCTCATGTATTCTATTTAAAGCCGTATTATATGTTTTTTGTACATTTTGTTGAGTACATCCTAATTTATCCGCAACTTCTTCTTGAGTATATCCTGCATTATATAAAGTAAATATCTCTAGTTGTTGTCTTGTTAAAATTTCTTCATAATCCCCAATTTCCTTAATAAACTCATCAAATGAAGATTTAATATGTTTATCATTGTATTGTCTTAATGCAACTTGATCGTATAAACTAGCATCTCCATTATTATCATCTTTGTATACAATATGTTCGGGAACATTTAACTTTTGCTTTTCCCGTTCTGCTTTAATTTGATTGCTTACTAGCCCACTTAATGCTTTAAAAAACCAAACCTCAATTTGTCTATCTGTAAGGCTAAAATCAATTTCACGCTCATCAAAAATTTTCCATAAAGCTACTAAAACATACGAATCTAAATCTCTACGATGGATACCGCTATATAGGTTATTGATATAGTTATGTACCTTGTTCATTGACTCAATCTTAAATCTTAATTGAACAATTTTATCTGGCTCTTTGTCATAAGCGTTCATCTCCTCTATAATTTTTGTGTCGTAAATGTGATACAGTACATCCTCCTTTTCCTCTTTTGTTGTTGCTTGTCTGTACGCTTGTAATGCTTCCTTTAAATTTTTAACCATTCAAATTCCTCCAATATTTTTATTTTTGTATTCACTTAGATAATATTAGGAAACTATCCAAGTAGCTAGTCAACGTATTAAAATAATTTTGTATCAAGTACCCACTCAATTAAGAGCAGGTACTGAATAGTTACTTAGACAATGTAGTTACTAACATAACATGAGTACTAACTACAATCCCCACTGCTCTTTTAGCTTTGTTAGGAATTTCATTTTTCTTCCATCATCCCCTGATACATCTGGATGAAACTTCTTTGATACCATTCTATAGATTTCATGTAAAATCTTCTTTTCTTCATCTGTGTAGGTACTATACAAATTAGAAGAGTAACTACTACTACCTCCACCCGAATAGTTACTGTAGGTACGTTTGAAATTCTCTTCGTAACTACGTCTTGTATATTCTTCCTGTGCTTTTCTCTTATCCTCTAATTCCTTTAAGTAGGCTGTATTACGCAGAGTCCCAAATACGTCATAACAATAATCATATTCATCTACACCATACTTATTTTTAAATTCTGCCTTAGCCTTTTGATATGTATTAATAATCTCTCGTTGACGTTGTTGCTCTGCATATTCTTCAGTTAATTTAAATTCTTCTTCAATCTGTTCTACTAATGGTTCTATTTTTTCATTTACAATCTCGTAAAATTCATCTTCAGTAATTTCCATTTCTCTTAACCAAGTATTTAATTTATCCTGCCTATAGTAGTCACCATACCAACTATCAAGAAAATCATAATAGCCCATTGTACAGATAACCCATTGTTTCTTTTTAACCTTTCCGTTTTCTCGATATGATTTATGAATACTAATCTTGTAACAATCTAGTATTGGTCGCTCAAATCTCTCATCGCTGTATGTGTATCCATATGAAGTCCGTTTAACTCCATTAGATGTCCAAGTTGTTTCAGTTACTTTTAATTCCTTTCTACATGCATAAGTCTTACTACGTCTGTTTTCCCATCTATTCTTATTTTTATATTCCTCCTTAGCTTTATATTTCTGTTTTTGTATCACACAATACATTTAATTCCCCCTAATTGCATTTTTTAAATAATAAAATACATAAAATGTGTTGACGGATATAATCTACGATGCTATTATGAATACAGGCAAATTATATATAAATTCACCCCTTACCATCAAGTGGATGAGTCTATCTCATCACCTTTAATATGGTTTAAATTCTATTATACCACATGCAAATCTTATTGCAAGTGTTTATTTCGCGTTTCTTAAAAATATTTTTAAATGTTTACATCCCTCAAAAAGATATATAAAGAGTGCTGCACTCTACTCCCCAGTAATACATAATCTATCCTCTATCATCACATATTTAATTAATTCCAATTGATCCTAGACGTTCTTATTACCTCCCTTATATTTCATCTAGTTACTCTATAACTCTAGTATATTTGAATGCTATTAATAGTATTTACGCTACTAGACTATTTACGCTTGACAACTGTTTACGCCCTCCACAATCATGAAGCCAGAGTTGAGGACAACGGCTTGTTGCAAAAATGACTGCCTACGTTTTAAAAACTAAATTAATAGAATCTAAAACATAGCAGCCATTGCATTTACATGAATCCGTCATCTGAGGTATCCGTTTATGTATGCCCTTGTTAAATGCGTTCTCTCGAACAATACACCTACTACCTACTTCTGCCCCCGATAGTTACACAGGATTATAGTTTGCTATAAAATTGTGTTATGTGATGTATTCTGTATGACCGTAGCCACCAGACCTTCCACTCCTGACCGATTATATGCGTCAACCACATTCAGATATCAAAGCCAACAAGGAAGCTTCTAGCGATACCCTAGACGTTTGTGTGCGATGGGAACGTCATAACCTGTCAAGTTTATTTACAAATGCTGTTACTAGGTTTCCAGCATCGAGCAAAACATGACCTCATTTTACCTAAAAAAGACAATAGGAAACTAAACCTTTGCAATTTACTAATTTTTTAAGTAAAATGAAGGCATGTTGATATACTCTATTTAGTTGTATTGGCTACTTCTAAATGAGTTGGAGGGAAAGTGTTCTCAGCACTAACCCTCTTTTTTTATGCTTAAAATTAGTGACAACAAATTTGTGGTCTCTAAATCACCATTCCGATGACTTCACTATCGTAGCGATCATATTCCTCTGTACCGTCTGCATCCACTGTTAGCGTTTCAATTAGACGAGCATCATGTGCTTTAAAATCCATTGCAGCATCTTTAGATTGTAATTGTGATACAAAGTCATAAAAACCTTTTATAAATTGGTCTTTCGTTAAATTAGTTACTTCTAAATCCAGTTCAATTGTTGCGTATAATTTTTCATTTTTAGTTGACATATCTTGATTATCCCCTTTTGTTAAAAAGTTTAGTGTAGTTGCTTCACTTTCAGATTCTAAGTGACGGAACTCATTAGCTATTTGTAGACTCAATTCTCTCATCTGATTGCTCCTCCAATTGTTCAAAGTATTTAAGCATGGCTTGTACATCTGCTTTTCTTAATGTCATTCGACTAACATTAAATTGCCTACCATCTGATAAAGCCGTATTTTCCTCAAAGGATACTGATTTAAATTCAGGATTGTACTCTGCTGTTATTTGACGCATACCGTTTAAAGTTTCATGAATAATTTCTCCCATGTTCTTCTCCTAAAAATCAAATTTATTTAACGGACTGTGCTTGTCATTCTCCTGTTTCAAGTGACTTCCCCATAAATTTACATAACGCTGAGTCGTTATTATATTTTCGTGTCTCATTAATTTCATTATTGTAAAACTGTTTACATTTGATTGGACAAGATTTCTGCAGAAAGTGTGCCTAAACGTATGGGGACTAACTCGCACATCTTTAAAGTTCATCTTCTCTTTTAATTCACGAAACACATAATCAATCGTATTAATTGTGAATGCTTCATTTTTATTAGTAACAAATAAATATTCACTTTCATTCTTTAAAAAATTAGATGAAAATGTCTTGAATGCTAGTAACTCTCTCGTCAATTTATCAGTTAAAAATACTGTTTCGTATTTTCTACTTTTACCGTGTACTTGTAATGTTTGATTTGTAAAATCTACATCATTCCATTTGAGCATAATTATTTCCTTTCTGCGAATGCCCGTTCCTAGTAATACCAAAATGATTAAATAATTGCGGTAACTGCTATAAGATTGATACCTTTTTCTTTGAGAACGATAAAACGCTAACATTTGATTAATTTGTTGATCCGTAAAAGTATCAATCTTCACATCTACTTTTTGGGTTTTTATCTTCTTAGCAATGTTTTCAGTGATATATCCCTCTTCAACGCAATAGTTAAAAAATGCTTTACCACGTAAAATAATTGTATTGATTGTATTTGGTTTCCTATTTTGTTGCTGTGCCATTATTAAATAATTCTTGAAGTGACTTCGTGTCACGTCCTCAACATTAACTGCTCCTTCTTTAATGCAATAGTCAATGAAAGGTTTAATCATGTATTTATAACTTTTGATATTTGATTCCGTAGTGTTATTAAATCGTCTATCTGCTATAAAATCATCGAATGCAAACTTTAAAAGCATAAAAAAATACACTCCTTTTCATCTAAATTAATAGACAATAAGAAGTGTATTATTGATAACAAATAAACTGTATTTTACTCCACATCTCAACAAGTGCCTTGAACCCTTGGTATTACTGACTTTTCAATAATTCTTTTAAGGCTTCTCTTGATAAGATTATTTAATTAAAAAGAATTGTATCATGAACAATTAAGAATATCAATAATACATAGAATATTTTGTTATTAATCATGCATGTCATTATGTAATTTGTTTAACACTAATGTTAAAGTTATGTCTACATATTTTATGGTAAACAAGCTGTAATTATGTTAACATATACCTTTAGTAACAGAGAGGAACGTGAATAGTTTGATTAAAATTGAATTTCCAAAACCAGATTTAGTAATTCGCCAACGCGAGCAAGATTTAAAACCAGGTGATGTGCCAATCACACCGTACTTTGGTTTTATTGATTTCCATAAAATCACACGTGAAAAAGGCGGCATTTTCTTATTCTACAATGAAGAGAATGAACTATTATTTGTCGGTAAAGCGCGTAAAATTCGTCAACGTATTAAAAAGCATTTTGAGGACAATGTGTCACCGATGAAAAATCATCGTGATGAAATTTTCAAAATTGAAGTGTATGAAGTAGAAGATCCAATGGAACGTGAAATTTACGAAACATATGCAATCAATTCATTCCGCTCTAAATACAATGTTGATAAAGTATTTTATTAATTTGAAAGTTATTGGTTAATAAAAAATAAGAATCAGCTCGCCGTCTGTAATGTACATGATGGCAAGCTGATTCTTTTTTATATTTTTACTCTATGAAAAATGCTTTACGTTCTTTAGTAATCCATCCCTCGAGCTCTTTATCATCACGCTTTAATAGTCGATTGACAAGCACGTCATGCCATATATAATCCTCTAATAAATAGATATGAACTGGATCATTTGTAATAAAAGCCATTTCTTGATTTGACGGTGAGTGACCATAAATCATCTCTTGACCATCTACAGACAGGATAAACCAATGTGGTGTTGAAGTTTTCCTAGTATATTGTGTAATGCGATGCTGGTCAATGGATGCAATATTTTCTTCCACATATAATGTAATGCCATGAACCGGTATATGCTGCGCGACCTCATGTAGATCTTCTCTCAATTCATCATACATATCTTCCCACATCGATAATATGACTTTTTTCTCCGCTTTTTTTAATAATGACTGGCAGTAATTGACGATTGCCTGCTTTCCTTTAAGCATTAGCACCTTATGCTCCGCTTCCTGCTCTTTTACCTCTAATTTTTCTAATTGATCACTAATCGACGTGAAATTCGATTGCCAGTGTTGCTGAATTTGTTGTAAAAACACAGCGACAGGAATGGAAGAGTATGTCGTTTGATCTGTAGTTTCTTCTTTAAGTACTAACCCTTTTTCAACAAGTACATCAAGTATGTCATATATTCTTGCACGTGGGATACCAGAGTTTTTACTTACTTGATAGGCACTTACATGACTATTTTGTACAAGTGCAGTATAAGCCTTTGCTTCATATTCTGTGAATCCCAGTTCTTTTAATTGGGCGATTAATAAATCCATCGAATCCCTCCATTTCCTCTATTATAAGTTAAGGCTATGAAGATAAGCCAATGAAAAAAATAGTCTTTACAGCTACGCGAAATTTAGTTACTATTTCAGTAGTAACTATCCAGAGAGGTGTAAACATGCTATTTGAAGTAGATTTAAATGTAGTAATATTATTAATTTCTTTTGGTTTTTTAGCTGCGTTTGTGGATGCGGTTGTCGGTGGCGGTGGCTTAATTGCCTTACCTGCTTTAATGTTTGCAGGTTTAAATCCAGCTGCCGCTGTAGCCACCAACAAGCTTGCTGGTACAATGGGTTCTTTGACATCAACCATTTCCTTTTATCGTTCCGGTCAGCTAGAAATTCGTTCGGTTATCAAGTACTTTCCCCTAGCCTTTATAGGATCACTCTTTGGAGCATGGACAGTGCATTTAATCAATCCTGAATTACTAAAACCACTTATGCTAATAATGCTTGCTGCTGTTGCAGTCTATACAATCTTTAAAAAAGACTGGGGTTCAGTAGCTACAGTCAAAAATTTAAAGTTTACACACTTAGTTTTATTCATGCTGTTGTTATTTAGCATCGGGTTTTATGACGGATTTCTTGGTCCAGGAACCGGCTCATTTTTAATTTTTAGCTTTTTATTAATCGGCTTCGATTTCTTAAAGGCAGCAGGAAATGCCAAATTTTTAAATTTAGCAAGTAATTTTGCTGGTCTTTTAATGTTCGCTTACTTAGGTCAGATTCATTATGTCTATGGTTTACTAATGGGTATCGCTCAAATTGCAGGTGCATTTGTAGGCTCACGTATGGCAATTAAAAAAGGTAGCGGCTTTGTCCGTGTTTTGTTTATTATTGTAACGATTACATTGTTAACTAAAAATGCTTATGATTATATAAAAAACGCCGTAGATATCTAGCTCTACGGCGTTTTAGCTTTTCGACAAACTTTGGCTTTCTATTCCTTTAATTCGGAGTGGCAATCTGTCGCTTCGAAGGGGCTATCCGTTGCTCCGAAGTTTCTATCCACCATTTCAAACGTTCTATCCATCTCTTCATATCTACAATAGAAAACGCCGTAGATATTCTATCTCTACGGCGTTTTCTTAGTTAAATAAATAACTTTTCATCTTTAAATTTATGACTTGTTAATAAACTAACAATAACAAATATCAACAATGAAGCGGCAATCGGAATTGTCACGGTATGCATGCCAAAGACAGAAGGATAAAAACGATCAATGATAATATATAAGGTCATACCTGAAATCATTGACGCAATCGCACCATATTTGTTGGCCTTTTTCCAATAAAGTCCTAATACGACGGTCCAAATAAAGACTGCCTCAAGTCCACCAAATGCAAATAAATTAAGCCATACTAATAAATCGGGTGGATTTAGTGCAAAAATAATAACGACTAAACCGATCACTGTTGTAACAATAAAGCTTGCACGCTTAATTTCCGTATCATTTGCTGTTGGTTTTATATAATTTAAATAAATATCTTTCACTACAGTGGAGCTTACAAGCATAAGTAGTGCATTAACTGTAGACATCGTTGCTGCCATTGGTGCTGCTAAGACAATACCAGCTAAAAATGGCGGCAAAACCTTTAATGTCAGCAACGGCATGACTTTATCACCAATCTCAATACCTGGCATCACTGGTCGTGCAAAAACACCAATTAGATGCATCCCAAACATAATTGTCCCGATGGCAATAGTGCCAATGATAATGGCTAAATGCATGCTTCTTGAATCTTTATAGCTCATGGCACGAACTGCGATTTGTGGGAGTCCTACAACTCCAACCCCTATTAAAATCCAAAATGTAGAAACGTATAATGGCGTTAATTCACCTTCTGCTCCGAATGGAGACACAAGATTCGGATTCTCAGCGACTAGTGAGGCCATAATATTATCGATTCCTCCACCAGCGATGATTGTCCCAATTAATAAAATAATTGTTCCAATGACCATAATCGAGCCTTGCACCGTATCCGTCAATGCAACAGCACGGAAGCCCCCAATAATAACATACACTAAGACGGAAATCGCAAAAATAAAGAGTGCGGTTGTGTAGTTTAAGCCAGTTAATGATTCTATTAATCGTGCACCACCTACCCATTGTGCCATCATTGCAGAAAATAAAAAGACAATGATACTAATGGCTGATAGGATGACAATGGCATGACTTTTATAGCGTTCTCGTAAAAAGTCAATTAACGTGATGGCTTGATAGCGTCTTGCGATAATAGCAAATTTCTTCCCTAAAATCATTAAAACAAAATAACCTGCTGGAAGCTGAGCCATTGCCAGTAACACCCAGCCAAGCCCTTTCGTGTAAGCAACACCTGGACCACCAATAAAGCTACTTGCACTACCGTACGTAGCAATCATTGTCATTGCAAGGATGAAGCCCCCCATTTCACGACCACCGAGGAAATATTCCTGTAAAAATGAATTGGAAGAGCGTATATGCTTATTTGACCAGACACCAATACCAAAGATGATAACTAAAAATAATAGCAGTGGAAAAATAACTTGCCAGTGCATTATTGATCCACCTCCTCATCGTCAAATGGTACCTCTTTGAAAAAGAGCTTCATGACGACCCATATTAAAATAATCATAAAGCCTGTCCCTGCAATACAGCTATAGAAAAACCATGCAGGGAAACCGAATACATACGTATAGCTTGTTGGATCACCTGAGCCTAGTCCATAGGCAAAGCCGAACCAAATCGCAAAGTTAACGATAACAAGCCCGATACCGATAAGCGCCTCTCGATGCGCAATTTTAAAACGTTGATCTTTCAAAATATAGTCCCCCTAACCTACTCTATTTTACTGATATGTTCGTATTATGGGAACCTTTGTGGAAAAAATAAATGTTTGATTGAAATAAGAATTAATTCTTTACTTTTCTCTCAGGACATTATAGATTTTTTCGAATCGCCGTTATAAAAAAATGAAGACAACATGAAAAGACATGAGTCCGATACAACAGAACTCATGCCCTAAGCGCTACTTAATTTCACAACGCTGGTAGATTTATAGTTATGGCTGATTAAATCTAATCTTCAATTAGTATTTTCGCAGTTTTCAATTTTACTTTTATAAACACACTTCCGATATGGGGCTTAGATAGAAATTGTCAAGATGAGTTTGCTTTGTCATTTTAAAAATCAATTAAATTCTTATTGGTTATTTACTAAAAAGTGGACACGAAAAAAAGAGTATCATCAAATGGCACAATAATTATAGTTATCTACATATTTCTCATCTCATGGATTTTTTGCAAGGTATTAAGGTTCATTGATTTATCTTCGGGAGACGTAGCGAATTTATACCACTCCACAAGCCTGTAACCGAACATAGCAAGGATTAGTTCATAGATACAATGTTCGGATACATGGGACACATCCGCATATTCCGAAAAACCCTTGTAATATGCCGGAATGCATTTTTGGTAGTATTCAATCATATGACAGACGTCCGCTTCATCAGTTATTAAACTCGCGATATCTTCGCCCATGTACCCCCATCCGGCGGTATCCCAATCGATAAGTACGATTTTACTGTCCGAATAGAATATGTTTGCCACCCAAAAATCTCTGTGGCACAGCACTATTGGTAGCTTTTCAATTCGACTGAATATTTCGTCCGCATTGTTATCTAATTCTATGAGCATTTTACATAGGTGCTTCGGGATTTCACAGTCATCAGAGCGTATATAATCATATAAAACATTCCATGACCGATAACGTAAATAGTAGTTTTTCATATACTCAACCTTGCTTAAATTGGACAAATTCTGCAATACTTTTGGCCGTTCAGTGTACAATTTCCCTTGAAATTGCCCCAATTCCTCGGCTATACGTTCATACATTTCCGAGGTTAGATTTAAGCCTGACACACCATCAATATATTCCATCCACAATTGAATCTCATCGCCATTTATTTCAGCGTGATAACACTCCGGCCAACGGAAAGAATCGGAAAAAACCTTTTTGAAATCCGATGCATAGAGGTCGTATTCCCTTCTCCATGAATCCGGATCACCATAACGTTCAAATTTTTTCTGTGTTTTCCAAACCATCTTATACGGCAGATTTTCACCATCAGAGGTTTCAACTATGCCTGTTACAAGCCGAACAACACCTATTGTCCCGCCTTGCAACTCATTAAGTTGATAATCAGCGCTGATTATCGTCTTACCGAACATTTTACTCAAAACAAGCGCCAGTTTTTCCGGCTTTACAAATTTTTCATCATGGTTGTTCATTTCTTGTATCCTTCTTTGTTACCCTTATGTCGCATGGCAATCGACTTTTGCCGCGCCCGTTTATCCATGAGATACCTCGACTTATCATCCACAAACTTGTTTTCCCGCTTCTGTACAAGATAACGCTCCCAATGCTCTGGTGCTAACGATCCATCGGCAAGGGCGGCAAGAACTGCACAACCCGGCTCCGTCTGATGTCGGCAGTCATTAAAGCGACACAGTGTGAATAATTCCTCCACTTCGTTAAATCCCGCGCTGACCCCGTCGTCCGCACCGAACAGCCCAAGTTCACGCATACCAGGCGTATCAATAACCATCGCACCGGAAGGAAGCATGAAAAGCTGTCGATGCGTTGTTGTGTGCCGTCCCCGGCTGTCGACCTCGCGGATAGCCTTAACAGTCATCACTTCCTTATTCATCAAGGCGTTTAGCAACGAGGATTTTCCCACACCGGACATGCCTAGGAAAACCACGGTTTTTCCTGGTTGCAGATATTCGCTCAACCCGTCTAAACCACTCCCAGTGTGACTGGAAACTGCGTGTACCGGCACATCAGGAGCAATTTTCTTAACTTCAGCTAACGGTTCACTGAAATCCGGGGCCAAGTCAGCTTTTGTTAAGATGACGACAGGCTCGCCGCCACTCTGCCGTGCCTGTGTCAGGTAGCGCATGATACGGCTGACCTTGAAATCCCAATTTAGGGACGACACGATAAATACGTAATCAAAATTCGTTGCTACGACTTGCTCCAGTATGGTTTTGACATAACCTGCAGCGTGCCCCGAATAGTCAGCGCGTGAAAATTTCGAGCGGCGAGGCAGCAATTTGGCTATGCGAGAAGTACCACGTTCGTTGTATTGCAGAAATACAAAATCGCCAACGCACGGAAAATCCTCCCGAGTAACCGCAGTATAGTAGAAAGCGCCCTTCAATACAGCCGTCACTTCTCCTTGTTCGGTGATGACGGTATATTGCTCTCGCTGTTGTTCCGTAACCCTTCCAGGTATTAAACATATCGGCGGCGTTTCGGCTTCGTTATATCCGTATTGTTTCAAATCAATCATTGAACCGATCCACTCCTAAAAAATTAAAATTATTTTTGTGCATAAAAATACCGCGAACAAGAAGCCTCCTAAGAAGCTGCTTGTTCGCGGTGAAAAGCCAAAAGTCGACTATAATCAAAAAGAAATACGACCTTCATCGTATCCCGTTAACAGCAGTATTCACGAAAGGTTACTGTTTACGGCATAACAAAAAACACGGGTGATATTCCCGGTTGTCTCATTCCAAGCTATAATGAAAGATTGAAATTTACTATGCCCGATATTCGGTTAAGTTAAAACCACCAATACCATATAAGTAGTCATTAAAAACATCCCCTTTCGCAGGAAAAAGTTGGAATACAATTCCACTTCTATAGTGTGCCATAACCCCTCGTGAGAAATCAACAGAAAATTTTGATTATAAGCAAATTTCATCATTCAGTACCTCTCCACTCAATCCCCCAACTATTGCATAAAACACGAGAAAGCCACCTTCGTTTTCGATTTGAAGGTGGCCTCTTGTGCCGCTTTGCTACGTTTATTTTTTTGTGTGTAAAAAGTAAACGACAGTGCAATTACAGAAACTTCTTCGACCTATGCAACTCAATGGCCACAATAGTTTAAGTACAATGTTTTCATAATCTTAGTCTATCTTTTTCACTAAAACTTCTTTTTTAGGGAACCAATCAGATGTAAGCAAATATATTTAGCTGTATTTAAAGATACTAACGAAATAGTTTTCTTCAGGAAAATCACCAATATATTCTAAACCATTCCTTGAATAAAACTGTTTTAACTTTTCATTTCCAGCCCAACAGTCTAAAAATAGGGTTTTATCTAATCCTTTTGCAAAAAAACAAGCAAATTTTGTTATAGCTGAACCAATGTTTCTTCCTTGAAACTTGGGTAAAATGGCAATTTGGGATAGATACTTACCTTTTTCATCTAGGGAAAATTCATTTATATGATCTATATCATATATACAAAATGTTCCTATCATTTCTTCTTCTACTAATAAAACGTACAAAAAGTTATTCTTTAATTGGTTTATAATTTTGTTGTTATCCCAAGGGTATTCCCATTGGTCTATTCCTTTTTCTTGTAGATTTAAAGTAACCTCATTCAATATATACAACACTTACGAGAAGTCATCGATTTTGGCTAATCTTATTTCCACTATTTAGGTCTCCTTTGGTGGTTTTAGTTTTCACCATTTCTGCTCCGTTAATTTATTTACGCCTTTTTGCGAGTTAAAGGTGTTTCTGGTCGGTTAGGGCAATATTTGCAATTAGGGTCACTACATTTTGATTCAGTCCAAATATTACATTTAGGGCAAAAATAAGCATCAAAATCATCGTAATATACTAAATTAAACTTGCATTTAGAACAATATTTTTCTTGTTCAATTTGACCATAAAATTCAAAGTCGTCTATTATTACTTTTCCATATTTTTCAACTATTTTCATAAATATACTCCTTTAAATTATTCAATCCATATTTAAGTATCAAATAACTATATTAACATATATTAGGCTCATCACCAAAACGTGTGGTTGATTTCCGTTCCGACTGGGCGCTTTACTAGGGGCGTCCAGCCTCCACTCCAATCAACTATATGCATGACATAAGTTTTAACAAATGTCATCCACAACATTTGGTGATGATCCATATATTATCCATTTATTTGTTTCAAATATTTACTATTATTGAACTATCCTTTCACCGTTAGTTGAATGGCAGCAATCATCTTTTAGAAAACAACTATATCTTTAATTTCTTAGGGGTTAAAAAATAGGCTTAAATGTACTTTGATAGAAACTTCTTTATTACCGCAACGTTAGAATGATGAACGAACAATTAGTTGTTGAAGTAAATAGGGTCATTTTTAATAAAAAAAGGATAGTTAGAGCGAATTTATGTAAGCTCTTCTATCCTTTTAATCAAATTTTATTGGAGTGTTCGTTTAGAAAAAACCGTTCCCTTTGTGTACTTGTTTGTACTTCAAAGGATATCACCGTTTTTCAACATCTTTAATATTGGAATTTTTTTAGTAAGCTTTGAAGCTCGTCTGCCTGTTGAGCCATCTCTTTGGCTGAAGAAGCCATATTGTCTATGAAAGCTAATTGCTCCTCTGCCGTTAACGTAACGTGCTCCGTACTTTCAGTTGCTTTGCTTGCAATACGTGACATTGCTTCTGTGGAGGCAGTAACTTCTTCAACACTTGCTGACATTTGCTCCGTCACAGCAGAGATGTCATGCAACTGTGTGCTAACTCCCTTAATCGACTGCATGATCTTGTGGAAGGCTAGCTTTGTATCATCTACAACATCCATACCTGCCGCAGCTTCCTTCGAGTTACTAGAAATAGCTGTAATAACATTGGCCGTATCATTTTGAATAGAATGAATAAGTGATGCTATTTGATCAGCAGATTCCTTTGATTGTTCTGCTAATTTACGAACCTCATCTGCAACGACAGCAAAGCCTTTTCCTTGCTCACCCGCACGAGCCGCTTCAATGGCAGCATTTAAGGCAAGCAAATTCGTTTGATCGGCGATGCTTGTAATAACATCAACTATATTGCCAATTTGATTCGACTGATCACCTAATATACGAACCTGTGCCTCTACATTGTCTGATGATTCATTAATAATTGTCATTTGTTTCAATACACGATTCAAAGAGTCATTTCCTTGAGCAGCCTCATCACTCATTAAATCAGCTGCATCTGAAACAGTTGAAGCGGTTTCAGCAACTTGTTGGATGCCAATCGCCATTTCCTGCATGGCAGTTAAGCTATCACTTGTGCTATGTAATGTTGTTCTTGAACCATCCGCTAAATCTTGTAGAGTTGATGTTAGCTGTCTTGTCATATCCGCCGTTTGCTGTGATTTAGATGTTAAGCCATCAGACGATACATCAACTTGTTTAGAGGACTGTGCAATTTGTTGCATTAATACTCTTAAACTTGTCAGCATTTTATTAAAGGATTGCGCAAGCTCACCTGCTTCATCCTTGGAATTTATTTGTAGCTGTTTTGTTAAATCTCCTTCTCCATCCGCAATATCATGTAGTTGTTTATTTATTTCACGAAGCGGCTTCACAAATGCTCTTGTGAAAAGGAAGCTTCCTAATACAGCAATGACAGCTCCGATGAACAATACAATAAGAAGCTTACCGATAAATGCAAAAATAATAGCATTAACCCCATCTATCGTTTCCCCGACAAACCACATCCCAATGATGTCTCCCTTTGCATCTTTAATGGGTGCATAGAGTGTTAAATATTTCGTTCCTACTACATCTGCTTCACCAATGAAAGTTTCCCCTTTTTTCATTACATTTTCAACGACTATTGGATCAGCATCTTTGCCAACTAAGCGTTCTCCATCTAACTGTAGATTAGTGATAAGCCCTTTTGTGCCTTGGAAAATAGTAACGCCACCATCGATGCTTTCTCCTACCTCATCAACAAAGGCTTCCTGATCAACTATTTTTGTATCCCCTTTATAAAGTTCCCCATCTTTTATAGCCCAATCTCCCTTAAATCGTTCCTCTAGCAGCTTATAACCAACCTTTGAAATATGGGTGATACTTTGCTCAAAATTGTTCCGCATAATTTGTTTCACTTGTATATGAGAAACAAATCCAATCATAACGCTTAAAAATAGGATGACTCCCACCAAAAGCAAATTAAATTTTGTGCTGATTTTAAAAGTGCGCAAAAATCCGTCTCTCCTTTCTCACATTTATTAGGAATATTATGTATAAAACGTATGCCAATTTCATTAAACATTATTCAATGAATAGTTTCAATACATTATCAATAAATTAATATTTTTAATATAAATGAGCTGTTAGTTAGCAGTGGCTATGGGAAAGACAATGATTTCACAACGTAGGGTTGATTTCCGTTCCGACTTGGCATTTTGCTGCCGATGCTTCGCTTTCGCACAGATAAAACATTTGCCGCTGCCGCTTCGCTTTCGCGCAGATAAAACATTTGTTGCTGCCGCTTCGCTTTCGCACACTGTAGAGCTTCCTGGGGTCGTCCGATGAGCTGCTTCGCTTCGCTCCAGGGTCTCGGGCCAACACGAGGTTGGTCACGAAGGCGTTATCACAGGATGAGATGCTTTTAGCCTTCGTTCCTCTATCACTAATCCCCGAGGAGTCACCCTTTCCCCTTAACATCGCTTAACATATGTTTTAACAAATTGTTCCCAACTCTCAGTGGTGAACCATAATTCTTCATTTATTAGGGGGAGTTTGAAATTTATGCTAATATATTTTTAAAAGGGAGAGAGATTATGAAACTTGTTTTAATATTTGGTCCTCAAGCAGTGGGGAAAATGACTGTTGGACAGGAATTAGCGAAAAGTACAGATTTGAAACTTTTTCATAACCATATGACGATTGATTTGGTTGGTCATTTTTTTGGTTATGGTACAACTGAAGGAAAAAGATTAGTTAATTTGTTTCGCCAGGAAATATTTGAAGAGGTATCGAAAAGTAATTTGTATGGTTTAATTTTTACTTATGTCTGGGCTTTTAATATGCAGGAGGATTGGGATTATGTCGATGATCTTGTTAAGCTTTTCGAATCTAGAGGAGGTACTGTCTACTTTGTAGAACTTGAAGCTGATGTAGCAGAAAGACTGGAACGAAATAAAAGTGGTAATCGACTTGAACATAAACCTTCAAAAAGAGATATTGAATGGTCTGAAAATGATTTGAAAAGCTCGATGGAAAAATACAGATTAAATTCTATAGAGAGCGAAATAAATTATGCAAACTATCTAAAGATTAATAACACCAACTTGAGTGCAGAAGAAGTTGCTTTGAATATAAAGGAAGCATTTCATTTATAAAGCTGAAAAACGCCTGGATATCCAAGCGTTTTTCAGCTTCTATAATGGAACTACATACCACTTATAACTCTTGGGGGCGTCGGGGCAACAAATGGCTTATTTGCGAAAGCGTAGCGCAAAGGAAGTAATAGTATATGTTTTTCAAAAGGATTACTATGATTTCTTATTAAAGCTCCTGATACTCTATTTAGTTATTGAATGTTCATCAATCGCTTGAACAGCTAGTTTCAACGCTTTAATTCTTCTTTCTAAAAGCGTTCTTTGGGGACTACCAACCTTTGACTTCATATATATGTTCTCAATTGATGGTAATAAACCAGCGAGAACATTGCGCGATTTGGCTAAATCTTCTTGGGTATAATGATGGGGACATTGACTCCAAACGTTTTCTAACATTGCTAAACCAATGCATACAGCTTTGAGTCGTTTCTTTACTAAGGTAGTATTTGCGCCTTTCTGGGTCATCTGTGACAAGGCATTTTCGAGTTTGCGGATTGTCGATTGTAAAGACTTTATTGATTCCAATTTTTCTCCATTTGTTACGTATTCCATAGTAATACTGCCCTTTCTTCGTTTTTGAAATATATTCTTTGATACTGAAAATCGTTAAAAATCTGATTTCACTCGCAATATTTTATCATAATTAGACAGGAGATTCTCAACAATCTGGCGCAGTTGAATAGCGTCTTATATCCGTTTATCTCCATCATTAAGAGACTTCTTCGAATAGAGAATTAAGGAAACATTTATAGAAACCAAAAAAAACGCCTGGATCTGCAAGCGTTTTTTGTTATTTCGCAGCTTTCGCATATATTTGTAATGCTTTTTTATCAATTTTTCCGACACTTGTTTTGGGCAATTCATCAATGAAAATAATCCTTTTTGGAATTTTATAGCGACCTAGATGCTTGCTACAGGTTTCTTTGATTTCCTCTATTATAGAATCTTCCTGAATCTTACATACAATAATCGCCGTCACAATTTCTCCCCAATAGTCATCAGCCACGCCAATCACTGCGACCTCTTGCACTAGCTGATGGCGCAAAATACATTGCTCTACCTCCTGAGGATAAACATTTTCACCGCCAGAAATAATCATCTCTTTACTACGACCGACAATATAAAAGTCACCATCCTCATCCATCATTGCTAAATCGCCCGTTCTTAACCAACCATCATCAATGATTTTTTCTGTCTCCTGCTGGTTATTCCAGTAAAACCGAAACATATGCTTTCCTCTAACCAAAAGCTCACCGACTTCATTTGGCGCACAGCTTTCACCTGCACTATTCATTACTTTAGCCTCGTTAAATTGCATGCTCTTCCCCACGGCACCTTTTTTCAAATAGGCTGCCTCTCGAGAAATATAAAAATTATTTGGCCCCGCTTCTGTTAAACCATAGCCCTCTTTAAAAAATAGCCCCTTCTTAAAAAAAGCGTCATAGATTGGATACGGGCAGGGTGCTCCACCTGATAAAAATACTTTCATTGAAGGGAAACTACTTCTCTCAAAATAATCCGTCGCAATCATCGCTTGGTACATAGTTGGCACAAAAAGCGAAATCGTGGTCTTATACTGATTAATCGCTTTAAGAGCGTTTTCTGCCTCGAACTTATCACCAATAACAACTGTACCGCCAGCCATTAGCAGCGGTATACAAAGGGCATTCAAACCTCCTGTATGAAACAACGGCATATAATTTAACGTACAATCACTATCACATAAGCCCCAACTAATAATAGTATTAATAGCATTCCAATTTACAGAATTAAAGGATAATACAACACCCTTTGGCTTGCCAGTTGTGCCCCCTGTATAAATCATTAACCAAGGATCATTAAGATCTACTTCACGAATGCTAAGAGCAGTCCCATCAATAGTTAAACGAAGAGAATGCATGTTTTCGAAAGATAAAGGACATTTCATTTCTTCATCGTAAAGTAGTAAAGAAGGCGTAGCATCCGTTAAAATATCATTTAATTCCTCCGTACTCATACGCCAATTTAATGGCACATAGATAAGGCCTCTTAATCCACAGGCGAATAAAACAGCAAAAAGCTGGATGTGATTTTTCGCAAATACAGCTACACGACTTCCTGCCTGTAAATTTCGGCTCTCAAAAAAATGACTCCATTTTGTGATTTCCTCTGTTAGTTGCTGATAAGTCCACTGCTCTTGTGTTTCTAGGTTCACCAATGCTAGACGATTAGGTGTTAACGTTGCACGTTTCAAAATCCAGGATTGCTCTACAAACATCTTGAAAGCCTCCTTATCACATCATAATTGCTCCATCCACATGAAGCGTGTGACCGTGGACGTAGGAAGCCTCATCAGATGCTAAAAATAAATAGGCATTGGCGATATCTCTAGGTGTTCCTAACCTTTGCAGTGGCACGATGGAGCGCATTTGTGCCAGCACATTTTCTGGCATTTTTTTCACCATGTCTGTTTCTGTAAAGCCAGGTGCCACCGCATTCACGTTGATACCCTTGCGCCCCAATTCCTTTGCCCATGTTTTTGTCATGCCGACAATAGCCGCCTTTGTGGCAGCGTAATTCGTTTGACCAACATTTCCATAGACACCACTAACTGAAGATGTATTAATAATTTTGCCTCCACCGGCAGCAATCATATGTGGGATTACCTCTTGTGTACAATAAAAAACGCCAGTCAAATTAACATCAAGCACCTGTTGAAACTGATCCTCCGTCATTTTTGTTAACATTGCATCACGTGTTATTCCTGCATTATTCACTAAAATATCGACTCGTCCCGTTTGCTCTATGACCGTTGCCACTAGGTTCTTGACACTCTCTCTATCAGCAACGTCTACTTGCACAAATAATGCTTGATCCCCTAATTGCTGTGCAGCTGAAACACCAGCATCCTCATTAAAATCTGCAATGACAACGAATGCACCTTCTTCAATAAATCGTTCAGTAGCGGCATAGCCAATCCCGTTCGCAGCTCCAGTAATAATGGCAACTTTATTGTTTAAACGCATACTTTTTTCCTCCAATTTCTAAAAAAGCTTCAATTTCAGAAGTAAGCTGTGGTAAATCATCGATTAATGGAGAATGACCACAGTCTTTTAAACTTACAAATTGTGCATTTGCCCCTAAATCGAGCATTGTTTCGTCATTCATTTCTTCTGTTATGACGTAATCACGATCCCCTCTTAATACCAAAACTGGAATGGTAATCTGTTGTACCTCATGAGTGCCTTTTGCAACCTCATTATCAACAGCGCTAATATTAAAGACATTTAATGCATGATAAACTTCAGCTAAATTTCGTTGCGTCAGCATATCCTCCACATATGTCTGATAGTGTTCCGGGCTAGGCTGATTATGGGTGTAAATTAGTGCGTTCCAGACAGACTGTAAGCCCTGTGCATTTTTCGAATCATAGAAGCCTTGTACTAATTTTGTTTTAGATGTATCGACGAGTACTTCTTCATAGGTAAATGCCCTCTTTAATGCTGCTTGATTGCCAGTACCTAAATCCGTGTAAAATGGATAGCCTCTCGTAGATGCCGAAGCTAGTAAAATAAGCTGCTGACAATAGCCTGGATAATGAGCGACAAACTGCATACATACAGCTCCGCCTGTTGACCAGCCAATCATGTCAAACTGTTTCAATTGAATGGCATCCACAAAAAGTTTCACATCATCGCTAAAATCTTTAATCGCGGAAATCGGTTTATGATATGATGAACCACCAAAGCCTCGTAAATCCATCGCATAAATTGTATATTTTTCATCCAATGCATCGATTAGAACGTCCCAATGCTTAGAGGATGTCATATTGCCATGAATAAGTAATAAAACACGCTCTCCCCCTTGGCGTTTATGATAAGCAATCGTTTCTCCATTTGATAGCTGAACAGTTTTTAACATCACATTTCCCCCTTATCTCCATCGAATAGTAATAGCTCCCCAAACATAGCCAATTCCTGCACTAACAAGTGTAACGATATCTCCATCGTGGATACGGCCTTCTTCTAATGCCAGCTGCAATGATAATATTTGGTCAATCTGTCCGATATGACCGTACTCTTGTAAGTAGATGGACTGCTCCTGCTCTAAGCCGAGTTCAGATAAAATATAATCATGAGCAGATTTTTTCATGTGAAGCATTGCTAGATAGCCAATATCCCCCTCAGTTAATCCACTTTTCGCCAAGGATGTTCGAATTACCTTCAAAAAATTGCTTAAAGATTTTTGCTCTAAGCGCTCCTTCATCCCAATCGGATCGATCACATCGAGTTGATACAAATTATTTTCTAAATCAGAAGACGTCAAAGGTTTTTTTGTACCACCGACAGGTACGACAACATCCTCTGAGAACGAGCCATCCGTCATAATATCTGCCTCTAATAATTGATTTTTGTCATAGTTTTTTTGTAAAAGGATGGCGCCACCACCAGCTGCTAAATTGTACATAAAGCGTGTTCGAGGATTACTGTAATCGATAAAATCAACGTTGCGATAGCCACCAGCTAGGAGTATGGTATGAATTGAATCATCCGACGCCATTAAGCTTTTCGCTAGTTTTAGTGCCATAATGGTCGTGCCACATCTTAATTGCACATCGAATGCCCAAGCATTTACGGCCCCGAGCTCCTCCTGCATTTTTATCGAGGCAGTCCATAATGGATACTCCTTATGCTCCTCTCCCATATAAATCACAACATCAATGTCCTTTGGGTCGATATTAGCCTTGCGTATAGCGTCCTGTGCTGCCCATATACCCATTTGAACCGTATGATCATGCTCACCAGGAATAGGCTTTTCATAGATGCCCATTTTTTGCCGAATAATATCCTCTGGAATATTGGAAAGCGCCGCAATTTCTTTAGATGTCATTTTCGTTTGTGGAATATAGATTCCTGTACTTACTATGCCTACAGTCATTCGAATCGCTCCTTTTCCTGCGACAGGGCAACCGATGTTTGATCTTTTTCCTTATGCTTTATTCGCCATTTCCAAAACATCATACGCAGTGAGCCAATAATTCCTTTTGGGAAAAAGATAACAGCTAAAATATAAAGAATCCCAAAGAAGATAATCCAACGTTCAAATATTGGATAATCACGAGCTAACCCTGAAAGTGCATGCTGTGCATATTCAATAACAGCAGCTCCTAGTAATGGTCCAACTAATGTGCCAACACCGCCAATAATCGTCATTAATAATGCATCTAACGTAATGTCCATTGTCATCACACTCGTATTGACAAATCGGAGTGACACAGCATATAAGGAGCCTGCTAAGCTGGCAACTGTTCCTGCGACAATTGATGCAATCACTTTATAGTACAAGGTGTTGTAGCCTAACGATTTTGTTCGTTGTTCATTTTCCCGAACCGCAATTAAAATTCGACCAGTCGGCGAGTTAACGAAGCGATATAGCGCAATAAAAATAACAACTAAGCATGTTAGCACAAAGAAATAAAACGTCATTCGATCTCTAAATATTTCTGGTGCTCTAAACGTAAAACCATCATTTCCGTATGTGACAGAACGCCATTTTTCTGCCACTACTAAAAATAGTCCCGAAAAGGCTAATGTCAACATCGCAAAAAAATGACTTTTCAATCGAAGTGTCAGTAATCCTACTAAAAAGCTAATGAACCCTGCTAGCATCATGCCAACTACGATAGATAAGAAAAATGTCGAGAGTGTTGGCTCCATTTGTTTCAGCATGACAGCCGTTGTATACGCACCTATACCAAAAAACATCGCATGCCCGAACGACACAATACCTGTATAGCCAAGGAGAATGTCATAGCTCATCGCTAAAATACCGAAAATAAAGATTTGACTTAATAAAATAATGAGCGTCCTTGAATCATTGACGAAAGGGAGAATCACTAAAATAGCTAACATTAGGAAAAAGCATAAATGCTGCAAAGAAAGCTTCATTTTCATGTTGATCTCTCCTTTCTCATAGCAAATAAACCTTGTGGACGGAAAATTAAGACGATGGCCATTAAAATCATATTGACCGCAAGTGATAGCACTGGCACATAATATGCCATAAAGCTACCTGCCAAACCTACTAATATAGCTGCCAGTAGCGAGCCCGAAAAACTGCCCATGCCTCCGATTACGACAACGATAAAGCCTAAAATCGCATACTCCATACCCATTTCCGCATAGATAACACCTGAATACGGAGCCATTAACATACCACTTAGCGCTGCTAATGCCGCACCAACCATAAAAACATATAAAAATACTCGCTTTATATGAATGCCAAGTACCTGTGCCATTTCTTTATCCTGTACACCAGCCCGAACTATTAGCCCAATCTTCGTCTTCTTTAACATGTATTGGAAAATACCAAAAATGATAAAACCTACTACAATAATAAATAATCGATATTTAATGATAATAACGTCTCCAATTTCCCAGCTGCCTGTTAAGTAACTCGGCGTTTTCACCGCTACACCATTTGGACCAAATACAACTTTAATCATCTCTTGCAGCACGAGCATCAGCCCTAATGTAATTAAAATTTGCTGAATATGATTGCCATACACAGGTGTTATAATTAATTTTTCTGTAATAAGTCCTAATAAAGCCCCTGTTACAATGGCACCTATAACTCCAATGAGAAAGCTCTCTGTAAACATATACGTAAAGATCCCAGCATAAGCCCCCCAAACAAATAAACCACCATGTGCAAAGTTCAAAACATCCATTAATCCAAAAATTAGCGTCAGACCGGCCGCCAGTAAAAAAATTAACATACCAGTTGCAAGGCCATTAATGACTAAATTGACGAATAGCTCCAATAAAGTACACCACCTTTATCCGATTCCAAGATATTTTCTTTTTAGTTCTTCATGATGGATAAGATCCTGCATTTTGCCCGAGTGAACTGTTCTACCATCATCAATCAATGTATACGTATCGCCAATTCGGCTCGCCATCATAAAATTTTGCTCTACAAGGATGATGGACGTTTGCTTTTTCATTTCAACGATGGCCTCCATTACTTTTTCTACCACTATGGGCGCCAGTCCTTTAGAAGGCTCATCAATCAAAATTAACTTACTATCATTGATAAATGCCCTTGCCATGGACAGCATTTGCTTTTGACCACCCGAAAGATGTCCACCAGCCTTCTTCCAAAATTTCTTTAAATCAGGAAACAGCTCCAGTACATAATTTTGTCGCTCTAAAGTAGCTGTATCTTCTTTCCGCATGGCCACTTTCATATTTTCCTCTACGGTTAAATCTGCAAAAATCCCTTGGTTTTCCGGTACATAGCCTATTCCTAATTTTGCAACTTTATAGGTTGGGTTTTTCTTAATAGAATGTGAGCGAAATTCTACCTCTCCCTTTGAGGCAGGCGTTAACCCCATAATCGTTTTTAATGTGGTCGTTTTTCCTGCTCCATTTCTGCCAAGCAGTACACTTACTTGCCCCTCCATGGCCTCAAAATTGACCCCCTGCAAAATATGATATTGACCGATATATGTGTGGACATCATTTAATTTCAGTAAGGTGTTCATCGTACAGACCTCCTAAATAAGCATTTTGTACGGTTTCGTTTTTCATGATGTCCCCTGGTGTTCCATCTGCAAGAAGCTGGCCATTAAATAGCACCATAATCGAATCCGACAAATCTAAAATCATATCCATCTTGTGCTCAATGAGGAGAATGGTTTTATCACCTTGATTTTTAATAGTGCGAATCACCTCTAAAATCGTTGGCACCTCCTCTAAAGACATGCCTGCCGTTGGTTCATCAAGTAAAAGGATTTCCGTATCAAGTGCTAATAGCATAGCAATCTCAAGCTTTCTCTTTTCCCCATGGGACAGCATTGTCGTCAGGGCATCTCTTTTATTTTCAAGCAATACTAGTGTTAATAGCTCTTCCGCTTGTTCTGTAATCGCCTTATAGCTTTTATAATGGCGAAATAATTGGTAACGAACTTTCTCCTTGGATTGCACAGCCAAACGGACATTTTCTAAAACTGTTAAGTTCGGAAAAACATTCGTAATTTGAAAAGATCGCCCCAGTCCCATTCGAGTTCTTTCAATAGATGATTTTTGTGCAAGTGATTGTCCCTTGAAATAGACATCCCCGGCAGTCGGCTTTAACTCTCCACTAATCAAATTAAAGAAAGTTGTTTTTCCGGCTCCATTTGGTCCGATAATTGACTTTAAATGCTTTTCCGGCATATTAAAATTCACATGGTCGACAGCTGTGTGTCCGCCAAAACGAATGGTTAAGTTTTCTGTTCGCAAAATGGGTTCCATCGTATTCTCCTTTCTAGTACTTCTATCTCTCTTCACCCATTTTCATATGAAAGTGGGTGAAGAGAGACAGAAGAATATCTGTCTCGTAATTTCACTTATTCATGATCGGAGGTGCTGTTTCTTCAGGGCTAAGCTCGCGAATTAGTACTGGTACCGGATAATCTACACCATCTTGTTTTTCAAGACGGATCGAATACATCGACTGTAATGCTTGATGATCTTCTTTTCGGAAAGTCATCTTTCCTTTTGGCGTTTCAAATGACATTCCTTCCATAATGCCGATAAGTTTTTCCGCATCTGTATCGCCATTTGATTTTTTCAGAGCATCTACAATTGAGATTGCTGCAGACATGCCCCCTGGTGTAAATAAATCCGGAACTTCATTGAAGCGTTTTTTATGTTCCTCAACTAACCATTTATTTACATCATTTTGTGGTAACGTATGATAATAAACAGAGAACCCTTCCATACCAATTAACGGATTCATAAATTTCAATGCAATAATATCTGGTGCACCCGTAGAAATTTTAATGCCCTTTTCTTGAATTTTTAAATCTGCAATTTGATTCCACGGTGAGTTTGCGCCAGCCCAAACAACAAATAAATAATCTGGTTTTGCATCAATTACTTTTTGCAAATTGGACGTAAAATCAGTTGCTGCCGGATCAGCATATTCCTCTAAAACAATTTCTGCGCCTAGTTTTTCCGCAGCAGTCTTAAAGGCTTTTACCCCATCCAAGCCAAAAGAATAATCCGGCGCAAATGTTGCGATCTTAACACCTTTTCCTGCGATTGCTGCCGCTGCAGCATAAGCATCCTGAGAAGAATTTCGACCTGTACGGAAAATATATTTATTAAATTCTGAACCCGTAATGCTATCCGCTACCGCAGGCTCCACCACCATAATCTTTTGGTATTCTTCCGCAAGTGGTAGAACAGCAAGCGTATCACCTGAGCTAGAAGAACCTACTAAGAAATCAACCTTGTCATTTTCCAATAGCTTTGTCGCTTTCTGTACTGCAACCTCAGGCTTTGTTTCTGTGTCTTCATAGACAATTTCTATTTTCTTACCATTAACCTCCATCGTACCGCCTGTAGCATAATCAATCCCTAATTCAAAGCCATTCTTTGTTTGTTTCCCATACGACTCCAGAGCACCAGTCAATGACGCAAGCACACCGATTTTAATAGTGCCCCCTTCCTCAGCAGTCCCCTTCGTATCATCCTCCGAAGCCTTACCATCTGTTGAACTATCCTTCGACCCCTCTGAATTACAAGCCACCATCAACATTGTCAGCATCAATAAAAACAATAATAGCCAATGCTTCTTCATCCCATATCCCCTTTCATAATGAACTAATTAGAAAGCGCTTTCGTTGTTAAATCCACTATATAAAACTGTAGTTACAAATTAGTTACAAAAAATGAGCTGCCCTAAGGGGAGCTCATTTTTCTGCAGCGAAAGTGGAGCGGTAGCGCAACGACAGCTGCAAGGGGGCTCTGTCGCGAAAGTGCAGCGGTAGCGCAACGGCATCGACAAAAAATCTTTAATGAGCAGCCCTAAATGTTTTATTAAAAGTCAACAATTTATTTACAATTATTAATGTAACAATACTTTTATAAAAGGTTGCACATTTTAATCAAAAAAACAAAGACTGAATCCAAGATTGGATTCAGTCTTTGTTTCGAATTACAAATATAAAAAGATGTTATACGAATCATTTTATTCTTTTACTCGCATTAATCGTAGACCATTTAATGCTACTAATAAAGTTGCTCCCATATCAGACATAATAGCGATCCATAAAGTTAACCAACCTGGTATTACTAATAATAAGGCGATAAGTTTAATCGCTATTGCAAAGATAATGTTGGCTTTAATAGTATTTAATGATTTTCGACTTAATTTGATAGTGAATGGTAACTTACGCAAATCATCTGCCATTAAAGCAACATCTGCTGTTTCTAATGCAGTATCTGTGCCAGCGCCACCCATAGCGATACCTACAGTAGAAGCTGCTAAAGCAGGAGCATCATTAACACCATCACCGACCATTGCGACATTACCATAGTCTTTTCGAAGTTGTTTGATATAGGAAAGTTTATCTTCGGGCATTAATTCAGCTTGAATTTCAGAAACCCCTACTAGATGACCGATTGCATGCGCAGTCCCTTTATTATCACCAGTCAACATGATTGTTTTCTTAACACCCATGTTATGCAATTTTTCAATAATTTCTTGGCTAGATTCACGTACCTCATCAGCTACAGCAATGACTGCTAATACTTCTTTTTCAGTCCCTAAAATCATGGCAGTTTTGCCTTCATTTTGAAGAGTTATAATTTTTTCTTCTAAGTTCTCTGGAATGAATACCTTTAACTCTTGGAACAATTTAGGGCTACCAATGTAATACAGTGTGCCATCTACTTCACCTTTAATTCCCTTACCAGTAATAGCTGAGAAAGCATCCACATTGATATCTTGGAATGAAACATTTTCTTCTTCAGCTCTTTTAATAATCGCAGACGCTAAAGGGTGTTGTGAGCGATATTCTAAAGCTGTAATAATCGCTAGAATTTCTTTTGAATCTTTTTGTTTGCTCATTACATCAAAGTTTGTAACTACTGGAATACCTTTTGTAAGTGTACCTGTTTTATCAAAAGCAATTGCTTTAAGCGAACCCATTTCCTCTAAGTAAATGCCACCTTTAATTAACACACCTTTTTTAGCAGCATTACCAATGGCAGAAACAATTGAAATTGGTGTGGAAATAACAAGCGCACATGGACAACCAACTACAAGAACAGATAAACCTTGATAAATCCAAGTTTCCCAACTACCATCAAAAAAGAGTGGGGGAACAATTACTACAAGCCCTGCAATGACCATAATAATGGGTGTATAGTATTTAGCGAATTTATCAACAAATGCTTGTGAAGGAGCACGTTCACCTTGAGCTTCTTCAACTAGATGTATAATTTTTGAAATCGTTGTATCTTCAACGTATTTTGTGATTTTAACTTCTAATAAACCTTCTTCATTTAATGTACCAGCGAATACCTCATCATTTACTGTTTTTGAAACTGGTACTGATTCACCTGTAATAGCTGCTTGGTTGACCGCCGAAAGGCCGCTAACAACGACACCATCCATGGCAATTTTTTGTCCAGGTTTAACAATCATAATATCGCCAATCTCGATATCATCCACGTTTACTATGATTTCTTGACCATTTCGACGAATTAACGCTTCTTTTGGTGCGATATCCATCAATGAACGAATTGATTGACGTGCTTTATCCATTGAGTAACGCTCTAACGCCTCACTAATGGCGAATAAGATAACAACAATGGATGCTTCTGCCCATTCCCCAATAATTGCAGCACCGATGACAGCTACCGTCATTAATGTTTTCATGTCAAAGTCAAAGCGAGTTATATTTTTGAAACCAACTTTGAATAGACTGAAACCACCGATTACAATCGAAGCTACAAATAATAGGGAAGTAATAAGGTTTTCTTCACCATTTACGTATTGGGATAGGTAACCGAATACGATAAACAAGGTTGCGTATAAAAGTGTGCTATGTTTTTTATAAAATGGCACTTTCTTTTCAACTGGCTCATCACTTTTGTCAGAAGTCGGTGCTTTAGATTTGTATGAAGGCGTATCCATTGAGACTTTTAAATTTTCAAATGCGCCAGCTTTTTCAAGTTCTGCAATAGTCGTTTCACCTGTTACTGAAATTTTTGAAGCACCAAAGTTTACTTTTGCATTTTGTACTCCAGGAAGCTCTTTTACATTACGTTCAAATTTACCTGCACAGTTCGCACAAGAGAAGCCTTCAACTCTATAAGTTGTATCTGTATGGGATGGAGCAACACGTTTTGGTTTTTCTGGCGATACTTTTAAGCTTTCGAAAGCTCCTGCTTTTTCTAACTCTTCTACGGTTACTTCGCCTTTAACTGAAATTTTAGATGCACCAAAGTTCACCTTTGCATCTTGAACACCAGGTAATTCTTTTACATTACGTTCAAATTTACTTGCACAGTTGGCACAAGAGAAACCGTTCACGCGGAATACCTGTTTTTCTTCATTCATTTTTTTCACCATCTTTCTGATCTTCAAAGGCAACACTGATTAAATGCTTAAAATATGGATCATGAATAGCGTAATAAACTAATTTACCTTCCTTGCGATATTCAGCTAATCCTAGATTACGTAATAGTCTTAAATGATGAGATGCAGTTGCCGTTGTTGAACCAATAATATTAGCAATATCACAAACGCATAATTCATCTTCTAATGTAAGTGCATAAGCAATTTTCACACGTGTATCGTCAGAAAGAGCTTTGAAAACTTTTGCAACTTCTAGTGGCTTTTTCTCATTTAATTTTTTTTGTACATTTTTTACTTTATCTTCATGAATACAAGTAATTTCACAAATTTCCTTCATTATCTTTCCCCTCCATACATTCAAACGTTTATTTTATTGTTTTTATAATACTCTCGAATACTCTAATAGTCAAATAGTTATTTGAATGATAGGTATAAAATTTTTCGATCTGAACGTTAATTCTCGTTTTAACTGCTTTCCGAGTAATTGTAAAATAACAAATATTTTAATAATTATCTATAAAATTTTCTCCAAAATAAAAAATGTACACTACCAAAATTAAATTTAGTAATGTACATTTTCATATTATGTGTAACATTATAAAAAAGTAATTATGAAATAAATCATCATGTACAATTACTTATCTTTAATATTACATAGTAGGGCGCTCATTTTTCTGCGACGAAAGTGTGTTTTTTTGCGGGGATGAGGGTTTATCGAAACAGTTTTTAGATTTATCGAGAACTTTTGATTGCTTATCGACCAACTTTATCGATTTATCGACCAACTTTCGAAAAATATCGTCATCTACCTTCATGCACGCTATCTGACCGCACTGATAGTTTGCGTCGCGTCGCTTCACTTGATCAAAGGGATATTTCTAAAGTCATTTACTTTCCGCTTTTTCAGTAGCTACCCTTTTATCATCATTTCCGGGGATAAAAGGTTTATCGGAATAAATTTATGTTTTATCGGAACAATTTTTAGATTTATCGGAACAATTTCAGATTTTATCGGAATGTTTCATCGATTTATCGGAACATTTTAGAAAATACAGCATATCTGACCGCACTAATATCAAAAAAAACGCGAGAAATCAATGTTTCTAAATTGATTTCTCGCGCTTTTTAGGTTTTGACTAGTTTTGTCCTAGCCTCTATTTCCCCTATGCATATCTATACTTCTTAGCAATCGGCTTATTTCAAGTAAAAGTATATTCAAACCTAACCAAACTCCTCCAAAAACAAAATCAGCAGTAATATCACTTGGAAGTTCATCGTTAAAATACAAATGACTGATTGCAATTAGTATTAATACAACTAGTCCAGTAATTGGAACGAAAGTGTGAATCCATCGACTTTCAACATATCGAACAACAATAAAAATTGCGAAACCAAAGATGATAAAATTCATTAAGGTTTGTTCGTTTGGAAAATGGTTTTGGAAAATTCTTCTTAAACCTTCTTCATACAGCTCTCCACCAACAAGAACTATCAAAAAAGAGCTTAACTCCATTAATTTATTTTGCCCCTTCAATAAAATCAAAACTAGAGTAAAAATAATCACTATACAAAGAACTAGTCTCGAACCCATTAATGAGAATATGTGCATAGCCTCTGACCAATTTTGGTTGAAAATTAAAGGCATTAACATACTCACAACCTGGTTAAAAGTTGTAAATTCATTACTAAGGAAGTCTTCTATCATTCCAATCATTAAAATTATTAGCCCTAAAGTCAGTATTAAAGTCAGCGCTAATAGAAATGCAACTTTCCTTTTCGTATGGAATATTGTCAAAGTTACGTTTAATAGTTTGGTGGCCGACTCTATAATGAGGGCTTTGTTTTTTTTGTATAGGAAATAAACGATAATAATAATTGCAATAGCTATTCCACCAATAATGAGGTATTTTTTAATTGAACTGTGAAACATTTCCCATTGTGGCCCCAATATTTTACCGAGTGAAATAAATACTGTCACCCAAAGGAATGCCCCAGTATAGGCAAAAATAGCATAGGTTCTATAGGGAAGTCTGGTAACCCCAGAAAAGTATCCTGTAATGTGTCTAATTCCAGGAATAAAAAAGGCGATAATCAATAGCTTATTGCCGTATTTGCTGAACCACAAAGATGTACTTTCTAATCGTTTTGGCCCTAAATGAACACGATAACCGTATTTTTCAAAGAATGGTTTTCCTAATTTATAACCTATCCAGTAGGAAATAGTCATCCCTAAACAAGATCCAAAGCCAGCTATTAATATGCTTAATATCCAATTTAAATCTCCTTTATAAACAAGAAATCCAGTATAACTCATTAGCACTTCTCCAGGTAATGGGAGTGCGAGTAATTCTAGTAAAAGTGCTATAAATAATACAATATATCCAAATTGATCGATATATGCTGTAACATCGCCCATGGATCGTCGTCCTTTATTATTTTTTAAAAAGTCTTATCCGCCAGAAGCTTTAACTTTCAGATGGTTATTGGTTTTGCTATAGATAAGTTAAGACCAGTTCCTCCTGTTTCCCGATTTCTTGCTTTATCCCCCTCGATAAAAACGTTCAAAAATAGGATTCATTTCATGACGAAGGATTACTATACTATAATCTTTTACACGTATAATGGCAATTTTTATCTATATAAATCCGTATCATATCATGATTTCACCATCTATTTCACTTGTAACAGCACAGATTACATCAAACGAAATTAGTAAAGAAAATGGTTGGAATTAAATCTCCTAACCATTTTCTTTTTAGATTTAACCTCTTTCTCCACCAACATCGTGGTGGTTTTCTACCCTAAGGCCCAAGCGCATTGTCTAGCTCCTTATCGCTATTAGTTAAAAATCATAACTATATAAAAATACGTTAAGTTTTTCCTTCATTGAATCAAATTCAATTTCTTTTTCATCTATACGATCGAAGTTTTGACTGTCATAATATCCATAGTTACATCTAGTATCTGTATATAAATATAAAGATTTTACATCCATACTTTCCATATAATCAAACAAATGATTCATGAGAGCCTTTCCAACCCCAAGTCCTCTGGATTCCCCCGAGACAATGAATAATTCTATACAACCTTGATAATCATTTTCTTTTGCGTGTATCAGTTCTTTATATGCATCTTGAACCTTTCCAAATTCTTTCATGAATTTTTTATTTTCCTTTTTAGCCATGAGTACTTTAAGTATGGAATAGGCAAGACTGAAAATATTATGAGCTTTCTTTAAACGGTTATTGTCTTTTTTTGAATTGCCCAAAATAATACCAATAACCTTATTGTCTTTTTCTGCTACTTCGCTAAATGAACTTTCTAAAATACAGCCGTGTAGATAGATGTTTAATACTGAATCTAAAAATTTCTTATCCTTAATAAATTCATTGAAGCCAAATGCTTCACCAATCAATTCTTTAACAGATTCATAATCTTCTTTAGCTAGACTTCTGTATATTACTTTATCCATATCTAAAAACTCCCTGTTATATAAATAAATTTATTTAGTATTTCTTATAAATACCTTATTATGATCATAAGGTCTCCCCTAAGAGGAGAGTCAACAATTCTGTAAGAAAAAATATAAAGGGAGTGATGATGGTGCAACACTTATTTTCTATTGGGGAAGTTTCGAAGATGAAAGACATTACAGTAAAAGCATTACGCTATTATCATAAAATGGGGATTCTTATTCCAAAATATATTGATGAAACAACAGGCTATAGATATTATTCTATAGATCAATTTATTCATATAGATATAATTAAAAGCTGTAGAGAATTAAAAACAAGCATCGTCGAACTTCAAGAAATTTTTAAGAACTGTAATACTGATGAATTACTGGCATTTTTACAATTGAAGAAATATGAAGCTGAAGAACAAATAAAGAAAATGCAGGAAGTCATCAATACCATTGATCGTTTAAATATAAAGGTAGAGACTTCTAAAGATAATTTAATGAATGAGGACATATCTATTCAGTTGTTTGAACAGCGTTCTGTAGTTGTAGCACCATGTAAAGAAGTAGGAAGTTTACAGGAGTTACTATATTATTCAGACTTAGAGAAGAGCATTCAAGATAAAGGCGGAAAAATGTCACTTGAAAGAGGGATCCTCTACAACGTTAATGCAGAGTCGGATGTAATACCAATGTATGTTTTTAGTAGACTTCAAGGAAATGCTACTTTAGAAGCTGAACAAAATATAAAAACATTACCAAAAGGAAAGTATTTAACGATAGCTTATAGTAAAGAAAATGAAGAGGAGCGGAGAAATAAAATAATTAAATATGTTAAAGAGAATAATTTAAAAGTAAAAAGCTTCATTGAAGTGGAGTTATATAATGATTTCTTTAATACAGAATCTTATAGTTGTCAAATTCAAATATATATTGAAAATAATGAGGCCGTTAATTGTTAGGATTGGTAGTGACCCCAAAACAAACTGAGCTCATCACCAAAAGTTAGTGATGAGCCATTATTAAGCTAGTAGACCGCCATCAATCTATTGGTATTAGTGAGTTTACTGTCCAAGATTATGTACGTTCTGCCATTCGCAAACTTGACGCATTCAATCGTGTACAAGGAGTAGCCGAAGCATTACGTAGAGGTCTTATCCAATAAAATCATTTTGTACAAAAGTAATAATGAAGTACGTACGCTAGAACAATGGCTTTCTATTAAATCATAGTTAAAAAATGTATCCTAAAATTAGATAATACCGCTCTGGTTTTAAGGGTCCCTTCCAGCGTAGCGACCATTATTTCAATGTGGATATCTATAAATAGACAGAAAAAAATCTATTGAATATTGATTATTCATGGATTTTTTTCTGTCTATATTTGTTTGATTCATAATAAAGAAAAGCATTTCAATCGATAAATGCCTCTACCCTATCCAACCATTCATGCATAAGACTATTAAACAAATTCGCTTGTTCAATTTGCAAGTTATGCCCAGCCATATCTAAAATAGTGAAGGTTGCTCTTGGAAATTTATCTAAAATGGCTTTTCAATACCTGCTAGCACTTCATTTGTGTAACGATGACAATTATATTCATCTAAAACAACTAGATGTGAGCTAAAATCTTCTAGTTCGTGTTTCGTTAATGTCGATAAAAAATCTTTATCCGCAGAGACAATACTTTGTTCTGGCACTGTTCGACTTTGTTTATCCGGAATAATCAACAGGCAAATAAACGCTGCCCCTAAAATTTGCTCTTGATACTCTCTCATGATTCCGCGCACTAAATAGCCACCATAAGATTCTCCTACCAATAAATAACGTTCATTTGGTATTAAGAAGTGTATTAGTTCTATTACGGCCTCTAGCATTTCATCTGAGTTATTGATCTTTTTGTAGTCTGTCGTCTTGCCCATTCCTGGAAGGTCAATATAGATCCGTTTCCAGCCATCGCTTTCGGCAAAAACTGGTTCCATACATCCCTTCATTAATTGATGATCAGGCGAATATCCATGGAGCATGACGATTGGTGTGCCAGTCCCAATTATTTCATAGTAAATATTCGCCTTACTTACTTTACAAAATGACATAGTAGTTCCTCCAAATATACTACATCATAGAATGACTTTTAAATACAAAAAAACAGCAATCAGATAGTGTTGAGCTACCCGATTGCTGTCCTCTTTAATTAAAAAATTTTTTCTTGTTATTTTTAATGTAATTAACGACAATTACAAAGTAAATAACAGCTATGAGATTAATTATGCTTAATGTTAGACCTGATAGATTGGACCAGGGAAGTACAAAAAGCCAAAATACTACTAAAATAGAACTAAATACATACAGCCATTTAAATCGATCTGTCATTTTTAATTCCCCCATTTTTCCTTCTTTGATGATTTTATTTCTCAAGAAATTATCTCCTTTAATTAATTCATCAATGCTAATGTTGAATAAGTCACTTAATGTAATAAGTGTTTCAATATTTGGATAGCCTTTTTCAAGCTCCCATTTAGAAACCGATTGTCTGCTTATGTTTAATTTAATCGCTAATTCTTCTTGTGATAAGTTATGTTTTAAGCGTTCTTCTTTTAGCTTTTTATAGAACTCCATGATTTCAACTCCTTAATTTTATTTTTACTATAGCTTATAAATATTTGTAAGAATCGTAAGGTAGAATGATGTAACCTCAGAGTAGCAAATGCTTGCAACAGCTGGTTGCAACGTCTTGCTTTTGTCCGAAGAATTATTATTCTTCGTTCATGTTAAAGAGGTTTCTACTCTTCCGTTATGGTGCGTGTTTGCCGAAGATCATAGGATGAAAGTGATCAATCTTTTTTATAAAATGTGAATACAAGTTCATAAGAAAAGAATCCATTTTGATCAATCTTTTTTCAAAATGGATTCTTTTTATTTGCCCCAGAATGGGTTTTTGCGGAGTATTTTTGAATCAGTTATGCCTCGGCATAATTGCGTCCTAAGGCTTTAACTTCGGTTATTCGAATGCATAAATTCCTCTATCCGATCCAACCATTCACTCATAAGACTCGTAAACAAATTAGCTTGTTCAATTTGCAAGTTATGCCCAGCCTTATCTAAAATTGTGAAGGCTGCTCTTGGGAATTTATCTAAAATGGTAAAAGCGTCCTTATAGCCAACCATGGAATCCTGTTTACCTAGCAAAAATAAGCAAGGTTTATCAAATGAAATCTCATCTACAGGAAAAGAAAAACTATAGCTTTTTTGGATTTTTTCTAAAAATTCTACATCTGCGTTTTCTTGTCCTGCTAACACTTCATTCATGTATCGCTGACAATTATATTCATCTAAAACAACGAGATGGGAGCTAAAATCTTCTAGCTCCTGTTTCGTTAGTGTCGATAAAAAGTCTTTATCCGCCGAGACAACACTTTGTTCTGGCACAGTTCGACTTTGTTTATCTGGAATAATCAACGGACAAATAAACGCAGCCCCTAAAATTTGTTCATGATACTCTCTCATAATTCCACGAACTAAATATCCACCATAAGATTCTCCTACCAATAAATAACGTTCATTTGGTAGTAAGGTATGAATTAATTCTATTACGGCCTCGAGCATTTCATCTGAGTTACTGATTTTTTCGTAGTCTGTCGTCTTGCCCATTCCTGGAAGATCAATATAAATTCGTTTCCAGCCCTCCCTTTTTGCAAAAACGGGCTCCATACATCCCTTCATTAGTCTATGATCTGGCGAATATCCATGGAGCATGACGATTGGTGTTCCAGTCCCAATAACTTCATAGTAAATATTCGCCTTACTCACCTTACAAAATGACATAATAGTTCCTCCAAATATTATTATAAAGTGGATTTCCGTTCCGACTGGGCGCTTTTATCGCTGCCGCTTCGCTTTCGCACAGAGCAAAGCTTCCTGGGGGCGTCCAGACTCCACTACAATTCACAAGTTAATATTACAAAAAATGGTTTATACGCCTTATATATACTACCCCATTATTAAATCATAAACAACCATCGTCGATTCCATGGGTGTTGTGTTTAGTTCTCTTTTTAATTGCTGCACACATTTTTCATACCACTTTAATGCAAGGGAGCGGTTTTGTAATTGATAGTAGCTATACATCAATAACCGATAGCCTTCTTCCCATAATGCATCCTCACGAATCATTCTTTCCGCATAAAAAATAGCTTGCTTATAATTTTGTTGTCTCGTTGCATTTTGTGCTAATCTTTCCAGTACTTCAATATACATTGATTGTAGCTTTTCTCGATCCTGTATGAGCCAATCTAACTGCTTCTTTTCAGCATAAAGCACATCCGTATAGCTCGTTTCGGCAAGATGTAGCCATTCGTTTGACAATTGTGGATCGATCTCCACCATCCCTAATTCATAAAAATAGAGAAAGCGTTCGACATCGATTTGCAGGAAATGAATATGTTGCAATTCGTACATATTATTTTTGCGCTGAATGAAAAAGCTTTCTTGACGCGCATTTCTATTTGGCTCAAGAACCTTTAACAACGTATTCAACACAACTTTAAAATCCCGATCTAGTGAATCAACATTCCGCTCTGGCCATAATGCCTGTGCAATCTCTTCCTTTGGCGTAAAGCGGTTACGATGACAATATAAATAGACGAAGAGCTCCTTCGATTTATCGCGCTGCCATTCTTTATCCTCAAGCTTGCGATGCCTTCTTATTAAATCTAGACTTCCTAAAAAATTCACCTGCACTTCCTCATGCGGATAAACGATATTGTCCTCAACTTGAAAATAGCTGCGCATCGTCAAAATAGCAGCATTTTCTCCATCACACTTTCTACTAAATTGTAATAGCTCATAAAAAATCATCCTATTCGGTGGGCCGAGGATGGTTTTCCTTTGTAAAAAGTAGTCGTAGCCATTTGTGATACATAGCTGTGCAAACTGCTGAAAATAATGATTAAATTGTTGAGGATTATTTTCTTTGAAGGCAATCACAGATTGAAAGAATAGTACATGCATTTCACCATTTTGATCGCCACAGTCGTTGAATAATCGCTGAGCCTTCATTAATAATTGGCGTGCTCGTTCATATTCATGTTGAGAAAGAATGATTTTCACTTCAGCAATTAAAATAAGGGCAGTCATCCAAGCATCTTGTACTTGCTCCGTTTCCTGTAAGCCAAGTGCTACATATTTTTTTGCTGAGATTATATCTCCTTGCGCATGTTTGACAATCGCTAGTCCCATGTATGGCTCGGCCTTCACACGAGAGATATTAATAGTATTCATTAAAGTCAGTGCTTTCTCATAAGCGTTACAGGCCCCATGATAGTCAGGGAAATCTATTAATAGTAAAGCATGTGCTTTGCGAATATAGCCTACAGCCTCAATAAAAACCGATTTTTCACGTAACCCTCTACGAATCCCATGTTGAGCGGCATACCAAGCATCCTTCCCTAAACCTAATAGCGCATAGACAAATGATGCTAACAGCTCACTCTCTCTATGTGTCGCGACAAGCTGTGGCGGTAATTCCAACCGCTGCGTCAGCAATTCATTTGCTTCTAGTAGCTGCCCTGTTCTTAACAATATTCGAACATCGACATTTGCTCTTTGTAGCACTTCCTCTGTCAAAGCAACCTCGTCCGTAAAAATTTGTGCACCTTTCGCCTTCCCTAAATTCACTAAATTTTCAGCATACTGACGTTGCAATTCGACAAGTTCCTCTTCGTTTAGTGGTGTATGATTCGCTAATTCTAAAGCCCTTTTTAAATGCGGCTCTGCTAATGCTGGCTGAATGGTATCAAGATAAATATGTGCTAAACCTGCCTGCGCTTTCGTCATAAAGAGAAAATCATACTTACTTTTAGCGATGTTTGCACAGTTTTCATAGCATTGCCTCGCTTTTTCATAATAAGCACGATAACGGTGACACTCACCTTCGAAGTAATAAAGTTTGTAATATTCTGTTTTTTCACCAACTGTAAATCTATTTATTTTTTCTAATAACCACTCAAATTGCCCAGCACGTATTAGACTTTCAGCATGATTTTGTAATAGCTCACCACAAAAATCCTGATCATTCGTTTTAAAAGCATGATGAAGAACAGCTTGTATATTGTTTTGTTTTACATAATACAATGCTGCTTGTTTATGCAATGCAATATACTGTAAAGCATTTTGTTGCCATTTTAACTCTAAAAAACGACAGAACAAGGCATGAAAACGATATAACCCATCCTTTGTGATGGGTTGAATAAATAAATGCCGCTGTACAAACAGTTTTAACGCCTCTGCTATTTCTGTACCATAAAATTGAGTAATAAACTCCTCTGAGAAAGTGGGGAAAATCGCCAGCTTTAATAATGCCTCTTGCTCGAATGTAGACATCTTAAGATAAACTTCCTCCGATAAATAGGTGAAAAGATCATTAGTAGAGATATTTAGCCAATGAGTTAATGTCTCATTGTTCCATTGCTCCGCTAATAAAGAGATGCTAATTGCCCAACCTTCTGTAATTTCCAAAACCTTAGATATTTCATCTTTTGTTAAATGTACAGCTACATAATCCTCGAAAAAGACAGCGATTTCCTCTGATGAAAATGCTAATTCTCCTTCAGAGATAACGAGTAATTTTTTTTGTAGCTTTAATCTTCTCGTAATATCCCAATTCGGCAACGTTCTCGAGGCGATAATAAAGTGCACATTCGGTGGTGCAAACTCAATTATTTTTTCCATCACATAATTAATATGAAAATCATGGGAAACGAGATGATAATCGTCTATGACAATTAAAATCGGTCCTTCAATTTCACATAAACTATTGACAAACAGCTTAAACAAACGATTAAGCTCCTCTATTTTCGGAAAACGAGACAATTGATTCCAAGCATCAAATTCATGGCCGAAGCATGGAACAATTCGTGTGATACTAAAAACTAAATGCCTTAAAAACGGCAATATATTATCATCTTCCTCTGACACACTATACCAAGAAAATTTGCTTGATTGGGCATGTAAAAATTGTGTAAGGATTGTTGTTTTACCATACCCTGCTCCACTATGAATAAGTGTGCAAGAATGGTTTTGGCTTTTTTTTAATGTTTTCATTAATGTTGCTCTACTAATACAATGATTGGACGGACTCGGTGGAATACATTTTGATTGGATAATAATGTCTGTAGTCATGTGGTGATAACCTCCCCATTCAACTGGTTATGTAAGGTTACAACTTCATAAAAAATATAAAAATCTTTTAAATAATTAAATTATTGACAGTTTACCATATACTTTATGTTAATTTACAGAATTGAATCGTAATAAAATAAAAATCCCGATTATCAAATAATATGATAATCGGGTAGTTAGATAGTTTAATATTATAAAAGTTCTTTACGTAATTCAGCAGCTGATTTTGGTGATAACAGACCGAATGGGATATCGAATACTGTTTTTGCACCTTTGTCTCCAGCTTGGTTTAAGCGATGTGCTGCACGAGCAAATGCTACTAGAACACTAGACGTGAAGTTTGGATTACTTTCAAGCTTTAATGAGAATTCAAGAATTTGTTTTTCACTAGCGCCGCTTTCACCGCTGCGAATAACGAATCCACCGTGTGGCATACCTGTGTGGTTTGCTTTAAATTCCTCTTCAGAAATAAAGTTTACTGTAGTATCATACTCATCAAAATAGTTTGGCATCGTCACGATTTCTTGCTCAACTTTTGCTGCATCTGTACCTTCCTCAAGAACAACCCAACATTCACGTGCATGTTTTTCACGCGTTGTCAGCTCAGGATTTTCACCGTTGCGAACACGGTCTACAGCCTCTTTAATAGGTAATGTGTATTGTACAGCATTTTTAACACCCTCAATACGACGTATAGCATCTGAGTGACCTTGACTTAAACCGTCTCCCCAGAAAGTATAAGTTGTGCCTACTGGTAGAACTGACTCCCCGAGTAAACGATTTAATGAAAATAAACCTGGATCCCAGCCAACTGAAATGACTGATACTTTACCAGATTTTTGTGCCGCTGCATCTACAGCCTCGAAAAACTCAGGGATTTTCGCATGTGTATCAAAGCTATCAATTGTATTAAACCATTGTGCAAAGTGTGGTCCTTGCTCTGGTAAATCTGTTGCTGAGCCACCACATAAAATCATCACATCAATGTCATTTTGGAATTTTTCAGCATCATCCACTAAATATACGCTTGCATTACTTGCAATGTTTACAGTTGAAGGATCGCGACGTGTGAATACCGCTACTAATTCCATATCTGGATTTTGTGAAATTGCATACTCTACACCGCGCCCTAAATTTCCATAACCTACAATACCTACTCGAATTGCACTCATTAAAAATTCCTCCTCACGATTACGTGACAATGTGAAGTCCTTCACGTTAAATCTACTACTATAATACGTTGTGTTGGGAAAATTCACAATAGTTTGAGTAAGTGTTTTTCTCTTGGAATTATACAAATTTTCTATGATTTCTATTCGTTAATGGCATGAATACGGTTACATTTTACTACTCTATCTTTCAGCGGGTGTACAAACAACTGCTGAAATAGAGGAACGCAGTCTAAAAACACCACGTCCTGCGGCAATTCATCTGTTGCTGACGCTTCGCTTTCGCACAAAAAACATTTGCAGGCCAAAGCACAAAGCCGATTCCGGACGCAATTATGCCGAGGCATAATTGATTCACTAACTTTTAAGTTTTCGTTAAAGCCTTGTAAATGAATACTTTTCCGATTGCATGTCTTGTACAATAAAACTAACGACAAAGGGGGCATGTTGAATGAAAGGTAATTGTTATTCACCTAGCACAACATTAGAACAAGGAGAATTACTTGCTCGTCCATTCCAAAATGCACAAAAATCTGCTGAAGCTCGTAAAAACATTGAAGCTAAGGCAAAGCACAAAAGATTTTTACCCGATAAACACCAACGTATAGGGGTTATACCTTTTGGCGTTATAGAAGAAACCCTAAATATTTCCGCACAAAACCAAAGTGTCCATGAGATTAACTTCTATCATAGCGGCAAAGAGATTGCACGCTGGTTAGTTAAAAAAAGTGAATACAATAAGCTGTAGTATTCCTTACAGTATCTCCTGTGCCAATTCGGAAAGACGCTTTTCATCCATAATGTGATAGCCTTTCTTTCTCTTCTCTAAAATTTTTTCTTCGCAAAATTGTGCAAGTACATATAATAAATGTCGATAAGAAACCCCTAAATATTCACAGATTTCCGTATGTTTTTCTTTATAGATTCCTTGATCTGACGATAATTGGATAAATGCAGCAAGTCGATTTTCAAGTGGATATGCTTGATTCTGAGTATATTTTGACGTTATTTTGGTCGCCTTTTCCCCTAAAAACACACAAAGTTTACGTAAAAATAGTACATCCGTGAGTAACTTTTCTTTGCAAGACTGTGTAATCGAAAAACAAATCGTCTCAGTTACTGTCTGAACTCCCTTCGTATATCTCGCCTCATTAAGCAACTCAATTTCACCCATAAAACGCGGCGCCTCTGGGTATTCGATAAGCGAGACCTTTCCGTTTTTATGCGTCATATATATTTTCGCTTTTCCTTCAATCATGTAGTATAACGTATCTGGAAATGATCCTTCTTGAAAAATCCATTCCCCTTTGTCAAACTTACATACTTCCAGAAATGGATCAATATCAAAAGAAAAAAAATCATCAATTGGATATTTATTAAGATAGTATGAACGTTCCTCAGCTGTCAGTATATGCATTTTTTACTCTCCCCTTTAAAAAAATGTGAGATATCTCACATTATTGTATCGATGAACGTGCTATTATTCAACATAGTTAAATTGGAGGTACGTAAAATTTATGAACAATCAACGATGGCTTTCTCAAAATTTCTTTGCATTTTTCTTTACATGGGGTATTTTTTTACCTTATTGGACAGGGTGGCTAGTAGATGCCAAACATCTTACTGTTTCACAGGCTAGCGTCATAATGGGCTGCGGTCTTTTAGCACGAGCAACTTCAAATCTATTTTTCTTCCCGACGCTTGCAAAATATGTGCATAATAAACGACTCACTACTATTCTAGCAATAGGTGCCCTGATCACAGCTTTACTTTACATACCAAGCACAAGCTTTATCTCGCTTCTTATCGTAACTCTTTTATTTAGCGTATTTTATCCAGCTTTGCTCCCTGCCGTTGAAAGTAGTGCAGCAACACTCGTACAGCATGGAAATGTACACTATGGTAAAAGCCGTTCCTTTGGTTCCGTTGGCTTTGTTATTGCAGTATTAATCATTAGTATGCTGACAGGTGCATTTGGCAATGACATTATCTTTTGGAGTATGGTGGTCGGCCTGATTGGTATGCTGTTAATGCAACAAATGGCTACACCAAAAGAGTTACTCGTTGTACCGACGAAAGAACAACGTGCAAAATCATTGTCGATGAAAACATTATGGACAATTAAAGGCTTCCCTATTGTTTTATTAATAGTTATCCTATTGCAAGGCGCACATGCTTCTTATTACAGCTATGGCTATATATATTTAGGTGATTTACATGTTGATCCATTCTATATGGGGATGATTATAAACATCGCCGTTATTTGCGAAATTTTATATTTTATGAAGGCTGATACACTATTTAAAAAATGGCGCTCGTCTTCTTTATTACTTTTAGCAGCAAGTGGTTCTTCACTACGTTGGCTTCTCATTTACCTATTCCCGAATGTCTGGGTATTTATCGCTTCTCAAACATTGCATGCATTATCTTTTGCTCTCGCGCATTTCGCTTTTATCAGCTATTTAACAAAAACATTGCCGAAGGAGCAAATTCCGAATGCACAAGGCATTTACTCCGCATTAGCAATGGGATTAAGTACAGCTATCCTTACATTTTTAGGCGGCTATTTATACGAGATTTCACCTGGACTATCATTTGCAGCAATGCTTATTTGTACTGTTCCGGCAATCGGTATTCTGCTTGCTACTAGAAATAAATATCAATATTAAAATAAGCAGGTGAGAAAAATCTCATCTGCTTTTCTATATGTTCATATGTTCACCTTGGATAATAAGAAAATCCAGGATATTTTACAACCGGCCACTTTTCCTTTCTTAATACATTAAGAAGTTCAGGACCAATATTTAAATTGCTTTGTACTAACTCAGATGGAGTAAGAGCCATCCATTGATTTAATGAAACATCCTGAAATCTATCACTTTTAAACATTTCAAGGAACCATAATGTATCAGGACCGGTATTCTCAATGTAGTGACCACTTGCAAACGGCACGTATCCAACATCTCCTGCGCGATAATCGAATGTTCTAGCCACGCCATTAGCAGCAAACACTGTCATACGTCCTTTTCCTTGAAGGTAATATTGCCATTCGTCATTATTCGGATGCCAATGCAGCTCTCTCATTGCACCAGATTTAATCTCGACAAGTGCTGCTGCTATATTTTTAGAAATAGGGAAATTAGTGGAATCTACAATTCTGACACTGCCACCAGGTGTTTTAATAGGAGTTTGGGCAAGTAGACTATGTTTGAATGTTTGAGGAACTGTACCGTATGGGGATTGTACTTTTTGTGTATCTAATGGTCCTGGAACCTTATCTTGATAAATATAGACCTGTTCTTTCGGGGTATGTTTAAAAGCGCTCATTGGAACACCAAAATTAGAGGACAGTACATCTTTAGGAGTATGGGCAAACCAATCAGATATTGAAAATGTACTAAGATCTGAGAAATGCCCATCGTCAAACACCAGTAAAAATTCACAGCCATCTTCAAGACCCTGTATGGAATGCGGAATTCCTGGTGGGAAATACCATAAATCCCCTGGACCTACATCGGCAATAAAGTTACGCCCATTTTGATCGACCGCTGTAATGCGTGCATGACCAAAAAGCATATACGACCATTCTGCTTGTTGATGCCAATGCAGTTCACGAACTCCACCAGGTGTCAAACTCATATTGACACCTGCCAATGTAGTGGCAATTGGCAAATCACGAGCGGTAACTTCTCGAGACCAACCGCCATTTTTTAAAACCATATGCGTATCAGAAAAAGAAAATTTTAAATTTGGTACAAGTCCAGCATCTGTTTTTGGAGGGACAAGCATATCAGGATTTTCCAGATCCCTCATAATATCTCTCGGCCCTTTATCCAGCCAACCCGCCCCATCTTTCTGAATAGGCTGTGGTACATAAGAATAGCCATCTGGCGTGTTCTCCAACTATTCACCTCTTCATAAAGAAATCGTTATTAAAATATGTATGGTTTCTTTACTTGGATTATTCTTTTCCTTTCAGCTTAGTTGCGAGGATAGCAGAGGATGTTGCTGTTAAGTAAATTTCTGTAGCTCTTAATTCTTTATGATTTAACCAAAAGTCCCTGACCTTATCAGGTTTCCCTCTCCATTCTTCTGGAAAATGTTCTTCAGGCGTAAAATCGTCCATTAATAACATACCTCCAACAGCTAATGCCTCTAATAGTTGTACACATTCAATCGTTTTAGCAGCAGCTACATCAGCAAAAATAAATTGAAAAGGACCTTTTGCTACCGCTTCTTTCCAGTCACCTACTAAAAATTCTGCCTGCTGATGACGAATTGTTTGAGCAGTAGCATCGATTTTTTCCTTTGCATGATCCACTGAAACAAACTGTACATCTGGTGCAATGGTAGAAAGAATCCAAGCACTGCCTACCCCGTAGCCAGTCCCGACTTCAAGGATTGTTCCATGCATGATTTGACCAACAAGCACTGACAACAATCTTCCGGCCTCATCTGAGCATGAATACTCGAAATTATGTCTTTGGGCTAACATTTTACTAGCCTTCACCAATTCCGGAATATATGTATTGGAGCGATATTTCGTTAACATAATAACTAACCACCTTTAGGATTTTAAATTACATATTTGCTTTTTCTAGGCTGATTTTTTCGCGAATCGAAAATTGGGTAATTTCCTTATATAAATCTTGTTTCATTGCCTTAACTAGTTGATCTGCTCTTTGTAATTCTCCGACTTCTTCTTAAACAATCAGTATTTTCAGAGCAACAATCTATACGAAAGCAGCTTTAATCAAAGAGTTTTTGTTATTATATCTGACATAGCGATCTTCAGTAATAGCTTATTACTTCGGCTACGTATAGAAACAGATCGCCGATTTTGTCACCCCAAATTTTTGTCGATGAATATTTTTTGAACTTATCAATTTTTGTTCTATTTATGACAAAAATTGATAAAAAGCAAAGAAGGCGGAAAACATGATTTAAATTGGGAACTATTTTCATGTAGATATGAACACAAAATACAGATTAAGTGAAAGATAGTAACTTATTACACTATAAAAACAAGCAAAATTAAAACAAATTTCTCGGAAGCAATAGCTAATTTACTAACTTTTCTCAATTTTTGTTCAATTATCAACAAAAATTGATTTCTTAATATTCATAACTAATGATATGTTATTAACATACCCGGGGAAAAGTAAAAAAAAAGAGGAACATGAAAAGGAGATTGATAGCAATGAACAAAAAAATGTTCGGAAAAATTTTTCTATCTTTTTTACTAATCGCCACTTTATTTGTTACTACAGCAATTACTCCTTTAACTCTAGCACAGACATCAATACCCGAAGAATACAATGGTTTAGCTGAAACTTTTAAGGATTTTAATAAAAATTATTCAGAAATGCCTGAAGAAAAAACAAACGATTTAAAGAAAGAATTACTTACATTAATAAAACAAGGAACTATTAAATTACAGTCAAATGGTGAACTAGATTTCAAAGACATACAATCAAAGCAAAATGGCGAGAATAATGTGCTATATATGCCTATAGAATACAAAAACATAGAATAATGTGCTATATATGCCTATAGAATACAAAAACATAGAATCTACGCTAAACATTTCGGCCCTTACAGTTATCTTTGATAACAAAGGAGAACTTGTTAATTATGACGAAAGAAAAATTGTAGCAGATGATAAAAATTATACTTCTCAAATAGAAATCTATACTGATGGAGTATTAACTAAATCAGAAAATGTACAATTAACAAAAGAAGATTTTATGATTACACCAGAAAAAGAAAAAAATTCAGATTCAATCTTATCAATTTTAAAACTTGATACTGCAGAAGCTGCAAGTTGGGCATCCAAATTTTTTAATTGTTTAGATGATCAAGGTGTTCCAGGTTGGGTTTATAAAACACTATCAGTAGTTTGTGGAATTGCCTGTGCTACAGCAGTACTTTGTGTCCCATGTGCTGTAGGAGCTGCATTAGTATTTGAAGCAGATATTATGTATTGCGTAGGTAAAGCAAACGGAAACTACTAACGAAAGGAACGATAAATTATGCTTAAAAAAATAAGACTAATGTTATCAGGAGTTTTAGGCATAATGGCTTTTTTTTCGCTTCTAACCTTTTTAAAAATAATTGATATCCCTGATTTTATTTCAAATATCCCTTATTCTATTCCCTTTGTTTTTATTATCGTTTTATTATTAATTGTTTCATTATTGGAAAAAAAAAATCTTAATAAAAATATGTAATTCTAAAAAGAGTAAAGGGATTAAGTACAGCTATCCTTACATTTTTAGGCGGCTATTTATACGAGATTTCACCTGGACTATCATTTGCAGCGATGCTTATTTGTACTGTTCCAGCAATCGGTATTCTGCTTGCTACTAGAAATAAATATCAATATTAAAAACAAGCAGGTGGGAAAGATAAGATCTTTTATCGTTCCCACCTGCTTTTTTATACCCTCACCTTGGATAATAAGAAAATCCAGGATATTTTACAACCGGCCACTTTTCCTTTCTCAATACGTTAAGAAGTTCAGGACCAATATTTAAATTACTTTGTACAAGTTCAGTTGGAGTAAGGGCCATCCATTGATCTAACGAAACATCCTGGAATCTATCACTTTTAAACATTTCAAGGAACCATAATGTCTCAGTACCGGTATTTTGAATGTAGTGACCATTTGCAAACGGTACGTATCCTACATCTCCTGCACGATAATCGAATGTTCTAGCCACACCATTTGCTGCAAATACGGTCATACGTCCTTGACCTTGAAGGTAATATTGCCATTCGTCATTATTCGGGTGCCAATGTAGCTCTCTCATTGCCCCAGGCTTAATCTCGACAAGCGCTGCGGCGATATTTTTAGAAATAGGAAAGTTTGTCGAATCCACAATTCTAACACTACCACCAGGAGTTTTAATAGGAGTTTGTGCAAGCAGGCGATGCTTGAAGGTTTGGGGAACTGTACCGTAGGGTGATTGTACTTTTTGTGTGTCTATAGGTCCTGGAACTTTATCTTGAAAAATATAGACCTGTTCTTTTGGAATATGATTAAAAGCGCTCATCGGAACACCAAAATTAGCGGACAGCACATCTTTAGGAGTATGAGCAAACCAATCAGATATTGAAAATGTACTTAGATCTGAGAAATGTCCATCGTCAAATACCAGTAAAAATTCACAGCCATCTTCAAGACCCTGTATAGAATGTGGAGTTCCTGGTGGGAAATACCATAAATCACCCGGTCCTACATCGGCAATAAAGTTACGCCCATTTTGATCGACCGCTGTAATGCGTGCATGACCAAGAAGCATATACGACCATTCTGCTTGTTGATGCCAATGGAGCTCACGTACTCCACCCGGTGTCAAACTCATATTGACACCTGCTAATGTAGTGGCGATTGGCAGATCACGAACAGTAATTTCACGAGACCAGCCGCCATTTTTTAAAACCATATGCGTATCAGAAAAAGAAAATTTTAAATTTGATACAAGTCCAGCATCTGTTTTTGGAGGGACAAGCATATCAGGATTTTCCAGATCCCTCATAATATCTCTCGGCCCTTTATCCAGCCAACCCGCCCCATCTTTCCGAATAGGCTGCGGAGCATAAGAATAGCCCTCTGGCATGTTCTCCAATTTTTTCACCTCTTCATAAAGAAATCATTACTTAAATATGTATGGATTCTTAACTAGGATTATTCTTTTCCATTTAGCTTGGTTGCAATCATAGCAGAGGATGCTGGTGTTAAATAAATCTCTGTAGCTCTCAATTCTTTTTGATTTAACCAAAAATCTCTGACTTTATCAGGCTTTCCTCTCCATTCTTCTGGAAAATGTTCTTCTGGCGTAAAAATCGTCCATCACTAACATTCATCAATTTAACATTAATACCCATTCACCTCAAAGAATAACCTCCTTTTTATAAAACTACATCTTAAATAACAAAAAAATTGTATACTTCTATTCCCTCAATCCAGGGAGCTTCTACAAATGCAAGTGTGACAAATCATGTTCTAATCTTGTTAGAAAAACCTTTGCCGGCTTATGTTGTGGAGGTAAAAATTTTACTATATCCTATCTTTTGTTTCATCACATATATTTCATTAATTAATTGTAAGTTATGCGGATAAAAAATCATCTTTCACTCACACTAATAGTGGAGGTGAGATGATAATGGGTAGTAATAAACATAAAAATAATAAAACTCAAGACAACAAAAAACAGCAGAATCAAAATCAAAATGCTAACAGAGAACGTAAAAATGAAAACAGAGAAGAGTTCGCTGAGGAAGTAGACTTCAGCCAAATTCAAAATGCAAATAAACGTTAGTATAAAAACTAACCCCCAATATTCACTTTATAAAAAGGTGTGTATTGGGGGTTTTCTTATTCTGCAACATCTTGATCCATCTCTTTCGATTTCTTAAAGTACAAAAAACCCGGAAATAATTCCGGGCTGATTAACACTTACTTTTCTTCCTCCATGACACACTGTCTCGCTTTCGCATTCAATCTTAAGAATAACCTAAGACAACCGCTTTAGCTTTCAGTTGATGGTTATTCAGAGTAAACGATCAATCGTACTCATCGGGTTAACCCTCCTAGTCATATTGGTTGAAGTGAAATCTTTAATAGTATTGATTAATTATTATTTTTTATACGCTTTTTTGAAAAAGTTTTTTAAAATTGTGAAACCATGCACTTGTGCTGTAGCTTTAGAATAAAATTTGATTAAAATATTTCCTTCAACCTTTATTTATCAGCAAATGCAAAAACTCCATTTTGAAAAAATATTGATCAAAATGGAGTTAATCTTTCTAACAAAGTATGAGAGTTTACAAATTGTTTTTATCATTTCTTTAATGAACAAATACTGAAATAAACATTTCCAGTTTAATCCTTTCTTAACTTTGGTTTTAACGGAGCATTTCGCATAATAGGATATGATAATAATAATGCTCCAACACTACTTAAGCCTAAAAAAGTAATCAATGTCATTCCCAAAGCATTTAAATCTAATCCTAAAAACCATTCCATACTATCGCTTAAAAAACCACCATAATATAAAACCATGAAAATAACTGATAGCAACATGAGAATAATGATGCTTTTCCGCATCCCTAAACGAAAGTTAATACTATATAGTAGAAAAGGCACCCCGAACAAAAAGAGTCCAAACATAAGATCAATCCATAAATAAGCAAAGAAATGATATCCATCTATTAAGAATAATCCAGGATGTAAAATGTTTGCTCCGACTTCCCATTGAAGATATAAAGTTTTTAAAATATATTGCAATACATTTAGAAATGTAATGCATATAACAACTGTTAATATACCTACACCATAATATACTTTGAGCAACTGTACTCTCGTACTTCCCATCCCCATCGCGACGGGATACATTGATCTATATCCATTTACTCCAAATAATGCAATAAAGAAATAAGCGGGGCCTGAAATTGAGGCAACTACATCATCACCAAGTCCGAATATATATCCAATAAGGATCCACAACAACGTCAACGGAATAGTAATGTAGAGAAACATTAATTTGCCTAGATAAAATAATGCCTCCTCTGAGACTAAACGAAATGTTCCATTTAAAGAATTCATCCTTATTCTGCCTCCTCAGTCCTATTTAACAAATAATCTTGTAGTTTTACTTTATCTATTGATAGTCCATGAAAAGATGCGATTTCTTTCCATTTTTCATTAAAAGGTACATCAACCATCACTTTTAACCTAGATCCTAATTCACTTGCTTCTAAAACATATTGTCCATCCGTCACTTGCTCTATCTTACTTTTGTCTCCTACCAACCAAATTCCACACTCTCTAATTTCATCTATTGGTTCATGGATAAATGCTTCTTTATCATGAATAACAAGAATTGAATCACATATCTGTTGGATTTCTTCAATATGGTGAGTAGATACTAAAAACAATCTTGGATGCTGCTCCTGACTTTCTCGTATAGTTTTATACATTTTCTTACGCATATTTGCGTCTAATCCATTACTAGGTTCATCCAGAATTGTGATTTTCGCATTGCTAGAAATTCCAATGATAAACTGCAAAGCAGATTTCATCCCTTTTGATAACTTTGATATTTTCTTCTTTTCATCCAGCCCAAAGATCTTTAAGAGTCGATTAGCCATTTCCATATCCCAATTAGAATAATAATACTGTCCAAATCGCAAAGAATCCTTTACATTCCAGATGGCACTAAATGGATGATCCTCTTGCATATAACATACATTTTGAACAACCTCTGCACGATTATAGGGAGCAGTTCCCATGATCTCAACAATTCCTTTGTTAGGCTTTTCATGCCCGGCAAGAAGTTTCATTAGTGTAGTTTTTCCAGCCCCATTTCGTCCCCATAATGCGGTAATACCATTTTCCTTTTCTTTGAAAGAAATATCCTTAAGTATTGGTTCCTCACCGTATCCATAGGTAACATTCTCAACTCGAATCATTTTTTCTCCTCCTCTTTTATTAATTTCATCACTGTCTCAAAACTCATTCCCAATCGCTTTGCTTCTTCTAGCAGTGGCAGTATATATTCATTTCGATACTGTTTTTTCCTTTCATCTAATAATTTTGTTTTAGCCCCTTCCGTTACAAACATCCCAATTCCACGTTTTTTATAAATAATTTCTTCATCAACCAAATTCTGCAGTCCTTTTCTCACAGTTGCCCTGTTGATGTTATAAAAATTTGATAGTTCATTTTCAGATGGAACTTTTTCGCCTTCTTTTAAGTGTCCTTCAACAATGTCGTTTATTACGATTTGTGCAATTTGCTGAAAGATGGGTAGTGATTCATCTAATATTGGCTTCAACAAGAACACTCCTTTCTTTGCTCAGTTTTGCTCATGTTGATTGTATGGTTGTATACTCGTGTAACCAACTGTACAATAGCTGCATAATTTTGTAAATAGGTTTTTGCTCAACAAATGGTTTCTTCAAGAAATTTTCCTAAAAAATAGGATGTGTGGATTACGCAAAAAACACTGATCCATCCAATAATTTGAACGAAGTCAGTGTTTTTCTTATTCTGGTTCCTTACTTGAAACAGGTTTAGAGTATTCTTTTTATTTGTAATGGTTTAACAAAGTAAAATGGCCCTTTTGTTTACCCTTTATTAAACTAACCTACACCGTTAGCTTAATATGAAAAAGGCTTTACTTCCGTTTGAAGTAAAGCAGATGCTAGCTAAGTTTAATCTAATAATAAAACCTTATTACAAGATTAAATCCATAAAGAATTCGTCATACTTGCTTGTCTCTGGGAAGCATCACTTGTTAAACACAAGCTCAAACTTTCTATTCGTATAATCAATCACCATACGTCCAATTCCCTCTAGAATGGATCCCTGCTACTTAATCAAGTACTTTTTGGGGAAAAATCCTTTTATTTTTTCTTAAACTAACGCACCCTATTAATGTTTGTTTAGTAATAACCTTTATTTATTTTAATAATCTCATTTCAAACATTTTTACAGTTGGAATGTTATCAAGCCCTTTTACATATATTTACTTCGGGATAGCTTACCCTATGCATCGCCCCAAAACGTCATTGTAGTTTGCTATCCCACCATTATTTTAATTTTCCTCAAAGTGTGCAGTTATACTGTATATAGTTCACTGTGCATGACACACTATGAACTTTTAAAAGTTTACCTGTTAATATCGAATATCTCTTTCTACTAACTCCTCTCAACAATGATTATTTGTTTATTTCCACAGTTAGGGCATTTTTCGGTTTCCATTTTATCACCCCAAACTACGCATTTATTCCTGTTAGCACTCTCTAAGGCATGAGCGCTGTTTTGTCTTTCTACGAAGAATGAACTATAAATAAGTAAAACGCAGAAAAGACTATTTCATTGCACATTTAGTTTCGGTTAATCCTCAAAACTTTTACTTTAACTCACGAAGGAAATTTATAAAAAAGTTTGTTACAATAAATTGGAAATCTTTTTCTGGAGGGAGTTTTAAATGTTTAGCAAACTATCCATTATTATTGCAGGAATCGGGGCAGTTCTTTTGAGTTTCTCCTACATTTATTCAACCAACTTTGAGATTCTTATGACATCTGGATTAGGTTTATTATTCATAAGTTTATTTTTAAGTTTCGGTGCAGTATTTAAAAGAGAACAGGGGAAATTCAAGTTTTTTCCTGTTATTGTATTTTTCTTTTGTAGTTTCATCATTACTTGGTATGACCCATTTCAAATTGTACGATTACTTACTTGGATTGAAAATTAATCGTTAGAAATGTAAAACAATATTATATTATTCCTGTAATTAGTTAGTAATAGTAACTCCATCTTGATCACGTTTTTTAAAAAGATTGCTGTTAAATGTAAGTCACTCATGCTTGTATTTTTCAAATGAGTGACTTTTTAAATGCTCTATGTACAAAAAAAGACCAAAATAATTAATTTCATCTTGGTCATGATATTATATACATTTAAATTGCGGGTTTATGAATCCAATAATGCAAAGAATTTAAAATAAACTTTCCTGAAGGTACAGTTATTGGAAGGAATAAAATACTGTAAATGACGCCCCATATCATTGAATCTTCTAGATTAAAAGTATTTAAATTACCGCGCAATATCAATTCACTAATTATAATACCCAATGTGCCAGTAAATAAGCTGACAATTAAAGTTACAAAGAAACTAATCCACCACATTTTTTTATTTGGGATATTCTTTAGAGTAGATAGATAATATCCCATTATGACCATGGATAGCATCAGGGGAATAGAAAATGCTATATATACCCAACTTGCTCCCCAATAGCTCAAACGGCCTCCTGCTAAAGTATCCCCTACACTATTAAAAAGGTATGGAATAAAAATTGAACAAAAAATGCCTAAAGTAATTCCCTTTAAAATACCTTGTGCTTTCATACAAACTTCTCCTTCTTTTCCCCATAGGTTTATAATATTGTCACGTTTAGGACAGTGAGTTTCATAATAACAACTGAAAATAATGCTATAAAGGCGCAATAAAATCTTCAACTAGAGAAAATACACTATACCATTAATATACATAATAAGGATATATTTCACTATAGTAATTTAGCATATTTTTGGATATTTCCTCTCCAATACTCAAAACCCCTGTTTTCCTACTGACATTTTGCTCACTTTAATAATTCCGGAAATATATGACACGGTTACCTTAACTTACTTTAAAATTTTCTCAATAAAACCTATTTATCGGAAAAATAGAAGCGGTTGCATTTCCTACCAAAATATTATGGTAAAATATCTCTTTATTCTATAGTTATCAAGAAAGAAGGAAAGATATGGAGTATATAAAAGACAAACAAAAAAAGACTAAGAAGGATTTTAGACCAAAAGACGCTGTATTTGTATTCTCTTCTTTTACATTCGTTTGTGTGGCTACCATTTTCGCTCTTATCGTTTATGATGTATTCACAATACAAAATTTCTTATCATTCGAAAAGCCACTTAGTATGATAATGAGTGTAGTTCTTGCTTCATTTGGTCTACTATTATTTGGGATAATTTTAACATTCTTTATTCCCTCTAAATACATAGATGAAACTAACAAAAGCTATCAAGACTATTCGTTGTCAGGTATTGTAGCTTTTATGTTTATAGGGGCGTTATTTGAAGAAATTTTGTTTAGGGGAATTATTCAAAATTTGCTTTTTGTATTTCTAGAACACAAGTGGACTGCAATAATAATAACAACTTTACTGTTTTTAGGAATGCATGCTCAATACTTCAAAAAACCTATTATGTTAATAAATATCGCCGTTCCAAGTTTAATATTTGGGTGGATATATTTTGAAACAAGCAATATTTTAGTACCATTTCTTGTGCATTTTTTGATGAATTTAGGAATGACACTATTATTCAAATACAATTTAATAAAGGTTAAACATTAATGGGGATCGTAGATATACACTTGATTAATATTAATTATAAATCATTTAAATTCCTTGTTACTGTTTAAATTCCCCATTACAAATAATAACAAATCGTTTATAATACAACTAGAATGAAAAAACACGATTCGGTTGGTAGTCCGGATGCATCATAATTTGATGTCAGTAACCTTCCCCTCCTCGGGATGTCCATCATTCGATTTTAAAATGAGGAGGGACCTACTATGAAACTAACCATTTTTTATGATGGCCAATTTTATATAGGGCTAATAGAACACATTTCCGAAAACAAATACAAAGCATACAAGTATACCTTCGGAAATGAACCTAAAGATCAAGAAGTCTTTGATTTTGTAAATAAGAATTTGTTGGATTTTATCAAAAATAATGATAAACATGATGGAATACCTATCCAACAAATTAAAATGAAAAAAATCAACCCTAAAAGGCTTCAAAGAAAAGTTTCAAAAGAGCTTAGAAATCCAAGTATTACCTCTAAGGCCGAAGAAGCTATAAAAGCAGAATTGGCACTTAGAAAAAAAGAAAAATCTGTTACCTGTAAACGACTTAAAGAAGAACGAAAAGAATATATTCGGAATCTCAAAGTTCAAAAGTCTAAAAATAAACATAAAGGTAGGTAATATCATTCTTTTTACTGACAACTGATGTTGTCAGTTTTTTTATTAGGGTTTAGGTTACACTTCCGAAATCTCATCTCCCACCTTCACTGATGCTTACACACCTATACGTTTTGAAGTGGGAGACTTCTTTCGGAGGGAAGTTAATTTTGTCAAATTTATCTATCGTCTACCCTAGTTAAAATAATTTCCTATAATTGATGTTCTAATAGCCAACTATCATGTAACCATTTTTCTGTTATTCGACCACCTTTCCATTTAATGTCTTGCTCAAATGCCATAATATTTCCATCAGGACCGACGATGACCCATGCCCATGAATCATTCTCTGGTACATAGCATTTATATTTCATGCCTGTAAGCGTTAAAGTTTCGTTATTCACTGTAATTACTTCATCATGAGGACGAATCCAATGATTTTCTAATTGATCAAATTTTCAACTTTTAATGTAAAATGGTTACGAACAATATTGGAGGAATTCAAATGAGCGAAAAACATGAAATAGATCCTATGTTAGACTTCGATTTACTAAAATAATTAGTTGTTGGAATAGGAGAAGTTTCTAATATAACAGGAGTTCCTACTAGAAAAATTCGTTATTGAGAAGAAAAAGGTATTATTGATTCAGAAAATGAAGTGGAAGGTACTACACGTAGATATAATTACTTAAATATCAAAAAAATTCTTTTAATTCAGGAGCTCATTGATGAAGGATTTACTCTCGATGCAGCTGCTAATAAAGTTGAAAATCGAATGAAAAATCTTAACGAAAAATTAGCGAATTCGTCATCAGAGAAAGATCATACAATCAAATAATTTATCTATTCTTCTTATGTTATTTTAAGAATGAAAAAGTGGCTGGGACAAAACTGGTCAAAACCTTAAAAAGCGCGAGAAATCAATTTAAAAACGTTGATTTCTCGCGTTTTTTTGATGTAAAATATTTTAATTTTGCGTAAAAAAATATGCTTATGTCATAAGCGACGTAAATTATCAGTGCGGTCAGAGTGTGTTGCATGAAGGTAGATGTCGATATTTTTCAAAAGTTGGGTGATAAATTAAAATAGTTGGTTGATAAATCGATAAAGTTGGTGGATAAACAATCTCAAAAGTTCTCGACAAATCTCAAAACTGCAGCTCATTAAAGAGTTTTGTCCCAGCCTATTTCTTTTAGAATCTATCTAAAAGTTTATATCTTCTTTCTTGCAATCTCGTATAGGATATTTAATCCTTTTTCCAACTCTTCATCTGTTGCATAGGCATATGATAATCGAATATGTTGGGTATCTTGAGGATCGTAAATATAGCCAGGATTAATGAGGACTTGTCGATGCAAAAGCTTAGTAAATAACTCTTTATCAACGATTGGATCATGAAACTTTAGCCAAATATAAAAGCCACCTTTTGGCTTATTCCATTCAGCAATATTACAGAATTTTTCTTGTAAAATAGCCTCTACATAATCTGCCCTTTGCTGTAATTTTTTGCGTAGGCTGACGATATGCTCTTCATACTTCCCTGATTGCAGCCAATGCAGCACAATTTCCTGTGAGATGGCGCTTGAACCGTAATCTGTTTGCATTTTTATATCTGCTAACCGCTCAATTACTGTAGTTGGACCGATTAACCAGCCTATACGAAGTCCAGGGCTTAATGTTTTCGAGACACTTCCAATATATAGGACTTGCCCGCTATCATCCATTGATTTAATTGGAGGCATTGCCGCTTCAAAGAGCAATTCGTGATAGACATCATCTTCAATGATGGGAATACGAGACGCTTTACACGCTTGATAAAGTTGCCTTTTTTCAAGCGATGTCCATACCCCACCTGTCGGATTGTTTAATGTAGGAACAGCATAAAATACAGCCTGCCTTTTTCTTTTCCGCTGAGCCAATGTTTGTGTAAGCTGTTCATCACGATCGATAGCTATCATTTGCATACCAACAGACTGGAAAGGATGGACTGAATTTAAATAAGACATCTGTTCCTGGAATACGATAGAACCCTGCTCAAGCAGTCCAACAGCAATAAGTTGCAATGCCTGTAGTGCACCTGAGACAATACAAACATTATGGGGCTTTGCATGGATCCCCCTTTTTTTCACATATTCGCAAATCGCTTCTCGAAGTTTATCACTACCTTGTGGTGAAGAATAGCCTAAAGATTTCGGCTGTAAAGAGAGTTCTTTCAATGACGCTTCAATTTCAGCAGTTGGCAATAAACTTGGTGCTAGCTCCCCAGTTCCTAATCGAATGACATCATCACGCTGCTCGTATTCATTGATTAATTGAATGGTATGATAATTGGGCTTATGAAGGCTTGTGTCTATGTACTTTTGCCAATTTGGTTGCGTTTGTGTAATTAATGAATCCCAGGAATTATGAGCTACAAATATACCTGAGCCTACCTTCGATTCCAATATTCCTGCCGCTTTTAACTCCTCTAACGCCTGCTGAACAGTACTGCGGTTTACCCCAAACTGCATGGCAAGCTGTCTTTGTGTTGGCAGCTTTGTTCCTGCCACCCAATCTCCTCGCTCAATATGTTGCGTAATCCACTGAATAATTTGCTGCTGTAATGTTATCTCACCCTGTCTACTTGGCTGCCAGCTCATCCTTATCACCTCAAACACTCGAAATTGGGTGGCTAAAAAACCATCCAATTGGTCGTTTTCTTTTAGTTATAACATAACTAGAATATTTAGTGAAAGGAGGGATTTTCAATTGGAAGCATTTCTTCATGGCATGATTTTAGCATTTGGACTTATTTTGCCCTTAGGCGTACAAAATGTCTTTGTTTTTTCTCAAGGTGCAACACAGCCACATCTAGTTCGGGCCTTACCCGCCAGCATTACTGCCTCAATTTGTGATACGCTTTTGATACTTCTTGCGGTATTTGGTTTATCGATAGTCGTGTTACAATTTGAGTGGTTACGTATCGCCTTGATGTGTGTTGGGATACTTTTCTTACTTTATATGGGCTATTCAATTTGGCGCTCAAATCCGGCATCTACCGATAATAACGAAGCACTTCCTGTTAAAAAACAAATTTTATTTGCGGTTTCTGTCTCTCTCTTAAACCCACATGCTATTTTAGATACGATAGGTGTTATCGGAACGAGTGCTTTAAAATATAGTGGGACGGAGCAAATGTTGTTCACTTCAGCATGTGTTTTGATTTCTTGGTTGTGGTTTTTCGGTCTAATCATTGCTGGAGCATCATTGAAAAGACTTGATGGTTCAGGGAAGCTTATGAATATTTTTAATAAATGCTCAGCGATTTTTATTTGGGGAACCGCTCTCTACCTTCTGAGTGGTTTACTGTAATCACATAAAAAGCGCTCAGAATACGGGTTTTATTAAAAGCCAAGAGTTAAATTAATGCACTTAATAGTTCAGGATCCTGTATACAATGTGCATTATTATATGTAATTTTTAAGCTGAACTAATTTTGATATTAGTTCGGCTTCTATTTGTGTTTACCACTTAGTTAAGAAATTAAAAGTGACTATTTTTCGGAATATTACATTTACAATAACAAAATTGTATAGGATAATGTAATAAATTAGGATTGGTATAATTTGTTACATTACGAAAGTTAGGTGAAGTTAATTGTTTAATCATTTAGGTATGTCTTTTTTATGGATGTTACTTGCTTATTCAGTCGCAACGTTAGTAGTTTTTATACATATGTTAATTTCCAATAAGTTTTATGGTGTTCAAAATGCGAAACAGGCAGGAACAACTTTTTTAAAATCACCAGTTTATGTTAAATCTAGACCCTACCAGGTTCTTTACAATGTTATAATATTCCCAATTTTTCTATGGCTATACAGCAAAGGGATTGATACGGATAATGTAAAAGAATTTATGCTTACTACCGTTATCCAATGGACGACACTTTCAATAATAATTGATTATATTAGTTGGGTTTTAATACCTCATAAATTTAGGTTAACTCATAAAGAATTTTATATTGATTATCAACCTTATATTACTTTAATTTATGTTGCAATTTTTGTTAGTCATTATATAGTTGGATTTTTCATTTCGTAAATTTTGTAGGATTCATAACCCTTTAATTATCTTATATAGGGAGGCACAATAATTGGAGGTGCTTTTTTCACTAACGAAGATGCTTCCCAGTAGAAAAAGCGACTGCTCTATTGAACAATCGCCCCCTTTACTTCAAATCAAATTCTTTACGTTCTTACTTTTATATAGAGCTGCCATGGGCCACTTAAGTTTTATTTCCAGATATCTTAGTTGTTTTGCATATAAAACAACAGATAATTTTTAACTTGTGATTTCCAAAACGAATAATTATGTCCTCCATTTCTTACATGGAGTTGTGTTTTCACACCATGTGAGTCTAAAAGATCATTTAGATAAGTATTCCCTTGAATAAGCCAATCATGGTCCATATCGCCATGATCCAGGTACAGTTGAATCCCTGAAAGATCCTGTTTTTTTACAAGCTCAAAAAGATTCATGTCTGATTTTGCCAGCCAAGACAATCCCGTTGGAATATCGTTTTGATTTTCCCATATCGCAGCACTGTGTCCACCAATTTTACTGAACACATCAGGATGGGATAACCCCAGGTTCAGAGCGACAAATCCTCCCATGGATATTCCTCCTATAAAACTACCATCACGAGTAGTCGCTACCGAGTAGTGATCTTGAATATAAGGGACCAATTCCTTTAAAATATAATCTTCATACATTCCTAAATTATATCCATCCCTTGAAATCGTTGTTGAAGAGGAATTAATGCCGTAACTGTTGTCAATTTCAGGAGATACAATAACTAGAGGTTTTATTTCTCCCTTTTGAATCAATTCATCTGCTACACGATCTATTTTTATACCATTAAATCCATAAAATCCATTCATAAAACTATCTTCATTTCCATCTTTACCGTGGAATAAAAACAGAACAGGATATTTATTGTCGGTGGAATATCCAGTTGGCAAATAGATATTTACTTTCATATCTTTTTTTAATGCTTGGCTATAAAGAATATCCTTTTTTGTATTTGGATCTCCTTGATTGAAAAGTAAATATAATAATAAAAAAGCAGGTACTAAAAAGAGCAATATTTTTTTCATAAATCTCCCCCTCGCAACATTTCCTCTTCCAGTTACCAGACTATATGTATAAGCACTTACAAGAAAATTACAGTCATTAAATCACCAAACTGAATTTACATATCTGGACTACATTCTATTTGCCTACAACAAATAATTAATAAGAATATATTCGTAAGACAAATACATTGCTCCTTTGTTCGTTTTTATACTACCCTTGTTCTTATTACTTCTTTTCAAATAACAATCGTTTCATCAGCTGAACCAACCCAAGATTCTGACGAGCTTAGATTACAGGATATGCTTAAGCTTATGCTAATGCTTACTCTTTATTTTGAAAAAGATTTGAATAGCTACTATTATCTAAAACAATTAGAGTAAATGGTTTCCGTGGTTTTATATTGCAAATTACATTCGAAATAGACCTACGGATGGTGGACAGTGAATTCCAGTAGGGAAGGACAGAATGACCTATGAAATTTCTTCTGGACCAAAGGTTAAAATAAATCACACGCACCTAAAGACGTATGAATATCCGCCAAAATAATTTAATCATTATATCTGACATTGTTCTAATAACCTACACCCTAAGTTTAAGTATAAAAAGGCTCTACTCCGTTAAACTAAAACTGATTTTTATTCTTCGTTCACTGTCTTCTTTCTTCTTCTCCTAATACTAATTTAGCTACAATTTCTCCCCCACCATTTATCTCTAATTCTTCTGTATTTTTTAAATCTCCTACATCTAGTTCACCATATATCTAGCCCGGCAATTCAGCGATGTATATTTGATGAATAATATAAGGATGGAAGAAATGAAGAAGAAGTGAGATTCCGTAAAGATTTGACCAAAGGAGGTAATAAAACCATTCAATAAAATATATTTTTCATACTCTATATAAAAATGTTAATTATATAGGAGGAGAATTAGTTTGGAATTCAAAGAAACTAAACTATTTAGCGGTAAAGAAAACAAAAGTAATGTAAATGAAAAAATAAATAATGTAAAAGAAAAAATAAGTAGTGCAAGAGAAAGAATAAGTAGCGCAAATGTAAAAATTAGTAATGTAAAAGAAAGACAAAGTAATGTAAAAGAAAAAAAGGAGGAAAATTATGAATTAATTATAAAAAATAAAGATAAAAAAGATATAAAGGTAAGTATTATTATGCCTTCATACAATAAATACGAATATGTTTCTTTATCGCTACATTGCTTATTGGGACAAACATTTGATTTTTCTAATTTCGAAGTTATCTTAGTTGACGATTGTTCCTCTGACAATACTTCTCATATTCCTAAAGAATTCGATCCACCCTTTAAGTTTAAATATGTGCGTCCAAGAAAAAACCAAGGTCGGTCACGCGCACGTAACTTAGGCATCCAGCTTGCGGAAGGAAAAGTGATAATCTTTCTAGATGCGGAAATGCTCACTGAGCCTAACTTCATTGAAAATCATTATAAACATCACATTAATGATAAGAATATAGTAGTAAGTGGTGCGATGCACTATAGAGGTATTTATACCTTTCTAACTTCCGATTTCAATAGTAAACAGTGGGTACACATAGATGATTTTGTTCCCCGTGATCCATATTTCACATTCTTATATAATGAATATAAACAAAATCATCAAAACTCTAATCAGTTATTCCCACTCATCACTAAGAAGGATATAAATAATAATTCCTTTCAAAATCTATCATTTCCGAATTGGTATTTCACCAAGGAGTTAAATAATGGATTAAGCGAATTTGGATTAGATCTAAGTAATTTTATGCTTCCCTATATTGCGTTTTTAACAGGGGACGTATCAGTCAATAAAGAACTACTGGATAAGGTAGGATACTTTGATGAATCATTTCGAGGGTACGGTGCAGAAGATTGGGAGCTTGGATATCGCTTGTACAAAAATGGCGCCCGCTTTTTATTAGATTCTTCAACATTTTGCTATCATCAGGAACACCCAATATCTTCAAATAACTTTCCTGAAGCGATGGGTAATTTACATCAATTTATGAAAAAATTCCCTAATTTCGATGTTCTAGCTTTAGCCTTAGAACATAAACCAGCTCTAAGTTTCACTCAAATTCATTATGTGGTCTCTCAATACAATGAACTATGCGAAGTACATCCATTTGAATACCGAGAATTTAAACAATTATTCCATACCATGCTTATTAAACTGGTAGAGAATTTAAGAGATAGTAAACCAATATCAAAACTCCATGACTGCAACACTTCTTCGGAAGTGAAAATATCGAAACAATTAAATGAATTAAAAAAGCTTCGATTGTACGCACTTACTAATTCTTTTGAAGCACTCTCAGAAAAAAAAATGGAGACACTTCTAGAAATGGTGCCGCTTTCATATAGATTCTCAATAAGAGAGTCAAGTTCATTCAAGAAGTTCATTCAAAATTCTCAAGGTTAATGCAGGGTTATCCATTTCTTTATGTTATTTTTAGCAAAAATCCCTCCTATAGGAAACCATTGATACGCAGTTTTTTTTTTGGTCAAAAATAACTGCGTATCAATGGGCACTCTCTTTCAACTCTCGATATTAGATATTACATTCCTTGATTACTCCAATCTAGCTTATTTATTTCGATGTAAATGCAACTATTTCCTTCTTCAACTATTGCTCTGTTAGTAGAAGAAGAATTCGTTCCGTAACACTTCAGTTATGGCATCACGCAAATTAAAAGAAACCACCTCATATGAGATGATTACCTTTCTCTAGCTATTTAACTAAATAACCCATTAGCACAAGAAGCGAGTGTACAAAATTAACAATCGCACCGTTAGTGGAATATGAAATTTAGGATAGGAGGTAATAACAATAACAATAGTGCGATTGAAATCAGCCGTTTTGTCAATGTTTTTGAGAGTTTGGCTTTAACCTCTCCTTTATACCATCCACCTAATTGCAATTTATTTCGATATAATACAGTAAATATAATTAAAATTGAGATTACCATTATAATTCCATAAGTATTTGAATATTTAACACCTAATTTTTGGTAGATATAAGCAACAATATTGCCTGAAATCAAATAAAAAATTATGAGTAAGAAAAACATTCTTATGAACTCCAATAGTACTCTCATTACATACACTCTCCAGGCTTTTATTTATTATTTATTTCACCACATATATCCATATATTATTCAACTATCCAGCACCGCTAGTTAAAGTATAATTCTTCAAAATTTCTTGATATTCGTAATAAATAGTGGATTATCTATTTATTAATTTCCTCATATTGTGCAGCACCTACCTTGTTTGTAAATTTATTTAAAGCTGTACTTTTATTTTTAAAAATCTATTTCACAGGCAATTCACTATACAAACATAGCTATCACATCATAATAATAGTAAGGTAAAGCTAATTTAGCCTTACACCTCCTAGTCTTTTTACTAAGGGTCACTCCATCCCAAGTGGCCCTTTTTTATGGTCTTATCTCACAAAAATATATTTTTTAATGCCTATAGCTAAATGGTTTATCAAACATACTCCTTCTCTACAGCTAACATATTATATATTGTAGAAAGGAGGTGTGCTTTATGGGATACTATGGTGGAAATGTTGGTGGCATTAATAACTGCGGCTATTACGGCGGCGGTAATGGTTCTACATTTGCCTTAATTGTTGTTCTATTTATTCTTCTAATTATTGTCGGCGCTACATTCATGACTGGATATTAACATTTCCGATTTAAGGGTCGCCATCCCAGCCTGGTGACTCTTTAATAGTTTCTTTCCTCATATTGTTCAGTTGTAGCTAACTATAGTTTTATTAAATATACTCCTCAAACTATATCTTTAAACACAAATAAAAGCTGAACTAATACCAAAATTAGTTCAGCTTTAAAAATAGCATTTTATAATGTTGCTCATTGTATATAGGCTCTTGAAATATGAAGTACATTACTTCAACTCTTGACTTTTAATACAATACTGGAACCTGAGCGTTTTGCGTTGTTCTGTGCTTTTCTTCTAGCGACTCCTAAGCAGTCCGGGGCTTACCAGAGCAGTTTCCGGGCTTACCTGATCACTTCTTCTGTCTACCCGATCAGATTTGAAACTCTTCAGATCACTGCTTCTGCCAACCCTTGCGTTTGAAACTTACCTGAGTATTACAGATTCTACAGCTTAAAATAAACAATAACTTTTTCATCAAACACCTCTGTCTCCATATATCGTTCACCTTGATCGTCACTCACATAATGAATATCATTTAACAACACATTTGCCTTTAACAGTGCTTCGTGCTGCTGAATGATAGTTATTGCTTTGGCACTTCCAGCAATCGAAATTGATATATATTGCTCAACAGGAAGTTTCCATTTTTTGCGTGTATCTTGAATTGTGCGAATTAGTTCTCTTATTTGCCCTTCCTCAAGTAAGGTAGTTGTCAGATGAACATTGAGGAGGACTCTGCATAAAGTATCTTCGGCTAAGATATACTGATCCTTTACAATGGACTCTGTTAACACGTGTGCTTTTAACAATGTTATCTGTTCCCCATCAATCGTGAATGCAACTGATTCTGTACGTTGTAATATATTTTTTTCTTCATCATTTAAATTCACTACATAATCTTTTACTTTGTTCACTTTTGCTCCAAATGCTGCACCTGCTGTTTTAAAATTGAGCTTATACTGAACTGTTTCATATGCTGAAAAATCTTTTGTCCAAATGCATTCTTTTATATTTAATTCATCTTTCACGAGCTCGTTATATGGTTGATAATCTGTTAGCTCACCGTCAACAGAGACAATCATTTCACTTAAAGGTTGCTTAACTTTGATGCCTTGACTATTACGGATGCTGCGGCCAAGCTCTACGACTGTTAATACATTTGCCATCTCTTTTTCAAGCTTTGGATTCAATAGTTGTTCATCGTATGTTGGGTAGTTTTGTAAATGAACACTTTTTCCTGATAATTGTCGATATAAATCCTCTGCGATAAATGGCGTAAATGGTGCTAGTAATTGGCAAATTGTTGTTAGTAGCTCATACAGTGTACTATAGGCACCTCGTTTATCCTCTGTCAGCCCGTTTGCCCAAAATCTTGCTCGTGAGCGACGGATATACCAGTTACTTAGCTCCTCTACAAGCTTGCCAATTTCACGTGTTGCTTGTGTAAATTGATAATCGTCCATAGATTTTGTCACAAATTGGATCGTATGATGTAATCGAGACAATATCCAATGATCCAGTTTTGTACGGGTACCAGTCTTATCTGCATCGTATTGGAAACCATCTATTTCTGCATATAGTTGATAAAATTTGAACGTATTATCTAGTGTATCGACTAGCTTTGATTTCGCATCCATCACAATTTTTTTTGAAAACCGTTTAGGATTCCAAGGTGAGCTGTCGACTAAAAATGCCCATCTTAAAGCATCCGCTCCGTACTGTTCTATCAGTTCAACTGGTTCTAATGCATTTCCCTTACTTTTCGACATTTTCTGTCCATGCTCATCTAAAACATGCCCTAGAGAGAGTACATTTTTATAAGGTGCCTTGCCTGTAAATAAAGTCGATACAGCTAATAAACTATAGAAAAAGCCTCTTGTCTGGTCGATGCCTTCGATGACAACATCGGCAGGAAATTGATTGTTAAACGTATCAAGGTTTCCAAAAGGATAATGATGCTGAGCAAATGGCATTGAACCACTATCAAACCATACATCAATCACTTCCGGTGTGCGTTCCATGTCGTCATTACATGTTGGGCAAGTACACATAACCTCATCAATATATGGCTTATGAAGTTCGATGTCAGGTAAAGTACCCTTCGCTAACTCTTTTAAGGCAGCAATACTATTTGGTGCCTCTTCATGACCACAATCCTTACAAACCCAGACATTGAGCGGTGTACCCCAATAACGATTTCGACTAATATTCCAGTCCACTAGGTTTTCTAAGAAATTACCAAATCTACCGTGTTTAATGTGCTCAGGATACCATTTTACTTGATCATTATTTTGTAAAAGCTTATCTTTCAGTGCTGACATATTGATAAACCAGCTGTCAGTTGCGTAGTAAAGCAAAGGTGAGTCACAGCGCCAGCAATGTGGATAACTATGCTCATATTTTTCCTTATCAAACAACAGTTCGTCTTTAGCGAGCATTTTAATAATGTCGACATCGCAATCTTTCACAAATTTACCGGCAAGCTCTGGAACCTCTTCTGTATAGCAACCCTTTAAATCAACAACATTTACAAAGGATAGCCCATTTTGATGAACCGTTTTATAATCGTCCTCCCCGTATGCAGGCGCGATATGGACAATTCCAGTTCCACTATGCTCTGTAACATAATCCGCTAGTACAACGACATGCCCTTTATCAACTGTGACATAAGAAAATGGTGGGATGTACGATACACCTTCAAATTCATACCCCTCATGTTCACTTAACACTTCAACAGAATCAGCAAAAACTTTATTCACTAGTGATTTAGCTAAGATATAGACTTTATCGTGCTGCTTCACTCGAACATACATAAGCTTAGGATTCATGGCTAATGCAACATTGGCAGGTAATGTCCACGGAGTCGTTGTCCAGCCAAGAAAATATTCATTTTTATCCTTTAGCTTAAACATTGCCGTGACAGATAAATCTTTTATATCCTTATAGCCCTGTGCAACTTCATGTGAGCTTAATGATGTTTGGCAACTAGGGCAATATGGTGAAACACGGTGCCCCTTATATAAAAGCTTTTCCTTGTGCACATGACTTAAAATATTCCAAACAGACTCAATATAATCATTACTTAGCGTTAAATACGGGTCATCCATGTCAATCCAATAGCCTAGCTGCTCTGTAAAGGAACGCCATTTCTTCTCATAGGTAAAGACACTTCCCTTACACTCTTGAATAAATTGTTCTACACCATATTTCTCAATTTCTTGCTTACCAGAAATACCAAGCTTTTTTTCCACGCCTAGCTCTACAGGCAAACCATGTGTATCCCAGCCAGCTTTACGTTCAACTAAATAACCTTGCATCGTTTTATAACGAGCCACTACATCTTTAATAGTTCTGCCAAATGCGTGACCTACGTGTGGTAAGCCATTCGCTGTCGGCGGTCCTTCGTAAAATACAAAAGGCTGCTGTCCAACACGATTCGTCACGGATGTTGCAAACGTGTCTTCTTGCTCCCACAATGCGAGAATCCGTTTTTCTCGTTCAACCGTTGTTTCCTTCTTTTGTTCTGCTAGCATATTAGTTCCTCCTATACAATCAATTTGTATAAAAGGCATACAAAAAACCCCGTCCCAAGTAAGGGACGGGGTTAACCGCGAATACCACCCTAATTCTATTGAATCAACGTTCAATAGCTCTCAGCAACGTACAATCATACGTGTTCTTTTTAACGGTAGACACCCGGATTAGCTTACTATGTTCAGCCAATCTTCTCAGAGAGGATTTTCATGTAGCACCTGCACACCGACTTCCACCAATATGTCGGCTCTCTGTAGAACAAAATGAAACACTACTCTTTCTCATCAACGAATTTGTATGCTTTTATTGACACTCATCTTAACAAACCAAATTTTGTCTGTCAATAATTTCAAAGTACTAATATTGGTAGTAATTTCCTCACAATTCATCAAGACATGCTTCGATGCTTTTATGAAGAGCTGCGAACTTAGGCTTCTCATTTGTTTTAATATAAAAGCTTTTCACAAAGGATTTACAGTTAAAAAGTAAAATTCTGTGATGCTGTACATCGAGCTGTTCCCTTTTTCCTCTTAAAAAAGCAGGTAATTCTTGCAGTAATTTTATGATCTCTTGCTCCTCTAAACCATGCTCAAGCATTGTGAAAATAGGTACTAAAATCCGTTCATCTTCATTATGTATGAAAGCATAATTTTCTTGCAAAATGGCGTTCCATAATGCGCTTACAATTTCACTATAAGAAGCTTTATTTAATTTTGAATTTTTCACCAATTCATCGATTACATCAGCCATATGGGCAACACTATGAGCCCATCCTTTCACCGGCACGTAGCCTCTTACATCCGTTTCTGCAGCTAAATAAGCTAGTACTTTATCTTTACAATCAGCGATTTTCTGTTGGGATAAAAAATCGTCTGCGTTATCTCTAAATAATATTAGGGCAATCAATAGCGACGTAAATGTACGGGTAAAAACTAAATCTGATTCACTTTCTTCAATACCCTTACATAATAAATTATTTAAAGAATCCTCTAAAAGCTCCGTTAAAAGTGAATGCTCTAGTAAGTTTTTTTCATGGATCAATTCATAAAACAATCCATAAATTAAGTTATCTCGTAGTTCACTATCTAGTGAGCCGATATGTAGCATCATTGATTGTACGAGATGTGTTTGGTCTTCTTGTTGCCACGTTTTATTTCCACTGTTTATGTCTGTTAATATTTTTTTTAATTCAATTTCCTTCAGTAAGTTTTTATTTAGTATCATATTCAATCATTCTCCCCATACCTTTTTGTTTTGGTAAAGAACTTGCATAATCATCCTTTACTACTCCCCCCTGATTATACAAATACTTACAATAATTGTACCATAATACAAATGTAAAAACAGCTTAACAAAAAAAGCTAGACATTCTTGAAACTTTTGAATGTCTAGCCTTGATTCATTGATGCTCTTCCAATATTTCCATACTCTCTATATCCGCAATTCTTACTATATTTTTACCTTCTATGTTTAAATCTTGGTTATATTTAACTTCTACATAATCCCCAGGTGACAATGTTTTAGGAGGATCGATTAACGGGAACCACATACCATTACCATGTTTTTCAACGATTTCATCTATTGATAATTTCCCAATATTTGATTCATCAGCATGTGAAACTACTAAAAATTCATGTTCTTTGATTGCTACAACTGCCCCACGTTTTGAATGGATTCCTTTTTCGCCCACTGGAATATCATATTTTTCACGTAGGGATGCTATTTCTTGACTATAATGTTCTTCAAAATAGTTCAAAGCATCTCTTTCCACTAGGAAAAGTAGCATCATTCTTTCTACGTCTTTGTATTGATTTTTTTCCTGATCTAATAGTGAATTGATAGTAGTAAATTTATAATTCATTGGTTTAGTATATTGTTCAATATATTCTTCTTTTGTAAGATTCACCTTCTCCAATTGTTCAGTGAATTTCGCATTGTTCTCATTTATACTAAGTTCAATCAATGTTTCAAGCTCTTTATCTATTTTTTCTTGAGTAGGTACTATCCCCTTTGATTGTGCGTAAGCATATAAAGATTCCAACTGTAAATAGGATTCAAATTCTAGTTTTTCATCAGACGTTAATATTGGATCCTTTTCCTCAGGATCTATTCCCAGAGAGAACTTTAAAAACTTTTCATCAAAAACAATTGGTATACTTGCTGATTGCTCCTGACTTCCGCTGAATTGAGTATACAGAAATATGCCAATACAAACTGTCAATATTATAGACATTACACTATATTGCCAACGCCAAGACCTTTTTTTCATCTCACGCTGTTCTAAATGCTGTACAACATTGGTCATAACACGTTTTTTGCTTTCGGTTAAATCCTTTATTACCCTCACATCTACCTTACTCATGCAGCAGGACCTCCCATTCTATATGCTGTAGCTTTGGCTTTAAAAGCTCTCGTCCACGACGTAGCCTTGTTTTCACCGTACTCTCAGGAATACTTAAAAGCTCGGCAATTTCAATAACAGAGATTTCCTCAAAATAAAAATAAATAAGGACCTCGCGCTGTTTTAATGGTAGTGCTAAGATGGCGTTTTCTACTAAGGTTTGTTCATCCTGTTGCACTAGCATGTCCCTTTTCGTGACAGCCTGCTTGGCAAAGATCTTCTGTTGCACTTGTATTTTACGGTATGTCCAGCTACGTAAATAGTCTTTACTTTTGTTAATGACGAGCCTCGATAAATATGCCCGTAATTCTCCTCTTTCTTCATAGTTTTGCTGATTATCGTAAAATTTAATAAATACATCTTGAACGATATCTTCAGCACTTTGTAAATTCTTGACGTAATAAAAGGCAAGTCGGATGAGCCTTTCTGTATGCTGCTGCATTATTTCTTCGAGTTCGTTAATTTCAAGCAACATCTCTCCCCCTCTCTGCCCTATAAACGGTGCTCAATGAATAGAGGTTTGCTTTTTTTGTATTTTTTAAATAAAGATCTGGATTTAAGGATTACTCGAGCAACTCCGAATTCACTAATTTTTATCAGGAAAAGGAGCAATGACCGCTTTTTCATTTGAAGAAAGCACAATATTTGTTGATGGGGTCCCATAAGGCATGGCTTCATCAATAAACTGCTCCAATGTTTCCACTGAATTGGTTGCAATTTTTACAATATAACTTATTTCACCCGCTACACGATAGCATTCTAGGACATCAGGATGTGCATTACAAAAATCCGAAAGACTTTTACAATCAATTGATTTAAATAAAATAATGGCTTGAATGTCGCGATTCAACTTTTTTAAATTTACCTTTGCGCTATAAGCCTCAATAATCCCCTGTTCTTCTAGCTTTTTGACACGCTCAATAACTGCTGGAGATGATAAATGAACCTTCGCTGCTAATTCCTTCATCGACATTTTTGCATTTCGCTGCAATTGCTGTAAAATTTCTGTATCTATTTGATCCATATGTATCCACCTTTTTAAATAAATTAGATTTAATAAAATTCCTTTTATTATAAAGCAATTCATCTAAATTACATTATACAGATTCTGTCATTGAATAGCCTTATTCATTAAAATTAAACATATAAAGGAGGCATTTACAACATGAAAAAAATATTATTACTATTAGCAAATGGATTTGAAGCTGTTGAAGCGAGTGTTTTTACTGATGTACTTGGCTGGAATAAATGGGAAGGCGACGGCACTACAGAGGTCGTGACCGTTGGATTACATCAACAATTGCAATGTACATGGAATTTTAACGTAGCCCCCGAAAAATTGCTTCATGAAATTTCATTAGAGGAGTTTGATGCACTAGCGATTCCTGGAGGCTTTGAGGAAGCTGGTTTTTATGATGATGCCTTTAGCGAGGAATTCCAGGCGGTCGTTCGCCATTTCGATGAACACAAAAAACCGATTGCTACGGTTTGTGTAGCTTCCCTAATTTTAGGTCAAAGCGGAGTACTACAAAATCGAAAAGCTACTACTTATAATCATCCAACAAGTAAACGATTAGCACAGCTACAATCCTATGGTGCAAACATCGTCAACGAACGAATTGTTCAAACTGGACATATTATTACATCCTCAAATCCCGGTACTGCATTCGACGTTGCATTCAGCTTACTGGAAATGCTGACATCTGTGGAAAATACTAAAAAGGTAAAAGATTTAATGGGGTTTAATTAATTAAATGAAGCTGTCTCAAAGCATTAAGTTGAGACAGCTTCATTACGTTTAATTTGATAATAAATGATGTAACTTCGATCCAAATTCTTTATTTTTTGTAACCAATGCAATTGTTCTAGTTCTTCCAAAATTACTAATTGGTAAGGCAAAAAGTTGAAGATGACCGATATTTTTAGCCATTAACTCCGGTACAATCGTAATCCCCATTCCAGAAGTTACAGCACCAAAGATAAAATCGCCAAAGTTCACTTCACTTATAATATTAGGCTTATAGCCAAGCGATTGTATTTGTTCTACTATATCCTTCCTTGAATCACAAGGAGCTTGATGAACAATAAGCGGCTCCTCACACAATTCTGCAAGCTCAACTGTTGTTCTTGATTTGAAACGATGATTCAAAGGAAACACAGCATAGTATGGTTCCGTAAACAATTCGTTACTCCACAAAGATTCTTCTATATATTTTGCATCTACAAAGACTGCATCAAGTCTCCCTTTTTCTAAAGATTGTAACAGTTCATTTGAGGTATTTTGAATCATTAATGTTATAGGTCGATCAAGTTGCTTAAGTTCATTCATTTTGTTCGGCAAATAGTAAGTAGCTAAACTAGACAGACCACCGAGGGCAATTGGATTGCTCTGACTAAATTGCTGTAATTCTTCACGAATAGCTGTTATTTCAGTCAAAATTGGTGTAATGCGAGTGTAAAAACGTTCGCCAGCTTCTGTTAATTCGATACCAATGGATGTCCTATGAAATAACTTGATGCCAAGATTATTCTCTAAGTTTCGTATATGTTTACTTAGTGCAGGTTGGGAAAGATTAGTGAGTTGAGCGGCTTTAGAAAAACTTTTTTGATTGGCAGCAGCAATAAAACTGTGTAACCATTCTACATTCATTGTATTCCTCCATACCCTATAACGATTTGTTATATCCTTATAAAATAGTGATTGTTCCATATTCTTGGTTTTCTAGTAACCTATTAAATATACAAGGTGCTTCGATTATAACATAGCGTTATAGGTCGTCTATACTTAACATCTTTAATATTTTATGGAGGTTCAATATATGAAAAATGTTTTATTATTATCATTCGGTATGTTTGCTCTTGGCTTTGATGCCTATGTAATCGCAGGGCTTCTTCCAGGAATTAGCGATACATATCAAAAAAGTACATCTCAGGTTGGACAGGCTGTGAGTATTTTTACATTATTTTACGCTATCTCAGCACCGTTTTTTTCTTCTTTACTTGCTGGAAAACCAATTAAAAAAATCTTAATTTGGTCAATGCTACTCTTTACGATTGCGAATAGCATCACAGCTCTAGCGCCGACCTTTTCTATACTTCTACTATCAAGAGCAATTGCGGGAACTGGGGCTGGTTTATTTTCACCATTAGCCGTAGCAGCCTCTACAAAGTTCGTTTCTAGTGAAAAGAGAGGAAGAGCTCTAGGGTTGACTATTGGAGGAATGAGTATGGGAACAGTGCTTGGTGTTCCTTTAGGTATTTATATATCAAACTTATTTGATTGGAAACTTACACTCTGGCTGTTAGTTATGATCGGTGTAATTTCTGTTTTATGTATGTATATTTTTCTTCCCGATTTCCCAACAACATCACCCCCTGCACTAAACGAACGATTAAAGATGTTCCTAGATAAAAGAGTCACTATAACTGTAGGTATAACATTTTTCGCCAGTGTAGCAAGTCTTGGGTTGTACACATATCTATCTCCCCTATTAGAAGAAATGACAAGCTCTAGTAACATAACGATGTATCTTTGGGCATGGGGATTCGGTGGCTTGGTTGGAAGTTTAATGATCGGTTACTTAATCGACTATTTCGGAAAACCAAAAACTTTGATTACAATATTTTTATTCACTTTAACTTTATCCATTATTTGTATACCCTTAATGCTTAACTTACCTATATTAAAGTACTTACCGTTCTTTATCTGGGGAGCAATGGGTTGGGCATGTCAAGCCCCTCAACAACACATTTTACTATCTTATCAGCCAAATAACGGAAGTTCAGCAGTAGCATTAAACAGTTCTGTAAATTATTTAGGCAGTGCAATTGGTGCAAGTTTAGGCGGGGTTGCACTGTCCTTACAAATAGGAACAATATCATTGATTTATTTTGCATTAATCTCTATGTCATTCGCTATTTGTTTACAGTTCTATAGTATGAAGAACAAATTTAGCTTATAAACTGATTTAACAATTACAATTCTAACTGTCGATTCGATGGTTAGAATTGCAACAATAGAGACTCTATTCGTTATTTTGACGGTTCCATCCATCTTTTTTTAGGTTCTGATCCTCAACTTTGACGATTCTATCCACGATTTCGGAGCTTCTATCCATCATTTTGACTGTTCTATCCACGATTTCAGAGGTTCTAACCATCACTAATTTCGGAAGTTCCATCCGTCAGTTCGATTGATTTCTATACTGACCACTTCATCTTGACAAAAGTGGATAAAAAAACGACCTCCGAGGAAATCGCTTTTATATTTTATTTCAGCAGTTTTTGCGCGAAGAATCGATACCAGCATGTACTACTAAGCCAGTACATTACTGACAATAATTTCGCCAGTTGTTGCGTCAATATACCGGATAGGTGACCTAGTATGTCGATCACAAGCTTGATATACAAGTTGATAAGACTCTATTTCGTCTTCATAATTTTTGTCCCAAACCAATTGAAAATCGACATTTTCTAGAAATAGACGATACGCTTCTTCCATAGTAATAGCTGGAACTGTAGGAATTTGGCTAAATTCATCCAAATCAAAATTCGGTCCACTATAATAATCAATGTGACCTGTTGTACGATTAACAACGATGATAACCATATCAAGAATAGCTATACCTTGATTATGGGCATGGAATATAAATGATTTTGATTTTCTTTCATCCTCTTCCTCATCTTCTTGAATTAAGCGTTGAAGATACGGATAGTAATCAGGAATTATTTTCAGTAAAAAGTCTATTGCTATTTGATAACATGCTTCTTGATTAAGCTGTAGATTTCCTAAACGTTCATGCATCCAACCAAAGCTTCGTATTTTACCAGTTTTCTTTGAAATCATAGCTTTTACTGTATCTTCTGACTGCATGTTAAAAAAGCTATTCATTGATAAATCTTTATCGCTCATCTTCCAATCACGCTTACGCCACACAATCCCTATCTCTGGTCCCCTGTCTACTTCTCGAATAAGCTCCAGTTCACCTGTTATACCAATGATTTCTTCATTCGTAAATTCATTGACAATTAAGTTAGCTGGTAAATGTGGAAGAGCAGCATAACTTTCAGGCTCATTTTCATCACGCATAATCGTTAATGTTGGTTCTAAAGAATCTGCTTTAAAGTGTAAAAATGAATTTACTTGATACACGAGATGGAGTCTATCTTTCTTCACATTGTAAACATCACGAGATAATTTTGTTATTACTAGTTGTAACGCCAATGAATTCCGCACATATTCCATCAAAGCTTCCTTCGAAACTAGGCTTGAAGGGATATTAGGGCTTATTTTCACTCCGTTGTATCTAAATCCAACAATATTTCCTAATGGATCAACATCTATAAAACAACCAGCATGTTCTAACGGTAAATCCATGACAATCTGTTCAAAATAAAAACGTTCCACTCCAGATAGTTCTATAGCTTTTGAAAACGTTAAATCTTCCAGTGCAGATGGATAATGACTAAGTAAAATTTGTTCGGCACATCTTCTTTTTTCATCAAAAGATAAAGAATCTGCCTCAGAAACAGAATCATTTTTTTCAATTGATAAGTATGTGAGGTTTCCAATGCAGTCTAACTCAACAGTCACACTTTCATCTTGTTGTTCATTCGCCCATGAGAACAGTACTCTTTCGTCTTCAGAATACTCTTCTATGATTAGTTTATAGTTACTTGGCAATGGAACAATTGATAAAGCTCGTTCTTTTAGTTTATCTTTTTGCAAAACAAAGCCCCCAATAATATATATGTATAGACAAAAACCGACCTCCTAAGAGATCGGTTTTTATATTTTAATGATTACTCAGCAGCTTTTGCGCGAAGAACCATTTGTAGGATACCACCGTGACGGTAGTAGTCTACTTCTACTTCTGAGTCGAAACGAGCTAAAGCTTGGAAAGTTTTAACTGATCCGTCTTCAGATTTAGCAGTAACTGTTAAGATTTCACGTGGTTTTACGCTGTCAGTAATGTTAACAGAGATTTCTTCTTTACCAGTTAAGCCTAAAGTTTCAGCTGATTCACCTGGCATGAATTGAAGTGGAAGAACACCCATCATTACTAAGTTAGAACGGTGGATACGCTCGTAAGATTGTGCGATAACAGTTTTCACGCCAAGTAGGAATGTACCTTTCGCAGCCCAGTCACGAGAAGAACCCATACCGTAGTCGTTACCAGCAAGTACTACTAAGCCAGTACCTTGCTCTTGGTATTTCATACATGCGTCATAGATGTACTCTACTTCACCTGTTGGCCAGTAAGTAGTGAAACCACCTTCTGTACCAGGAGCAACTTGGTTACGGATACGGATGTTTGCAAATGTACCACGCATCATTACTTCGTGGTTACCACGACGAGAACCGTATGAGTTGAAGTCACGGATTGCAACACCGTTTTCGATTAAATATTTACCTGCAGGTGTATCTTTACCGATTGCACCAGCTGGTGAAATATGGTCAGTTGTGATTGAGTCACCGAACTTCGCCATAATGCGTAAGCCGTCTAAGCCTTTAATAGCTTCTGGCTCTTTTGCAAGACCTTGGAAGAATGGTGGGTTTTGGATGTAAGTTGATTTGTCATCAAATGTGTATAGAGACTCAGTTGATGTTTCAATTGCATTCCATTTTTCGTTAGCTGTGAACACAGTTTCGTATTCTTTTTGGAATAATTCACGGTTAACTACAGTACCTAATACAGCGTTAACTTCTTCAGTTGTAGGCCAGATATCAGCGAAGAATACTTCGTTGCCATCTTTGTCTTTACCGAATGAATCTTTTTGTAGGTCAACATCCACAGTACCAGCAAGTGCATAAGCAACAACAAGTGGTGGTGAAGCTAAGTAGTTAGCTTTTACAAGTGGGTGTACGCGACCTTCGAAGTTACGGTTACCAGAAAGAACTGATGTTACGAATAAGTCGTTCTCTTTGATAGCGTCTTCGATTTCAGGAAGTAATGGACCTGAGTTACCGATACATGTTGTACAACCGTAACCTACAGTGTTGAAACCGATTTGGTCAAGGTAAGTTTGTAAACCTGAATCTTCAAGGTAACCAGTTACTACTTTAGAACCTGGTGCTAAAGAAGTTTTTACCCATTTAGGCACAGTTAGACCTTTTTCTACAGCTTTTTTCGCCACTAAGCCCGCAGCGATTAATACGTATGGGTTAGATGTATTTGTACAAGAAGTGATTGCAGCGATTGCTACAGCACCTGTTGGGATTTCTACATCACCTTCAGCGAATTTAGCTACAGAAGTTTTTGCGAATTCATCTTCAGTTAAACCGAAACCTTGTGTACCTTGTGGTGCCACTACTGCTTCTTTGTAACGAGTACGCATTTGAGATAGTGGAATTAAGTCTTGTGGACGTTTTGGACCAGAAAGGTTTGGTTCGATTTCAGCTAAGTTTACTTCTAATACGTCAGTGTAAACTGGCTCTAAAGTTGGATCGAAGAACATGTGGTTAGACTTTAAGTAAGATTCTACAACCGCGATGTGCTCTTCGTCACGACCAGTTAAACGCATGTAGTTTAATGATTCTTCGTCAATTGCGAAGAAACCACATGTAGCACCATATTCAGGAGCCATGTTTGAGATTGTCGCACGGTCAGCTAGTGGTAATTTAGTTACGCCAGGTCCGAAGAACTCAACGAATTTACCTACTACGCCACGTTGACGTAATACTTGAGTTACTTTTAATGCTAAGTCAGTAGCAGTAGTTCCGTTTGGAAGATCGCCAACTAATTTAACACCGATAACTTCTGGGATTGGGAAGTATGAAGGTTGACCAAGCATACCTGCTTCAGCTTCGATACCACCAACGCCCCATCCAAGAACGCCGATACCGTTAATCATTGTTGTATGTGAGTCAGTACCTACTACTGAGTCTGGGAATGTTTCGAAAGTACCGTCAGCATTTTCGTTTACGTGTACAACTGGAGCTAAATACTCTAAGTTTACTTGGTGAACGATACCAGTTGCTGGTGGTACAGCACGGAAGTTATTGTAAGCAGTTTGAGCCCATTTTAAGAAGTTATAACGCTCAGCGTTACGTTCGAATTCAAGGTCCATGTTTGCTGCTAATGCAGATGCATTACCGTATTTGTCAACTTGTACTGAGTGGTCAATTACAAGGTCAACTGGAATAGCAGGGTTGATTTTGCTTGGGTCGCCGCCCATTTCTTTCATAGCAGAACGTAGAGAAGCAAGGTCAACTACTACTGGTACACCAGTAAAGTCTTGTAATACTACGCGAGAAGGTTTGAATGGTACTTCAGCTTCTGGATCTGCACCGTTACCCCATTTTGCTAATTCGTTTACGTGCTCTTCATTGATAACATATGCATCATATTGACGTAAAACAGATTCTAATAATACTTTGATTGAGTAAGGAAGGTTTGAAACTTTTGCAACGCCAGCTTTTTCAATCGCAGCTAAGTCATAGTAATTATAAGTTTTACCATTAACTTCGAATGATGCGCGGCTGTTGTGTAAATTACCTTGTGCCATTTGCGGATCCCCCTAAATATCTTTTTGAAAAGGCCTATATAAAAATTTAAAGCATCTTTTCTCCAACACCCATGATAGCTCATTTATATTCATAAGTAAATTACATTAATATTATCTTTTTCAATAAGTAATCCTTATGACCCTGGTTTGTAGCTTAATGTATTTAACTTTTTGATGTGCATAATATGAAGGTTTCGCTAAAAAGAAGTTTTTATACCTTTATAATGAAGTGTATTTAAATGTTTTTAACTGGGGCACTTTTTGGGGCACTTTCTGGGGCGCACGTAGTTTTTTTATAAATGGTGCCCCAGCTAAAAAATCGTAATTTTAAAAATTGTTTCGGACAGGTGCGTTATGATAGTAGAAATCTAATCAAAAATAGCAGTTACAACAACCAGTAAACGAATTTTATATAAAAGTCACTCGTTTGGAAAAATTAAAATGAGTGATTTTTTATCAATTAATTTGTTTTCAATTCCCTTACATATCCACTTCAAATTTTTTGAACTTACGATAAACCAAAGTAAAGATTATGTTGTAGAAGTTATTAAATTATGCAATTTATAATTTTAAAACATCGTTATCTTCCATTCTTACATATTTAGGGATAATCAATATTTAAACTAAAAATTATACACATTCTAAAACTTGACTCTTTTTATTCCATTTTGTATTTATATACTCAATTAAACATTCAGGTGTATCTGCATATTGAGAAAACTGTGAGATTGGATCATAAATTGTTAATGGAATTTTCTTCTTATCTCCAAATTTTCTTATTGATGAATCTTTTGATCCTAAATTTTCTTGAATTAAGCACAAGAATTTAGCTAAAAATTCCATTTCATATTTACCTCTATAGAACGTTTGAGGATTTTCTTTAGAAATATCAATACATTTTTTTTGAATATCCTGGTGATTAATTTTTTTTGCATGTGGAAATTTTCCCTCAATAAATTGTAATGTATAGATACTTGTAACATTCTCTAGAGTTATATTTACTAAATCTTTTATTTTTAAATCTTTTAAATTTAATCGGATATTTTCTTTACAATTCTTTTGCAAAAAAATCCATGCAGTAAAATACTGTATAGCTTCATGGAACTGACCTTGCAATATTTGATAAAGTTTTAGTATTTTTTCAACTATGTTATCTTCCAACTTAAATAACCCTTCAAGTATTTTTTTTACAGCTTGACAACTGGTATATAAATTTTCAATTGCATAGCAAGGTGTTTCATATATGGATGGATTTTGTAACGAATCATCAAAATCTGAATCCACAAAAAACATAAGTCTCCCTTTTTCATATTCTATCCGGCTACTAACCTTATCAAAAACCTTAGTTACATTTTCTTTACCGCCACAATTGATAAAATATGGAGTTTTATTAGAGCATCGTAATTGAACTCTTAACTGATAATAATCAGAATCATATCCCTCTACAAAGCAAATTGGATTTTCCCTATATTTAGGGAAATTAATACTTAAACGATGTATTATTGCCGAAGTGCAAGTGGTTTTATTTTTATAACGTTCTTTCCTTTCATCTCTAATCGTCATATTCTTCAACCTCTTTCGCAAAATAATCGTTTTGCGTTATAAATAATTCCATACTATGTGCACACTCTTCAAATTTATTATTAAAAATAAATGGAGAATGAGTTACGGCTGTTAAAAACTTGCATTTATTAGAATTCATAATGTCTTCTATTAAAGTTTCCTGCCATTCAATAGATAATGAAAGTTCTGGTTCATCAAATAATACAATAAAGTTATTTGAAAAACTTAAATAAATTTTTGAGTATAATGAAACTATCTGTTTTTCACCAGATGATAGTGCCGTTAACGGTATTTTATCTTTAGTTTCATTATCTATGACGTATATTTGTAAATTATGATCTTCATAAATAACTGTTTTGTTAACTAGATATTTATTGACTATATTTTTAAAGTTATGGATATGTTCCTCCATATACATATTCTCTTCATATTTATCAATTAATGCACATAAAAAGAATACCAATGGCTCATATTCTTTTTTATAAATATTTGATTTATCATTAAATAAGTTAATTACACTTTCTTTAACTTCTGAATTGATTTTATTAGCTAGCCTTGACAAAATTATTTCAACTGGGCTGTTTTCAATTTTTCTCTTTCTTTCATCAGAAATACTTTTATTTAAACTTAAATATTCAATCATATCTCCAGTTAAGTTAGCATAAGTATCGTTAATAGCTTTAGATATTATTTTTTCTATTTCTTTAAATCTTTTTTCTACATCTTCCATTCCAAATTGGATTATATCCCCAGGAAGCTTATTTAAATCCTTTTCACTTAAACCAAATTTTTTAATATCCTCTTCAATTCGTCTATAAGTAGGGAAGAAAAAGATTTCTTCAATATCAAGGCTTTCTATAATTTTTGTTAAAAATTTCACATTATTAGAAATGTCTATTTTATTTATTATCCCATGCAAGTATTTACGTAATCTAATAGGACAATTAGGAGAAGAAGATATCTCTACTAATAAGTCCACCACCTCAATATATTTACCATTTTTTATCATTACTTCCAATTTTTCAACATATTCATTACCCAGATGTAATCTTATATCATTTATTGCAGGAGCTGAAATTATTCTATTTCTAACTATGTTTCCATGTCTTTCTGGTATAACTATACTTTCAGGTATACCATTACTTTCAGGTATAATTATGCCTTCAAATAACTCTTCTCTTCTTATTGTCGCACTTTGGTTATTACATAATGTAATTGTTATAGAATTAAAAGGCATTTTTCTTAATTCTATAAATTTCAAAGATAAAGTATAGTACATAATATTTAATATTGTTGTTTTCCCAATACCATTTTGCCCAATAAAAATATTTACTTTATTAAAGTCATTAAAGGTTAGACAAACATCTTTCCTATTAAATAATCCTTTAATCTCAAATTCCCTTATTTCCATTTATTTTTCTCCTCCTTTTATTTCTCTTTTAAATTATTTATACAAACTGCCTATTATTTTTTCATAATTTCCCCTCCTACAAAATCATTATACACAAATGGTTTAAAATTGGTATAATTGCATTATATTAGCATGAAAATATAAGGCGTTTTGCGCTAAAAACATTATTCATTTTAACATCAAATTTTTGGTAGTCTTCTTACAGAAGAAAGTCGATTATTAATTAATTTTAATGGGATTTTCAAATTAAGGGTTTGAGAAAGAAGAAATAATACTCGAGAGGTGAATATAATATGTTTTTCGGTTTATTTAAGCCACGTACTTATCATGAAATTTTAGTTATCACAACAAATGGTCAAGAATATCTTGCTACTATCCCAGGAAAAGATCCTAAACATGCAGAAGGTAAATTCCATTATATTAAAGTAAATTCAAAGGAAATTAGAGTCAGACATATTAATAATCCTAATGCACTTGTTCATATTGCCGTTGACCAAATTGTATCGTATCAATGGTACAAAGACACAGAGGTAAGTGCTTATTAATTTTTTTAAAATTAAATAAGATTTTATTAGAGTTTCATTTCGTCTTTAGGGACAAAGTCTTTTTGGGAAGGATAAATCGGTAGCAACTCTTTTCCTTATACAAAAAACGGAGATAAATCACCTTTAGTTATTAAATGTGACAAGAAGAATCTCGGGAAGCTTTCTCTATTAATTGTTGCTGAAGAGGAAGAAGTTTCACAAACAACTGTAGTACAGAAATAATCATTTGTTTAAATATTTATAAAGATTGTTAGAAATATTATTTTAAATGAAAATGAAAAAAATACTTAAAGGTGGCATAATTTTTAAAAATGAATAAGAATCTTATAATAAAGAGGTTATATGATTTATTAGAAAATAATTACCCTACAGGTTTTTTTTCGCCTATCTTTTCCTTAGATGAAAATTCTAAAGAAAAAATAAATGATATTATCAACGGTATTGAATCGATAAATACTAATAAGCTTATATTAAATTATATTAAGGAAGAGTCAAATATTGTTGAAGTTGCTCTCCCTTATAGTAATAGAATCATATTACAAGATGACGGAGAATCATTAAATCTATTTGATGATGAAAATGAAATTAACTATACTGTAGGGATTTCAAGTGATTTCTATGTTGTATGGTTGTTCATAGAATTATTTAAAAGATATGATAATTCATCAAAAGTTATCAGTACCTTACAAAATAGGGTCCGAACATATAAATATAAAAGAAATCTTGTTACTGGAAATTCAAATATTACTATTGATTGTTTAGATTTAATGAAATCCATTATAAATTTACAAACTATAAAAATATCCAGTTCAAATGTGTTAATGGATACCTCTAAATTAACTATAATGTTAGATTCGTTTGCATATACATATATGTGTAATAAAGGTCGAGAAACTAAAGTATATAGTATTGAAGAAATTGTTGGAATTAACAGTTCGAGAAAGGAAAGAAAAACTAGAGAATTCGAAGCGCCTAAACGAATATATAACAGTGAATTAATAGAATACTATAATCTGGCAATTTCATCCGATGATCCATTTATTTCCTTTATTTCATATTACCATATACTAGAGTATTTTTATGATGAAATTTTTAAAGAATTCCAAATTGATAATTTTAAAAAATCTATAACATCTCCCACTTTTAGTACAAAAGACAATAATCAAATGTACAAAATAATAAAAAAAATAATTAAAGATGGTAAGGAAATTAAAGAAAATGGGAGTGGTAATGAACAAAAATCACTTAATTTTGTATTGAATAAATTTATTAATGATATTGAAGATTTTAAAAATAAACTAAGTGAAACTGAAATTGAATATTATAGCGAAAAAAAAGTACCGTTTTCAGCAGGTGATATAATTGATTTCAATAGCAAAGATACATTTATAAAAAATATATCTAATAGAATTTATAAGACTCGAAATGCACTCATTCACAGAAAAAGCGGAGAACAATATAAAGATCTGACTTATAATCCATATATGCATAAAACTGAACTCAGAAAGGAAATTAGTTTAATTAAAACTATTGCAGAAATGGTTATTGAAAATAGCTCTTCATATATTGATTTTTAAGCATCTATTTATTATTAATCATCTATATAAGAATACTTAATTGCATAAAACACAGAAATATTAGCTATTTCAATAAAGCTAATAAAAATTGATATTTTCCTTCATTAACAGATAACTAATCATAGTTGTCTGTTTATTTATATACAAAAAAGCACCTGCTTAACAGGTACTTATTAAATAATAAACAAATTTAAGTAGTTTTATTGAATTCCTACAATCATGCCATCGCCATTATTGTATCCATCTTCTCTAAATGTCTCTTTAGCTAATTTTCCAATCACGTATGTAGAAGTTGCATCAAATGTACCGCCTATAACTCCACCAATTAAAGGAACTGCTTTCCCCAAATTTAAAACTCCCTTTTGTCCAAATTTAGTAATTAATCTAAACCCAACAGCTTTGTTAATTGCTTTAAGAATTTCACTTGGTATTCTCTTAATTTGCGCCTGACCAACTTTAACTCCTATTTTTATAGCACCTTGTTTAACAATCTCAGCAACACTCCGACCAGTTAAACAAGAATAAACAAATGTCTGAACCTGGTCATCTTTCAGATCATAACCCCTCATGTGCGCAATAGATGCAATCATTCTAATTTGTACGTATAAAACAGAAGCAAGATTAGTTGGTACGGCAACTGGTAAAGTATTTATTCCTCCTAGTCCTGTTACAAAACCACTTGTTGCACATTTTGCTTGTTGCCATTTTATTAAACTATCAATGGCATCCTCTAAGGAACTAGACTTTCTCATATAACTATCTGCCATTTCATAAGCTGATAGAGTTTTTGGTAAACCATTAATAGCACTATTATAAGCCCAATCTAGTATTTGAAAAACTTTACCCTCAGACAACTCATCCATTTAATCACCCTTTAAATTTTTTAATAATAATACCACAATTTACCGATTCTCTATACACTGTAATTAAGAATCTTGAATCACTTGAAGTCCATGAAGAAATATTTGATGGAAGAATATATGAAGAATCACAAAATAAAATCTCTTTTTATTCTATCCCTTACCCCTTTTGGGAGAAGATTTAGAAATGGTAAAAAAATATTTTCAGGAAAAGCATGGAATACAGGAATTTTATTATCTTGACATAGACAGCGATGAAGGTTATGTAAAATTTTAATCATGAATTAAAAAATGACCAAGACGGCAATTAAGCTATCTTGATCTTAGACTTTTTATCTAGTTGTACCACGAATTGTAGCATAACTTAATTTACCTGCTAAAATAGTACTTTCTGCAATTTGTTTAGCTTCAGGCAAGGTGCTACTCCATCCACTAATAAAACGCCATCCATTTTTATTTGAATTTGTCTTTACCGGCTCTGCATAGGACAAATATCCTTGTTGCACAGCTGCATTCATTGCAGCAACCATTGCTTCACGGCTACTATAATTCCCACTCTGGATACGGAACTTCTGTGGATTTTTATCGATCTCCACATACTGAATTTTATTACTTACATCAACAGCTGGCTTTTTAAATAAAGCAACTTCTTCTTTTCGGCGATTGACAAGTCCTTGAAGTCGCTTACCACCAGAGTTGCAATAAAGTAGCATCTCGTTTCCTGCTTTATCCCATTTACGAGCATTTAAATATTTTAATAGTGCGCTATTTTTTAGGATATGGCGACCAAGATTATATTGGAATGAAGCAAGCGCATCATATTGATTCTGATTTAGTGGTACTTTAACATATTGTTCAATTGTATTGGCATGCTCCTGTACTTGTTTTCGTAGCAGTCCCCATGCTTCATCTTTTTTGATTGTCTGTCCTTTTTTTACTGCCTTTCCATTTGGCCATCTTGTCGTACCATAGCCAATTGTCCAAACATTAGCTGGACAAAGATAAGCGTTAGTGTAATATCCTTCCCATTTTGCGATTAGTTTAAGAGCAGCGTTTGAAATTTTCATTTCATATTACCTCCTGTTTTGTTATTAAAAATTTCTTTTAATTTCTCAATAAAAAAACTCAAAGGCGTTGGCATTGCTAAACCAAGCTTCTTTGAGTTTTCTTCTAATGAAATTAGTTCCAATATAATGAAATAGAGTGTTACAAAATTCGGTAATACTTCCCCTGCGTCAAAACCAAGCTCAAAAAGTATTAAATAAATTAGATTAGATACTCCAACCCACATCCACATGATACCTTTTTTAATGCCACCTCTAAATGCTTTATTTGACGAACGTTTGCGCCAGTTAGCTATTAGGCCGGTTGCATAATCAAGTACATTAAAAACGATCAGAGTAGTTAATAAAATAGACCATCCACCTAAAAAATAGGTGACAAAACTAGTTACCCATAAAATAACTAACCGTTCAATTTGCTCCATTACAACACTTCCTTTTTATGCGTAATAAAAGCCCTCCACATTTAATTGCGGAAGGCTTGATATTAAAACATTTTATTTAATTCAATTACAAATTCCTGATAAGCTTCAATGTTCCCACTTAAGCGAGATTCTTTTTTAGTAAGCTCTACTACTTCACTCACAACCATATCAATATTTGCCTTTACTATTTCTGTTTTTGCCCCATGAGTAACATGTTTTTGTAACTCATTTAACAACGATACTCGTTCTTTACATTTTTCCAAATCTGATTGCACCTGCAATAATTCTTGCTCCCATTCATCAATAAATTCTAGGTACACTTTGATTTCTGCATTGATGGTTTCTAAGCTAAATTTTACTTCTTGCATAGTCATCATCTCCTTTTGTCTACAAACATTCGACAAAAGGATAGGGTTTCCTTTCATTTCAGGCAATAACTATAACTAAAAACATATCTAGAATCAGTGACATGTACTGTCACTTATCTCTATTACTCTCATAGCGCAAAATAAGTGCACCCTCGCTTGAGAGTGCGTTGCTTAATTTCTGAAATACCAACCTTTTCGTTCTTCGATCTGTTTTTGTATTGCCCCTATTTTCCTTTGCATCCCAGCTGCAATATAAGGAGAAATTTTCTCCATTTCCTCTCGATCAGAAATTACTTTAGCTAAATTATCAAAAAATCCTTTTTCTTCCTCTGAATATGTCAATCCGTTACGTTCCGTGCTAAAAGACATGTGATCATCTCCTTTCATCAAATAAAATTCGACAAAAAGAAAGGATTTCCTCTTAATTTAGACAATAAAAATAGCGCTAAGCTTCTGCTTGCGTACTGAACAAAATGGAGCTTTTAATAAGTTAACGGTTTTTATTGAGTAAACATAATTTTTAAAGTATGTCGTGTTTTTACATAAGCAGTAGATTAAAACCTACCTATCTGCAATTAGTAGTAAAAATATTAATTGGAGGCGTAAGTTATAGAATATTTAATTACATTTATTTTATCGTTAACAGCAAACTTCTTTTTCGCGTTAATAATAAAAATTTATAATAAGAAGAAAAAGTAGCGATTAGCGCTACTTTTTCTGGTAAAACCTATACTGGTTAACAAGTAATCTTTGATCTTGCACAATATGAAACATTTAAATCGTATTGAATTTGTATACATCTATCAAATGTTTATCGGTTAAGAATTTTTTGAGAGTTATATTGTTTCTAGGGTCTTTGATTATTTCTTGATACTCAGAATTACTTCTAATCTCTTCACCGGTTATCGAATAAATAAATAACTCATCTGTGTCTAAAGAAAAACGCATCCAATATAATAAGTCAAATTCTTCAGTACTAATAGTTGTAGAACTAGATTTCGAAGTTGTAGCTTTAATTTCTATATTATTCCCATGTTCATCTACTGCATCAAACGCTTTTTTATTAGTATCCTTAGTATTATCTTTAACTTCATATTTCTTTAAGTTGTATAATTGTCTACAAAGCTGTTCTGTAAATCGACTCGGAAGACTAATCCCAGCACCAAAATCATACTCTAAAATTAAGTTATACAACTCTTTACTTTTCCAATAGAGTTTACAGAATTTTTCTTCTTTAATTAGTTTAATATTATTTGACATTTTTTAAACCTCCCATCAATGTGTCATTTTAGATGGTAGTAAACAATCTTGCAACATAAATTCCTATAAACAACAATTTTCTATCCGCCTGTAAGTACGGCAATTTCTCGTTCAGAGATTTCTAACTCTACATATTTCTTTAAATCGTCAGGCTTTACGCTGTCAATCGTCCTTTACTTCTCCCATTATTGATGTAGCGTAAGCTTTCGTTAATCGCTGTTGCACCAACGTTAATCCTTCTAAATGCGAGCCTGTCATTGAATAACCCCCATTTCCCTTAGCATTGTAATCATCTTTATTTCTAACTCTGCATCTGCGATTTCTGATGGAGTAGGTTTTAAGGATTCTAACAGTTGTTGAGATTCTCGCTCTGTTTTTTCTTCTTCAGTCTCGCCATTAATCCATTTAGTACCATTCCATTTTGGTTTATGAATGATGTCTAAAGGTATTGGGTCAGCGATTTCATCTTCTTTTAAATTTTGTGGGTCTGCCAAATCACTATCTATGATATACCCGTTTTCATCTATTTTAAATACATACACCACTTTATTTTCGAGCATAATATTTATCTCCTTTATAAATTATGTTCTTGATCTTGGTAACATATATGTGACAACAAAATATAAATCTAATTTAAGTGATAACTCTGAAATCGGATGTGATATGATAGAAAACGCTCCATCACCAGCAATATTTCCTTGTAGCATGATTTGGTTACTATTGGACGAATATCCAAATGCACTAAAACCTATCATGTCAGTAGTTCGTCTATATTGTGATGGAACAGATAAAATTTGCCTATAAGAAGATGTAGATGTCGGTCTTGCATATCCAGAAATTGTTATAATATCGCCAGACTTCTCAAGTCTAGCAAGACCAGTCCAACCACTTGACATATTAATATTAACTGGGGTGTCGTATTTTGGTTGACTTAAGTCTAACCAGTCAGACCAATACGGACTGCCATACCTTCTTCTAACAAAAACTGCACTACCCACGTTTCCTTGCATTGCAGTTTGGTAGGCTCCATATTTATCTTGATTATTAACCACTGAAGTTACCAACCACACCCTGTCACTTGATTCATTGTTAGGTAATCCAGTTGTATTTGTACTATAACAAGAAAAAGTTCCATTTTCGTTTAGCGCGTTTAAATCTCCTGAAAAAGACTTAGTTTCTGTAGAATCAGCACTAGCTATACCAGTAGAAGGGTCAACTGTGATTGTTTTACCATCTGGTTTAATATGTCCTAACTTTCCTGTGGTTGCAATCTGTGCCGAATGTTCAATAAGTACTTTTTGCACTTGGGCGACTTTTCCATCAACATAAGGACGAGAAGCAATAATAACGTTAGGATCTATTTTTAAAGTGACACTAGACGCATTATCTACTTCAATAATGGTTCTAATGGTTAAATCCATTATTGAACCGTCACCGACAACTGGTTTATATGTGTCTGGATAATTACCAATTGCAATTAAATCACCCTCTATGTCAAACAATCCAACCTCTCGGAGGGTGAACCCTCCAATATTCCCAGGTAAGATAGCATCCACAACTACCCAATTAGGATTGGAATTATCTACTGAAACACTAGTAATCGCTCCCCGCCATTTTTCATTTTTAAGAGTAGTTTCTTTACCAGTAGGTGCGTAACTAGCAGCATTTCCATCACCTACTGCAATTTGAGTAATAGCAACAGTACTTTGGGTAACCTGAGCATTTGCAACTTTTGCAAGGCCTATCGGTGTTAATAAAGTATAATATTGAGACATTATTAATCTCCTTTCGGATAGATTTCAATGCTTTGTGCACTTTGAGTTATTGCTCCAAATATCATTTTTGTTTGCATATTAGAGTTTTTTGGATAATATGGATAGATCGTCGTAGTTCCTCCACTTAAACAGGCGGTAGCGAGATATTCTTTAGCATTTGTATCTAATTGATAACTTGCCAACAAATGAGCGGGTTTAATTTCTTCAACGGCTTCAAACAACCCAGGACTAATCTTGCTATTTGATTGAGGCAAAACAATAATAAATCTGTACTCATTATCTACGTCTATTACTTTTGCATTCTTGTTTTCAACAAATGTATTAACAACCGTCTCCATCCTTTTAAGAGTTACGGTAAAGTATTTATTTAATTCGTAAATAACCCTCTGAATTCGTTCAACATGATTTTTCTGCACTATATCTTTAATCCCTAAAAATTCTTCCCAATAGATGAGACTCCAGGTAGCATTTTGAGGGAACAGCTCACTTGTTAGATTATTTGCAAATTCTGATATCGTCTCCATACTAAATCCGTTTGCTTCAAATATTGATAGTGAATACAAATCATTTGAGTATATAGGTGTAACATCTTTTAACATTATCTTTGTTGTTTCACTAAGTTGTAGGCTCATAATGTAATACCTCACTCACTGTTGCACGTTCACCTTCCAACAAAATAATATTCTTGATGTCATTTTCAATTAGTAAATTGCTATAATCCGCAACCCCTGCCGTTTTAATAATTCTTGCACCAACTTCTGTATATTTAATAATAGATTGATCTGCAAAATACTCATTAATATTCTTTCCGACTTCCGGAAGAACCTCAAAGAGCTCATAACCCTTTTCTAATACAAAAGTTGCTTTGATAGTTATTGATACGAGAGTAATAGTGTCAACCGTAACATGCGCTCCTATAGGCGCTTTCCCTTCTCCCATACCATCCACTGGATCAATATAGGCTTTCACTTCATCGATTAACTGATGAGTTGCGACTTGCCGATTACGGTCAGTTATCAATACTCGGACGGTTTTAGGACCTCGCCATAAGGGCTGCACAATCACATCTCCAACACCATCAATTTCTTTCGCCCAACGCAAATAATCACTTTTTGCCCCACTTAGTGGTTTGTTACGATGTCTTTCTAAAATGCGTGTTCGATAGCTCTCATCTTCTTCTACAGCAGCACCATCAGTAACCGGCTCAGCATTATACAACTTTTTAAGACCTTTGATTGGTTTTTCAATTCCGACAATTGTGTTTGGAGGCACGTTACCACTTAACCCCGCTTCTACAGCTTCAATAGGTAATTTTATCTCACCAGTGGAATCAATAATTCCACCTTTTTTAACCTGATAACGTACACTTTCCTCAAATTCATCACCAATGGTTAAGATAATTGTTTCTTTTGGAATCTCAAGACCAATATCTCCAACAAAAGTTTCTATGGTTGTCCCTTTTACAGCTTCTTTCCTTGTCACCCCAATAGGATAGCCATGATAATCTAAAAATGGTCCAACAGCAAATTGCGGAAACATAAGCATTAATGTGAGAGGAAGTGTATACTCTACAAGCTCACCCGCTATCATAGCTGTTGGTTTCGTATGGTCCCAATACATGTGACCTTCTGACGTATCAACACCTTGTGGCGCCATTTTAAGCATTTTTTCATGTATTTGAGATTCTGTGATTCGTAGATGTTCAGGCAGCTGAAACCCTAGCATTCAATTCCCCTCCTCGTTGTATCTCAATTCGATCAATGCCATAAATACTTTCCAACAAAAAATGAACCCAGCAGCTATCGCCTTCCCATTCAAACTTAAATGAGGAAACATTAACTGTGCGTTCATCAATCATTAGTGCATCTTTAATTGTCCGTTTCAATTCACTTTCCGCAATACCTCGAGGATAATTAGCTCGAACAATAGCATCAAATTCTATTCCAAAATCTGAACTGTAGCAAGCTCTCTCATACCGCTCCGTCAAGCAACATTTAATAGCCCAAAAGCGGTAAGCATCTACAGCTGTATCTTCCAATGTTTTTCCTGTACCGGTGATAATTAATTTACCTTCTTGATAATCATATCTATATGATCTGACATCATATAAGGTTTCAATATCCTCACCGAACATTAGAGCTGGCGCATCAAAAGTAGCATAGCCCATAGTGCTAAACCTCCTTACACATGTCCAATAACCACAAATGTATGACCATCTTCAATAGGTATACACAAAACACGATCATTGGGCTTCAAGATCAACTCAACTAGATATTCTAAATCTAAAGCATTACAAGATGATTCATGTAAAATCTCACCTGTTTGTGCAATTAATTTAACTTGTGGTTTATAAAGATAATAGTCACTATTTGGTATGCTTTTTGAAAAACCATCTAACATCAAATTGAGTTTACCATCTATAGTACCTAAAACAGGGAAGCGGATTTTTTCGTCTGACACACCTGTTGAAATTTTGGTCATTGCCTTTGCTAAAGCATTACCCCCTAAGTTTTTAGTCATTTATTACCCTCCAATATAAGTGTCATAATACCTTTTTCAACGTCTCGGCTCACACTTTCTACGATGCAATTAATACTTGTTTGCTTACCATCTTTCATACCGCCAATTGTTCCAGATGCGACCATAATAACATCACCCTTGCGAACCCAAGGTATGTCAGGATGATTTACACCACGTTCAATTTCTGGTTTCCCACGCTCTTTTAACAGTGTGTTTGCAGCTTTATCGGCCTCACCAGCATTTTTGAAGTTTGATTTATACAAGATTTCTTGCACTTTTCCAAACTCAGTTTTACCGGTTTTAGTTGCTGATACAGCTGGTCGTTTATCCTCACTCGAGTTACCATAAATTTTTACGACTGTGACCAAATTTTCGCTAGAATGCATATCATATCCACCATCTGCTGTTGTGTCTGTGATTTCATAAACGGTAGTATTAGATCCTTTTTTAATAGACTCCAACTTTCCTTTCGTTGAACGTACAACATAGTCACCATCACCTTTTTCTTTTGATTCTTCAAGGCGTTGTGCAATTGTATTTCCCACGTTTCCGTTATACATTTTTTTAGTCAGTGCAGCATTTGGTCCGTCGATTTGTCCTAGTGGTACCCCCATATCATTTGCAATTGTTTTAATCGATGTGCCTCCGCTAATACCATCTTTAAAGTAAAAATGTTCTTTTGACTGCATAATATTATAGTTTGGATCATAAGCAATGAATTCAATTGTGTGATTCTCAGCTATTGTTTTCCAATTATAAATAGAACCACGAAAAATTTCAGTGAAGCTTTTTCCGGCACTTTTAGCCTCTAAAACTAGCCTTTTCGCAAGATAGACGTGTTGATGAATCCATCCGTCAGCGCGCTTAATATTTTTCATTCGTACATTTACCTTTGCGGATAGCTCTCCGTCCAGTTCTTCGTGGTGGCATGATTCTATAAGATTTGTAATATCAATCGCCGCTCCAGTAGGTGGTAAAATCACAAGACGATATTCAACTTTTGTAAGATCAAATAACTTTTCTGTCACTTTAACCATTCCTTCGGTATTGTTAAGACCTCACCCGGATAGATTAAGTCTTTATTTTTACTTTTTAATTTATCTTTGTTTAGATTCCAAAGCTCAGGCCATTTGTTTCCGGATCCGGTTAACTTTCTTGCTATGGTCCAAAGACTGTCACCTTTAACCACAGTGTAAGTTTTCGGCATTGTTTTCGTTTCTTCACGCTTTTGCTGAGTTACATTTTGAGTATTTGTAATTTCTTTAACCTCAAAGTTACGATACTCGCTTATGGTTAATGAATATGGTAGGTTGCCACCTGCTTTTTCAAGAATAGGATCGAAATTACCAAAATACACAGGCAAGTTCCAATCGGTTTCACTTATTACAAGTCGGAGCTTCTTACCATAAGGACCGGCATCACTCCAATTCTTAAACTTTTCAACAATTTCATTAGGCTCTAAGTCAGAGGATCGTTTACCTAATGGGGTTGAGCTTTTTGGCAGTATCCCTGTCACTTCAAAGGTAATAGGTTGACGACCACGTGGTATTGTGACGCTGCCCATCACAATAGGCTCAAAGGACATTGTTTTTGTACCAATGGAGATTTTTATTTGAGACGGTGCAACAGGAAAGATAACAGAATCTTTTGTTTCTGGATCGATTAAAGCAAAATCCATAACATCACCCCGGTACCATCATATTTGAGAAAGCTTCAGTTACTTTATCAGCCAATTTAACGCCAATAGCATCTAAAACTTCATCAGAAAGATTACTTAAATCAACTTGCCCATTCTCATTGGCTTGGACAGTTATTTGTACTTGCGGGATAATATCGCCTACACTAATGGATGCCACACCATTCGCTGTAGCTATATCGCCATAGCCTTTTATAATATTCCCACCAACTAAGCCACCGTCTGCATACGGTTGAACTCCTAAAGCCGATGCAGCTCTGTATAGTAATTCTCGGCCACGCCCTTTACGACTTGGTGATAATGGAATAATAGCTTCCGGACCAGCTTCTCCAACTAGTCCCATGTGCGGACGATTGATTAAACCACCATTTGCGTATGGCACATATCCACCGCCACTACTTCGTGCTGGTCCTGAACTACTTTTTGATCCTGCAGGTGCTGCAGAGGGTAAAGAAACATTATTGATTCTTGTTCGTAGACCATCAATGGCACCTTTTAAAGCATTCACTTTTTCTGAAATGCCCGCGAATGACGATACAGAAGCGGATGCCTGTAGAGTACTAATAATTAATGCAGACATACCAGCATTCAAAAGAATCCCCTTCGGTGCAAGTGGTGAGTAAGTGCCATTAACATAAGCATTAGATTGCGTTAATGTCATAGTCAATGCATCCATACTAGCACCTAATATCACACCTCTAATTTGTAATGGAGCAAAAGTGCTTTTTAAACTTCCTGTTACTTCACTACTTGATTGCACCAAATTATCAAAGTTTGTTTTAAAAGATTTTATACTCACATTCACTTCCGCGAATGATGTTAAGACGTTATATACGCTTTGATGTAAAGCGCTCGTCACATCTTCTAATTTCTTAGCTAATGCTTGCGCTTTTTGTTCAATCAATGCACTACTACCGGTGCTTTCAATGTTTGTTGAGGGTGTATATTTTGTAGTTGATGCAGGTGACTGAGAATTAGAATCTTTTGCTGTGACTTCTGCTGCAGAAGCGGTTTTGCTACTAAACAGACTACTAATTTTACCAATAATCCAGTTACCGAATTTTTCACCACCATAGGCTCCTCCAATGCCCCCTCCAACACCTCCAATAATTGTACCTGCAAGTGTTCCAAGAGGTCCTAAAAATGAACCGAGTGTAGCTCCACCACCAGCACCTAATTTTGCACCTGCCCATCCTCCAGCAGCACTACCAGCAATCCCACTCCAAGAAGAACCTCCACTTAATCCGTCAAAAATAGAAAGTACAGCTCCAATAACAGGAATACGCTTTGTCCATTTACTTACGCCTTTAGGAATCTTAAAATCTTTTATTTTATTCATAAATGATTTTGGTATTTCTTTCGCTTTATCCATAAAGGATTTATTTTTAGGTGATTCTTTTTTGTAGCTTACTGATTTTGTCTTACTGTCATCTGGAGATTTTTGATTTTTCGTTCTTCGTTTAGATTGTTCGGAATAATTACCTGTTGTTGGTTTTGTGCTTGGTGTTTCTTTTGTTTTTGTTCTGCCAAATTTATCGTATATATTTTTACCTTTAGACAATACATATTTACCACCTGATAAAATTGGCTTTAAAAATTTAAAGGCTCCCCAACCAGCTAAAAAAGTAGGTACTGCAGCTGTTAAAAATGAGCTACCGGTCTCTTTACTGAATAAACCTTTATCTTTTCGATTGTTTTCAACATCACCCCATAGAGTACCTAAAATTCCAATACCTTCTTTAAGAGCAATCCCCATACCTTCTATTATGGCTTGCCCCATTAGTTTACCTTTATCAATCATGAATGGTTTACCTGTAGAGTTCCACCATTCACTAATAGCAGGTTTAATATTTTCATCCCACTTTTTCTTTACATATGCCTTGGCATCATCAAAAATAATTTCAAATTTTGCTCCTATAGATAAATCATGTCCATTAATATCTTCTGCCTGTGGTATTTGTCCACCTTTTCTAATTTCAAATTGATTTTTAGGCTTAAATAAGTCATTCAAATAATTGAATAATCCTTCACCTTTTGTAAATACGATATCAGAAAAAGCTTTACCCGCGTCACTTACAGTCTGCTTCCATCTGGCCCATGTTTCTTGATTTTTTTCAAGCCATAGGTTGATTTTATCAAGACGAGGTTTCATAGGTTCCAGGAACCCAGTACCTATGGATCGAAATAGCGAACTTCTATATCCTCGTAATGTTGCAAGGATACCTGATGCAGTCTTAGATAGCTTTACTGCACCGTCTTTAAATGATTTTTCTACTTCATTTATAAAACCATCATACCCGCCCATCTTTTTTAACTGCTCTTTTGTAACTTTCATGCCAAACCCCTTCATCATCTCAAAGTTACCCATTTGAGCGTTTCCTAGTGCTAACATTGCATCTTCTACAGTTCTACCAGGGGTTAATGATGCCATGTCTGAAGTTATCTTTAATAATCGTTGCGCTTTTTTTACATCACCATTCGTGATACTTATACCATGTGTTAGAGCTGGGAATAACTCTGCAGAGCTAAATGGTGTAGTATCAGCAAATTGCCCCATCCACTTTGTTAATTCTTTAGCTTGTTTTATATTACCTCCAAGCCAATGGGTCATAGATACCTCATACTCTTCCCATCTCATTGCGGCACCTACTGTAGCATCATTAAATTTTTGAATACCTACGTACGATAGAGCTACCGTTATCATAGCTGGAATACTTGTGATAGATCGTCTGATACCACCTAATACTCGAGTAGCCCTATCAATAGCCTTTATAGTAAATGTGACAACCCTAGCATTCCGAATGTTATTGAGTTTGCTCTGTACATAACCGATCGTCCTTGATGCTCTATCTCGAACACCTATCTCAATCATTTGTTTACGTCGTGCAATACGCTGCATAAGATTCGCTTTTTCTTGCATGCGCTTTTCAACTCGGGACATCTGCTTATCAACATTTGTGCTTACTTTGGCGACTTCTTTACTTGCTGATGCGGAGGCAGTTTTTACTTTCTTCACTTCTTTTTCTAAATTAGAAGCACTCTTTGTTGCGCTATCAAAATCACTGATACTTTTAATCTTTATATCTTTTCCAAGCTTTTTTTGAAGAGCTAAGATAGCTTTTTCGGCTTTTTGAATCTCTTCAGTATAGTTATCTTCAACTGTGATAGGTATCTCTATTCGATATACTTCTTTACTAGACATTCAATCCACCTACTTTCTACCATTTAAAATTTCTGCTCGTTTTCTAGCTATCTCGTTCTCTCTTTCCAACGCATAAGTCATTGATGCATAGCAAAATCGCTGAATATTTTTCGGTTTGCTTAATATTTCGTCCGGAGTTTTACCAGTTCGTTGAAAAATCTCATGCAGAAGGGTTATTCTTCCTCCTGCACCGATGAGTTTTTTAACATGTCCTCCGCTTCAAGCATATAACCTGAAATGTCATCAATTACTTGTACTACTGCTGATTTTTCGCCAGCTCTAAGTACCTTTTCAATTAAATGCATGCCCGTTAATGATCCTGTTGCGTCCCAATATTTTTTGTTATCCCATAAACGAGCTCTATCTTCTTTTGTAGTTGCTTCATAAATTAACATTGCTCGCATTTTCGGATGATTCGTTTCGATAGGAACCTTGATTCCAGCTTTATTATTTTTAAATTTCGTTGCTTTGTCTTGAATTTCATCGTATTTTTCTTCCGATACTGGCTGGACATTAAAAGTAAACAAAGTTTTTCCTTTTCTCGAAATGACAATTTCTTTTGTTTCCTCTTTGTTATCCTCATAAGCACGTAACAATCCGTCAATGATGCTTGGTTCCATTTCTAATAATTCTTCATTGTCTAGATTTTTATCATTCATTTTTCATTCGCTCCATTTCTTTTGTAATAGAAAAAGGCGCCTACTCAGCGCCGTTAAATTATTTTTTATGTGATCGTAAAACACCTGTGAAATTTAAGTCCGGTAAGCCTTTCCCACCCTTTTTAAAACCATTCAGAATCTTTACTAATAACATGTCATTTACCACTGTTTCTTTAAATGTCAGTGTAAAGGAGTAGCCTGTTGTAATACCCCAAATAACCCATCCAGCAGCGGGTTGATAATCAGCCGTTTCAAATGACATTTGTGCTTGCCATTCATTGACAGCAGCTAAAAAATCACCATCCTCGTTGTATAGTTCACCATCTACACCATGTAGGATATTTCGTGGATCAAATTCACCTGAATCTAATTCTTCTTGTAACTCAGGTGGCATATTAACACGAAACGACCAATCACGTTGTAGTACTTCCCCCGGTGCTACATTTGCCACATCGATTGTATCTGTAGGAATGCAACGGCGGAATACATAACGTCCATCCATCTGTAAAACCTCCTAAAATTAAAAGAGCCACTTTTTAGGCGACTCTCATTTTTTTAATATTTAAATCCAAATGCAAGATAAGCTTTTTCAAGTCCATCTAGGTCAACTAAGTTATCAAATGTAAACCATGCTGAATCGCCTTGTGGTGGTGTTTTTGGATCAACTATCATTGCTCCTGATTCCAATCCACCATCTTCAATCATTTGATTGATTTCACCATTTGCTAAAGTAATAACATGTTGGCGTCCATCGGCATTATTGTCTACATTGTTAGACATAGCCTTATCCACTTTGCGAACAATACGGTCAATTAACTCATAACGAGTTCGCATTCGTCGTATCTTCTTCCAACCCTCATCTTCATCCTCACCAATTGAAACAAGTGTGTTAATACCGTAATCAATTTGCGGAATGCCATCAGAGTTTAATGAAAATACCATTAATCCATTATTGGCCGCTTCGATATATTCTTTAGATTTTAATTCTCCAACAACTTCAATAGCACCATCAATTGTATTTTTAGTAAGACTAGATTTATAGGATCCAGAGATCATCATCCCCATAACACGAGCAGCAGCTAAAGCACCTTTTAATACTCGAGTTGTGGTACGTACTGCATTGCCAATATAGACGATGGCGAAATCATTAAACGCCTTCGCTTTCTGGATTCTAGTGTTAAAATCATCCTCTAGGTCATTTGCAAACACCGCTGACGTGCGATACCCTTCCTGAATACGACGACGAATAAATGCTTGAGCAGATGCTTGTAAAGCTGTATTTTCAGTATCTAAAATTAATGAATCGAAGAATTTTGTTTCCAGGAGCGGCATAGCTGATGTGTAATCTTCGGCTGTGACTGTTGGGTCACTTCCTCCTGCCAATGGTTGGCTCACAACAGAAGGCAATTTACCATCAGCTACTTTTTTAACATCTAAATAAGCACTCTTAGCAAGCACCTCTGTTAATGCAAGTGTCTCATTGTCACCTTCTTCATAACTATAGCTTTCTAGTTGTCTGCCTTCTTCGGTTACAATAATTTCACGCTTTGAAGGGTCTAACGCATCTCGTAATGTCACTTCAAACTTGCGTGATGATGGATATTTGGTTGTTAATTCAACATTTCCTGCAGATGTCTCAGAAACTACGAGTTTTCCCTTTGCTCCTCCTTTACCAACACGAACTGTATGCATAAATACCGCTCCACCCAAGAACGCTTCTTCTAACAATTCAGCAACAAGACCAGATCCGATTAACTTTTTTAGTGTAGCTGGATCATTGTCTGATGCCTCAATTGTTTGAACTGTCTCAAGTGGTCCCCAATTCGATTTAACAAGTGCTGCACCTACACCCAGCGGGCGAGCATAACTTTTATAACCACCAGCATTGTACCAACGCACATAAACATTTGGACGAGCTTTTTGCTCACCGAGCTTAAACATTGCTCCAATTCCCATGTATTACACCTTCTGTCCTTTAAATTTTTTGATTGCAGCCTTTACCTGGGCGCGAGTTAATTTATCACCTTCGACAAGGGTTAATGCACCGGCCAAAAATTCAGCCGATACCTCAAACACACCTGCAGCTGCTAAGATCTCATCACGACTGAACTCTTGTTCAGGTACTTTTTTTGTTTGCATTGTCATTTATGCACCGCTCCCTTCGCCTTATCGCTATCATTTGTATATACATGACGTAGCGGATTTCGTGGTCTTTCTTTTAAAATTCCATATCTAACTGACAGATGTATTTGTCCTTGTTTAAAAGGATCGTAACCATCATTTACTGAAACATTTTCAAAATTCATCGGTGACTTATCAGACATGTAGGCTCTGTTATCTAATAACAGTTGGCGGGCTACCATTTCAGATACCTTCTTCCGCTTTGCAACATCCGGATTGATTACATGCCCTTTAAGCGTTGCAGTAATCCAAGCGCCCCATGCTGTTGGGTCTGTTGCTGTGATAGCCTCCTGACGCCAATATAATGCTGGACGTTCATCTGATGGCTTCCATGTAGCAGGATTAGTTTGTAAATCTATGAATTTCATGCTTGAATAGGCAGTCATTGTTGTAACCGGATCAGGTTCGACAGGTTCATGAACAAGCCAAGATAAAGAATGTACTTTGAAGCTTAAACCTCTAGTTAGTGCATCCCATTCTTCATCTACAATATCCTCTGTAGAGCCAACAAATTCGATATAGAAAGGTTTACCAGCCACATCAAAACGTTTTTTATCAATAACTTTTTTTACTTCTTTTGCAAGATTATCAACGTCCTGAAATGTTGTCCGCTTCACATAAGGCCATACTTCAAAATCAATAGAAAAATCCGCATACTTTTCTGTTTCAGTTTGCGGACCTTCTCGAAGTACTAGGCATGGCTTCTCCATTTTTGGACCCGCTGCTGAAGGTTCCCACACCTCACCTTTAACAGTTGCAACACCTTCAACAAGCAAGTCATACAACGCTCCACGTACTGTTGTCATGACTGCCAATACCTCCTGATAGCATTTTCAATTTCAGCTTTAATCTTTTTTGCTGTATTTTCAAGTACTGGATTAGCTTTAATACCTTTTACAGACTTAACAAAAATGGTTTTACCGCCAATTTCGAACCTTAATGCCTTTTTGTTTTTAGGTGTAATTGGTCGTTTGTTTGGACCGTAAATACCTGTGCCAAGTTCATGATACATACCAACCTTAGAACCGTGAGCAACATATACTGTTGTTCCTTTGTCAGTTTTATCAGCTCCACCATGTATAGCTGCACGAGTTGCACCGGTGCGGTCAGTCCAACTAGCAATTGATTTCGCTTCTGATTCTAGCTTTTTACCTAGATGCTCACCAAGTGCATGTAAACCAGCAACCTTCCTATCCAACTTTTCTTTAAATGAATGAAGCGGCATTATATCACCCTCTCTAGCTCACCTTGATACCCAACTACCTCGCCATTAATTTTCTGAGGATAAATAGCCTTCACTAGATACCTAATACCATCTACTAAAAATTCATCTTTAACGGTTGAACTTGCTTGTATGTCCGCTTCAAAATCTGCCAATATACCGAAATACGTGTCCGTTTGCTTCTCCCCAGCAAGAGTTGTAATAGCTTGGGGGCTAGATGAACCCGAGTTAAAGATACGAACAACAAAAGGGCCAACATCAATGTTTTGCTCATCGATGTAGCCCTGTGCCTTTTTCTTTATTGTTCGGTTAATAGTAATCGTAGTGGGATTTTGCTTGATGTTCCATTTTGTATGCTTTCGTCGCATTTCTACATGGTCCATCACATCACATCCGGACCCTTAAATTTTAATAAAAGACTAGGTTGTTGTTCTTCCACTTCTTCCGATTGATCTTTATACTTTTGAGCCATCCGCAAAGCATGTGCCAACCTATCTTGTAACTTTGTTAATTCATACTTTTCATTACCTGCAGAATAACCCTCGATGTCACCTTCGAGTAAACCAGCCTTTATGGTCCATCCTTCAGAAGCGGCATAATAGATACTCTCAGATTCTCGTAACATATCATCCAATTCAGCATTTGAAAAAGTTGTTTCCTTATCTGTGCCGCCTTTTGGAATCCTGTCATTAATCATTTTCCGAAGTCGTTCACGTAAAGCAACTGTCGGCTCCATCTAACTCACCACCTTATCGCCCTGGTAACGTGATTTCTTGAACGTTTTCCTCAACTGCAGCAAATACTCCACGCCAGAAGTCTCCAACGACCTGAGCTTCAACTAGACGAGTCAAATCGCCCATCGTTGCATTGATTTGTAAAGCTTGTTTGATTAATTCTTTAAACCCACGTTTCGGACGGATTAGATATACCTTGCCTTGTGGAACACCTTCATAAACCTCTGATTTTTTAGATACTTGTGCTTCCCAACCATCGTAATAGATGATGTCGTTAATACCAGTTGTAGCTCCATATGGCGTCGCTTGTAGTGTCATGCTACTCAGTGCATCTTGAATATCTTCTTTATGAGCTGAATTGGCAAGAAGGACGGTTCCTGGACGCTTTGCAGTACGAGCATCCTTTAGGCCTTGGCGTAACGTAGCACGTAATGACAAGATGTGGTGTGCGTCTGTAGCTGTGCCAGTACTTCCATCTGGTTTTACAAAAACAGGAGCGGTTTTATTTGCTGCTTTATAGCTATGTTTTAGAATTGGTGCTAGGTGCAAATGATTTAACAAAGCGTTGTGTGCCTCTCCAAATGCTTTATTTAGCAATTCAAAATTAAATGTTTGATTAAACATTTGCATCTCTTTTGTATACTCGAATCCAGTTGCATACCCTTTGAGTCGAGCGATTGGTCCTTGTTCAGCTTGTAGGCTACCAAACTTAACTTCTTCACCTTCTAAGTGTTCAAAGAATACCACAGTACCATACTGCGCCCATTTCGCTTCAAATTCACGCGGGAAGTTTGGGTCCTGCAAAGTTTCATAAATCGGCTTGTAAAGGACAGGCACATCCTCACGCCCTAATTCAACATCAAGAACCACTTTTTGGAGCAATTCTTTACGAGATGTTTCAGATGTCATCATTTCACCGATTGGCGTTGATAATTCGTAAGTCTCTATTTCCCCATTAACAATTTTTTTCGTTACTTCAGATTGTTGTCCATTAATTAAAAAAGGAACCACCGCTTCGTGAGTTCCTTGTCGTCGTTGTTCTTTTAATGTGTCTACCGAGTGTACCCTTGCCATTATGCATTGCCTCCTTGTGGTGCTAAGATGAACCAAATAACGCCATTAGCATCTTTGCCTTGTGTTACTGTACCAGCAAAGCGAGCTGTATCACTTTTTGTTTCAGTGAATTTGCCTTTATCAAAATAGATTTTCGTTCCCAATTTGAACGATTTTGTTTTTTCAATTTGATCCGTTTCGTATTCAGCTTGTTCAATGTTTAAAATAACCTCTGATGTTTCACCAGTTAGCGTTTTAACAGACTGCATAGCAGAACCGAAGAAACCACTTATTTCATAAAAAAGTCCCGCTTCAATGGTTGTCTTTTCAGTAACTGGCACTCGAACACTTTTACCGTCACTAACTTTTGCTCGATACGCATTATAAACTGTGCTTGGTACTGGTTGTCCTGTAAATGGCATTTAAATTACCTCCTTATAGCGCTGTACGCTTTGTTTTTAGTCCCTGTGGTGTGTTTGCATTTCCACTCAGGTTACCTAATCCAGCATGCTTTTCAGTGTGATAAGCACTGATGATATTCTTTACAACTCCATCATTCAGGAATGAATCCATTTCACTAGCAATTTGATCTTTCGTCATATCAGCTGTAATTGAGTTCGAATGATATGACCATAGCTTTCCGATTGCTGTTTCAGTATTCAAAATATCTTTTCGAACATTCTCAGATTGAATTTTTGTATCTATCATTTCACCGATAATCTTCTCAACTCCAACATTTCCTTGCTCTTTTAAAGCTTTGGCCGCTTCATTAGCAAGGGCTACAACATCCATTTCTCCTGAAACACCAAGTGCTTCTTCGACTTTTTGCAATTTGTCTACTGATTCAGTAAGGTTTTTTACCCAATCAGCATCAATATCTGATGCAATTTGCTCTGGTTTCAAACCCATTTCACCAGCAATCATAGAAAAGGTAATTTGTTTATTTCCCAACATTTCTTTCAAAGCATTTAATACATCTTCTGGCTTCATGCCAGCACCTCCCTCATAGTATTCCATTTCACCTGTTGGTCCTTCTCCTTCCAAGTCCCACATTTCGCCAGACATTGCCACAATTCGAGTATTCATCCCCGCTCGATCTAGTGGTGTCCAGTCAATTGACATTGGCTCATACCCGATAACATTGGTTTCTCCCGCTACTCTTTGAAGCTTAGGAATACCAAATATACTTACTTGCCGTATTCGCTTTGATCTAATCCAACGCTTTAAATCTTTGGCCGATGCATCGACTATGCCACGAAAAAAAGCAATCTCTCCTACCATTTTTGCCCCGACCCAATGGGTAACAGGTGGTAAGAATTGATTGCTTACGTCCTCAGCCTTCTGGTGGCCAAGGAAACCATTTAATGTTTGTGTGTTAACCGCATCAACAATATTTTTTAGAGAATTGGCGGTATAGTTCCATCCGCGTTTCGATTTAGAAGCGGGTATTTCAACGATAACCTCAAGTGGGTCGTCATCTCCTTTTTTTAATTCATTCACATCAACTCCAGGTGCAGTTGGAACATCTTCTATCCTCATTTCCCCGGCAATATTGCCAAACAATTGAAAAATTTTGTTTTTCTCTTGTGCCATTTCGCCACATAACATTAAGTATGTCATGATCTCACCCCCTCTCGATACGCTGTTAAAATACCCGATGCAATACTTTCGATAGCTTGTTCTTCTGGTATATGATTGTCACCGTCATATTTAAGAGCAGCAAAATGCAAGTGTAAAAGCTCATGTATTAAAGTGTTTTCCATGTCTTGCGGCTCCATATTGTCAGGAGGGTAATCGATTGAATCAAGAATCTTTATTGTAGCCATCTTCTTCTCGATAACCCAGAACACCTCTCCTTGTACTCCTTCTAAACCCATATCACGTTCTCTAACGAGCTTAATCGATATGATCCAATCTTGAAGGCGTAACCGCTTCTGCCATTCGAGTAATTTTTGTTGTAATTGATCTTGAGTAAAAATGACTTCTCGCACTACAACGCCCCCATTTTATAATGTTGTTGGTACCATTGTTCAATGTCTTGCTGTGAAATCGGATTATTGGTCCACTCAATCAGTCGGTCCACAAATGAGTCTGTATTCTCCAACTCCGGTGTAAGTTGACACATGCAATTAGGATGTGCAGGATAGTCGGGCAATTCATCAAATCTATACACACCCGCTCCCATACCGTTGTCATTTGATGCATTTTCTTGACACTTTTTGCATGCAGTATTTGAGTTTGATGTGGACCATTTTATTCCTTGGGCTGATGGTAAGGTCTCAGCTGACATTTTGGAGCTTACACCATAAGCGCCCATGATTTCGGTCCTTGCAAGGCGTAACGCTTCGTATGATAGGTCATCCGGAACCATGTGCCCAATTCGTTCCATCATGTTAGGATACTCACTCACCAAAGTGCCAGCACCTTTTTTGACGTATTGCTGCATACGTTTAGCAACCTCAATTGGATGCTCACCATTTTGTATCCCATCTTTAGCTAATGTGCCTAAGATATTGTTTATCCGCTTGCTATGCCCCCATATCCGCTCCGACAAATTCAATCCTTTTATTCGTCGTCGCTCCATTTCGTCAACAGCTCGCTCGCTGATACGGAAAAAGGAGCTAATAATTGGTTTAACATTTATATTCGCTTTAATTAACAAACGTAAGGTGATTTCTCGTGATTGGTGCATACCAGCATTCACACCGACAATAGCAGAAGCCGAAAACACCGCTTTTAACTCTTTTTCAGTGATTACAGCATTCTCAGTAATAATTGCGTCAAGTAGCTCCGGAAGAGCATAATAACGTCCTTCCGCTTCTAGTTGTTTAATTTTCTCAATCAACCTATCTAACGAGCGCAAAACAACAGCGCGTACCTCAGCATCTTGCTTCAATACCCGCTCTAAGATTAATTTTCGTGATTCAAGTTTTAGCTTTTCGAACTCGTTCATGCCGCATCGCTACCGATCTGTTTAATGATCTCCAACAACTCTTTTTCAAGTTCTGCAGAATCAGGCATTTTCGTCTTGGCGATTAACGATTTGAGAATACGTTCCCTTTCTCCTGCGCCCTCTTCCTCCTCATACTTGTACATGGTATCAATAAATTTAGACAGGAAATTTACTGCTGATTCATCAGAAATAACATTAGCTTCAAGTGCCGCTTTCAATGCATTCACAACATTGAGCAATTCCTCACTAATTTCTTTTGATGTACGAGGATCAATATTTGTCCACTTCAATTCTGTGGCAAACGTCTCAAATGCGATATTTTCTGATTGTGCGGTCATTGCTAATACAATTCGAGCCAACCGCTTCCAGCTGTCTGCAAAATGCTCTCGTTTACGCTCAATGGAGCGAATTAGAATTGGCATTTGTTCTTTAACAGATGAAAGACTAGACGGTGTATGCACACCAAACACAAATTCCGGTGTTTCAGAAGTATCAACGATACAGTAGAAAAGGAATTTTAGTAACTCTTTGGCGTCACCAATTGCCGATTTAACCTCTATAAACTCCGCTTCATCTTCTGGAGCTAACAATAGCATTTCATGACCATCTAACTGTATAGTACCTCCATCCTTAGCGAATTTAACTGGATCTGTAATACCAAAGTTATTCTTTAAGAACGTTGTAACTTCCTTAATTTTAAGTTTTAGACGAGGTGTGCTGTGCATTTTCGAGCCTTGCATAGCATGTAACATAACATCATGATAGGCCTTTAAAAACGGCTCAATTGGCTCTATATCCGACTGTCCAAACAACCCTTCGTCTCCTTCATTTTTGAAGTGAATTATCGGAATGAAGTCCCAAGGAAGCGGGATTGTTTCGGATTTTACTCCTGGAGGATTATCTCCATCGACTTCGATAATACGTTCTCCCTTCCGGATACGTTGTGTGATTGTTGCTTTTTTCTTGTCACCTCGTTCGTCCTCCCACTCATGAGCGGAAACTAGCTTATACTCATATATTGCACCGGTTAAAGGATGGCGTAATATATCCTTGACCTGTCCAGGAGGGATAATGTTATATACCAGTCGGGTTGTTTGCTCTGGATAGAGGGCTGCATCTTCTTCCTCCTCTCGGGTAAACCAAACAAAGCAATCACCATCTCGTAATGAATCACGTATGGTTCGTTGCATATTAGAAATGTTATTTTTAAAGAAGGTATCTAATATTTCTCGAGCTTCTTTATCTACAATTTTAAATTCAGGTATCCCCATGAAACTTACTGTATTGTTGATAACGGATTTAGCAAACCCTGCACCTAACTTGTAATCATCATGCGTGTTGTAATAGAGTTTTTTCGCCATTTCATAATCAACACGGCTACTGTCTAGCTTATATCCGCTTCCTACTGATCCAGTGGAAATACCGAAGCGGCCCATAATGTTATCACGTAGCTTTGACATCTCACCTACGGCTTTGTTCCACCATTTAGCCATATACTCTACCTCCTCTCAATAACGCAGCAACATCGTCAGCCAGTGGTTCTTGACCTGTCTTAGCAAATGCCAATACAAGTGCGTCGGCTCTGTCCGGAGAACGTAAACCACGTTTTTTCATTTCTTTTTTGCTTTCCAATCGAATCTTACCTTTTGAAGTTATCTCATATTTTCTTGTAGATAACTGTCCAACTAAATCATCGTCATTAGGGATTTGAATGTCACCATCATGAAGCAAATCGCGTACAGTTGCCCATGCCTCCGAACCCCAATTATCATAATGCTCCGCTTCAATTGCTCTTCCACCATTGTGGCAGTCAATTACTGTTATATGTAAGCCATCTTCGCTTACAACCTCACGTAATCGGTCAGTTACTCCGCCACCGACACCATCATCATCGACTTTGATAATACAAGATGGTCGCCCAAATTGAAGCATCAGTTCTTTAGCAAGCTTTATGGTCTTACCAGCCGTTGGCATTGTATCCTGTTTTGAATACGTTTTAATAACAGGAACGTAGTTGCCTATACGGGGCACAATAACTGTTTCATCATCACCGAACCTTGCAACGTCTACACCAATTTCTAATGGAGCGGATTCAGGTATTACTCGTATGCCATCTTCATTAAAGTAGACTTCTTTAATAGTGGCCGCTTCTACTTTTTCAAGATGAATAAATGTATCCGGTTCAGATTTTGGAAACTCACCGAAGACACGAACACGAACAACATCACTGTCTTGTCCATATTTCCGAATAAGACGCGCTATGTTTTCTTCACTCGCTCTAGAAGAATCATAACTCGATACCTTATGTGTCTTGTAATCAGTCCTGTCACGATGATGGGAATCATAAAAAACCCCACTCGTTCGAGTCGGGTTACCGCACATCAATAATTTGTTTTCAGCGCCTGAGAGTGTACCAAGAATAGCCTCCATGATGTTATCTGCTACCCCTGACGCTTCATCAACCACAAATAGCATATAATCTTCGTGGAAGCCTTGCATGTTTTCAGGCTTTGTAGCTGTACGGGCAGTCGCAAACCAACGTTCCTCATTACCCGTCATGTAGACCTTCGTTTTGGTCCATTTAAGAAAGTTTTTGACGAGTGTTCCTTCTAGCCATTTTGCTATTTCAGCCCATAGCACATCGTTTAACTGTTGCCTAGTTGGAGCTGTGCATATCACCTTTGGATTAGGACGACAGCAAAGGTACCAGATGACCGTTACCGCTTCAAGACCCGTCTTTCCAACCCCTTGACCGGAGCGGACACTTACAAAAGGATTATGAGCCAGATCATTTAAAACATTACGTTGCCACTCGTCAGGGTAAAACTCTAATATGTCCTCGGCAAAAGCCACAGGATCATCCCAATAAACGTCGATAAGGTCAACTAGTACATTGTAAGGCTTGTTACTCATGAGCCTTCACCTTGCGTCTTTCAGCAACTTTGCCGAGTGCAGCCACCCAATCTTCGGCACTTTGATTTTTATTGCCAGCTTTGATGTTCTCTATTTCTACCTTTGTCTTATCGATGTTCAACTTGGCTTGCTCACTCTGCAATTGTTTACTTACGGTTTCATCTAAAACATCTGTATATTTTGCCAGCATAGCAAGTGCAGCCATTTTGTCGGCAAGTTTGACACTTACACCATCTTTTCCTTTCTTCACTTCGGTGATTATCGTGCCATCTACTTCATGTGCTTCTTTTAAACCTACAAAGGAATATTCATGAGTTTCTTCTTTAAATACTGATTTACCTTCATCATCCTCTCCAGCATACTCTTTACTGGTATATGTTCTTGTACCGAAATCAACAAAATCTGTAATATCAGCAAAAGCAATATCGATGTACATTTGAAGTACGGTTCGAGCATTTAACATTATCCCATTTGCGAGCTCAGCTTTGAGTCTGGCAATTTCGTCTCTCACCTTATCATTTCTTAGCAAACGACTGCCGTTGGACATTGCAGAAGCATAGTCACAGCCATACACTTTTTGATAGGCCTTCGTAGCATTCCAGTACTTTGTATAGTACATACAAAAAAGCAACTGTTGGCTGTTGAGACCGTCACTTGGTACGATTTCAAACTGTACAGTTGCCTTTGTTTCCGCTTCCGGTTGAGCTTTGCTCCGCTTCGGGTTCTTTTTTACGGAACGTTCCGTATTATTTGCCTCTTTCTTTCGGAACGTTCCGTTTGATTCTTCTTCTAACCTATCATCCCAACGGTCTTTATTTTTCCATCCTCTTACTGTACCTTCTGCTACACCTAATCGCTCAGCAACATCCTTTAATTTAATATCACCATTTGCAGATTTATACAGTTCATAGGCTTCATTACGTTTTGGATCTCTAGCTCTAGCCATATCTCATATATCACCACCACCTCTATCAATATGTTTGTTTTGTAATCATCCCTTTATGCTAGTTGCTTTTAAAAATAAAAAAGCTACGCGATTATTGCGTAGCATAAAATGTATACATATAAAGTTATCGATAAATAGAAAAAGCACTTTTAAATATCTTTTCTACATCCTCTTGCGTGAAGATAACATCTGTCATTATTTCATTAACAATATCTCGATATACCCAGGTAGGCGTTTCATTAACGTGACCCAATAATAAATTATCGAAATGAGCATTACCTATTCGGTTCGAATTTAGATATTTGATATTTACGTTTACAGTTCCGTAGTAACCACCCATTTTTTCTACTTCTTCAGCATAACCACGAATTTCAATATCGCCAATAACTATTTGCATTTCATTTCCTTTTGCTGAAAACACTTTGCTGCCATCAAATTTATCCTTAGCCAAATCATAAAAACTTTTAAACATATCCCAAAGTTCCGCTACTTTCTTCGGGTAACTCTCTTTGATAACCCTTTCAATATACGCCTCACTCTTCTGAGCTTTTACAAACTCGGAATGTTTCTTTGCAGCTTCATCTAACCAATCCATATTATCACCTCCTATCTACCCAATAATAAACCAAGAGATGAAATATATGTAATAACTTTTTGCTCTCAAAAGTAAATACAGTTGCCCTAGCAGTCAAGCGGAGGAACTGCTCGATACTCACTTTTTAGGGCAAAATAAAAACATCTCTATTGTTGAGATGTTTTTAATGTCATATTAACTTCTGTACTTGTTACTGTGTGTTTTATTCTTTTTCTATACATATTTCCATTCCCACTACGGAAAAATCCATAGATGGTTAAATTTTCACCAGTTGAGTACCCCATACTGATTAACTCTTGATTTATATCATTAACTAATACTTGATAGTAAACCACATCGGACATTTCTACTTTTTCTCTAGAATCATTACCTTTAATCACTAATTCCTTTTTTCCTTTTTTTATACTAAACCCTCGTCCTATTACAGTTATTGAAACTGATCTTTTGTTAAAAAGTTTTATGTTGTACTTTGGAAATCCACTACTATTTTCTTCTTGGAAATATACATTCCCTTTTTGATAACTATTCGTTATAACTGTCCACAAACTAATGCTAACAGCACTAAAAGTTAAAATAGCTAAAACAACATTAACAATTACTCCAATAATTGACCATTCATTACTTGATAAGCCTAGAAACATTTAATATCACCTCCAACCCAATCATAATCCAAGAGAAAAAATATATGTATTAATTTTTTGCTCTCAAAGCCACACCAAACTCGGCCCTTTCATCACATTAAGTTTGGGCTGTTTGATGCAGTTTTCACAGCAAAATAAAAACACCCCGAAGGATGTTTATAATTAAAACCATTCTCTTATTTCATTTGTGCCGTTATACGTTTTAGCAAAGGCACTATTTTCACGTAAATAAATCTCACCCTTTTCTGTTAAGGAAGGACCTATTTTAAATAAATGAGCTCTATCTCCAGCCCAAAAATCACCGACCAAATACTTTTCTCTAGACAAAAAACCAACAGCCTCATCAAACTCATCTTCGGTTACACCAAAGCTATCTTCTGTTAAGGGTAAGTTATTTGATTCTATTTCTTTTAATATTGCATATCGTAGTTGTTCCTTGTTCATATTGTCACCTCCCATTTAATAATAACTTGAGAGATTACAAATTTAAACAATTCCAACCATAAAAAAATTCAAAAAATCATTACCGTACTAGGTGTAAGGCTCGTCTACTGAGGTAAAATATTTAATTGTCGAGTTAGCTCACTTGCGAAACCGTGGTAGAGCTGTACCACGTATATTTGTAAAGCAAATTGTGTTTTTATTTATAGTGCATTTCCGTGCACTTGTTACTCAGTAAGTTTGACTGAATTATGGAAAGTGGACGAAGTTCACACAATAATCACTCCTTATTTAGTCCATATGAAACTTTGAATTGACACATATACTGAAAATAAAAATAGCCCAATCAGTAACCAACCATAAGCTTTTCTCTCTCTTTGAAATTCTTTAATTCCTAAAGTTAGGCCAAATAAACCTAAGAAGAATATCATTAGGAAATTCAGCTGAAAATCACGTGTGATAAGCGAATAAGCTGAGAGTGATATTGCTATGATTCCAAATACAATTTGTAAAATTTTCAGCATAACTTTCTACTCCTCTTTAAATTTCATATTTATTTATCATACAATAAAAAAGAGATTATGTAAATAACTGTAAATTTTTAGCCTTTTATATTAATTAAGATACCTAATCTCTTAAAAAATATGGGCCGGCCAAGTTTGTCGCGCTCCGAACTAGTCTGCCAAGCGTAGGTCGGTTGTCGGTCGGTCTTTCCCTAATATTTAGGTTTTTATAAATACCAAGGGAGAAAAACATTGCCGCGCCGTCCTGCCTCCAATTTTACAAGATAAATTTTCTATCACAAACTATCGTACATGTTTTACATTTGTTCCTTTTGTTACATCTGATACATTTGCTCCAAGATCTTATTAAAATAATCTTGAGTATAATTAATGATAACTATTTATTTTGAAAAAATGTTAAAATGAATTGTACATTTTAACATTTAAGGGGTAATTTACGTTGATTAATAATAGTATTGTATCTAAGAGTAAACAATTAGGACTGTATACTTCTATGTATTTATCAAAAGATCTATGGTTAGAAAACTTAGAAGGTTTTGAGAAAGAACAGGCAATTGATATGATGTCCCAAAATCTTGAAGGTATTGAGTATTTATTGAAATTATTAAAACTAGATTTTAACAAATCTTCTTTCTTAGATTCCATTCAAAATCATGACCGTGATTCATTAATAGATGAAATTACATGGTTCTTTCAAAAAGATGTATTCGGAAAGCAACTCAAAAATAAATATGGGCTTTATGCTAGCTTAGTTTATGCTATTGCTACTTTGACTACATTAAATAAAGGGGTAGTATCCTCTTTAGCATTGGATGTTACCTATGATTCTTTAGATGATATAGACGGCTGGTTCGAAGTGGTTAAAGAATCTATATATTCATTCTTTTCATACCTAGATTATATGAATTCAAATATAAACAATATCAAAAACTTTCTTCCTGAAATTTTGCCAATGGTAAATGATATTAATAATTTAGAATTTATTCATGAAGAATTCACTCTAGAAAATTCAAATTTTTACTTAGAATATTTCAAAACAATTAATAAAATTTTTGACCGTGCTTTAAATGCTTTAAGTCCGTCCTTTTTTGAACAACAAGATAGAATAGAACGTGGGAAAGAACTAATTAATAATTTATTGGCATGTAAACCTGGTAAAAGACATTGGCAAGATTATGAGGAAATTTGTATAAAAATATTAAATTTTTTATTCGTCCCACCTTTTTCTGAAGTTAAAGAACAGTCTAGAACTGATTCTGGTGATACAAGAAGAGATGGTGTCCTACCTAATAATAAGTATTCGGGTTTTTGGGAAATTATTCGACATGAATTTCAAAGTAAACATATTATATGTGAGTTTAAAAATTACACCAATGATGTAAGCAAAGATCAATTAAACCAACTAAGAATTTATCTTTCCAGACCAACAATTGGTAGATTCGGTATGCTTTTTTTAAGAAAGAAACCAACAAAAAAGCTTTTAGAAGCTAGAAAAAGAGCCTATGAAGAAAATAACATATTAATTTTGTTATTAGATGATGAAACCGTAGTAGAGATGATAAAAATGGCCATTTATGCAAATTCAGCTGAAAAAGTACTTGAAGATTTAAAAATACAATTCGAACTAACTTACTAAATTATTATTATCCATACACTATATATGATTAAAAAATAAACCTTGAAAACCTTTTAAATGGCCCCCAAGGTTTATTTTATATTATTCCCGCTCTATTCCACTATCATTTGATTCAAAATGTTATTTCTAACCCTGAATATCGTTGTACTAGAAAGCTTCATGTGCCTACCAATGGCTCGCATGCTATCACCATCAAGCAATCTATGAAGAACCTCAACCTCTCTATCACCTATCACGTAAGGAATGCGTTTTTGCACCTCTGCAATCTTTCGCTCGTATTCCTTAATTCGATAATTTAGCGAATATACACGACGTTGCACCTCAATAAAGACTGGATCACTTGTACTACTACTTGCCTTTGGTAGTGTTGCCTCAATTCCATATAAAGCTGTTTTAGCCCCAATGTAGCTGTTGTTATCCACCTTTGCTACTGGCTGTCTAGCTTCTTCAATCGACTCAATCATCCAGCTATAATCCTCAATCCACTGCAACAAGTTTCCTTTCGTTACCTCTTTCTGCCCTTTTAACATAGGTTTGCCCTCCTAAGTTGTGGTATAATGATATTGAATAAATCCTCAAAGGGCATAAACCAATTCTGAGTTGTAGCGTGTGTCGACGCTGCGGCTTTTTCTTTTCCTTAAAACGTTTATTAATTAAATAAACATGTTTGTAACTTCCTTATTTCCGCCACTCCTTTAATAGAATAAAAGAGGCACCAACAAAACAGGTCATTTCCCTGTCTGTTAGTGCCTCCGGTTTTTTCCGTCAAGGCTTTTATTTAATTGTTGATGAAGTATATCTATCCTTTACTTTAATGGAAAATTTGCCACCTCTACTTAATTTAATGACTAAATTCCATTAATCATTCATTTCATATAATAAATCAGCATGTTTACTTCTCATTTTATTTAATGCTTCCGTTATGAAATCTAGATGTGTACTACATTTTAAAATTTCCTCTTTTAAAAGTTCCTTTTCTATAATTTTTAGATCCGTTGTTGGCACTGGATCATCTGAGACTAACATATTGTAGGAATCTTCTTTTCTTTGTAAACTGTCTACTAAATACGTCTTACGCCGACTAAAAATTCCTATTTTCAGTTCTAACTCATTTAATTCTTGTCTTAAAAAATCTTGTCTATATGAATCCTTATTAGGAGAAAACTCTGTATCGTTAGCTTGTTTTAAAACTAAACTATTTGATGTTTCCCAATTACTTAATGACCTCAATGCTGAATCTAATTTGTTACTAAATACTGGATCATCTAAACGAGATTTTGGAGCTACCTCATTTTCGATTAAATCTATTGTTTCTTCAGATTCTGAAAAATTGTTTAGAAAGCTATTTGCATTTAACATATAAAAATCAGCATTAGCCACTCTATGCATCTCATTTTTCAATTCTGCACGGGGACCAATTGTTTTGCGTTCACAACTGTACCACCAATCTTCTTTATTATCATCTGTGATAAACACAACTTTATTTATATTCTCAACGCTCGCTTTATCCAAAATTTGATTCCAGACAATTAAATCTCCATATTTCTGCTCAAACTCTATATCATTATAATACGTCACTTCGGTTTTCTCTGAATCTTCGTATCCTGGAGGAATCTTACGTTCATATCTAATTGCAGCATCTTTAAGTTTTTTATTTAATTGCTCTTGAGTGTAACATTCTCCAATTCTGCCCTCAAAAATTATAGCTATTTCAGAAGCTAAATCTTTTTCCAAATCTAACATTCCATATAATTCTTCAACCTTTTCGACTAGTTCATCGTTAAATGTTGATAACTTTTCTTTAATAAAATCGTTAATCTCACTTTTCTTAGATTTAGCATCAGTACTTTTTAGACTAACGTCTGTAATATGCTGACATAAAACATTAATATTTTTTTCTACGGTTTTATGTATATCCTGTTTCCGTTTCTCTTGACCATTCTTTAATTTCTCAATAACACTCCTACGATTTAAATTAAACTCTAGTCCCACTTGATAAGGCATCCAAATGTTATTACTTATATGATTAATTGCTTCAATCAACTTAGTCCTGGTATCATTTGAATAACGATAAATATTTAAGAGTGTATTTGTATCGAAAATTACAATCGTATCTTCCCCTAAATTTTTAAAATCTAATTTTTCATTAAAGAAAAACTCACGAAAGACTTCTGAAGTCATCTTAATCCTCCTATTACCACTTTTACTTAAATTATCCCATAATCCTATTATAAGTAAAAGCATTTACAGATAGTTACGTAATAGAAAATTAATTATTGGTTATAATAAAAAACTATAAAAAAATGGTATCTGAGCATTTAGCTAATAAAAAAAGAATGTTCTGAGACATTAATAATAATAATAAAATATAAAGTATATGGTTATCCTAACCAGGAAATATATTTTATACGTATTTTTCGTACAAAAAGAAAAAAATAAGATATAATAAAAACAAGAGGTGATATTGAATGAAGTTAAAACTTTTAAAAACCACTATTAAAGGATTGAAGCTATATAAAGACAATTGTTTAGAATTTGATTGGATTGCAACAAAAAAAGTATCACAAGATGAAGTTGAAGAAAGGATAGTTGACCACTTATTCGGTAGCATTTATAAACAAAATTTAATAGCTATTGCTGGGATTAATGCTTCAGGTAAAACATCCACATTAAAGTTGCTAACAATGATGTTAGAGCTGTTTATTGAAAATAAAACACTGTCCGATTTATCAAATAAAGAAATATTAGAGCAACTAGATGATAAATGTACTTTTATTAATGTATTCTTTAGTGAAAATACATTATTTGAATTAACGTCAAATGTAATTAGAACAGAAGAGGGATTATTAGAATTTGAATCTGAATTTATAAAAGAGAAAAAAACTCGGAACAACATTGGAAGAGACAGTTTATTAGATTTTAGTGAAATAAATCCTCAACTTATTAGAAAAGATTTAGATGAAATGAGCATGGGATTCTTGCGATCTGATTCAAGTATTTTTATGCTTGTGTTAAAGAACCTGGGTTTGCTTAATCATGGTAATTATATTCATGATTTAACTCAATATACAAATATGAATATTATGGGTTCACTATCGGAAATCTCCAGCGGTTATATACAATATTTAGATCCAGATATTGAATCGATAGAATTTTTACGTCCTTCTGATCAAAAGACTATCAATTCGAAAAGTCTTGCTAAGATTTTAGTTCGCATAAAATTCTCCGACCAAGAGCCAAAAGAAATCTCTTATATGGATTTAACAAAATACCTATCTTCTGGCACTATAAAGGGAATAAATATTTTATTAAGAATAGAAAGAGCCCTTAAATATGGAGGATATATTTTAATTGATGAATTAGAAAACCATTTAAACAAAACTGTAGCAATTACATTAATTAACCTATTTAAAAGTGAAATTAATGAGAACAATGCTACACTTATTTTTTCAACACATTATAGTGAAATCTTAGATGACATTGAAAGAAGTGATAGTATTTATTTTAGTACTAAAAAAAATGGTAAGATTAATTTAACAAATTTATCAGCACACAGTGCACGTACAGATAAAAAGAAAAGTAACATTTACTTAAGTGGACTTTTAGGAACAGCCCCTAAATATGATGCGTATGTTGCTTTAAAAAATACAATAAAAGCCAAGATACATTAGTAGTTGCATTGGTCAAGGGGGAATAATCTAAATGTATGAGCACAAAACTAAAAATAAAGTGTTATGTATATGTGAAGGAAATGCAGAGAAAGAAATAATGCGACTGCTAATGGAACATGGTTTATTGAAATTTACAATAGATGATTTAATTGATAATGATTTTCTAACAGGTACTAATCGAAAAGCAAAAAATATCGAGACACGATTTTTAGGGCAAACATACAATGAAGGACAATTAATTGAAATAATAAGAATCACTGATTCGAAGAGGGAAAACTTTAAAATAAATAAAGATTTCAACCATAAAATAGAAGGAATAACTAATTGCTTTACTCGCCCCGAAATTGAAATTTTAATTATTATTCATGAAGGGCATTACGATAAGTTTAGTAAACAAAAAAGTCATATAAAGCCGAGTATATACTGCGAAACTAATTTTAAAAATTGTAAAAACATAAAACAACAGGGATTTATACTAGATTACTTTTCAAATATAGACGATTTAGTAAAAGCTTTAAAAAAATACGATGAGATATGTTCTGATAAAAAGGGAGAGACAATTTTCTCATTATTGAAGATATAAGATGTTATTTCTGATTATATTTTTGAAGTATTGAAAAGCTAATTCTCTTTTTAATAGAATCAGCTTTTTAGTTTATTTACATTGTTACTTATACCTCTTACCTTCTTAAAGTATTCCTAGACTTAAGTCTTTTTGACTCTTGGATGATCAATTCTTTACTTAATCCTTTTTATCCTAACTCTATTTGTAACTTTCTCAGACAATACACCTTCAAATAAAATAAAAAGATGCACCAACAAACAGGGCATTCACCTGTCTGTTAGTGCATCCAGCATTTTCCTTAAAGGCATATGAATATTAAACAACTCTATACGCTTCTAATATTTTTAAGCTGAACAATATTATTAGAAATAGGTGTCTCTTTGACTATCAAATAACCTTCTTCAAGTCCTAATAATTTTTCTACCTCATTCGGTAGAACTGTTAATCCATATTTTTTAGAAAGAATTTTAAGCAGCTCATAGCCAGAAAAATAATCATTCTCAACTAAAAGTTCCATAGCTTGTCTATTTGCCATTGGCTCAGCAATTTCCTTTATATCATCGTAAGGTTCTTTCTGCCTCCAACCCTTTTTACTTATTAATCTTTGCATATACTGATAAGTTCCATCATTAATAGCTTCTAATTTATAAGCTCTCATTAACATTGCTGATATAGAAACTCCCCATTTTTTCTTTAACATCTTATAATATTCTAAATCATTAGGATGCATCAATACATCTCTTAAAAATGGTTCTTTTGGCAATAAGAAAGCTGCCGCAAAATCATTTGCTTCTTTTTCTATTTGTTTTTGCTCTTCTTTATCTAAATCATTAAATACTATTGACGATTCATGTAGCAAAGCATGTCCCAACTCATGAGCAACATCGAATTGACGTCTATAAAACGATTGCTTATCACTACTTAATACAATTGAATAGTAATCTTTATTCCCTATAGAACAGTTTGCACCAAATGCATCAATGTTCTTATTTTCAAGATAAATAGAAGATAGAATGAACCCTTTTTCTTCCAACAACAATACAATATCTTTTATAGGGTTTTCTCCCAATCCCCAATAGTGTCTTAGCTTCTTAGTAAAAATTTCCATGTCATCTTGATATTCAAAATCAATTAATAAATCTAATTCAGGAAAATCTATATATTCCTCTAACATTCTTCTCAAAATAGTAATATATTTAATTCGATCTAGCTGCATCTCCCTATCTTTTTTCCCTGTACTTAATAACGATCTAAAATACGTATTACCAATACTTACTTCTACTGATTTTTCATAAAAATACTGTACTGGGAAATCAAGATAACTAGCGATTTTATGCACTGTTTCAAAAACAGGTTCTACATGTGCATTTTCATATTTAGATACCATTTGTTTACTTACTTCTAAGTATTCGGCTAATTCCGTAATAGTGTATCCTCTATAAATTCTTCCTTCTTTTAATCTAGCTCCATTAAATTTACGGTTCAACACCATAGAATCCTCCTTTAGACACCAAGGTGCTTATTAACTTTTTAGATACTCTTTTTCTTTTTCTTTTTCTTCTTGTTTCCAATCTGCAATTTGTTTTTCGCTGCGTTTTTTCAAGCCATTTTTAATTCCCACAAGTGGTTTGGCAGTTGGTTTATTATTATTTTTACCCACCCTTGGTAAAATATCTTCATATTCACCCTTAGTGATATATTTTGAAAAATCAACCTCTTTGAGAAATTCGAATTGATGATTAAAATGTTGTACCTTTACCTCTACAATTTGTTTATTTTTTTCAGTTCCAACTATAAAGTATACCTGTTTAACTTGAGAGTAATACTCCATCAAAATCTTTTGGACTTCTATTTCCCGACGGCGTTCAAAGCTTTCATCATAGAAATTAAATAAATCAAGCTGCACATTGACTCCAACATTTTCGACATTTAAATAGACGAGGGCATGAAAATAGTGGATTTTCTCTGTGTTGCTTTTCTCTTTGATTACTTTATCTAAATTTTTTTCTTTAGTAAATACGAACAATGTACCTGTTGATGCAAATAAAATAGCTTTATACTTCCAAATACCACGTTCTCGATTTAGAATTGCAACATCATTTTTATTTTTAACTGAATCCTCAATCCTACCGAATCGAAGGTCCCAAGAACCTCCTTTTCTGAAGTTCCCAGTATCCATGTTATAGTTAAATTCTATTTCATCTAATGTATTCTCAGTATTTTGAGAAAATGCCATTACCAATTTTTTCATTTGTAGTTCATCTTTTATAAATTCCATTCATTTTAAGCCCCCTTTTCTATAAGTAAATATAATTCTACTACATATTTTATAGAAAAGTAAACCGAAAATAGAAAGAATGTTCGTTTGTAATTATTTTGAGAACTTAATGCAATTTTTCCACTTAGCCTCTTCACTCTTCTCTGCCCATCATCTTTTACTCCTACAACCAAATGTTCAGCTCGTGCTTTTCCTCAATTTAAAGTTGCTATTTCCTTTACTTTTCTTAAAGAAGCTTCCATTTGTTCTTCCACCATTTTCAGCAAATTCAATCCCCCCCCTCAAATCATTTCTTCTTTACTCCAACACGTCTACGGTTGCTCTCGCTCACTTCAAACACCTTGCCATGCTGCCATTGAATCATGTCTTGTCCATATTCTTTAGGCTTTAGAATCTCTACAATTGTCCCCTGTTGTACGATGTATACTCCATCACATAATGCACCGAAATTAACTGTATTGCTCATCTAAGCCCCTCCCTGCTATAATTGCTGCTGTTCTTTGTAGGGATACGGTCGTAACCTACACTATCCATTCCAATTCACGAACTTCACTTAATTCACTAGGATCTCGCTCTAAATACCCTGTCATAAAAGGCAAACTAACAATAGTTCACTTTAAACATGAGAAATTCCTCCAATTTTAAAAAGGCAAATCACCCTCTGATACCTCAATAGGTCCTCTGCTGTTTGCAAATGGATCTTCATCCACTCGTGCATAGTTCGGCTGATTCATCGGTGGTAGGTTTTGCTGATAAGTATTGTTTTCAAATGAATTTTGTCTAGGCATAGCTCCACCAAATTGTTGTTGTGGTTGACCACTGCTATATGCAGGTTGGTTATTTCCGAATGGTTGTCCTGAATATTGAGGTGCGTTCGGTTGACCACCTGAGTTTGCTCGTGGCTCTAAAAACTGAATGATGTCCGCTACCACATCAGTAGTATAAACACGCTTACCATCCTGTCCCTCATAACTTCCTGTTTGGATACGCCCTTCAATCCCTAGCAAATTTCCTTTTCGTTGATAGTTTGCTAGATTTTCTGCTTGTTTACGCCAAGCCACACAATTTACGAAATCAGCATCACGTTCTCCATGTTCGTTAGTAAATGTACGATTGACTGCCAATGTGAATCTACATGATGCAATACCATTTGGTGTGTATCTAAGTTCCGGATCCTTAGTAAGACGACCAACTAATACAACACGATTAATCATTTTATAACCTCCCTTTTTGTTGCAATGCCATTGCTCACACTCTCTTGTACCTTAGTCACGCGCTTTGGCATTCCATATCGTTTTCTTACTTCATCACGTGTCATATTGTGCACTAATTTACAGTGAGTCTTAGTGATGATGGTACCAATATGACCACAATTATCGACTGGACATTTCACAAATTCATTACCAAGTGCATTCCACGATTTATTTACAGACAATTTGTCATGTTACCTCCTAATGCTTTGTAATGGCTTTAATCAAGGCTCTATCGGTTAGATTGCTCACAGATTGACCTTTTGCTTGAATGGTCTTAATCAGATAGTTACGAATTTTTTTGTGTTTGTTCAAACTGCTTATGCCCCCTATCTAACATGGTTAATATTTTTTGTCGCTCTGCTTCAAAGTCAACTGGTTCTGTATTCTTCGATGACTCTTCGGGCTTTGGAACAGATTCATTATTTCTGTTTTTAAACCATTCAGGTACAATCTCTTCACGTCTAGGTTGCTGATAAGCCCTTTGAGGTCTATTTTGTTGTTGAGTTACTTTTATACGTTGATCCCTCCAACGCAAGTCCTCCGCTTCGATAGCCTCAAGTGTGAACAGTTTCTTATTCCACCAGTCTTTTAATATCGTTTCAACGTAACCCCAATTGTTTCTACCGTTAATAACAGCCTTCTCCATGGCATGTATAACTATCGGTTCTGACATGTCATTAATCCAAGTATCAATTTTGTATGTGATTAGAGAGCCTAATGCACCAAAATGATTTTGTTCGTAAAATGCAAATGCATTTTGTTTTGGTGGAGTTGGAGGTTTTGAAGCTGCGTAAGCAGACCCCTTATCATCATCATTATTATTTATTGTTTTAGTACTTAGTGAATCAGTACTTAGTGTATTAGTACTTAGTAGTTGCGGGTTTTCCGTTAACGGTTTATCCGTCGACGGTTTTACCGTATGCGGTTCTTCCGGTGACGGGTTTTCCGTATGCGGTAAATCCATACACGGTACTTCATAAACAATTGTTACGTAATCAAATTTCCCACCTTCAACACGACGGCGTTCTTTTTTTACATATCCATATTTCTGCAACTCTCTTAATCCGGCTGTAAACGAGTCCTTGCCATCTTTTGCCCATTGCTGTATCTCCTCGTTATAAAAAGTCCAATTATCAGGCTTGGAAAGCATAAATACATGTATCGCTTTAGCTTTCCAGCTAAGTCTTATATCTTGGATGGACGTGTTGTTTATAACTGTATAATCTTTATTTTTTTCTACTCTTACGATGCTTCTACTCTCCATCATTGCCCCTCCTATAAAAATCCGTCTAAGCGCTCACAAACAGCAAAACTACCACTTACTTTGATAACTTTGTAATTTGGATACCGTTGCATGTATTGGAGCACTAAACGTCTTAATTCTTCCTCATTTCCTTGCGCTTGGTCGAATACCCATCGTGGTAAAAGAACCCTATTCGGCACATTCATTGTGCTTGTGGCGGCTTAAGATTTAATACATAGTTGATAACCATAGCCGCTTCTCTTTCAGTTAAATACTTCGGATGTTTGTCAGGTATCCTACATTGTTGAAGTGCCCCGTTGAAAAACGCCATACCATCTGCATTAAAAGTGTTGGCTACTTCACTTACCACCTTTATTAGATGGTTATATTGTTCGGTATTAACAGCTTTAGATCCCTGATTTTGATCTCCTTGTTGATTCGTTTGTGTTTGTTGCTGTGGGTAATTATTCTGTTTTTGTTGCTGATTCATATATTGATAATCATTGCCACTAGCCCCGTTTGCGTCATCGTCTTTTTCTGTGGCGATTCCTAGCATCGCCGCTAAACTATATCGCTTCATGTAAGTGATTTGCCCACCAAAATCCTGCATACTTTGTGCCGCTGGGAATTTAAGAGGATAAGATTTCACATACTCACCTGACTCATGTAAAAAAATTGTTTCCACACAAGCCATTGTTAAATTGCTTTCTACAGTTGAATAACTGTTCTGCATAATTGATAATTTATTGTTAATAAAAATAGGTCTAACTGCATCAAGAATTCCGTTTAAATCGGTATACTCAAATTTGTAAGTACCACCCCTTTTTGTCTTTACATTCACTGTTGCATTGTGCTTCGGTGTCTGAATAGCCGACCAAGCTTTAGCTAGTGCTGCTGAAATATTAGAATTACTCTCAGAAAAAATCATATCTTCCCTCCTAGTTGATTTTTTGAGGACAGTGACGTAAAATACATGGTAACTAATTTTGTAAATTTTCTTTTAAGGACTGCTGCTGGAACAGTAGTCCTTTTTAAATTCTCTGTCCTTTCTTGATGGTTGTCCCATCAAGCAGCTTGCAAATTCCAATGAGAAAACGGCTAACCAACCATTTGCAAACTGCTTGACGGGAGCGAGATACTCTCGCAAACGTCTAATGAATTTGTTGACTTTTTCCTATTTTTTGTTTTATATTTACAATATCCATGTGCTGTTTAACAGGAAACTGTTAAGCAGCTTTCTTTATTTAAGGTCATACACCGTTGTCATGGCTTGACCGTATGTTTTTCTTTCTAAAACATTCACCGCATCGATGATATTGTGTATTGCTTGTGCTATATCGCTTTCTTTATCAAGTGCATATATTTCATATAAAGCTCGTGCTTCGTTTTTGAGATTGTTTATGATTTCATCCACTGTTATGACCTCCTTGTGGTATACTGGACTTGTATAAGTAGTCTGCTGTTTAATCACTGCACATGATTAAGCAGCTTTTTTATTGCCAGCATGAGATAATCACTGGTACTCCAATGGCTATGATGATTAACCCACATATCACACAAAACTCCTTATGTTTTTGATCTCGGCCATCATCTGGCATATAAAGATAATTCACTAGCCATTTCACCATCTGATCCACCACTTACCCACTAAAACCAAGCGCTCTTGTAAAGATAAATTTTCCCATTTTTTAAACTTGAACATTTGGCACCTCCAACTTTCGAAGACTATTAATAACAATATCTACTTCGTAATTAATTTTCTGACTAGCCTGTAATGCTTCTAAACTACGAATAATGTCGTAGGCTCTTTCAATCGCTACATCGTAATCTTCCATAACCAGATTTACTTCCATTGCACCGATAGTTCCGTAGATTGCCTTGCGATGCTTGATTATTTTCATAACATCCATCTGAACATACCTCCTATAAACATTGGTACTGTTTGTAAAAATTGTATTGCTGCATCAGCGCTAAATAACGCTGCTATTACAACATCTTGTGAATTTGTTATTGCTGCTGCTTTAGCTAAGAATGTTGCCTCACATGAAATGAGGTTTTGTTCTATACGGCTAATCGTTGATTGTGTAGTGTGCATCAAATCTGCAAACATCTCTTGCGAAAGTTTCGCTTTCTTTCGGCACTTTCTGATTAGTCCTCCAACATCTGATTCCATATTTTTTCACCCTTTTTATGCAGTTTGTGCATATTATGCATCCGTCGCATTGTTTCTCTATTAAGTTAGCTTTAATATTGAGATAAGAGGTTGATTTGCCCCAACCTCTTAATAGATTGGTAGTTTGACGAGGCCATTTGCCCTGGCCTCTCCTATTAAATTGCACCTGCCAGTGCATCTACTTAATACCATTCATTCATAATGATTTCTTGTAATAATTTTGATGTCGGTTCTTTTAACCAGACACGTTTACCACCTTTTTCACGTTGGCGTTCATATCGCTGTATACGTGGGTCGTTTAAAATGTGGTCTTCCAAAAATTTGCGACTGAATGTCGTCGCTTTAATAATGTCGTTTATATCCCAAAACAGAATTATTGGTTTAGCTGCATCATTAGCGATTGCTATTAACATCTGATTTACTTTTTCAGACGTAATGCCCGACATCTCGAAAAGTGTTTTAACCAATACACTTTCTGTTGACATATCATTGCCCCTTTCTTAAGTGGCTACCATAGCACCTTATTATTTAACTAATCACGAGTTTAATCTTGGTTAATTAACACACGTGCTGGGCCAATAAATTCTTGAGTTCGCTGGCCTTGTACAATGGTGAATTTTTCGTACGGTCCAACAATGATTTCTATTACACCTTCGCGATTTACTAACTCTTCGTGAAGTTGCTTAGTAGACTTCTTTTTCATAACTACACCACCTTTTGATTTATATAGTTTGATTGAAAAAAAGAACACTATGCTGTTTTGACTTGTTCATTTTTTGTGCAAATTTAAAATAGACACGTAGTCTTGAATTGCTGTTTTAGCAACCATTTTAATAAAAAAACTTTCCGTGTTACATTTCAAGATTTTTGCTAGTAAAGGAAGATGCTCTGCTTTGAAAGAATATGTTCCATTTTCATACTTCATGTAAGTGGAGGCATTCTTCATATTCATTAAATCTGCTGCCTCTTGGAGTGTCATTTCCAACTCCTGTCTACGATGTTTAATAAACTCCAAATTAAAGATTTTCAATTTATTTCACCTCACAAATAATTTCTATTTTAGCAACTCCTTGGTAACAATATAACATTGCTGTTTTAGAAATTCAATCATTAAATTTCTAATTTAGAAATTATTTTATTTCTAAAACGGAAACATGATATATTTAATATATGATCTCACTGAAAGCGGTGAAAACATGGAAATAGGAAAAAGAATAATCTCATTACGAGAAAAAAGAGGTTGGACGCAGCGAGAGTTAGCTAGTCGAATTAATTTAAATGTAAGCGTCATGAATCGAATTGAATCTAATGAGAGGCCCGTTAAAGATAGTGAGCTACTTAATTTAGCAAACGTATTAGAAGTCAGCACCGATTATCTTCTTGGCCGCACAGACATCCCTACACTATCACCACAAGAAAAAGACGAAGTAGAGTTCCAAGCATTCGCCAACAACCCAACGTTGGGAAAGTGGTATAAGGAATTACCTAAAAACCGTGAAGAGGACTTACAGAAACTTCGGAAGATGTGGGAAATTATTAAGAATGACAATAATTAAATCATTTGCAATAAATGATTTTAAAAATTGTTTTAAAAAGTAACATAATAATATGTAGATAAAGGACATGCTTATATAACATGTCCTTTAACAGCACCACTATTTCAAATATTAAACATTTATGTTTTTATATTATTCTTTTAGCATCCGCAATTCATTTCAGGAAAAATAAATACGAGGTGACAAAATGAGCTTTTTCAAAAAAATAATGGGGACATTTGAAAAGACTCCAGAGAGACAAGCTGTTATAGATGCAAAAGAACGTACAAAACAAGAGGATATCCAACAGCGAGAGAAATATGTGGGGACTAGCCTATATAGAATGAATTACGCTTTTTATAAGCCAACAATTCATTATTTCGAAAGTACTGTGCAGTTGGCGAACGAAATTGTACTCTCCTCTTTACCAGCTGAATACGATTTTGGAAATTCAGAAAAAAAAGGACTTTTGATAGCAACAAATATGCGAGTAGTTTTTGTTGCAAAAAAGGGTATCATCCAATTCTATAAGTCATTTCACTATAACTATATGGAAGGAATTTTTCTTGCCTCTGATGGTATTGCTCAAAAAGAATTGACAATCCACACCCCACCTTTACGTACAACATTTGATGACATTTTGAATGATGATCGTTTAAAAAAGTTTATAGATGTTGTGCAAAAACAAATGCAAGATAGCAAAGATAACCGTCGAATGACTAATGATAAAAAGAAATTATCGACGTCAGTCGATCCATATGGTGATTTAGAAAAAATTGCGAATTTACGAGATAAAGGGATTTTAACTGAAGAAGAATTTTTAGAAGAAAAGAAAAAAATTTTAGGCTAATTCAGGATGCCATGTGGAAGATAATAGTCAATACTAGATTACACTATACAAATATTTAGTAAAATTTTTAAGAATATTTGAGAAGTTGCGTAAGATGTGGGAAATTATTAAGAATGATAGTAATTAAATCATTACTTATAAATGATTTAAAATTATTTTTTAAGTGTCAAAATAATATCTGAAAGAGGACATGTTTAAATGACATGTCCTTTAAAACAACCCTTGTATGTAAAATATATACTATTTTGGATACGGTATATTTTTTTACAACATTTATAGTTATATTTGCGCAAGTCCAATGTACTTATGTTTATAAGGAGGTTTACATAAATGGGTTTTCGTTTCAGAAAAAGCAACTATAAAATATTCAATTTAATAATACCTCAGGTGCTTACTCATTTATGGAACAATTACTGACACTATGATTAAAACTTATATATTAGTTTGTCGGTTTATCAATAGTAAGGCAAATATCTAAAAATATTGGGAGTGATGTTATATGTTCGAGGCTTCTTATGCAAACATTATTGGAAATACTAACTTATACCCTGCTCAAATTAAAGCTTATCAAGCTGTAGTCTCTCATTATCAAGAGTTTAAAGATAATCCTAGATACAGAGAATCGCTTGTAGTAATGCCTACAGGTTCTGGTAAATCTGGGCTTATGGCCCTTCTACCTTACGGATTATCAAGTAAACGTGTGTTAATCATTACTCCTGGAAAAACTGTTCGCTCAGCAGTATATAAACATTTCAACACTGCTGATAACCCTGAAAAAACTTTCTGGATAAAACAAAAGGTTATATATGATTATGCAAAGTTACCTAAATCCTATAAGTACGAAGGATTTAATCCTGAAAAAGAAGGTATTAAAGAAATTATTCTTTCATTATTAGAACAAGCCAACTTAGTTATTACTAACGTTCATAAAATTGTAGGGAGTTCCGAAGAAGTAAATTTAAAAAACATATTACCTCATGATTTCTTTGACCTTATTATTGTTGATGAAGCACATCATGTGGCTGCAGATATGTGGCAAGAGTCTCTAAATTATTTTAATACCGCTAAAGTAATTAAATTAACTGCTACTCCGTTTAGAAGTGATAATTTAAGCATAATTAGTCATGAATTAGACCCAATTTATGAATATAGTTTAGGTCAAGCAATAGAGGATGGTCTATTAAAAGAAGTTGTTAAAGAAGAAGCCATTCCAAATCATGTAACTTTTACTCGAAAAGATGGTGAAGAACTAACTTTAGAAGATGCCAAACTTCTATTAGGTAGCGATGCGGTTAGTACTAGTATTGCCATGTCTGAAGAAAGTTCTAAAGATGTTATAGAGTTCACCAAACAGACGTATATTACTAAACAACGGAATAGTGAACAAAACCATCAAATATTAGCAATTGCATGTAACGATCAACATGCTAAAAATCTTTGTCAGTGGTTTAATGATGCTGGGCTCTCAGCAACTTATGTAAGTACTCGATCTTTATCGCCTAACCAAAACGAGCAAAGAATTGCAGCCTTTACTAAGGGTGATTTTAAAGTTATGGTAAGTATCCAATTACTAGGTGAAGGGTATGATAACCCTAATATCTCGATTATATCCATATTCAGACCTTATCGTACTCTTGGTCCATATGCCCAAGCAATTGGAAGAGGACTAAGAAAAATACATGAGGGTAACGATTTTGATAATATTTGTAATGTTATCTACCACCGGGAACTAAATCTTGAAAAACTTTGGGAATATTATAAAAATCAGCGAGAAAAAGCAACTGATATGAAAAATCAGTTAACAAATTTATATGAACAACTTTCATTACCATTTGATGAATTAGGCTTTGTTGAAAAAAGAAGTTTTGGTACTACATCTGGTGATAAAGAGTTCTCAGATAAAGATTTTCAAGAACTAACACTTGCTGTTACAGAACATTCTGCTACTACCATTGGTAATATAGACAGTTTTTCTACTCAAGGTGTAGAAACTTATTTAAGGGAAAAAGCTAAAATCGAAAAAGAAGTTGAAGAAATTTACAATGCCAAAATTACTCAATATGAAGAATTAAAGAATGCCGGAGTGTTATCAGAAGAAGATTATACAACTTTGGTACGAAAACAACGTGAAGAAATTCAGCAAGTAATTGTAAATAACAACGATACCTTCCATGATCAGATTCTTGCTATGAGTTTAAGAAGTGATTTTACTACATGGATAAATCAACAAGTAGAAACTATTTTTGAAAAAACTACTATCGAAAAAGATGGTTATGAGTTATTAAATACTCATGTTGGCCCCGAGACACTAGACAAAATTAACAATATAAGTTATATTGTTAAAAATATTAGGGTTAGTCTGTTCAATGAATTTAAAAAGCCCATTGACTTTTACACGTTAAAAGACTACGCTGATGCAAAGAGATTTGTTGGTGATAAATTAAATAGCATAATTCAACGCTTTTCAAAGGAGGGATAACTACAATGCAAACTTTATCTGTCGAAAAACTCCATGCTACAAACCATTATTTAGATGTAATTGCTAAATTAAATAGCCATGGAAGCAATATTTTATTTTTGACTACGGAAGAAAAGGATAGCCATAATGTCATTCACTTCCAACATAAGTTTCCCCATTCCTCTTTGATTTTTGATGAAGTTATGATATATGAAAAGAACACTGAAAACCTACTGAGTTGGAAAACATCGAATATATATGTTTCCGTAAATATTGTTTAATTATACTACCCCTCTTTTTAAAAGTGGGGTTTTATCACAACTAAAAAAGAACATATGTTCTAAAAATGATTTGTGGAGATAATTTTGATGCATTATAGTTATTTAGTAGATTTCATAAAGGATTTCTTCTCACAAATAATTAAAGTTTTTTATTGGTCCGATTCTAGGTTAGTATTATAGACCTTTTATTTTAAACGAATCACTTGTTAAGCAGCAACAATGGCAAGAATACGTATTCCCTCTTCCATAAAAATGAGGAGCATAAAGACAATATTTTTATACATCACGCATTAATAACGTCCCCCACTTCAAAAATGTGGGGGTTTATCTTTCTACAAAAAGGGAACATACATTCCTAAGAGAGGTGTTATTATGCATTATCACAGTCATCTAGAAGAATACATTAAGGAGTTTTACACCCAAATGGGAATAATCACTCCTAGTCTTCTGGATCACGAGGAAATTTCTGAAAATTCAGGGATTAAAGTTTTTTATTGGTCAGACTCTAGCCAAGCATTATTTGCTAACGAACAACCTTTTATTTTCTTAGATGAAACACTTAGCCAGCAACAACAATGGCAAGAATTTTGTCACGAATTAGCTCATGTACTACTACATACCGGGGATCAATTCTATATGTCTCCCCTCTTTCGTGAATATCAGGAGCATAAAGCCAATAATTTTATGTATCATGCATGTATGCCTACCTTCATGCTAAAAGATTTGCAACTATATGATTGCACACCCTATACGGTGTTGAATCTTCAGGAATTGTTTAACGTTGAATATGAATTTGCTTTGAAGCGTTTAACACAATATTACAATAAACGAATTATGCAGAAGAGGCATAATATTCGTCTACGGAATGTGAGATGATTAATACACTCAGGGAGAACGGACATTGAGAGGAGTGAAACCTGATTATCCTATACTAATTTCACCTGCCAGTGTAACTTTATGGAGGTATCGAAAATGGCTAGATATAAACTAAATCCTACAAAAAAAGAAAACATTTATTGGTACCTGAATACCAATAAAAAGAAAAAATTCGCATATCGTTATAGGTTTTATGACCCTAACGGTATGCGAAGAGAGAGAAAGAGACAAAACTTTAACACTAGCCTTGAAGCAGAACGTGCCTTAACTGCTATAAAAGCTACCATATTGAATGGTGGCGAAAAAATTGTAGTTAACGATAATATGATAGTTTCTCAATGGGTCGAAATTTATTTTGAAAGCAAGTTGTCTCATTGGAAAGGAACTACACCTAAATCTTATCGTAATATCATCGACACTTTTATTAAGCCTTTAATTGGTCAATATAAATTATCGAGGCTTACAAAAAGTATTTATCAGTCTAAATTTATCGATAAATTAATTCCTATTGCCGCTCCAAAAAGTATTGAAACGTATCATAATTTTTTCATTGGTTGTATAAATGCAGCTGTAGAAGATGAAATATTAGAAAAGAATCGCATTTTAAAAGCCGAATTACCTCGTATTGAAAAACAAAATAATGACGAGGTTGAAGGAAATTACTTAACTCCTACAGAGTTAGAATATTTATTACAGTGTGTTAAACAATCTTGTGATATTTCTAGGTATACTTTAATTGCAATCCTTGCAGCTACAGGAATGAGACGAGGAGAAGCAAAAGCCTTGCGGTGGTCTGAGGTTGATTTTGAAAATAAATTGATTTATATCAACCGTACTCGTGACGTTCTTGGAGAAAGATCGGCAAAAACGCTTAATAGTATCCGTTCCATTGATATGACAGATGATTTAGCATTTCAGTTGGATCGATATAGGAAATGGTGCATCGAAAGGAAACTAGCATATGGAATGCAACACAAGGATGATGATTTAGTTTTTATTAGTAAAACATGTAAACCATTGAATCAAAATGCTGCCAGACTAACTTTGTTACAAACGCATGAGATTTATGATGTGAAACTAATTTCTCCACATGGTTTAAGGCATACATTTGCTACTATTTCAATTGCAGCTGGCACACCACCTACTACAATAGCAAAAATTCTTGGTATGACCACAGCGACTTTGTTTAAAACATATGCACACTCTTTCGCAGAAAAAGAGAAACAGGCTATGCAAATTCTCAGCAATATAGTGAATTTTAATTAAACTCTTTTAAAATGGGGCACTTTTTGGGGCACCAATATGGTAAACCCCTCCCCGCCCCTTTAGTTTCAAGGGGTTTATAATATTATTATCATAAGTAATCCTTATGACCTTAGTTTGTATCATAATGCTTTTAATTTTTTGATGTGCATAATATGAAGGGTTCGCTGAAAGTACATTTTTATACCTTTTAATTTAAGTGTAATTAAATGTTTTTAACTGGGGTACAACTTGAGGTACAAACCGAGGTACGAGGAGTTTTTTATTAAAATCGTACCACAGCAAAATAATGGTAAATTAAAAACCAAAATTCAGTATTCTCGGACAGGAAATTTAATAGTAGGAAAAACTAACTTACAACTCGTTATTAAAATCGTGAAGCATGTCAAAAAAAGTCACTCATTATTTTTTAAATGAGTAACTTTTGAGAATTAAAGAAAAACTTTTCTCACTATTACGACTGGAAAAATGAAGAATCCCTGAAAAAGCAATTTAATTGTCACGCTAGACCTATTCCGCCATATACAGATAAAATTCCTTGGAATATAGAACCAGCAAAAAAGCAACTAGTGTTATAACATGTAATTAAACAACAATAAAGAGTCCCCATTCGCATACAAATTGGGGATCCTTTTTTAACCACGACAATGCCAAGAGGGTTTGGGTGTAATAAAATTGTCAACTCCTTAAACTCTCCCTCACAAGTTTATTTACAATAATTATGAACAAATGTTAAGTAATTAGTAGGTAACTTATTTAACAATTTTTCGTTTGAAGATATGAGGAGGAAGTATTATTATGATTAATTTATTTAGCATAATACTTGGATTAGTAGCTTTGATTGCCTCATTTGTTAATCTTTTAGGATTTAAAAAACAAAAGAGCAAGAAATGGGTCGCATTTTCTATGATTAGTTTTAGCGCGTGCGCAATTGCAATTAGTTTACAAATTTTTTATAGCTATATATTGGTGAAGAATGAAGATTTTACCTCTCTGATGGATACAATGGGTACTATGGCTTTTGTTTCAGCAATACTTGTCAGCGTTACTATATTATTAAACGTAGTTTCATTTGTTTTGTACCGTGACAAAATTGCAAAGTAATGCAATTGGGTAGATTTAATTAATAACGAAGATCGTCAATTTAACGGTCTTTTTTTCGTTTAAAAGCTGACTAGCTGCAGAAGAAAAAACGTGGTGTGCTTTTCGTTAATTAACCTCCAATAAAGCACATGCACATTTATCTCACTAGGGCTTATCCTAATATATAAAACATTATACAAATGTTTTATATTCTATTTGTCCAAATATAATAGATTAAATAATTTCTAAATAATAGCCATTAAGAGCATAAGGGAAAAGTGCCCCTAAAAAGAATAAGAACTTCCCTTACATCTGGATATTTATTTAATATTTCATTTTTTTCTCACGAGTTATATCATGCCCTTGTTGTTTAATCTGTTGTACATGGACAAGAATGTACAGATGATAAAAATACCAAACTAAAATCCTTGATGTTTTTATAAATAAAGTTTTAATCAATAATAACCCCTGGATACTTGTTAAATAAATTGATGTTCTTTTTCTAATTCAATATTTTTAAAATCAATTTAGCTGCTCTTATTGCTCTATTCGCTTTTGATAATTAGAGGTTGCAATAACTAATCTATCCACAGCTCTGCTTACACCAACATAATAATGAGCTATTCAACTATTGAACTACGCTACATTTAATAATAATTTTTATATCACACCGAAATTGAATACATTTATTTTACATAACAGTCCTTTAAAATATCCCAAATTTGTGTCTTAGTCTAAGCCATTTCATTGATTAAACATAGCCTATACTATATCTATTGAAGGGAGTTAAAAAATGGTAAATCCAATGCGTTTTCCAATGCGTTTCGATGAAGGACGTCGATTTTTCCCAGGTATGAGCCCGTTTCTTCCAGTCGGAAGACCATTTTTTCCAGGCATGAGCCCATTTTTTCCAGGTAGGCCATTTTTTCCAGGCATGAGCCCGTTTTTCCCAGTCGGAAGACCATTTTTTCCAGGCATGAGCCCGTTTTTCCCAGTCGGTAGGCCATTTTTTCCAGGCAGACCATTCTTTCCAGGTAGGCCATTTTTTCCAGGTATGAGCCCGTTTTTCCGTAGATTTTGACCAAACGTCTTTTAGTTTCCCTAAAATTACCGATTTATTAAACGCAAAATTTACAACTGAAGTGTTGGTTACGAAATGTTTATATCTTCAACGTTGTTCAAAAAGATATTAATTTAATAGCGAGGTAACGATTTACGTTCGTTTTGGACTTCCCCTATATCTCACGAGCTATATCATGGCCTTGTTTAAAGGAGGTAAATATCATGGGATACTACGGTAATATGGGTAATTACAATTACAATTGTTATTACAACGGTGGCTATTACGACGGTGGCTATTACGGCGGCGGTCATGGTGGCTCAACATTAGCTCTAATTGTCGTTCTATTTATTCTTTTAATTATTGTCGGCACCACTTTCATGTATTAACTAAAGAGCCCTTGTTAATGCCAATCACAAATAACGAGAATAATATGTAAAGCATATTTAGCTTTACATCACCATATTACACTTTTAGAAGAATGACCTTTTTCATTAAATCTCTTGAGATATAACTAGGATATTTATTTTATTAATAAAATTTATTAAGTGGATAAATATCGCGGTTCCTTTTAACAACAATTCATATTATGGATTATAGGAAGGAGGTAAATTACTATGTCCGAATATTATGGAAGTGGGACTGGTTCAGCATTTGCGCTAATTGTTGTTCTATTCATTCTTTTGATTATTGTCGGCGCTGCTTTCATGCATAAAGGTTATTAATACCCAATACCGCCTATAATGCTCATAACTTTTTAGGATATTATTATCCATTCCCGTCTTATCTTTACAAAGGGTCACAATCCTCCGGTGACCCTTTTTATAGTTTATTTCCTCATATTGTTCATTAGTTTACTGAAGCGTGTGATGACGGAATATAAACTGTTTTGGATAATTCTTGTCATAGCAGTTATAGCTGTATTTTCTTTTAAAAAATCTCGAACTAAATAATCCCTGAAGTTTGGTAGGTATATTCCCACCAAGTTTTTTTCTTTCCTCATAAAATACATAACGAGATAATTTAATTGTGCATATTTTCTGGTTTATCATTGCTTTCATCTTCTTGAAATTTTTATCATACTCTGGCGTATCAATTTATTAAACCAACGATTGGAGCAAATAAAAATGAGTTTAGTTTTATGGATTACTGTTTTTTCAGGTACTTTTATCGCAATTTTCGCCTCTAATCGCAAAAGTAAAAAAAAAAATGAAAGTCCTTGGTGTTGAATTAACAGTGTGTAGTAAGTTAATTTCCGACAGCCTCTTTATATCTTGTGTTACCCCTGATTAGGGGTTTTTTTGTTACTCATTTTCTTAATATTCATTAAAATTGTTAAGGCGATATGACTGATATATCAGAACAACCGTTACTACTTTACATTCAAAACTAATGTATTTTCCTTTAAATAGTGCCCTTTTATAGAATAGCAAGGAAAAGGCGTCTTTAAAATCGATTAAATATTCCTCTACAGCACTCGCCTTTAAGTGATTTGCTTCACACTCCTTTTATTGAAAATAAAAGGAGTAAGTTGAACCATGATAGATTAATCTCCATCATTTTTTGTTGGTAATTCTTATATGTTTTTTGATTTTTGTAGACTTTCTAATAAGGAAATTCCTATATTTTCATCATCATTTCTACCTAACTGATAATTGGCCAAAACTACAGAGGCAACTTTCTTTTCTTTATCTATCCCTAAAAATGAACTAAAACATCCTGTTCCACCGCCATGCAACATAACATTATTGTTTTTCTTTAAAAGATACCACCCAAGACCCATATCATACTTCTTTGTTCCATTTCCATGTTTTTTATGACAAAGGGACAAATAAGGTTTATCTTCGTAAATATTTATTTTTGCATATTTAAGTAAATCAGCAGCAGTTGAACTTATTGCACCCGCTGGTGATATAAGATTTTCTTTGTTCCATTTCCAGTTACCGCAATCATTATTTTTTCTGCTATAACCACGTAAATTATTATTTGATGTACCTAAATAAGTATCGTTTAGACCGAGCTCATTATGAAGAAAGTCATTCATAGTGTCCCAATATCCCCTGCCTGATACAATTCCCAACCCGTAACCAATAAGTGACATACCAAAATTTGAATATTCACATGAATAATCCATTTCTTTCAATTTATTTTTTTCAATTAGCATTTTCATTTTGTTAAAGTCCATATTTAATGGATTATTCCTATTAAAATCATCACCACCACTAACCATACCTAAAATTAGGTTAAAATATTCCCGTTTATTTAATGGTAGTCTTTCTGAATATCCAGAAGAGTGAGTAGCAAGACGGAGCAATGTAGGATAATACTCGTCTTCTTTAAGTTCTTCTATATATTTTTGTATTGAATCGTTTATGGACAACTTGTTTTCAAAGACATATTTTGATAGCAAAGATACAGTAAAAGTCTTTGTAATAGAGCCAATTTCATAATGAAATTTTTTTGATGAATCGAGTTCACCATCTTCATTATAAATTTTTATAACTGTATTATTGTCTGCTAAATAGCCTACAGTTAATTTAATATCTTTTTTTCCTTTACAGGTCTTTTTTATTAATCTTAGCGTTTCATCACTTATTTCAAACATAATGATCGCTCTCCTTTATATTGATATTTATTGGCCGATCCGAATTATTTTTCACATTTTATTTCCATTATTAATTGATTGAATTCTTCGTCTCTCAAATTCCTTCATTACTCTCGATTGTAATTCATTGTTATCTTCATCCATTTTCAAGTTACCCTCTTCTTCAAATCCATCTTGTTCTTCACCGTCAAAACTATAAAGTTTCTTTAAAAGGTCCCACATTGTTTCCAATTCCTCAGTTGAGAATTTTTTAAAAAGGTCTTCCAATAAGAAGATTCCTTTTTCCGCAACAACAAGCAATACCTCTTTTCCATTTTTAGTGATTATTACGTTAACCGCACGTTTATCTTTCTTACTAGGAACTACGTTAACGTAACCCTTATTTTCCATGATTGTAATCAACTGTTTCGTACTCTGTTTTGTGGTACCTAATTTTCTAGCAATATTATTCAAAGTAGTTTCATCTTCAGGTAAATGCGCAATTGCCACCATTGCCATATACTGTCTTGATGTTAAAAGTTCAAGGAATTTGTCACCTTTTACCTGAATTTTATTTGCAAGAGAAAATAAAGTAGCGTAAGTTTGCTGCATTAAAAAAATTTCTTTGTATATATCCATATTTATCCTCCGTTTTAGACAGTTCACTGTCTAATTTAAGCGTATCATATTTTTCGATTTAGTCAATATACTGTCTATTTTATTTTGAAATAAGTCCTTAGTTCAATTAGAAAAAGACTGCCGTTCTTCTCGAAGTTCATTGAAGATAAGTACTAAGTAAGTGAGGTCCAAATTAGCATACTCAGAATTCTGGATGTTTATTTTTCAGCCACTTTAGGAAATGTAGCTGATAATGTCGGCTCTCCTTCCCTGACCTTATTTGATGGCATTCAAAACACCGAAGGCGAGGTGCTAAAAAGGTCAACGATTCGATCATTAATTTTTTACATAAAGATCCACAATATGAGCTGAATTTTCCAGTATTGAGTGCAAGTGTTCAAGAAGTATATAAAATCGAACGCATTACCGAAGTAACAAAAAAAATCCAATTTCTCAATTTTATACTGAGAAATTGGGCTTTTTAATATTGTTATTTCCTTAACTTTGTAAATACCATTGCTGCCACAACTTAGCTGTTTTATTTTTTTTAATAGCATTTTAATTTGTTCTCACAATGATTTGAATTGTATGTGTAATAATAACTAAAAAGCCAAAAACAATACAACATGTCGCTAGCGTACTCTTTTTATGTTTTCTTTGTTTTATAAGTCCAAAAATGATCAGACATAATCCAATCGCAATAGATACTATTGATATAATATTAAAAAATGGTGTGCTTGATGTTATAGATAAAATATTTGCTAATTGCATGTCAACTTCTCCCTTATTCTGATTCTAGGTTTAAATATAGTTCTTTACCAAAATATGTACTTTCCTGCACATTTCACTTCGAAAGGACGATTTGTGTGAGCGTTGCCTATTGCACCTCGTCCCTCATTTCACTTTAGCTATCCTACCGAGTCACCAAAGCCAGCTTCAATGCTTTTCATACCACCAATAACAGGTAATTGCCACATGAGTCGTTTAATATTCCCTTTCATTTTCTACTTTAAATTGTACAAATCGATTTTCTCTTTTTTCTTACTCATTTCTTACGAATTTATTAATTTTGAAAAAAAGCATTCAGTGAAAAATTTGAAATAAAAATGGCACATGTTAATAGTTCGGTTTTATCAATGCTATTGCTTTCATTGATATGAACACGTGAGATGTTGTAATCCCGAATATATAAGTATCGTTAACTGCAAATAAGCGGATTAAAAATTGGCTATTTCACTATCTTTTACTCGATATTATCTCAAAATAGCCAATACCCAAATACCACCATGACGACACCCAAATTAAAATTCGCATGAATCTGACATTAGGAGCAAATGCTTTAGTTATCTCAACAATTCTAGAGGTAGCGAATAATGGAAGAAGGTGCTTTATATTTCCTCAAATACGACAAAAAAATTTTTAATTGAACGTTTCATGCATAATGAATTCATTAAAACAAACATTATAGGATAGCATCATTGTTATTTCATTTTTACCGAAAAAGTAAAAATAACTCCATCACCTTCTCTAGGAGGAAAAAATGAATATAAAATTACGTCTTAAAATTATGATTTTTCTTCAGTTTTTTATTTGGGGATCATGGCTTGTTACGTTTGGTTCTTATATGATCAATACATTGCATTTTACTGGCGCCGAAGTTGGAATTGTGTATAGTTCTAACGGTCTTGCAGCCATTATTATGCCGAGTCTTATAGGCATAATTTCAGATCGTTGGGTAAAAGCAAATGTTTTATACGGAATCTTGCATTTCCTCGGTGCAATTACCCTATTTACAGCTGCTCAAATTTCAGATCCTACCACGATGTTCTGGGTAATGCTCTTTAACTCAATCGTCTACATGCCGACACTTGCTTTATCGAATACAATTTCTTATTTTTACCTGGAGAACAAGGGTTTTGATATTGTAAAGGACTTCCCCCCTATTCGTGTCTTTGGGACAATTGGTTTTATTCTTGCGATGTGGATTATTAGTCTTGCCAAAATCGAATTAAGTAATATTCAGCTATTGATAGCGAGCGGCTCTTCGTTGTTACTTGCACTTTACACAATTACTCTTCCTGCTTGCCCAACTTCTAATGCAATAAAGGACAAGTCGTTGGTCAGCCTTTTGGGACTTGATGCTTTTGTTCTTTTTAAAGATAAAAAAATGGCTTTATTTTTCATTTTTGCAATGCTATTAGGTGTTGCACTTCAAATTACCAATACATTTGGAGATCCGTTTTTACATGACTTCGCGTTGAACCCTGATTATAAAAATAGCTTTGCTGTTAAATATCCAGCTATTTTATTATCAGTGTCACAAATTTCAGAGGTATTCTTTATTCTGACCATTCCATTTTTTTTAAGTAAGTATGGCATTAAAAAAGTAATACTGATCAGTATGGTGGGATGGACATTACGTTTTGTTTTCTTTGGGTATGGAAGCCCGATTGGCGGAGGATTATTACTATTGTTGTTATCAATGATTGTTTACGGTTGCGCATTTGATTTCTTTAATATTTCGGGAGCCATTTTTGTAGAAAAAGAAGTCGATCACCGTATTCGCGGCAGCGCTCAAGGATTATTTAGTACAATGGTCAATGGAATAGGCGCCTATTTAGGAGCTATCATTAGTGGAAAAGTAGTTGATTATTTTACAGTTGAAGGCGTGAGGAATTGGCAAAACATTTGGTTGGTTTTCGGGGCGTATACTCTCGTTTTGGCCATCATTTTTGCAATAACTTTTAACTATAAGCATGACAGTAATAAAATGAAAAATGTAACAATGAAACAGTAAAATATAATTTTTAGTAACAGAAAGAGCCTTACCATCATGGTATAAGGCTCTTTCACTGTAATAGAAATATTTACCAACTGATGTCCAAATGAATTACGCAAAATCCTCTAAAAGCTTAAACGGAATAACGTTTTCTCCACTCTTCAAGAGACATCTCATCAAAACTTTCAATATCATCTAGTCTCAACGGTGTAATTAATTCCAATGAATTTCCATCTGGGTCTGAGAAATAGATTGCAGCATGCGCATGAGGATTGTTTGATAGTACTAGAGGTTGATGTTCTGAAGTAAGGCCAAATTCTGTTCGAACTTCAATGCCAAGAGAAGACAACCACTCTTTTACATGCTCAAGATCTTCTTCGTCAATTTTAAACGCCAAATGTCGGATAGATGGATGGTATTTTATTTGAACACTATCACTTTCCCATAAACCTAACCAACTTTCTCCTTTAACGATCCAAAAGAAAGCTACCTTTCCTTTATTATAGGCGAGTTCTAACCCTAACTTTTGATAAAATACAATCGAGTTTTCTAAATTACTAACTGGTAAATGTGCTTCATATAAACCTTTTATCATGTCAATATTCTCCTATTTCATCATTATTTATGAAATAATATATAAAAAACTCAACCTATTTACATCAATCCTTAGTCTGAAAATTAATAATTTCTAAATTGACGAAGAGATAGGAGCCTATATGTTGACAGAATGCTTCCATGCTTGGAAATATCGGTTATTACCTAAGCCTTGATGTAGGCTTCTAATTTATTAAAAGGATCCCCTTTCCTTTTTCATAACAAGTGTCTTTAAAGTATCGCTTATTTCCTGAATAAGACTAGTTGTGTTCGTCATCATTTCTAGCATATTATGTTCGTCCTCTACCGAGTGCACAATTTCCCCTGTGGAAGTTGCATTTTGTTCAGTCATGTCATTCAGTTTTTCAATCTGTACTTGGATGGTTCCAAATTGGGTAATGGCGCTGCTTAATTCATTCATCCCTCTAGTTAAATCTATATTGGCTTTATTAAATGAATCTTTTAAAACAGTGAAGAAGTTGCTCACATCTTGTAAAAGCATTTCCCCTTGTTGTAACGCTTTTTCTCCGTCATCAGAGCGTTGATGAGCTTCTGTTGATTTTTCGAACAAAGTTCTCGTTACATTCGTAATGCTTACCGTAATAGCGGCACTTTCTTCCGCTAGTTTCCGCACTTCATCTGCAACGATGGCAAAACCTTTACCATGCTCCCCTGCTCTTGCCGCTTCAATTGCAGCATTAAGGGCAAGTAGGTTCGTCTGTTCTGCAATATGCTGTATGCCCTTTAATAAGCTGTCTACGGTTTGCAAACTAGTCTGTAGCTCATTTACAGTTTCAGCTGTAGAACTCATCGCTTGATTCATAACTCCCATCTGCAGCATCGCATCCTGCATTTTCTCCCACCCTACTAAAATCTCCTGCTGCAGATCAGTAGATTTAGAAACAGTATCCTTTGAAATAGCGAATGTTTCGGTAACAAAATGCACAGATTCCTTCATCGTGCCATGAATCATTTGTAGACTAGATGACTCCTGCTGAATACTCGCGGAAATATCCTCAGTAGCTAAAAGAATTTGTTTACTCGTCCCAGTTATACTCTGCATAGTTTGTTGGAATTGTGTAACGTGTTCATCCAATGCTTGACTACTTTTTTCAATTTCCTGAAACGTATTCTCTAGCTGATGTAATGACGACTTCACTTCGTTTTGCTGAATAGTAGCATGCTCAATTAGTTCATTGCCCCATTTTGCTATTAAATAAAGGGCAAGAATAACACCATTCATAATCGCAAGTAGCGTAATGAATACGGTCAAATCATCTAATGGACCTAATAATGATTTAGGATTAGCAATATAAAGAATCAGGAAGCTGATGTTTGTTAGCACGCCAAAAAATAATAGTAATTCTTTTTTAAAATAAAGGGCGATAATGGCCACCGAACAAAGTAAAATATAATGCTTATTTAATGAAAAGCTATCGACTAAAAATAACGTAAAGACAACACTCGAAGGAATCATTCCAAAAATGAATCCTTTAACATACGTGTTAATTGGTAAGAAGTAATTACAAACGGCTAATGCAATAACGGCAAGTCCAACAAATAAGAACATAATGCCCTTTGAAATTATCATCGGTCCACAAATTAAAACAGCCAAAATTGAAATGATGGCTAAATTAACACGATGGACTTTTCGTGTATCGTAGCGAATTTTTTTCTCCATAAATAGTTCCCCCTTTAAAAATGAATGGACATTCAGTGTGTTTTTCTATTATTATAAAGTATAACTTCTACTTTTTGTAGATAAAAAATGCATATTAGAGAATATTTAACACTTCTCGATACTATAAGGGGGATTATTAAATGGGGAGAGTCCAACAACTTGCACCAAATTTTTATTGTATTGATACACATGATTTAAATCGTGAACTACGTACAAGCTCTTATTTGCTTATCGATGAAAAAATCACATTAATCGAGACTTCTGCTAGTCCTTCTATGCCGTATATAGTAGAAGGTTTAAATGAATTACATATTGATCTTGAGGATATTCAATATGTAATTGTTACACATATCCATTTAGACCATGCTGGGGGTGCAGGCTTATTTTTACAAAGCTGTCCAAACGCTAAATTCGTTGTACATCCACGTGGTGTATCTCATATGGTTGATCCTAGTCGCCTAATCGCAAGTGCAAAGAGTGTTTACGGAGTAGAATTCGATCGTCTATTTGATCCAATTGTACCTATTGATGCTGAACGCATTATAGAAATTGGACATGAGGAGGTACTATCTTTAGGTCAACATCAGCTAACGTTTTATCATACAGAAGGTCATGCAAAGCATCATGTTTCCATGCTTTATTCCGCTACGAATGGATTGTTTGTTGGAGATACAACTGGTGTGCGTTATCCGGAAATGGAGAGCGAATCGATCGATTTGATTATTCCCTCCACATCACCAAATCAGTATGATCCAGATACGATGGAGCAATCAATCCAGCTTTATGAAACCTTAAATGCTACAGAATTGTATTTTGGTCATTTCGGTGCTTATAAAAATCCAGATGAAGCTTATAGACAAGTGCGCTATTGGACACCGCTATTTTTAGCTGAAGGGGAAAAGGCGTTAACGGTATCTAGTGATTTTAAAGAACAAGTACAATTTTTAGATACACGCCTAAAGGAACTTTTGCACAACTATTTACAGGAAAATGGCATCGTAGAAAATCATCCGGTTTATCAAACAATCCCCTTCGATACTATTGTTTCGGCAATGGGAATTTTGGATTACTTAGAGAAAAAGAATGCCAATAATTAAAGCAGACTTAACTGGAGAGGAGAAAATCCTCTCTGTTTTCTTTTATGTACTTTTTTCTTCAACGGTTACGAAATGTTTGATTGCAGCAGGCAAGCAAGCGAGTTCTGATTTAAAGAACTCAGGGAATAGAAAGGCATCCTGAAGATTTGAAATAGGTAACCATTCTAACCTTTCTTCAATACCATCACTGGTGTAGCTTTCACACTTCAGTTCGACTTCATTTGATTTCATTAAATAAAAGAATGATATTTCATGAAATTGCGTTTCTCCATATGTATCACTTTGAAGTGGAAAAAAGTTTTCATGAATAAACACTAAACGATCAACTTCAAAATGCACTTTGGTTTCTTCAAAGCATTCGCGGATAATGGCTTCTTCCAAAGTTTCCTGTAATTTCACTCTTCCCCCGACTGAGTAGTAGTAAGGGTCACGATTATTTTTAACCATTAGCACTTTTTCATCACGGAGAATTATAGCGCCCACCCTCATATTGAACACCCCATCTTTAGTTGGGAATGTAATGTCCTGCTTTTGTTTATCCATCAGAATCACCTGCCTTTCAACTGTTAACTTTATCACTCTTTGTAGCCATCTTTTCTCAACATTGCACTGGACTACATTTGCATATATTCTTGGTTCGTTTTTAACGAGCCTTAAAATTTCAACTAGAGCAGCTATCCTCCCTGCCCTGATAAATTAGCATTTGGCAAAAATAAAACTTTATCATATTTTACCATATAAAAACACATGTATTATAGGAACAACGGATACATATACAGATGTAGCAACTTTTTAAAGGTATTGTTTTAATCATTATAGAATATAGGGAATTAAATAAAATAAGAGGTGAGTTAAATGAATGATGCGTTTTATAGTAAACACTTTCAGCTAGAACAAATTAGTCAAGGTATTTATGCAGCAATAGCTAAAGAAGGCGGCGGGGCTGTAGCAAATGCAGGTTTTGTGGATTTAGGCGATAAAGTTATCATTTTTGATACATTTAACACACAACAAGCATCTGAAGACTTAAAGCTCATAGCTGAAAAAATAACAAAACGAGCTGTTACATGGGTTGTTAACAGTCATTGGCATGGCGACCATATTCGAGGCAACCAAACATTTAAAGATTCTATTATTATTTCAAGCCAAATTACATACTCAAAAATAAGAGACGTTCACCCCTCAAGATTTAGTAAACAAAAAAATGATATTCAAGGTTTAAAAGACTATATTCAATCCTTAAAAGAACAGCTACATCAAACTAACGATCCCACAATACAATACCAAATAAATTCTCTATATGAATTAAAAGATTCTTTACCTACATTAGAATTAGTATTACCGAACCAAACGTTTAACAATGAAATAACCTTTCAAGGAACGAAGTGCTGTGCAAAACTTTTTACGTTGGGAGGAGGCCATTCATTTTGTGATGCAATGCTTTATATTCCTAATGAGAAAGTAATATTCATGGGTGATTTATTATTTGTGAATTGTCATCCAACGTTTTTTGAAGAGTCTGATCCTGTGAGATGGAGCAATATCTTAAAAAAAGTTGAAAGACTAGAAATTGACGTGGCTGTACCCGGACACGGTCCAACAGGTACAAAAGAAGATATCTCAGAAATAATTAATTACATTTCAGAACTAACTTCCATTGCAGAAAAAAGTAACCAAAACGAGGATCTAGAAATACCTGAAATCTTTAAAGATTGGAGTTCACCGGAGATGTTCCAACAAAATATAAAACGACTAAGAGAATTGTCAATTCAATAAAACAAGCATTCCCATCAAACCTGCTATAAATTAAAAAGACTCCTTTAAAAAAGGCTGTGTTAATAAAAAAATAACAAGGGGAACCTGAATAAATGTAGTTCCCCATCCTTATTCTTTTAGTACAAATCTCCATAGTCTTTTATAAAAGCAAATGTTTTCTAACTTTTCATCATTTACTGAACCAATATCATAAAATTCGATTTTCATTTTTCACCTCATTCATTTTTCATTTGCATAGGGTTTTAACCTATTTACTCGAATTGCTGATTGTGCGGAATCTGTGCATGAGGACACCGTTTTTTTAACTCGATGATAAACTTCAATTTATCTTTTGGTAAAATTTTTATACTACCATGAGCTTCTGTATTATAAAATATTTCAAGTCCCTTATCAGATGATGAAATTCGATAACCAGTAAACTTATCTATCGTTGGAGAAACCTTTGTTATACTTTGATACGGAATTTTACTTTTGAATGGTCCACCTTTAACTAAAAGATAATTTTCACAGAAAATAAACTTAATAGAATTTGCGTACCACCATATAAAAATTGCTGAAATTATAAACATTACAGACATAATAAATACTGTTGAAAATGATATAATTGGAAGCATTGATCTAGCCCCCAATATCCAAATCAATAAGAATATTAAGATTAAAGAAAAGATATCTGCTTTTGAATGATAAACCATAAGAGTTATCCTACCTTTCTTATTAATGTTGCAGGGATGAATCCCTTCACAATACAAGGGTATATGTTGATTATATCAATCCTAAGGCAAGAGGTTCGAGTTTAAGAAAAATAAAAACAGATGCCATTGATATCTATTTCAAAAGATTTACACACAAAACTCATTACAGTCAAAAAGTTTTTTTGAATTCATGCATTTCAATGATAAGAAAAATTTCCCGAAAATGCTATTGCTAAAGGACGATGTTTATATTCTCTTAAGATTTGGAAGGTACAAATTGAAAAAAGGCGCATTAGGAAACGTTGATTTCCATTGCGCCTTTTCTTATTTAGTAATTGTTCGTGCTAAAAATGCGGAGAAGTGTTGTCGTGTTAATGGTTGATTCGGTTTAAAATAACCATTTTCGCCCGTTGTAATACCATATTGAGCTAAAATTTGTACGTATTCATAGTACCAATCCGCTTTTGACACGTCTATAAAAGTAATCGGGAAACCTTTCTTTGGTTCTAATTGGTAAGCTTTTACTAAGATCTTCGCCATTTGTGCTCGCGTGATTGTTCCATTTGGATTAAAACCATTCGGATTTTTATCGATAATCCCGCCACTGACAAGCTTTTGGATATTCGTATAATTTGGATGCGTAATAGGAACGTCTGGGAATTCATATGTGTTTAACATTATTGGAATACTAGGTGCATTCGCACGAGCAATCATTGCTGCAACATGCTGACGTTGCATTGGATTTGTTGGTTTAAACGTATTATCTTCATAGCCTGTAATGATGTCAAGGCGACGAATATTCATAATTTCCTTATAATACATGTGTGTTATTGGGACATCTTTAAAATCATCAGTTATTACATCATTAAATAAAAGGGTATATTCCCCCTCACTCATTGCAGTAGCTTTTACATAATACGTTCCTTTCTTTAATTCCTCCTCACTGCTTTGTTTATTATTCCTCCCTTCCCAAATTACGTTATTGAAAGCATCAAGTATTTGTATGTTCATTGTACTTACTTGAAGAGGATCCATTATCCAAGAAATAGTTTTTGTTTTATCGATTGTAAATGTGTAATAATCAACGTCATGACGCGCATCAAAATAGCCATACATCATGTTATTGAAGTGAACAGGGGAAGCGTTACTCCTTGTGTCGTTCCCTTCTTGTTCAGCATAATCACTCTTTGTCGTTACTTGAATTGTATATGGTTTTGATTCATATGTAGAAATCCCCACATAGTAAGTACCTTTACCTAAACCTATTGAATACGTTAGATCGCTTATTACTTCCCAACGATTCCATTCACCAATAGTGTTGCCGTTTGCATCTGAAACCGATAATGATGTATTTGTCGGAGCGTCTAAATCAATATGGAATTCTTGGTAACCGGGTTTTTCAACATTTAATTTATAAACATTATATTCTCCTTCTCTTCCGGGTGAAATAGCACGCAATGGTGTATTGAAGGGAAGTACCTGTGCAGTTTGATTTGAATTGTTATCTTCAATATTAGGATAAGCATTTTCTTCAAAAGATAACGTAAGTGCATACTTTTCATTATCCGATTTTGGTACGACCTTTAAATAATAATTGCCAGGTTCTAAGCCCATTTGGAATGATTTCTTACTGCTAAATTTAAATAATTCTTTGCCACTTTTATTATAGACATAAAAGTCATATTCTTTGTAGAAGTCTTGACTATCTTTTTGCAAATCAATGTTAGCAAAACCTAGTTTTGGTACAGAAAATGCAAACATATCTTCATCGGAGAAGTGGTTAGCGCTCGCAATTATTTGTTTGTTTAATGGTAGAGCTGTTGCTGTCTCCATTGTATTATTGAATTCGAATTCGCTGTTTTTTGGAGCATCTGTAAACGAATATGTAAATTCATAGTTATCGCCTTTGGCTTCGATAAAGTAAGTACCACGTTTAATTGGAACTGTTAAATTACCGTAATGGTCATAGCTTAACAATTTATTTTCGTCGCTGTACACGGCTAGGCTAGTCTTTGTCCCAGAAACATGTAGGTATTGATCTTCTTGTGAAGTGATTTTGTAATAGTCTACGCCAGGGCCTAAACTTGTTGTACCTTTAATAGTTGTATTTGCAGGAATTTCTGGAACTTGTGAAGATATTCTATCATTCGGCTCAACATCGTATGTGTGACCCGCAGTAAATCTTGTTGTAAAAGCAAAGGAGGCTTCAGGGATGCGTTCCAAAGTACTGATCCGCAGTTTATATGTTCCTGCCTTTACGCCGTATGTTGCAGAAAGGCCATCTATCCCAATCGTTCCCCTATCTATAAAAAAATATAATTGATTACCATAAAGTTCAAACTCCGGATACATTTTGTTTTGAGCACCTTCAAAATCAATCGTTAAAAAGCCAAGCTCTGGAATCGTAATATCGTATGTAAGCCATTGATTTTGTTTGGCAGTTCCAGTTATTTTTTCATCAAGCGAAATCGATGCAGCGTCAGCCGCTGTAGCGAATATGGCACTAAAAACAACTGCCAGTAAATAAGCGTGAATTTTTTTCATAATATACCTCCAAAAACCTAAATATATCAAAATCTTAACATACAATAAAAGGGTTTTTGAACTGGTAAAAAATGATTTTATGTTTTGGATAGTATGAAAAACTCCTTCTTCTCTGCAAGAGGTTCAAATTTAAGAAAAATAAAAAAAGATGCCATTGAGTTCAATCTTCATTGTGAGTAGTTTTATATATCAATTAGAACCATTTAAAAAGCATCGGCACTGAAGTCGATGCTTTTTGTACGTAAATTTTGCCCCTATCTTCTACCTTTTCTAATTTCTAGTCGTACTTAGAATGTAAATCATTGCTCCTTTAACCGTTCTAAAGCTGATTGAAAATCCTGGCTCTCCCCTACTTGACGGAAATTTTTAAATGGGTTGCTCACTTTTTTCATTCGCTCCAGTATAGCTGGAATAGTAAAGAGGTCTGGCGTTAAATGCTCATTAACCTCCTCCCAGTGTAATGGCGTTGCCACTAAGCCCTTCTCATTCCCACGAGTTGAGTATGGCGCAATAATCGTCTTACCTTCTGCATGCTGCACATAATCTAAATATAACTTTTGATGTCTATTCTTCTTTAAACGCTCAATCGTATACAATTCCGGTTTTTGCTCACATAAAAAACGACAGATAAATTCAGTAAATACTCGTACCTCCTCATAAGTAAAGGTATTTTCAGGTAACGGTATATAAAGCTGTAATCCTTTGCCTCCCGATGTTTTCACAAAAGATTGGAGCTTAAAATAATCGATCATTTCCTTTAAATCTAGTGCCCCTGAAACTGCAAGCGAAAATTGATAGACAGAAGGAGGATCTAGATCAAAAACAATTTCAGTCGGATACTCTGTTTGTAAAGTTTGGAATGGTATGTGAAGCTCTAATGCAAGCTGATTGCCTAGCCATAATAATGTTTCAAGATTGTTGCACACAAGATAATTAATATCATCCATCCACCCTGTTGAAGCAAATTCAGGGAACTTCTCTGGACTACTTTTTTGATAAAAGCTTTCCCCCGGAACCCCATGCGGAAACCGAATTAATGTAAGTGGACGATTACGAAGAAAAGGTAATAAATACGGAGAAATCAGTTGCAAATAGTGCAAATAATCATCTTTCGTAATACCGATTTCAGGCCAAACAGGCTTATCAGGATGCGTAATCTGAAGCGAATCTGGTATAGGATAAAGTTGACGTTGCATATGCTGCCAATGACAGTCCTCTGGCAACATTTCCAGTCGAAATGCATGGAAACGCGGTTCTCGACATTTGCTTCCATCGAAATCAATACATGCGATATCAAGACAAATGGATGGCTCCAGCTCCCATGTTTCATTTTTCCTCTGTCCATTTTCTTGAAAAAAAACAATGAGTGTTTTCCGTTCTTCCTCTGACATTCCATGTTTAAAAATAACTACTTCAACTAGCTCCCCCTGTTGATAAATACTACCATGAAAATAACCATTTCCATGATCATATTTCGTGACTATGACCGTTACATATCTCCAATTCTTTATTTTTAACCAATGTGTTGAGCGTGTATCTCCAACCCATTTACTCGTTTTCTTTTTCGCAATCATTCCTTCACCATTGTAAACTTTAATATCCTGCCAAAGAGATTCGCTATTTTCCACACAGCTAATCATTTGCAAAGGACATGGATCCTCATAATTGACAGTCACAGGGAGCTTTAAAGTCGTAAAAATCTTAGAAAGTTGTTGTTTGCGTGTTTTTAAATATTTATTTGTCAGCGACTCCCCTTTATAGCTTAGTAAATCAAATGCAATATAGTGACAAGGAAAGTCTTTTGCATGATTAGCAATAACTTCTTTATTTTGCATCCGCCCTCTTTTTTGGACTTGAGAAAAATCACTATTGAAGTTATTCGTTAAATAAACTAATTCACCATCAAATGTTAATGGTAAAAACTTTTTAACTTTATTAAATAAGCCCTTACAAAAATCGAGTATTTCTGGAAACAAGTGATTTAAGTTATTGCCATTTCTGCTTATTAACATCGGCTGTTCGTCCCAAACTAACATACATCTAAATCCATCATATTTTGTTTCGTACATCCACTCCTCACCAATAGGCGTTTCGAGCACTTCCGTTAATAGCATTGGTTTCATGTGAATACCTACTTTGCTTTTTACCTACAGTTTTTGACGATTTCACTTTAAGATACATAAAAATAAGCAAAATATATCATAGTAAGAAAAACGAGGTGATACAAATGCATACAGTTTGGAAAGGCAGTATCTCATTTGGTCTTGTAAATATACCGGTAAAACTTCATGCCGCAACAGAAAATAAAGACATTAAATTACGTCAGCTCCATAAAGATTGTCATACACCTATTAGCTATAAAAAAGTTTGTGAAGGCTGTAACCAAGAAGTAAAAGATGAGGATATTGTCAAGGCTTATGAATATGCCAAAAATAAGTATGTCGTATTAGATCAAGAAGAATTAGAGAACTTGCGCAAGGAAAATGAAGATAAGGCTGTTGAAATCATTGATTTTGTGAAATTAACTGAAATCGATCCTATTTACTTTGAACGTACTTATTTTTTATCCCCCGATACGACTGGCGGTAAGGCCTATTCCCTATTACGTCAAACATTAGAGCAATCTGGAAAAATAGGCGTTGCTAAAATTATTATCCGTTCAAAAGAGCAATTAGCGATTGTCCGTGTTTATCAAAACTCTTTAGTAATGGAAACGATTCATTTCCCTGATGAAGTAAGAAGTGTTAGTGATGTTCCAAATATTCCAAGCGAACAAAACATTGTTCCAAAAGAGCTGGAAACCGCACTGATGCTAGTCGATCAGTTAACAACAGAATTTAATCCCGAAAAATATACAGACGACTATCGCAATGCTTTAATGGAGCTTATAGAGGAGAAAAAAGCTACGAATACAATCTCGACTAGCGATAAACGTCCGGTTCCTGATAATGTCACGGACTTAATGACAGCACTTCAAGCCTCCTTAGAGAAAACGAAAAAGCCTGCAACGAGAAAACGAGCAACGAAAACGAAGAAAAATGCTTAAAAAATACACGTAAGAAGCGTATCCATTGATTTTGGATACGCTTTTTAAAATATTTCTCTTTTGTTTGATATAACTAATATCTTGTCACTATACATTCCAAATTTGCTATAAAAATTAGGTTTGCCAATCTCCTCAAAATGACGATTCCATTTAAACATTTTTATAAATATTGAAAAGGTCGGTTTGTAATTGGACATTTCCAAACCGAGTTTTTGTAACGTAAATCTCTTTATTATTCGATAGATTCTGATGAAATAATTCGTATCTAAGAAAATAATTAAGTCGGCATTCGAAAAGCTTTGTGATACCCAGTCCTCATTATGAACGCCCTCAATAATCCACGCATTTGTAAGAATGATATTATTCAAATAATCAACTTTTTGTTGTTCGGTTCTTCTAATGTCACCTGAACTTTGTCTATTCCAAACAACATTATCTAACTCATAATATGGAATATTTAATTTCGCGGATAATTCTTTCGCTAACGTTGTTTTTCCACTCCCAACAGAGCCAATGATATGTATTTTTTGAGGAAATTTATTGCTCAAATGAACCCTCCTCTTTATCTTTAGAGATTAATATTACGGATCATAACACAAATTTTTAAGAACGTTTGTTAAACGAGCCATTATAAGTTGATTGGAGTGAAGGCTGGACGACACCTTGGAGATCAGCGCCAGAGATTAGACCTTGAAGCGAGCATGCAGAGGAACGAAAGCACCAGCCGGAACGGAAATCAATTCCACGTTCACGATATAATCTAATTTGTGGGAATATTGGATTTATTATACAATATCACTTATATAAAGATAAAGGTGAAGGAGTTAGATTGTATGTATCAAAATGAGTTTAATGGAAATTTAGAGAAATATAATAACCCTATCGAATATGACACACTCTACGAAAATTACAAAGTAGATTTACATTTTATCGAAAACCTTCTTAAAAATAATAACGATACAATTATTGAATTAGCTTGTGGAACAGGTCGATTAGCTATCCCCTTAGCCAAGCGAGGATTTGACGTTTATGCAATAGATATTCATGAAGGGATGATTCAGCTAGCAATTGAAAAGGCGAAAAAGCAAGATGTCCACGTGAATTTTACTGTGCAAGACTGCACGCAGCTTCAATTACCAATCACATCAAGTTTTATCTATATGACAGGTAATACCTTTCAACATTTTTTAAGTAACGAAAGTCAAAATGCTTTATTGCAATCCGTCAAAAAGCACTTACATCCAGGTGGAGAATTTGTATTTGATACGAGAAATGCTCTTCTAAACGAACTATCTATCGTGGATGAATACGAAGAAAGTTCAGTCAATAGCAAAGGAGAAAAACTAATTATTCAGCATCGTGACGAATATGACCCCATCACACAAATTTTAAATTGCCGTTCTATTAATAAGTTAGAACACACTACTTTCGAAGATGCTATTCGACTTCGCTATACATACCCAATGGAAATGAAAAGGCTATTAGAACAAAATGGGTTCGAATTGTTACACATATATGGGTCATGGAACAAAAGTGACTTAACAAAAGATAGTGTATCTATGATTGTACACGCACGGTTAAGAAAATAAATACCTTATTCACAAACATCAGTTCCCTTTTCTGCTATAATAAAGAAAAAAGCTAGGAGCTAAATAGATAATAAACATTCGTGAACGCATGGAGCATTACCATATAACAGGTTTAAGTCTTGTAGCTATCGAAAAGGGAAAAATCAGTAGAACAGATCAATTTGGTGTTCTGGAGGCAAGTACCGATAAAAACATTGATGAGCACTCCATTTTCAACGCTTGTTCAATCAGTAAATTTCTAACAAGCATGTTAGTAATGAAATTGGTGGAACAAGGGATCGTAGACTTGGATGAAGATGTTAATAAAAAACTAGTGTCATGGAAGGTTCCTAACAATCAATTTACGAAGCATAAAAAGGTTACATTACGAAACTTACTAAGTCATCAATCTGGTATTGTGGACCCTGAAGGCAGTTTTATGCCCATAGAATCATTCAAGGAAACGCCATCCATGGTAGAAATATTGCAAGGTAAAACTCCTTATTGCCCTAATTCAACCGAAGTGACTTATGAACCTGAAAGTGAATTTCACTATTCTGATGCAGGCTTTTGTCTTATTCAATTATTAATAGAAGATATAACTCAAAAACCTTTTTCTCATCTCATGGACACATTTATTTTTAAGCCACTGAGCATGACAAACAGTACATTTTCAACCTCTCTTTCCACATTAAATATGGATACTTTCGCTTGTGGGCATGATCGAAATGGAGCGTTAATTCCAGGGAAATATTCTATTTACCCTTCACTTGCAGCTTGTGGGATATGGACTACCCCCAGTGATTTAACAAAATTATTACTGGATGTTATGAATGCTTTCAAAGGGCAAAGTAAAATCGGCCTTACTACAAAACTAGTAAGAGAATTGTTCCGCTCACAGGGATGTAAGGAATGGACGGGCCTTGGCGTATTTCTAGATGGCACGGACGAGAAGCTCGAATTTTCCTCTCTTGGCTGGGGTGTTGGGTTTCAATGTATGCTAGTTGCCTATCCATACCTCGAACAAGGACTTGTTATGATGACTAATACTGATACCGGTATGCATCAAATGAAGGGAATCATGGGTGAAATCTATCATTCGCTTTATTAAGAACAGAAAAAGAGGCATGTTATTTTATCTTAGGGTGACAACCTTCAAGTATGTAAATAAATTGACCAAACATATTATATAAAAATATGTTTGGTCGATTTTTTATGATTCTGTTCGTAACGATTGTTGTTTTACCTTGTCTTACTCAACTAAAGGGCAATTTCTATAAAGTCATCCATTTATTTCATTCATTAACTTTACCTTGAGTTCTAGGTGCTTATTCCCCTACCATACCGTCGTTATCATTATCTTGCATATATGGATATAACCAGTGATCACTCGTTATTGGCATGCTATAACCTGCTGCTTTTGCTTCTTTAATCGTTACTTGACCATTTCCATCTGTATCAACGCTAGAAATATCTTCAGTGCTATTCAAAGCATTGGACTTATTAGAACTTGTTGACTTATTTGAGTTAGTTGACTTATTTGAGCTAGTTGATTTACTTTCAGTTAATCCTATAGATTTATTTATTTCATCAGGGTTGCCGTTATCAAACTCATCTACAATTTTATTCCCTTTTAAAGTGTAAGTGTACTTGTAATGAGATGGAATCTGCGTTTCCGTATTAGGATATGTGATTATTGCTTCAAAATTAGTAGCTCCACCAGCTTTACGAATAGCGTCTTCCATATATGCTTGATCACCATGTCGGTTAAGCGTACTATCTTGTGGCGTAATATTATAAGCATTTGATACCCCACCAAGAGAATCTGCAATAACATGTCCTTCATCTAAATCTGCTCTTTCGACACCAGGAACTTTTGCTTCATCAGCGTAGTATCTGCCAGACGATGTTACAGGTTCGTTACGATCATCTTGTAGAACGATTTCGTTAGCAATTACACGGATTATTTGCCCGTGTTCATTCGTAAAGGACCAATACTCTCGATCCCCAAAACCAATGTCAACGACGACGTTAGGTTCACGATGTCCAGACAAATCACCACCATCAACTTCAATTAGTTTGTAACCTTTGAACAGTTGATCTTTTGATTGAGTTGATGTTTCCTCTACTACTTGTTTTTCAGTCGTCGTTTTTTCTTTTTCACTATTTTTTGTAGTTACTTCTTGTGAATCAGCTTTCCCATCAGTATTCGATACATCATCTACGTTAGTACAACCAACTATAAAGATGGCAGTTAAAAGTAAGATTAAATAGTTTATTTTCTTTTTCATTTTGGGACTCCTTATAATATTTTTTTTACTGAACATTCTAGAGATCTTTGGATAAAACATAAATTAACATTGTTAACCTATTTAAAATAGTATATTACAAAATTAATTTTATTACAGTAGATACTTAGTTCGAAGTATGTAGTGTTAAATTCCAATAAAGATTAGAAGAGTCCATTGCATTATATTTTTCAAATATAAAATTTAGCTATACTTATTTATGGCGGAATAATTGCTTTCACAATCTTACCTATACTTTTATATCAATATTCAGTTTTAAAAAAGATGTTATTTAGTAATATTGGTTCTAGTACTGAAAAAGGCACAATTCCAATTCACGAAATGTGCCCAATTGTTTAATATTAAAAGACCCGAAAGCCACCGTTAGCTTAATTACACTCTCTTAAAACCTAAAGTATATTTCAATCGTACGAACAGGAAACTAATATCCTACTTTTTGTTCTGTCGATATACAATAAAAGTAAGTCCATTTAATATGAATGTAAAAATGAGAAGAACTGCTGTGGCTATCACTACTGCATGTGTTGTGTCCATTAGTGCCGACCAATCCTCAATTTTTACTAAATGATAATTATAGAAAATCTGAAAACTAAGTGAAATAGCACAGGCACTGATGCTGATAACGGAAAGGACGCCCCAATTCTTATGTTCATGTTTTTTATTTCGCATGAGATTAATAACTGGAAGTATCCAAGCGATTAGTCCAAGAAAGAGACTGCCAATATTAAGCCAACCAATCATATCTAATCCCTCTTTCCATTTTTTATTGTTGTCTAACAATACTTAACGGTAAATTGTAGGAAAGGTTTCAATTATTAACACTAACCGTATTTAATTAACCTGTATTATTCAACAATATGGTCCTATTGTTGAACAATAAGTTAAACAACACTCTTCAACTAAACTCCGTTAGTTCAATAAAGAAAAAAAGAGCTGCATAAGCAACTCAATGATCTTCAAGTAAAGCACCCTTTAGCCATCCATGTAGCGCAAAAACCAGCGCTACACCACAGAAAATGAAAGATGATTAAGTTCTTTCATGGGAGTTTAAGAAGAACAGCGACGCTTCTTCCACAATCGCGCCCGATCGTATTATAAGGTCAGCCAGAAAATATTTCTGGTTGACCATTTTTTATATCGATATATGATAACGGTAGCCGGGGTAGAACGTTCGCGCCCGTGGGGCTAAGACACCGTCCGCAAAACAGTTCGCCCCCTACTTGTAGAAACATGTTTGAGGCTGGTTGGGACAATGATCTCGTATAACAAGCGAAGCTATGACACTACAAAGAGGATTTAGGGGTTACCGGCAATTATCATTTTGAAGGAGGAATTATAATGAATCCAGTCATCGGTCTGGATGTAGCAAAAGGTGAAAGTCAGGTTCAAGCTTACTTGGAAAGAAAGAAGCCCTACAAGAAAAGTTTCAAAGTAAAACATGATCTTGATGGGTTAGCTAGTTTATTAGATTTTATTAAAGAATTAGAAGATATTTCAGGAGAGCGTCCCCCTCTTGTTATGGAATCAACAGGCCATTATCACACACCAATTGTTCAATATTTTGAGGACAAAGGCTATTTAATAATTATCGTAAACCCACTCATCTCTTATAAAGCAAAAAGTTCTAGTTTACGAAAGGTAAAAACAGATATCATTGATGCTAATCATCTCTGCGAGCTGTATTATAAGGAGGATTTAGAGCCTTATAAAAAGCGTGGTATCCAACTTGCTAACTTACGTAATCTTACGAGACAGCACGATAATATTACAGGCATGTTTGTACAAACTAAACTACAATTTCAGGCAGTTTTAGATCAAATTTTCCCTGAATATAGTAATGTTTTTGGAGACTTATATTCGGATGTTTCTTTGAAAATACTACATGCATTTCCTACTTCAGAGGATATATTGAAAGCCAATAATGAAGTATTAGCAACTAAAATAAAAGAATTCTGTAATTCTCGTTCTTTACAATGGGCAAACAAACAGGCTGAAAAGCTAATGACTGCAGCAGCTCAAAACCCTTTTCAGAAGGCTTTATATTCTAGTCTTACCCTAAGCTTAGATATGTATATTAATATGCTCTTTGAATATAAAAAACATCTATCCATGCTTGAAAATGAGATAGATGCTTTATCAAAAAATATTGAAGAATCTAAGATTATCCGATCAATTCCCGGTATCGGAGAAAAAATCGCTGCCACGATTATATCTGAGATTGGGGAAATTGAAAGGTTTAATCATCCTAAGAAACTAGTCGCATTTGCCGGTCTTGATCCAAGTGTCTTTGAATCAGGTACATTCAAAGGTACTTACAACCGAATAACCAAAAGAGGCTCTAGCAGACTACGGCAAGCTTTGTATATGGCTGTTAAATGTGCTATTCGTGACTGTCGAAAACAGAAAACAACGGATGAAATCCTTCCTCGTAATAAGAAATTACGGGCGTTTTATGATAAAAAACGGGAAGAAGGAAAACCATTTAGAGTAGCTGTAATAGCTTGTGCAAACAAACTCTTACATTGGATTTATGCACTTTTAAAAAGCAAAACTTCTTTCCAAGACTTAGCTTGATTTAACAATTTAACTAATTAGACCTGAACTTTCCAAATCAAGTATTTGGACGGTTATTTGGTATACACAAATTTAGTATAACATGATATTTTTATTATTTTTAATGAAAATTATTGACAACTATTTGCTGGTTTGTTGAACAAAAATCGAACAGAATTTTAAAAAAACTATATTACAAATAATTAATATTTTAATAAATCTCTAAAACCTATATATAATACAAAACCATCCTTCCCGATTAAGGAAAGGATGGTTAAGGACTTTAGCAAGCTGCAATAGCTTGACACGCCGTCTTGGCTACACGTTATTTTATGTATTTAATTTAACATTTATTCAGAAGGAAATCAAGTGAATTATTAATTAAATCCATTCATATATATTGAAATTCCCCATTCTATCAAATAACTTAGTAGCTAAATTTAGTCGCCCAGTCCGACTTAAAGTGTTATAAAAAGCCCAAACATATTTTTTAATATTACTTAAATCTACATATAAGCGTAATATCTTCAATGTGTCATATAATTTAATTATATACTGACTTCTAAGAGGTTTTAAATTTAATTCGGATATTAGTCGTGCATTAATTGGGGTTCTACTAGACGTTCTAAATCTATTTACTAATTCAAAGTGAGCACAAGTATTTCTCAGTTCTTTTAAAATAGCAATAGAATTTAAAAATTTCTCTTTATCATTAGGCTTTAAATTGAAATTCTTTAATATTTCATTAAATGTCCTATTATCCAAACCATACATTAAAACTAAAAGATCATTCATCATTAAAGGCTTAATCGTTACCCAAAAGGGAGGATTATTATATTCATTTATATAATTGAACTTTATCTTACAATCATCTATATAATTAAGTCCATATATTCGTTCGTTTCGGATATTAATTGTAATCGATATAGGTGTACCAGATGCAGTGGTAATAGACCTAATTTGTTGTAATAAGGCATTTTGTCTATGATTTTTATAAGTTAATTTCCCATTAACTATTTCTCTTATTGGAGTCGAACCAAATCTTCCGACGAAGTGACCTTCTAATACAGTTTTATTATTTTCAAAATTTACTTTTCCATTAAAAGTTCCTCTAAAGTGTCCTTCAAAAAAATAGTTCTTAAATAAACGATGTTTTTTAAAATCACTAACATATTCTGCCGGACCATCAGTATTGCCAGGAATTTTATAACAATTTATATCAATATAATTATTATTTTCTACCAAAGTAGAACAATTATTTTTTGAAAAGAAATATGCAATAGAGGTTTTCAATTTTGTTTCGAATTCAGAAATTTTATAAAGTAACATACTTGATAACTGTAGATCAAATTCATATAAATCCATAAAATCTTGGAAATTAGTATTCGTATATTTTTTAGGTGGATTTTTAGGGTCATCAAGTAATAATGTTTCAAAACCATTTATAAGATTGAAATAACTTTTGTGCATTAGCTGATTTTTAGTATCTTGGAGATTTGTAAATTTCACCCCTCGTTCCTTTAATAAACGTATTTGTTTGTAAACATTTCGAAATTCTTTATCCTGTGGCAATTTTATTCAACTCCCTTTAAGAATATTATACTAGTTTTAGATTCTTATTAGTAAATAAGCTGTAGATTTCAATTCAAATGAAGTTTTCCCCATTAGTAATAAAATATTTTCTTCTTTCGAAAGGTTCGAAAAACGGATGTGAAATTGTTTAAACTAATAATTTTTCCAAGGCGTCGTTAGGTATATCAGTTCATAAAAACCTTTTATTTCACAATTTGGCCCTTTAGATGAAGAAAGACGCATTCCTTATTAAAGTAATGCGCCCTTTTGTGGAATATTAAATAGTGATTTCTGCCTTTTGCTTGTTAAACGCACCCGTTAGCACAATAAGGGGACTCGTCAGATTTATGCGGATTTACAACGATAAGACTTCAATTTTTATACATGATTTTATTCATCAAAGACGATGGTGCAACATTACTTCATTTACCTTTATTAAATCCATCATTCAGTTACTTTTGGATGAAGCATAAATTGGACTGATTTTATCCATTGCTACTCCTTGTTTTTTATATTTAAAAATAAACAAGCCATTGACTAATAAAACCAATGATCCAAATGCCAAGGCTGCCATAGAGTTCCATTCAGAAATCAAACCAGATAGTATATTCGCTAACATTGCTGCAATTCCACCTAAAACGTATATGGAACTTCGAACCCTGGCGATCAAATGGTCTGGAGTAATGCCCTGTTGAACAGTTATCTGAACAACAAATGCCATAGAAAGTGCCCCATCAAAGATTATCATTCCGAAACACATGACGATAAATGAATTTGATATCAATAATAATATTCCAAATGAAGATAAGATCATTAAAGTACTGAGAAAGTATAACCAGTTTGCATTTTTAAATTTGTTCATTATAAGTACGCCAACGACATTGCCTATACCAGCACAAGATAACAGTATTCCAATATACTCTTCTGAAAAATGGAGAGTATATTTAGAATGAATGATAACACTAAGCACAATAAAACTGGTTGAAAATCCGAGTACCAAAGCCGAAATCGTCGATACAATTTGAGCTCCATTAGCATAGAGGTACTTTACACCTTCTTGGGAATCCCGAATGAAACTCTTCAGTTTCTGTTTTCCCTTCATGTGCTTATCATCCGTTTCCTCACTTATATTTCGGTATTTTATAAGTGAAATAAATAACAATGAAATAAGTAATAAACTACCACAAATAGTTAAGGTAATGTTCGGGCCATATTTCGCAAGTATAATTCCACCTAAGGCTGGACCAATTAAGGTTACAATCGCATCAGCAGCTTCTAATGAATTATTAGCACTTAATAAACGTTGCCTCCCAACAATTTTAGGTACCATAGCTGAAAGGGCAATATTTAACATCAATCCTACTAAACCCATGAAAAATAATATTGGTCCAATAACAAAAAGGCTCGTTATATCGATTGTTATTAAATATGCCAATAGAAACAATAATATAGCATATATTAAATTACAGATCGAAGAAATCAAAACAAGGTTCTTTTTCTCAATCCAAGTACCTATTGGAATAGAAAAAAACACGGAACTAATTTTCTGAAATAAAAGCACTAATGAAGTCATTAATGGCGATCCAGACAGACCCAATATGATAATAGGTATGATTAGTTCGCGAAAACGTTCACTTAGAATTTTAGATATATTATGAAACCATAACTTCCCAAAATCAGCATTAATCATTAAATTATTCAACTTGAACACCTCTATAAAATTTGATTTACCACCTTCCTCTTATTTAAAATCTGAGTAATCAATCTACTATACTCATAGCATATCCTCCTTACAAAACTTCATATATATATATTATTACATAGAATATTCCTTAGAATCGATAATACTATATATTTGGATTTATATTTCCCACTCTTATTCAACAAAATGGCCTGATTGTTGAACAACAAGTTAAAAACACTCTTCAACTAAACTCCACCGTTAGTTGAACCTTAAGATTTTTACATTTCTATATAAATAGTTATTAACGCTAAAATTAATGCTCCAACAATACCAGCACCTAAGTGAATTAAAATCTTGTATCTCAGCTTAGTTTCTAATAAGATATATAACTCAAAGGGGAAGCACCTTTTCTTTTATTGCACATTTTGTTCGTACTGTGAATCAAGCTGTTTTCTTGTATTCGATATCCATGCCGTCATATAGGTCAGGAATTACATGATTCAATGCATCCATTCTAGCAATTGCAAAATGAAAAGCTTCAGGAGATATGTTGTTGCAATCGCTAACCAACTCTTCTATGTCTGAGCAAGCAGTTGAGGCATCATACTCATCTATTCCCTCACTTTTCTTTTTGCAACAAGGTAATCATTCATCAGAAACTTCTTCGCACTATCTAAACTAAGTTTAACGCCAAAATTAGGCATACACTCTTCCTTGGTTGAATATCTTAATGGGAATTACTTTTTCATAATTGGGGTGATACACTTGGGATACTTTGTAACTGTCGAACCAGGCGTCAACGTATTTATAGAGGACATTAATCCGAAGGGAAATAAAACGATACTTTTTATTCATGGATGGCCGCTAAACCATAACCAGTTCGAATATCAGTTCAACTTCCTTCCAACGCTTGGATATCGTTGTATCGGAATGGACTGGAGGGGATATGGCAATTCGGATAAACCTTTTAGCGGGTACAGTTTCGATAGATTAGCAGATGATGTCCGCATGGTCATCGAGGCGTTACAGTTAAGAAACATAACCCTGGCAGGACACTCTACTGGAGGCGCGATCTCGATCCGTTATATGGCTCGTTACAAAGGGTATGGGGTATCTAAACTCGTCCTGATCGACGCTGCCTCTCCATCTAGTGTTCCAAAAGAATTTACAAATAAAATCATCGAAGATACCAATCATGACCGACCGCAAATGCTGCAAGACCAAACGGGGATTTTTTTCTTTCAGTATATTTCCAAACCGAAATCCGATTGGTTCGTTTTAATGGGATTAAAAGCTGCGAATTGGGCGACTTCCGCCATTATGGTCACACTCAGAGATGAAAATGTATACAACGATCTGGGTCAGATCGATGTACCCACATTAATTATTCACGGAATTCATGATAAAGTCGTTCCGTTTACTCAAGCTGAGGAAACAAATAAGCTGATCAAAAATTCGATGCTTGTTCCTTTCCAATACAGCGGCCATTGCGCTTTTTTAGAGGAGCGCGATAGATTCAACCAATTATTATCTTCTTTTGCATAACGACTCAGAATAGCAACACCGTCGCCATTTTATTCGTAAGCGTCAAATAGCCCCCACCTTAAATAGATGAGGGCTAATTTATGTTGATTTATGATTTAAATATGCGGCAGGCAACGGCAGTAGCCGATCCAGTTCTTCCGGATCTTTCGGGTCTGATAACAGGCATAACTACTTCAAAAAATGTTTTTTCAACAAGGTAATTTTAACGGGGTTCCAATGCCCCCCGATTTAACGCAAGAACAGAAGAACGCCTGGATGCAGCAAGCCCCCGTTAGCTGAATAAGTTAGCACACAGAATAATTTTTAACATCATTCGCGGGTGATAAGCTGGGCAACCCGGGCTTCGAAGAAATGAATCGAATGCTTCATTTGGAATACTTTCCACTAAATCATGGATGGCATAGGCGATATCATTTTCTTGAAGTTTTATTTCTAAATCTAACGGTAAAATAACTTGATTCATGTTATAATTTTTAAACATAAGGACACTTCTTTCTGATTAATTTTTGTGTGGTAACTTTAATTTTATCAAAAAGTGTCCTTTCTTTTTATCGAAATTTATATGTTCAAATACAAAGCCCGGAAAACTTTACTGTTCGTAAAATTTTCCGGGCTTCTTACTATATTTACTTTTTCTTGAGGTTTTGTCCCAGCCTTTTTCTTATTAGGTTCTTATGGGATAAATGTATATTTAACTATAGTAGACTAATTATTCTCTATTCCTATCCCCTTATATAAATCATTTAGCCTCTTTCTTCACCTTATAATGCATTTGTACCATTTGCCCATAGCGTTGTGTATTGACTAACTTCAAATCTTGATATGGATTATGATCCTTAAACAATGGAATTCCAGATCCTAAAAGATGCGGTGTAATCGTTATAATTATTTCATCTATTAACTGTTCCTTCATAAAGGCATCGAGAATTCCTGCTCCGCCGACCATCCATATTTTAGAGCCTTCCTGTTCCCTTAATTCTGTTGTAAACGCTACAACGTCTTCATTCACAAACTCAACATGTTCGTTTTTACCACTTTGTGATGTTGTGAATACATAACATTTCTTATCGGGATATGGAAAAGACTCAATATGGTCTACAACCCAATCATACGTTCTTTTACCCATAATAATGGTATCAATGGATTGATACATGTCTGAATAGCCAGCATCCCCTTCCCCCTCTGTTTCTTCTAGCCATTGTAAATCATCATTCTCTTTCGCAATAAATCCATCCAAACTAGTCGCAATGTATAAAATGATTTCTCGTGACATATCGTCATCTCCTTTTCTCTTTTGTAAAACGCATGAACAATCTCTATAATATACACAAAACATGACAACTACTGACATGATTAAAAGAAAAGGTGAAAAAATGTCAAAAGCAAAACGTTTATTAGATATTCTTCTGTTTGTGAGTGCAAAAAAGAAATTTACTGCACAGGAAGTTGCTGATGAATTCAATATATCGATTCGCACGGTTCATCGATATATTTTAGATTTAAGCGATATGGGCTTGCCTATTTACGCAGAACAAGGACGAAACGGTGGCTATACTGTCCTCACAAGCAGGGTTCTTCCCCCTATTTTATTTACAGAAGATGAAGTGGTTTCGATTTTCTTTGCGTTTCAATCACTGCATTATTATCGTGATTTACCTTTTAATACGGAAATTAAATCCGCTTCTCATAAGCTTTATGGCTCGCTTCAGGAGGAAGCGAAGCGGAAAGTGGATAAACTTCAATCCTACATCTCGTTCTGGAATCCTAAACGAGCGATTGAAACCCCTTTATTGAATGCCGTTTTAGAGGCAGCCATTGCAAATAGAAATCTTCATATTCAATATGAATCCAAATCAGGTACAACAACGAAACATATTCACCCAATTGGTGTTTATGCTCATGATGGACTGTGGTATATGCCCGCCTTTGATTTCACTAAACAAAAAATATTACTGTTTCGTGTAGATCGTATTCATTCCATCGTAGACAGTGAAGAAAACAAAGAGGAATTTTTAAATTTGGAGGAGTGGTTTGGCAACACCTACGAGATTAAACAGCCCATTCGTTTACATGTACTATTATCAAGGGAAGGTGTACGCCAATGCAAAAGCGATCCAAACCTTGGAGATTTTGTCGTCATAACACAAGATGGCGCAGGTTATATAGATTTCATGATAGACAAAGGTGAGCTTAATTTTATTAGCCCCCTCTTTTATCGTCTTGGAATGCATGCTCAAATTGTAGAACCTAAAGAATTAATCAATATTTTACGACAGCAAGCAAAAGAAATCTTATCTATGTATCAAGAAAATGATTAATGTTATATAACGATTTTGTAAGATTAGCGTAACATTCATCGCTACTACTATTTTAGGAACTTCTATATAGTTTGTGAGTGAGGAGGAGAGTTACATGCAACCAATTGATTTAAACAAAAGAATTGATACATTAGATTATTTAAGGGGATTTGCTTTATTAGGAATTATATTAGTAAATATTCCAACACTCATGTGGTTTGAACCATCTACAACTGTTGATCTTACGTATCATAGTTTTTTAACGCTTTTTGTGGAAGGGAAGTTTTTCTCCATTTTTTCATTTTTATTTGGTGTAGGCTTTTATATTTTTATTTCCCGTGCAAAAGCTAAAAATGAAAAAGTTTCTTTAGAAGAATCATTTTTTTATTTTTATTAGGACTTGTGCATTTCTATTTCCAACTAGGAGAAGCGTTAACCATCTATTCGATATTTGGTCTGATAGCATTACCATTTTACAAAGTTCGTAAAGAAATAAACTTAACTATAGGACTTATATTGTTAGCTGTGTCAGCTTATTATGGAAACAAACTTGCTATGCCGTTTCCACTTATTTTACTTGGGTTAACGGCCGGTCAGTATCGAATTTTTGAAAAAATCAATGAAAATCGGAAAAGCTTATTTGCCTTTACAATTATTATGTTCTGTATTAGCATCGGTGGATTGCTGTATCAATCGCATTATTTTCCAGATTCAATAGTGAACTATAACAATATGTCAGCAAGTGAAATTGAAGAATTTGAGACAAACTCTTTAAAATTTGCTGTAATCGGGATGCAAATTAGTCCATTTGTATCGGCGTTTTATGTGGGACTATTAATGCTTTTACTGCAACATTCTTTATGCCAATTTTTGCTTTCACCACTAAAAGACTATGGCCGAATGGCTTTAACAAATTATTTAGGACAAACAGCGCTGATTTTAATAATAGCGAATGTCTTTCACCTTAAAATTCAGTTGATCCAATCTCTATGGATTTGCATAGGCATTTACATTTTCCAATTACTATTTAGTAAGCTTTGGCTAAAATTCTTTAGATTTGGTCCAATAGAATGGTTGTTGCGCATGGGCACATATTGGACAGTACCTACAATGCTAAAAACTTCTACTAATTCTAAGAAACGCTCCTAACCAAAAAAACTTAAAAATGGCGAATACCTAACAAAAAGCTTTTTTCCTTCATAAAATAGTAGTGTACCCAATTCGCTTCCAACTTGCTCATGCGTTGGGCAAGAAACACACCCTCATCATTACATTTTTATTTTGGTCACTTTCCGCTTAGGAAAAGTGGCCTTTTTTTCGTATAAAAAACCGACAGAATCATTAAGATTTGTCGGAATATCAATTTCTAGTTTTATTTCAGGGTGTCCTAATGCACTTTTTCGTAAAAATCTTCACTAATCCCAATAAACAATAAATCACACCCGACACAATAACACTATAAAATAACAAAGTGATTGAAGTTGGCCCCCATACTTTAGCAAACTCCCAATTCGAGCCACCCGCTAAAATTTCCGGTAACATAGTGATAAGTGCAAAAATTATTGCAACACATAATAAATGAATAAATAATAATAAAGTCCTTTTCATATTTAAAGTAACTTTAATTCGTTGTTTTTTAACAATTTTACTCAATGTTGTTAGCAATAGAATGCTTAAAAACATACCAAAACCTACAACAATAACGCATAGAAGTGAAACAATTTTATCCAACTTTTGAAGGTTGTCTGAATGAATAGTATCAACCGTCTTCCCTTCCCATAAATCCATTACACCTTGACCTATCGCCGTTGTAAAGCTCGAGTTCATATTGGATAATATAGCCACTCCTAATTGTTCATCAGGCTGCATAATAAAATAAGATGTAAATGTTGGATTTTCACCGGCATGAAATAAATACTGTTTATTGTCTTTTTCAATAACTCCCCATCCACTAGCGTAGTATGTATCTTTATCGAAAGGCTCCACAGATTGATCTGGGATATGCGATTCTTGAATAATTTTTTTATCAATCGAATAAATTTGGCTATTTCCTAACTGAAGCTTTAACCATTTTGCTATATCATTTATGTTACTTATAATATATCCAGCAGGTACATTTCCACGGTAGATAGGTGGTGTGTAATTCTGCTCTCTCATCAGTCCTATTTTATACCCTGACGCCATCTCATTTGATTTAACTTGATGAAGCCCAACAAATGAATCCTTCATATTAATCGGCTCTAATATATGCTCTTTGATATACATATCAAAGGGTTGTTTTGAAACCTTTTCAATAACGAGGCCCAAAACATCATAATTGAGCGTTGCGTATTCATATGAACTACCTGGTTGTCTATTTAATGGCTGATCGAGCAATTTTTTTACAGTCAACTCAAGAGCATTCCTTTCGTTACTTTTAGGGATATTATATATAGTGCTAGTAGCTATCCCACTTGTATGATACAGTAGCTGATTAATAGTAATTGACTGAGGCTTTCCATTATATTTTAACTTTAACCATGGGATATACTTTTGGACATCATCAGAACGTTTTAGTAAGCCTTCCCGCTCCAATTGTAGAATGGCTAGTCCTGTGAATGCTTTCGATGTAGAACCAAGTTCAAATAATGTATTAGAGGTAACAGGTGTTTTTGACTGAACATCGGCATATCCAAAGTTTCTTTCATAAACCGTTTTCCCCTTCTCTACAATAACTAAAGATATCCCTGGAATTTTACTTAGCGCCTTTTGCTCTTTCACAAATTGATCAATCTTTTGAATTTTTTCATTTGAGTCTGCATTTACTATTGTTGGCGTTAAACTAAATAAGGCTACAACCATAGCAATTATAAACATATAGATTTTTAATGATGGTTTCATTTTCATTTCTCCTTTAAGCTAGTACAAGGTTAAAATCCCTTAACTACACCGTTAACTTTAACAAGCAATTAGTACCTTAACCATCGTTTTACATGACTAAAAACATCACAACATGACAGTTTTGTAACGTACCGTTAAAGGACGTTACTTGATAATGAAGACTACCGGAGAATGGATCTTGAATAAACACAAAAGATCAGGTTCCCATTCTAAAAAATGAGAGCTGATCTTTTTTATGATAACTATTTAGATTTATATTTCTGTTCTAAAACCTTTCCCAAACTGATACTCTTAATGGTTGCTGAAACGAAAAAATGTGTTGTTATCGTTTGTTTTTAATAACTACTTCAGTTACAGCTAACGCTTTTCTTGGTTTAATATTTTCCATAATAATATCCGCAATATCATTAGGATCCATTAATGTCTTAGTTTTTTCCTCAGGGAATATCCCGTCCCAAAATTCGGTGCTCATACCACCCATGTATACAGCACATACATGAATAGATGTTTCGCTTAATTCTAGTGCTAGACTCTCTGTAAATCCTCGTACACCAAATTTACTAGCACAATAAACAGATTCCGTTACTTTTCCTTCTAGACCAGCTGTGGAAACGATATTGACGATCGTTCCTTCATTTCGTTCTTTCATACCTTTTAGCACTTCTTGTGTGCAAAAAATGGTTCCTTTTAGGTTAATATCAATCATTTGATGAACTGAATCCTCATTCAAGTCTTCAGCTTTATCAAAATAGCCAACACCAGCATTATTAATGAATAATTGAATGGATCCAAAATCCTCTTGGATAGAATGAATTACTTGAGCGACCATTTGTTTTGAAGTAACGTCAACCTCATAAATAGAATAGCCATTGGTTAAAGCTTTAGCCGTATTCTCAAGCTTTGATTTCGTTCGACCGAGTAAACAAATGTGATTGCCTAAAGACGAATATTTTTTAGCAAGTGCTGCACCTAAACCACTGCCAGCCCCTGTTATAACAACGATATTTTTGCTCATATTGATCATCCTCTCTCGCAGTTAATTATACCAGAATAGGAACTCTTATCAATAAAAAGGAACGCGTTAAATTGTATCATCTCCCCTGCTCTATTCAATTAAATACAAAACGATGAGAGCACTTTATAAATGCATCTACTTTTGTGGAAGCTAACATAAAAAGAGTTGAAGATGATACCTAAAAATTCGCTACTCCCTAATCAGTAGTAGTAATTTCTTTTAAAATCACAAGACACAGAATAGACCTAAAGAACTATATTAATTTTTATTCATTTCGACTCATATACGCTCCCATTCATTCATATTTCCATGTCAATCGACACTTTTATGTTATTTTCTGGGTATTCAATACATATACTATTATATTTATAAATAAAGAGACATACTTTCATCGAACACGGAATATAATTCTGGAGGGTGTTAAATGAATACAATTAAATCTTTAATTTTCCCCCAAGACTTGAACAGATTAAATAAAACTCTACTCAAAGAGATTTGTAATAAAATGACTTTAGAATCTACTGGCAATGTAAATGAATTAGCAAGTAGAGTTTGGGACTCTTTTGAGCATATAGATGGCGACGTACTTAAAATGATCAGCAATAATATTTTCTCTGGAGCAGTTTCATTAGCTTGGTACCAGGCGACAAATAATACTGGTTTAATAGGATTTAAACAAAGTATTATTGATACTATGCCATTTAACCCATTCGAAACAGTAGTTACTCCAATTTGCGAAAATGTTCCTATTGATCCTACAATTATTGCTGCTGCTGAAATTGAAGGTTCTAAAGCTTATTATTTAAGATTTATTCATAGAACAGGTGTTAATGTTGATTACTTTTTAACTAATCGAAGAGAATACATTAAGCACGAAATTACAACAGTTTATATTGATGAAGAAATGGGGATAATTGAAGTAAGAGCAAGTTCAGCTATTGCCAAAAAAATTATTGCTTGGTTAACTAAAATTGTCGATGAAGAATATGAATTTAAACAGTATGATTTACTAGAGAAATATGGTGGTACACTTGAGTCTTTAGCTGATACCCTTCAAGGAAGGCTAATTGATGCTACAGGTAGACCAGCAGGATCAGTCAGTACATTTGAAGAAACACAGGGTCAATCAATTGTGAGTATACTTTCTGCAATTGACGAATACTATACTAGTGGAGAATTATCAATTCTTGAGCAAAATTTAAATAGCGAAGATATTACCGGCATTTTAGAAACAACACCTTTTACTTTGTTACTTTTAAGTGGTCTTGAAACAATAGGATTAGGTAGTATTAGAGAATTACGAGGTTTACCATTATACAATTATTTAGAACCTTATCTATCCAAACAAAAAGGATCCATCTTATTTGAACATAGTGTTGATGGCGTGAAACAAGAATATTCTATTCGAATCGGCGTAAATACTAAGACATTTAAGTTCAATGTATTTGCGTCTGAACCTGTATTGGATTATATTAGAGAAAAATTGATTTACCAAATTTATTCTGCGAGGTAAAAGTATTGAGCAATTTAAAGCCATGGGAAATTTCTCAAAAAATAGATAATGCACTTGAGGCAATTGCTATTAGTAAAATGGATAAATTTTACCATAGTTATATTGCAAAAATAACTAACTTACCTCTTGGAGTAGTTATTGATACATTATCTGAATTAGAAAAAAAAGAAGCGCTCGTTATAAAATTAGAATTTCACTGCGAGGAATGTAGTAGAAGTATTTTAACTGCTAATAAATCTGAACTTGAAAATATTGAGTCCATTCCTTGCAAGTATTGTGGTACAGAAAACTGTTTTGATCCTTTAAATGCTATTCCAATAATCGAATTAAGTGATGATTTCAGACAAAGTTTTTCAAAAAAAAAATTAATAACAAAAAGGAAAATGTCGGGTTAAGCTATCAAAATAAACCTGAGAGCTTAAGAGAAATTATCGATATTTTAGCCCAAGAAAATTCTGATCAATTATTAGACAAAGTTTCAAAGCTCGGGAAAGTTACTATTATCTTAGGAGATGGTTTTATGGGTGATTCTAGTAAATATGGTGGTTTAACTTTCGGAGAAAACAAAGGTAATATAACTATTGAAAACAATGGCACACTCAATCAAGGGATAGCTAGCAGCTTGCCTAATGACATTATCAATGCTTTACAACAACTTCATGAAGAAATTCAACATCTATCAGACGAACAACGAGATATTGCAGAGGCTAATTTTGAACTCCTTCAAACTCATATAGAAAATGGAGATAAAGAGAAAGCTAAAAAACCATTAGAGAAATTAACTAGTATACTAGGTGTTATTAGCTCTATTGTCTCGATCGCTTCTGCCTTAGGACTTGGAATTCCTTTAAAGTAATTATAATTTATTGTTTTTATATCCCACTAAAATGAAACATTTTAGTAAATAAAGCCTGAATTCAGAGCTGTAGCGTGTGATAACGCTGCGGCTTTTTTATTCACCTATAGACAAATTCACTACACAAAAATGTAAACTACATATATCGTATCTATAGGAGCATAAAAAGACATATTACTTTTTCTCCTCTATGGATCACTGAAGCTGGACCAGCGTTGATCCTTTTTAATTTTTCAAAGGCAATAAACTATACAAATATAGCTATAGCGTCATATAAATAATAATGTAAAACACAATTACCTTTGTCCTCCTTTTTTGTAATAAGGGTCACTCCAATCCCAAGTGACCTTTTTTATTGTCTTATCTCACAAAAAAATAATGGATTGACTAATTTTTAATCCTATAGCGGAATGGATGAATATCCCACCTATTCTCTACAGCTAACATATTATATATTGTGGAAAGGAGGGATATTTTTATGGGATACTATGGAAATTTAGGTAACTTTAATAATTGTTATTCCTATGGCTGTGGTTGTGACGGTGGCTATAACCGTGGTTCTGGTTCAATATTCGCTCTAATCGTTGTTCTATTTATTCTTCTAATTATCATCGGCGCTACTTTCGTAAATAGAGATAACTGTTAGCATATCCATTTAGGTCTACCTGCCTTTCGCAGCTCTTTTATGACAAAGGGTCGCTCTCAACCTAGTGACCCTTTAATCGTTTCTTTTCTCATAATGTTCAGTTAATGATTTCAATCGTGAAAATGTTTTATGCCATAAAAAATAGGCATCCAATCAAAAGATTTTCTGCCCATATATTGAGACACACTTTTGTGAGTATTTTACTTGCAGAAGATGTTGCTTTTACATAGGTGGCTAAAAATAGCGATTCAAAAATTCATAAGCAAATTTTCGACTTATTAGACATTTTGGACATTTAAGACGGCGAGCTATTTGTAATTGTTATACTATCAGTAATAAAGTGGCAGATCGATTTCTTTCAATACAATTTGTACAGGGTTACTTAACTTTTCCCATTTATAAATAGAACGCAAACCATCATAAGTGCTAATCAAGTGATGCCATACTCTTTCAATCTCTTTATCAGTTATATCTCCTCTAATTTTTAGGACAACCTGTTCCATGTATTCGCTCGATTTAGGATCCATCTGATATTTAAAGAGTAGTCCTTGCTGTGTAGGTGACAACGATAATATTTCCTGAATATTGTCTTTTCTTAATATTTTATTATTTATCAAGTAAACCATCCTTTTATTTTGTAGTGAATTTCAGTTAGATCGATTGTAATTATTGCTTCAGTAGATGTTCTTCACACCCAAAATTTAAATTCCATTAGTTATTGAGATTTGGATTAATTTAATTTAATATACAAATAACAACTCACTAACCATTAACTTATAAGGGAAATTCTGAAATTTTTATATGGGTTCTTTATCCTAAAATCGGGTGGGAAAGTTTTTTAGATAGCAAGTTTTCGTATAAAATACAATCGAAGGAGTTGGAATTTTGTGGATTTTATCAGGAAATAAACCGCTTGGAAATAATTTATTCCTTTCTGCTACTGCGGATTGTCTCTGATCCTATCTGTACCTTATAGTAAGGGAAGAAGGGTACGGAAGAAGCTGTATAGTCAGTAGAAACCCTTGAAAAAGTTAGTTCAGAAAATTTCTAGTAGGAGCGTGTAAAATGAATTTAAAAGAAAAGTTGATATTAATAAAAGAAAATGGGTACCAAGCACCCCCCGATACATTCCAGTTGATACTAGAAATGATAAATAACATCGGTTCTTTGGATGCCCAACTACGTGATGAGCTAATTTATACAACCTTATCACATTGGATTCCTGATAATTCTCTAACAGCAAACGAACTAGAACAACTTCTACCGGTTGTTTTAGATAAAAACCATTTGCTTTTTAAGCTTGGTGAAACAAATACAGACTCTGTCTTCACTCGATCTTTCTCCATGCTAGTCATACCGCTCCTCTTCATGAGGCATAGAGAATCACCATTTCTCTCAAGAGAGCAAATTCATCAGATAAAAGAGAAAGTATTTTACAATGTACAAGAAGAGCGAGATTACCGTGGTTATGACGAAGAAAAAGGCTGGGCTCATGCTATAGCCCATGCAGCAGATGCTTTAGAAGAATTGGCTCAATGTTCCGAACTGGATAAAAATGACCTCTTAACTATCCTCGATTTGGTTTACGAAAAGATGACCATAACAGATCGAATTTACTCCGATGGGGAAGATGAGAGAATGGTAAAATCCATAATTAGTGTTTTAAATAGAAAAATACTTAGTCAGACTTATGTAGAGCAATGGATTCAAAGTTTTGGTGATGTGGAGAAAAATTCAGAATTTCTCCCTGCCTTTAAGCAAAAAAATAATATAAAGAACTTTTTGAAAAGTTTATACTTTCGAGTTAAATTTTACAAAGTGGATGCCGTTCTCTGCTCGACTATCGAGCATACATTATATAAAGTAGAAAAAGTATACTATTCCTAATTAAAAAAAATGAGGGGAAAGCACCCGCACTTGTCCGTCTCCACTTCAAATGTGGTAACAGGCAAACAATAGCCCTCAGGGGACATTTTTACTTCACACTTTTCACAGAAAATTTGATTTGCGTGGATTCAGATGGATCTCCGTTCTACATGGCGTCAAAGGAACGTTGAGGGTTAAAATTATCTTTGAAGCAAACGTATGCAAACCTACAATAATTACGGGGGGTTATCTTTTGTTTCTCTTCAAAATAGTTTCGAATAAACCGTGTGCCGTCGTTCATGAATTCTTTAAGTAGTTCACGGTGTCGGTGGATAGCTATTTTTGAACTTTTTGCTTAGCTTGAATAAACGTCGGTTTTTCCGGATTAAGCCAAACTTCTTCTACCAGACTCCAATCACTTGTAGCCCCTGACCAACGACTAGGGAGATAATTCCCTCTAACACCTTTTCCCAGATAGCAGCTTGTGTAAAAACTTGTGTAAAATGAACCTGTCTGTGTGTAAAATGTGTGTAAAATAATTTCGATTCTTATCATTGTATCCACCATCCAACGATAATCCTTTAAAGCTTGTTCAATTTGATTTTTACTCATTTCTTTTTGCCCTTGTTTCATAGGTTTGCCCTCCTACGGTGTGATAAAATATTGTTGTAAGGACCGTCAAAGGGCATAAACCAATTCTGAGCTGTAGCGTCTGCAAACGCTGCGGCTATTTTATGATATAATTTACAAAAAATACATACTGAGGTTACTCAATGGATATATTTTCAGGATTATCAATTGGCGGAAGTCTACTATATTTCATTCCACCAATGCTATTACTACCTGTTGTAATGATAGTATGTGTAGCGATTTATAAAGTCCTATTGGGCAATATTTTGCCAACCAAGATTTATAATTTATTACTTGGCCCAATTGCCCTCCTTGGATTCTTTATTTGGGCTATGCCGATGAATATGGGATTTTATGAGTTTTTTAGAGCGATGTTTTAATCGCTCTATTTTCGTTTAATCCTCATATTGTTCAGTTAATGATTTCAATTTCGCTTGTATCTACATAAAATGAAACTTTTATAACTCTCTTCCGTAAATACATAAACAACCATTTCAATGGAGGTGCCTAAATGAAAGATATTTTTAAAGGGATTCTAGCAGTAATCTTAGCCTTAGCTATATGGGATGGAATTAAATACATATGGAATCTTTTTGTTTAAATACCGAGAAAACAGCCTATCTTTGGTTGTTTTTTCTGTTTGAACAAATGCTTTCAATCTTCTACTGAATATTTTCTTTCCTTAACGCAATACGCTTTTTTCGATGGTTTAAGTATCTTTCAATATCGTTGACTTAGAGTATACCCAAGTATGTGATGTTAATGAAATACAAAGTCTAGTTAATGAAATTTTACCTATTATCGAGAAATATGAATATAAAGAAGACATTTCTTATGTTCCTTTGAAAGCTCTAAATTATGCGTTTGATACAATTATTATTCCAACGCAAACATTTTTATCTTTTGATTTTATTAATTATTAATTCGAGTAACAAGGAGTTAACGTAACATGGAAACACTAACTACAAATGAAAGAACTTATATAATTAAATTTATTCCATTTGAAGACAAATGTGGGCTGAATGAAGATGGAACATATGACATAGCCTACAGTGGTCACTATATTGATATTCAGTTTAACGATGAAATATTTGATGGAAAAATATATGAAGAATCAAAATATAAAATCTCTTTTTTTTCTAGTCCTTACCCTTTTTTTGGAGTAGATATAGAAATGATAAAGAAATATTTTCAGGAAGAACATGGGGTTCAGGAATTTTTATTTTCTTGACATAGACAGCGATGAGGGTTATGTGAAATTTTAATCATGAATTAAAAAATGACCAAGACAGCAATTTAAGCTATCTTGGTCTTTAATATCATATAGCTACAACATTAACAACTTGTGCAAGTTTAGCTATTTTAATTTTATTTGCTCCTGCTTTTGCTGCATCCATACCTATAAATGTTCCAGTTTAAACACGCCATTTAGTTCCATCTGATTCGATTGTATGCCACCCAACCGAAACGATGTTTTAATACATCTACGGTATTTTCAGCAGCTTGTCTTGTAGCATAAGTACCGGTTAAGACACGATATTTATTATTGTCGATAATAGGTTTTTGTTGCTGTGCATTATCACTCGCATTTTTAACCATAGTAATAAATTGTGAACAACTTACCTTTCCATCACGCATATTTCTAGAGCAATTTTTACCGCTAAAGTGGTTGTGCTGAACAACGTTTTGAATAGGAATGTTTTCATCTTTCATGATTTTAGCAACTAGCTCTGCAGTGTTCTGCATTGCTTTTTGATAGTTACCATCACTATTAACGCAAACCTCCACTTGTATGCCTTGATTATTACCTGTCGTACTTCCTGCGGCCCAACATCTCCATGCATGTTCAAAAGATTGTTCCGCCTCTTTGTCGTCCACAGTATAATGCCACGATGCGTTGCGACTATTGCCATTGTATTGTAAACGTGCGTGCGCGTCTGCATCGGCTCCTGATCGCGTATTATCTGTTTCATAAAACTCAAGTGATTCTCTTTTTTTACTCAAATTTGGGGTACAAAGTGGGGTACAAGTTATTCTTGTACCCATTAAACATTGATATATATTCATTTATCGAACTATCTAAATATATTGTGCTCATAAAGGTAATCATACGAAAGATCGACGAACAAATATTCATGCTCGTTAATAGCAATCGAAAACGTTCTTGTAACTTCCCCTGTCTCGATATCTCGATAAAGCTCTGAGATTTCTCCGCTTTGATCATTGCGCATCTTAATGATTGTTTGCAGGAAATATGGACGCCAGCTCCAGTTTTTATTGATGGCTCTTGGCTGCAATTCCCACTGGCCCTCTATACGCATTACGTTTGGAGATAGTTGGAAACCATCTTCATTACAAATATATACTCGGAACGAATAACTGTCCAACAGTTGGGCTAGTTGCTCTAAATGTGTGATGTTGTCACTAGAAGGTTTAACACGATGGACAATCGCTTCTAGCTCCTCCCTCAACTTTTTCAACTCAAAATATTGCACCTCTAGAATTTTCTTTTCAGAGGTAATAAACTGCTGGCACTCCTCCTTAAAACGCTCCTTTAAAATATCCTTCTCTACGAATGTCATTGCAGGATTTGCCAAGTATCGGCCTTGATAAAAGCGGCCTCCATTCTTCCAGGCAAACTGCAATTGATAAACCGTTTCGATTCCTTCAAATAAGAGATTTGCGCCAATTTTATATGCGAGACTTCCTATTGCTGATATCATATCCGACTGTGCAGACCAAGAATCATAATTTAAGTCTCGAATATTAACCTTTAAAATTTGAGGTGATAATAGAGCAATGTGCTCTAAATGACTCTCTGATCCCACTTCCTGAACAGCAATTTTGACACCAAAAGTCGTAAAGTAACGTACTGCATGGTGTAACTTTTGAATGTCACCTAAAAAACGATGCTCAGAAACAACTAATACAATACGATGTAAATCCTCTTCACTTAGATATTGTTGAATAATATTAAAATGACTTTCACCGAAATCCTGCATCAGTAAGTTTGGATTACTCGGAATATAAATATCAATATCCTGTCCAATATCTTCTATTTTTGCTAATGCAGCGTGAAGAATTTTATGTTCCATGTCAATACGATATTCTTCGGGAATATCTTCGTTATTCACAAAATCTTTTAAATTAATTTGTTGACCCTCAATTTGTAACTGTCCGGAAATTTCGTAGGCAATCACCGTATGCGCATCAGCGCTAAATATCGGTTGAAAATACCCATGTATTTGATCTAAATTTGTTAACACTTCAATTGCATCCATTGTCGAAACCTCCATACACGATGTTATTCAAGAATAACATTACACTCACAGCTCATTACATGAAAAAAAAGCTCTAACTGTATAATAATTTGTTTAAAGTAAATTGGCAACTTCACATAGCGTTATTTTATGGGAAAAATCTGTCCTGAAATTTAACAAAATTCCACTTAACTGTTTTTATTCATAAAACAAATTAGCCTCTAATAATCTTTTTCCAGGCTTACTGCTCTACTCTTCTTACAATAAAGAATGCTTGAAGTACCCGTACTATGATAAAAAGCAATATCATTCTTTCTGATAATACACTAGTACATTATACACATGCTTATGTTTACCCATATTTTTCTGATAATTTATCACTAATAATGACTTTTCTTAAAATAGGTTGCTTAAGGACACATATTTTTATCTGTGTCACTCTAAAACATGGATTCCCTGAATTTTTCATGTATAGCTGTGTAAAAAACTTAAAAAACTCCGTTAGAAATTCTTTTTCACTATAACTTATGCAACAATCCAAAGTGAAGCCGTGATAACTAGAGGTTTTCATCCTATTTCTTTAAATTATTCAGCCGTTCGCCCATTTTTTATGCTACGCACTCCCCACAAATTTAATAAAAAAGCAGTATTCCAAAGTATGGATTATACCCTACAGGAATACTGCTCATGACTATTCTGACATAAAGAAATACCAAATAATCGCAATTGTAATTAATGATAAAATTACAGCAATTGTTACACGAAGCGGAGAAATTGGGGCATCTCCACCTACTCGACCTGTTTGTCCGTTTACCATAAATCGATAAATTTTCTCTTTGTAGCGGAATGAAGAAAGCCAAATTGGTAGCATTAGATATTTGTATGTAATATCATCATGAGTTGTAGAAAATTGTAAATTAGATACTACATCTGCATTATGTTCCCAACGTATTTTTGAAGTAATTTCTGCTCTCAGATGATCTGAAATTTCTCTCTTCGCTTGACTCCATCCGTCCTGTAAACCAATACTGTACCGTTCTGATAAAAAACCAGCTACATATTCTGGTTTATAGGCTTTATTATTGAGTAAATTAAAGGGTTCTATTTTTCGCATCATATTTCGATCATAACGAGCTGTCGCACTGATTAAATGATCATCAATAAATTCCTGATAAAAACCACTTGTGGAATACCAATCCGTTTCAGTTCGGGTATTTCCATCTTTATCAGTAACTGTACGATGTCTACCGTAGCTTGCTGAATACCTTGAGCTTGTTTTAGTGTCAAAAGTCCAATATGGAAGATAGACTCCTTTAAATGAATCAGGCTTTGCACTATCCTTTGCTGCTCTCGGTGTAAACCATTTCCCCTTAATCCAACTTTGGAAGTTCTCGCCAGCTTGCTTATCTGTTATTTCAAATGCACATACGCCATTCGGTGCTAGTGTATTTTCAGCGCTTGCTTCCATAACCTGATTAGAACCACAGTAAGGGCAACTATCGGCTACCTGTAACGCATCATAAATCGTTTCAGCCGCACAGGATTTACAAATAACTGTTTTTTTCTCAACACCCCAATTGAAATTCCCACGTTCTTCAGCCCTTGCAAAATCCATTTCCTGGGCAATTTTTTCCTCTTGCTTTTCTGGGGCTGCAATTTCAGACTCATAGCCACAATAAGGACATGCTAGCTTTCCAGTTGCTGGGTTAAATTCAATGGATGCACTACATGATGGACACTCAGCGTCAAAATCAAGCTTTACTTGTTTGACATTTTCAGCATCTTGCGTTGTCATCACTAGTCATCTCCTTACTTAACATCATTTTCATCAAATACATCGCCACACTCTGGACAGAATTTTGGCGGGTTCGCAGAATCTTCTGGCTCCCAACCACATTTATCGCAAACGTATTGTAATGCTTCTGAAGGTTTTTTAGCACCACACTCGCTACAGAATTTGCCTTTGTTGACAGTACCACATGTACAAGTCCATCCCTCTTCTGCAGGTTTTTGTGATCCACAATTTGAGCAGAATTTACCAGTGTTTTCGTTGCCACATGCACATTTCCACGTACCTGATGTCGTCGCTGTTTGTCCTTGCTGGGCTGCCTGTTTATTTTGCTCATTCATTTGGTATAGCTGTCCTGCGTTTACACCGCCTGCTTGTGTCGCCATGTTCATGCCCATAAATCCTGCCATAGCTCCACCATCATTGTTTGCCGCTGCAATCATTGCTTCCGCCTGAGCACCTGTTAAATGAGCCGCAGCCATACCTGGATCACGCATTACTGCATTTCGTTGTAGTTGTTTAATCATTGCTTCATCTTCTTCAGATGCTTTTAAAGAACTAATACCAAAGGATACAACTGCTAAACCACGAGTTGCTAGCCATTTCTCTGATAACACTTTATTAAGAGCATCTGCTAGAGCAACTGTATGTGCAGGAATCTCACTATAGCGTACTCCGCTTGCTGAAATATGTGCGAAAGCCGGCTGTAACGCAGTCATCAACTCCGTTTTTAATTGGCTATCGATTGCATCTCTTGTAAATTCGCGCTCAACGTTTCCACAAACATTTGTATAAAATAATAATGGATCGACAATTTTATATGAATATTCGCCATGACAACGAATAGCAATATCAATATCCAGACCAATATTACGGTCGATAACACGGAATGGCACCGGTGCTGGTGTCCCATATTTATTGCTAACAATTTCTTTTTTATTAAAATAGTACACACGCTGATCCTTTGCAGGTTCCCCTCCAAATGTGAAACGTTTACCGATCTGCTTGAATGTTTCCATAATACCTTCGGACAAATCATTGCCATACATAATCGAAGGCTCTGTTGATGTATCATAAACATACTCCCCAGACTCCGCAGAGAACTCCACTACTTTTCCTTGCTCGACAATCATCATACATTGACCTTCATTTATAGCAATAATAGAACCATTACTAATAATATTGTCATTGCCTTTATTTGAACCTCGTTTAGAAGTACGTTTAAAACCCTTTGCTACAAGAACATCCGCTGAGAGTGACTCACAATAGAAATATTCACGCCATTGATCTTCTAGAACTCCTGCTAATGCACCAATTCCTGCTTTTAATAAACCCATATTTATTCCCACCTTCAACTTATATACTTAAACTTATTTTACCATATCAATTATGCCTCAGCATATGCCGCTGTCGCGCACATAAACATTACGTCCGGATTCGGCTTTGTGCTTTCTATAAGTACTCCTTTCCAAATCCGTGACATCCGCTGAAATAAGCTAAAAATAATTTAATCATTATGTAGTACGCTTGAAAAGGACAATTTGTTTCATATTTTTTAAACTTCTTACAAAAAAAGAGGTAGCTCCATATGAATAAATCATCGGAACTTACCTCGCTCGTTTTGTAAGAGCTATAGTACATGCTTTTGTCGCTTTTTTAGTGGATCTTAGCGTTTCTTAAGAAAATGCGGAAATAGCCACTAGCACCCAGGCAACGATAAATAACATACCGCCAATAGGGGTAATCGCTCCAAGCTTTTTCACACCAGTAACAGCTAATACATATAAACTACCGGAGAAAAACACAATACCTGCCAACATTAAATATCCTGCCCAAAAAAGCATACTAGATGTTCCTAAAAGGGCATCACTCGATAAAATACCAAGCCCCAGTAAACCTAATGCATGATACATATGATATTGCACCGCAGTTTCCCAAATGGCTGCATATTGTGGTGACGCAAATTTATCTTTTAGTGCATGTGCTCCAAAAGCACCTAGCACGACACCAAGGCAAGCCATAATTGCACCTATCGCCAATAAAAGTTCCATTTATGTTTCTCCTATTTCGTCTCACATGCGATTTCTTTGTATTTTGCATCCCATGCCGGATCAATTTTACTTAGGGATACCGGACGTAACGTATCTTTGTGCGCTAGAATATGTACGGACTGAGCAGTCGCTGCAATCGTGCCATCTTCATGTATAATTTCATAGCCATATGTTGTGCGTAAACGATCATGCTTTTCCACCCATGTACGAACCGTTGCCACTTGGCCATAATGCATAGCGGCCTTATAAGAAATAGATAAATCCATCACTGGTGATACATAACCATCTCTTTCTAATGCTGCATACTCAAAGCCTGCATCATTTACTAACTGAGAGCGACCTATTTCCATCCAAATGATATAGTTTGCATGATACACTACGCCCATTTGGTCAGTCTCAGCGTATCGAATTTCAATTTGTTTTTCACTTACAAACATTTTCTTCACCTCGTCCTACATTATAGCGTAAAAATATTGATTTGGCGGGGTTTTTGTTCTAGAGGAATTGGAACGTTGAAAAATAGTGGGATGCTTTCCTTGATATTTAAAATAAAAATGGATTTCCCGAATTAGTAACTTAATTCCATATAAACTCATATAATCATTTTTAAGTGGGGTACTTTCTGGGGTACCACATAATTATTAGTTAAATAAACATGCAACGAGCAGGTGCAATACTTTATATTCGAACAAAAGGTCACTCATTATTTAAATGAATGACTTTCAAATATCGCTACCTCTCCTTTATTGTGAATATGTAGTGTTACTGTCTCTTTTCTACAAATAACAAAATTAGTGTTGCCAATGGACCTAATACAAGTGAAAGTAAAAACCAATTTAACCCGGTTCTATTCTTCCCTTGTGCAAGTGCAGCATTTATCAACGCTAATGTACCCCAACCTACGAAAAATTGGTTATCCATCATCTGCCCCCCCTATCTCATTTAACCATCCTACACGGTAGTTTACATTTCTTCACAAATTTGATCATAACACATTCAAATAACATGCTTCATTATCCCGCACATTCCGAACTATTCTTTTTTATTTTCTCTTTATTTGTTGGTACCTGACTATTTTTTATAAAATTTACCCATTCATTTTCCATCTTACTAATATTTTTCCTATATACTTCCTCTATTTTTCGCTACATTCTTTTGGTTATATACCTTTTCAAACTTTACTATTCCATAAGTGTCAATTAAATATTTAATAAATGAAGCTGAATGAATATAGCTCATCCTCATAAGGGTGGCGCCTGTTTGGATACCTAATCTCGTTAACTACCCCCACTCGGCTTTTTCTTTGTTATACTTTAGTTAATATACTTAATAATTAGTTAAAACATATTAGGAGGTATTTCAATGAGTTTATTCGCAGCTACCACCCTTGCCACAGGAGCTTTAGTCATCGCTCTTCTTAATGACATGAAAATTAAGAAATTAGAAAAACGCATCAAAGAACTTGAAAGAAATAATTTTCAACCATAACTTGATCATAGTACGATATTATAATCGCTCTATTTTCTTTTAATCAACATAATGTGGCAGTTATCAAGATAATAATCCCGTTAATTCTTCGATTGGAAAATTAACAAATTCACTGTCACCGTTTTCGTACTCAATGTAAAAGGGCATAAACCAATTCGAGCTGTAGCGTGTGTCGACGCCGCGGCTTTTTTTAATGTATAGGAAACCTTAATTTGTACAGATTAATATTAAGTGTATCGCACGCACTTATTAGGTTGTGGCGCTGGTTGACCGTCACGGCCTCCCCTTTTGTTAATTAGGGTCATTCCATCCAGTGACCTTTTAATAGTTATTTTGTGATTCTACAGACACAATCTTTATTTTAATTTACTTATATTACATATAGAGGTGCTTTAATTGACTACATTCGGAAAATGCTTGTATATCGCTTTCTTTGTAACACTGTTTTTATTTACAACAGTTTGGGATTATTTTAAAAATGGTAATTCTGCATTGCTTGAAAATTTTTTCTTTTCCTTCTGGGTAGCAAGTTTTTTATTCACGGCATTGCTACTTAGAAAGAAAAAAGATGCAACGGAAAAAAGCTAAAAACCAGAAATACACCTTTCCCTCTTGCGTTACGCTGGCTAGTTTACTCGTGATCATGCCAGTGAGTAAATATTTACTGAACCGTCCTACCCTCCTAGTTTACTTCATATTTTTCAATTACAAACTATCGTACATGTTATAGATTTGTTCCTTTTGCAACGTGGCAAAATTAATCTCCAACCAACAATCAAACATGCAAAATGCGATGCCTTTATTCAAGCATCGCATTCGTAAATTGGCTAAAAATTAATTTGTTACTATTACTACATAGTGTCATTGATATTTAAATTTGATGATTCTAAACTTTTCTAACCACTAAAATCAGCGGTTGATAACTCTACTTCTGCGACTGCACATGCTCACTCAAACGATCCCAAGTTTCTGTGATGCCCTGTAGCATGCCCATATCCATAACAGTCTTAAGTGCCTCTGAAGAAATATACTCTGCACGATTGATCAGCTTAGTCTTTCCACCCAAATCGACGAATTCCAATGTAATCTCAGTCGTCGGCATGGAGTCATCCGAATTACCTTCAGCATCCGAAAAGTAATCGGTATAGCTGATCTTCTCTGGCTCGATAATCTCCTTATAAACCCCTTTTCCCCACGCTTCCATACCAAAAAATTCACCTAGGTTTTGATCGACGCACTTCATACAGTAGTGCCAAACGCCTCCCGGACGAAAATCAACAGTGCAGACAGGAATTTCCCATCCCTTTGGCCCCCACCAGTGTTTCAGATGCTCTGGCTCTTTAAACATTTTGAATAATAAATCACGGGGTGCATCAAAAACGCGCTCCAATATTAGTACACGATCGTTTTCTACTCTTGAAACCATTGAATTGTTTGACATTGTAATTCCTCCATGATCATGAAATGATTTTATATTTCTTCTTTTTTCTGCAATACCTTCAAATACGCATCTAGATTATCGAATCTTTCTTCCATTACACACTGGAAGGACTGTATCCAAGAATCCAGCGCTTGAAATGGCTCAGGCCGGAGCTTGTAGATTCGACGGTTCGCTTCTGCCTGCACTTCCACAATCCCGTTGTCGCTAAGTACCTTTAGATGCTTTGAAGTTTGGGGTTGCCTCAATCCAAGCTGATCGGCAATTTCCCCTACGGTTAGAGGACCCTGGCGTAGTAGTTCGACGATATTCATACGATTTGTTTCAGACAAAGCGTTCAACGTCGTTATGTCTACACCTGGAATTTTCCCTGACATGTCGCTCACCTCGTGATCACAGTATATCTAAACAGGAATATTCCCGTCAAGGAATATTCAAAAATAACCTTTCAACTACTTCAGCATTCGGATTAATAAAAATTGTTATGCTAAATGTACTTTTCAATTGCTTTCATACTATCCCCATAAAGGAGCCTGTGTAGTACTTCAATTTTTCAATTTGACCTGTGCAAATTTGTGAAGTAAAGGGTTAGGTTAGTTTATTTTCTTTTATTTTTTCCAATTTTCTCATTATCACGTTTGAAATTACCGGTAATTTTAGCTAACAATAACTGTAATGCTGTTATATTATCTTCAACTTCTTTGATTCTTGTGATAAGACGCTCAGCCTCCTTATCCTTTATAATTTTAATCTGTTTATTTTCGTAATATATTACTACCGTCCCTTTTTTCGTTATTTGATAATCAAACGGTTCTTCATTTAATCTGTTTCGTTTGTCTATTTTGCTCACTACTCCATCTCCCTAATTCTTTTAGTTTCAAACATTATATTCAAAAAAAATGTTGGCTCACTTGTTTTCTTTAATTTATTCTCAATATGTATCCTGTGTTATAAATAATGATTTCTCTTTTACATGCAAACCGTTATTACTAAATTCTGTAGTTTCTGTAAACGCCGTGACTTTTTTATAATTTTTTTTGATTCTATATGCGACAATTGCATTCTTTGTCTAGGTATCGTTTCCCCATTCATCTTTTACTGAATATTATTAGAAGATATAACTAATTAATTGAGGTGAAATATGGATTTCAATCATTTACGTTATCTTGCGCTAGGTGATTCCCTTACTGTGGGTATCGGTGTGCTGTTTTTGGATCCTGGGTTTGTTGAATATTACAGAAGTCTAAGCCAGCAAATTTTAAAAAAGCATATTTCTTATCAAAAATATGCAAGGTCTGGAGCAACGACAGAGGATGTTTTAGCTATGCTGGACACCCCGATTGTTATGGAAGCTGTAAATTGTGCAAATATCATCACGATAACAGCCGGAGGGGATGATTTAATTAACGCTGCTAAAGGATACTTAATAAATAAAAACGAAAAGAGTATATCTCAAGCTATTAAACAATCAGGGAATAACATCTCAAAAATATTAAAAAAAATTCACCAGCTAGACAAACAAGATAAATATATTTTACGGTTACAAAATTTATACAATCCATTTATCGATATTCCAATAGCAGATGAGGCAATTAGAGCGTTTAATTCATTGATTAACAGTTTTGGTCAGGAATTGAATGTAAAAGTAGCTGATATCTATAGTGTATTTAAGGGGAATGAAAAATTTTTATTATCACCAGGAGGAATTCATCCAAATAGTAGAGGATATTACCAAATGGCATTAGCTCTTAGTAGGCTCGGATATTCCCCGTTTAGAGGTGATTAACATATGAACTATATTGATGAAAACTATGACCTATGTATTTCCGAAAGTTTATGATTGGGTCGTTAGAGAAGTGAATGTTCCAGTCCAAAAATTTCTTGGAACTGCTGGACTTGATAGACTCAACTTTACTTGTGGTGCAAAATATGAACAACTTCGGTTTGGTAAACTTGCCCCACATTGATTCTTAACTGATGTGGAAGGCTAGTAGATAATTTCACGGAATGTAATGTCAAAATAGCGACGTCACGATAGATATGGATGGAGTGATATGTGAACCACCAGTTTATAACTGGTGGTTTACTCTGGGGTACTGACAACTTTCTATTTTGGTATCACCGTTTAACGTTCATTTATTCTTTCTTAACCCCGCATAGAAAGAGGTTCTATAAAATACAAAAAAGTCACTCATGTTTGCTTATGAGTGACTCTAGCAATCGTTATAGAAAATCACTTTAAAAGCTTCTGTTGCTCCTTTATTCCTCTTTCTGCAGCAAATCTTTCAATACTAGATGCTCCAAAGAATCCAACTATTCCAACTACTTTTTCAATAATATAAGCAGCATCTTCTGGTTCTACGTGAGCTTAAACCTCCCATAATCTTTTTACATCGACCAATTCTTGCCCATCGAATTCCATTCTGTATATGTCTGGCTTTGTTGTATGTAATAAAAAGTTCAAATCGTATCTACTATCATAAAACCCCATCATTAAAGTCATTATAGCCCCATGTGTGCCAATTACTACTTTCTGTCCCTGATAGGTGTTTAATAATTCTTTTAAAACTTTTATAGCACGTTGCTGGCAATCAGCATTCGACTCTCCTCCCTCTAAAGCATAGCTTGGGTCAGAAAATGACTTTTCTAATAAAGGGAATAATTCCTTGTCAGAAATTCGCTTATCTCCAGCAATAAATATTTGCTCTTTAAGATCTTCAAATACAATTACCTCTTTTTCTATTTGATGAGCTATTTTCTGAACAGTAAGGATTGAACGACTATAAGGGCTTGAAATAACAGCATCAATGCCCTCTTTTTGTAGGATGTCAGTTATTCGTCGAGAGTCTGATTTTCCTTTTTCAGTTAATTCTCGCGTTCTCTCATTGCCTTCTTTTGGTGAATCTCCGTGTCGTACCATATAGATAAATGTTTTCATAATACCTCCTACTTTCTGTGCTAGATTTTTTCCATATTGCTCGGAAGAACTTCTACTGTTCATCTTCTGCTATCGGTAAGACTGTTGAATATTTAACTTCTCTTAAAGATAAGTTCGTTTGAATGCGGGATATGCCCAGCCTATTTAATTTTCTAATAAAGCTATCTAATTCTTTTCGATCTCTAATAATAACCTTTAAAAGATAATCATACTCTCCTGTTAAACAATGACATTCTAATATCTCGGTCATTGTTTTTAAGGCATTCTCCAAAGCTTCTAATTCCTTAGCTTGATGAATATTTGTACTCATGAAAACGTAGCACAGTAAATCGAATCCTAGTTTCTCATGATTTAAAATGGCAACTTGTTTGTCAATAAATCCTTCGCTTTCTAAACGTTTTATCCTTGTATGGGTTGCAGGTGGGGACAAATTCACCCGTCTCGCTATCTCTGCATTACTAATTTGAACTTCTCTCTGCAAAATATCTAGTATTTGAGTATCCACACTATCTAACAATTTTCTTTCGACATCTCTCATGCTATTTTCTCTCCTTTTTTTATTCGAAAATCCCGCTATTTCTGACGGGCATTATCAATTTTATTCCGTAAAACTCCGTTAAATTTACTATTATTTTGATTTTTATTCATTATACAAAATATTATACTGCCAAAAAAGCAAAAATGTTATGATTCTTTCATCTAATATATACTCTATTTAACATACGAGAATAAAAGGAGAGATCGTGATTTGCCGAATGTCTATGTTTTATTAATGCTTTTAACTAGTTTACTTTGGGGAGGCAATTTTGTAGTTGCCAAATCTCTTGTTAATCATGCCTCTCCGTTAACATTAACGAGCTTAAGATGGCTCATTGCCGTCGCTGTACTTTTTCCAATAGTATGGTGGAAAGAAAAAAGATTGCTTCCCTCACGAGATGCCCTTCTTCCTTTATTGATAATGGGCATTACAGGTGTGGTATTGTTCAATATCTTTCAATTTTTAGCATTGGAAAGAACTACATCGACGAATGTTGGCCTCATTTCAACATTAAATACAATTTCAATTGCCTTTTTTTCGTTTATTTTTCTAAAAGAGAAGATTAATATACTTCAAGCACTTTCAATGCTAGTTTCGTTGTTAGGTGTACTTCTCGTACTTTCAAAAGGGAACATCAACCTATTATTTTCTTTTCATTTTAATTTGGGGGATTTATGGATGCTTGCAGCTGTATGTGTATGGGGTATTTATTCTGTCTGTAATAAATGGGCAATGAAAACTACCTCGCCACTAATGGCTAATTTGTATTCAGGAATATTTGGACTTCTTGTACTATTGCCGTTTAACCTTAAGGATTTTACTATTTCTAATGTTAATCATTCTTTTATACTATCCCTTTTATATACAGGCTTTATCTCTACTGTCGTTTGTATGGTACTTTGGAGCATTGGTATTCAAAAGTTAGGGGCTACGACATCCGGTGTTTTCCTTAATTTCAATCCTATTTTCACGGCACTTTTAGCGTTTTTATTTTTAGGAGAAAGCATTTCTTGGACGCAAGGGATTGGGGGATTGATTGTTATTATTGGATGTTTTTTATTTTCGTATTTTAAAACAAAAACAACTTATTTAAATGCGTCCCTTTCAAATTAAGAGTAAAACATTGAAAGAAGCTGTATAGAAAAAAGTGTCAACGCAATTAGTTGACACTCTACCGAAATTAAAGAGAATTATATTTTTTCACTTCTAAAGGAATAGATATTAAAAATAAGTCTATAGCATAAGTGCTAATCGTAATCCCTTTACCTTCTTCAGCAAATTTTGCTTGAAGAAACTGTTCTGAAACTTTTCTTTTCCCCCATTTTTTTGGTAACCATTCAAATCCTGAGAACATAAATATTAATCTACCTTCTTTTTACTAAATTGTATTGGAAACTCAAAGGTTTGAAGATACGAAGCAATACATTTTCCGGAATGCCTTCCCCGCTGTATTTTACCATATACCTCTGAAAAGTATTTTTTCGTTGGTTCCTTGACTATATAGTTACTATACAGCTTATAGTTTATAACTGGAATAATTGTTTGTATGTAAAACATACACTTTTATTAATTTAGGAGGAACATCGATTATGTCAGAAAGTATCAAGTTAAGACCGTTAGAAAGAGAAGATTTAAAATATGTTCATAAATTAAATAATGATTCTAGAATCATGTCATATTGGTTTGAAGAACCATATGAATCTTTTGTAGAACTACAAGATTTATTTGAAAAGCATATCCATAAACAAAGTGAAAGACGTTTTATAGTTGAAAAAGAAAAGGAAATTCTTGGACTAGTGGAATTAGTTGAAATTGACCTGATCCATCGCAATGCAGAATTTCAAATTATTATTGATCCTAATTCCCAAGGAAGAGGATATGCCTACTCTGCTACTATTTTGGCAATGAAATACGCTTTTCATATTTTAAATTTACACAAACTATATTTAATTGTTGATAAACAAAACGAAAAAGCCATTTACATTTATAAAAAAGCTGGATTTCATATTGAGGGAGAACTTAAAGAAGAATTTTTTACTGAAGGTAAATATCGTGACGCCCTTCGCATGTGTATATTCCAATATGAGTTTAATAACCAAATATAGCTATACTTGCCCTTCTATGTATTATAATGCTTTTATGAAAAGTCATAGAAGGGCATAATCAATTGTTAGCTGTAGCATATTACTTTACTACGGCTTTTTTCTTTCAGTCAAATTTCCTCAGAAAATTTATAACCTCATTCAAACAAGGAGATGATTGCAACAATCCACGCTGCTATCACAAGTAATAAAAACCACCAACCTATAAACTTTAGGAACATTTTTAAAAATGGTTTCTTTTTGAATTCATCTGAAAAGGAACTCATCTGTATAGCACCCTCAGGATGCTTCAACAGCATATAAGAAATACTGCCGAAAATTAATGTAATCAATATTGCTACTATAAACAATTCCAATAGTCCCACCTTCACGTTTAATTCATTATCCCTCTGACAAGAACCTCGAAGTGTTTGTTCATTGTCATTTACACTCGTAAAATTCCCAAACAAATACTCTTTTGGCTATCAGCTTGTATATTTTACTATTTTCTACTCTATAAATCTCCCCTTTTTTCGTTGAATAATTATTCTTCCATACAAATCTTCAGTCCACATTGTTAGCAATGTAGCCTTATGTATGCTTTTGGATTCTATTAGTGAGTCTCGACATTTTTAGTAATTCATCTACTGTTAACCAATCATGACCACGCACATATGCCCTAACAGCGTCTATTGTAAAAGAATTTTATTGAAGTTCAACTTATTTAATTAACTCGTCATTTTTTCATGCGTGTTCACGATCTTGTTGATATTGATAACTGATTAGTTGAATCAAATAATTATAATTTCCTGTACCTTAGCATAATCGTTTATACTTTATATAAGATGAATTATGAATCCTAACCAAAATATTGAAACTTTCAGGGACTAAAAATAATAAGTAAAGGTGGGAAAATGATGGGAAACTGTTGTGATAGTAGCAATAAAAAAATTATAAATGAAAACACTATTGTTTGTCCTTCTTGCAAAAATAAAGCTAAAAATGTACAACTAATCACGATTAAATCAATGATGAAACCATCTGTCTTAGGATCTATAAATGCTATGGAAAATCACTATTTTTGTTCTACTAAAGATTGTCATGTCGTTTATTTTGATACGAGTAATAAAGAGTACCTTCTATCTGATATAAAGGTAGATGTACATCAAAAGGATGACTCATTAAGTACACCGATTTGCTATTGTTTTGATTGGACTAAAGAAAAAATTAAGCAATATGTTGAAAATGAAATCACACCTAATCCATTAGAACATATTCGAGCAAATATAAAAGAAAACCGTTGTGGCTGTGAGGTAAACAATCCTCAAGGTAGTTGTTGTTTAGGGAATGTGACGAAATATATTAAAGGTCTAGCCTAACGAAAAAAATAGCCCATCATCATAACGTATAGTTGATTTCCGTTCCAACTGGGCGCTTTGTTGCTGACGCTTCGCTTTCGCACAGATAAAACATTTGTAGCTGTCGCTTTGCTTTCGCTACAGAAAACATTTGCCGCTGACGCTTCGCTTTCGCGCAGAGCAGAGCTTCCTTGAGGCGTCCGATGAGCAATATTATTTTCTGTATGAATATTATTCAGTGCGTCTAAACCAATTAGTATTGTTTGTAATTCATCAATGGAGAAAAACTTTTTATCAATTTTATAATTGGCTAAAATTCCTAATCCTCCACCTTGACCGGGATAACTTACTATCGGAATTCCAGCTAAATTCAGTGATTCAATATCGCGATAAATCGTTCGTTTTGACACTTCAAGCTTTTCGGCTATTTCTTGTGCTGTGAGTTTCTGATGATTAACTAATAAATTTAATACTAAACATTCGGGCTGATTTCATTTCCTCTTCCTCTTTCATTTGTTTCTATAACGGTATTATTTCTTTTAAGATGACTTTCGTTATCTTTACCCTTTTTGTTCAGTCTGAGCTTTTTTCCAATAAGTGTTTGCTCCATTACTTGTTAAAGTTGCATTTTTCGGTACCTGTTTCATTATTAGAAGAAGATTTAGTAAATCAACTGACGATCCCATTGAGTTTAGTATAATCAGGAACTTTAATGTCGTCGTTAAGAGTCCAAATACACTTAAAATTAGTGGGAAAATTATTGAAAGTATAATAATCGTAATGAACAAATATCTTGATTTTGAAATCTCTTCTTCCGTAATGACAAAACCCCCAAATAGAGTAAGTCCCACAGAAGTTTTTTCTGATTTAATAAAATTAGGAATGAACATCAAATGAAGCAATTCGTGAAGTATTAATAGTAAAACTATCCCCCAAATAATACCAAAATTAATTGTTATGGATAGCGCACCAGATGTAAATCCAAAATCGCTCAAAGAAATACCGGAATAAATATTTATTACTCCAATAGAGATCATTAAAGCGACCATCATTAAAGGGATCGATAAAATATAACACTTATTAAATTCTTAGGTTCTTTCATCGGAACCCAGCCATTTCTAACTAAATCTAAATGTAGATTGGGGTCACTTTTCGGCAATTTCTTTAATATTTTCATTTGCCCCCTCCATTCAAGAAATTTTATAACCATCCTGCTCCATAATAATTCTATTGATTTTTAATAATTTCACTTAATTGGAATATGCCTTCTTTTATTTCATCGAGTGAAGCATACCCATAAGAGATTCGTATAAACTGTCCTGATTTTTCAGCATAAATACTACCAGGATTAAGAAGGATATTGCAGGATAATGCTTTCTCAAATAGCCTATTTACTTTAAATTCAGGCTTAATTTTGACCCAAATGAACAATCCACCTTTTGGGATGTCCCATGTAGCGTATGGGCTTAAAAATTTGTCCATTGCATCTAAAGCAACTTTTCTTCGAATCCGAAGTTGTTCTCTTACCTTATCAAGGTGACCATCATATAAATTACTAGATAACCACTCTGCTGCAACGAGCTGGGAAAGCGTACTAGATCCATAATCAGATTGCATTTTCAAATCTGCTAATCGATTAATGACTGACTCCGAACCAACTACCCAACCAATTCGTAATCCTGGACTCAGGGTTTTTGATAAACTTCCAACATACAATACATTTCCGTAATGATCCATTGCTTTCAGTGGTTTAGGTGGTGGATTGTCAATCCATAAATCACGGTACACATCATCTTCTATAACTGGCAGTTGCTCTCTTTCACAATATGCCATTAATTTTTTTCGTCTGTCTTCTTGCATTAAGGCACCTGTTGGATTGTGGAAGGTTGGAATCGTATAAATAATATTCTTTCCTTTTTCCTTTATCGGGTAAATTGAATCTATTACTATCCCCTCATTGTCCATCGCTAATCCTTGCAACTCCATCCCCGCAGACTCAAAAACAGTCAACGAGTAAAGATAGGACGGCATTTCTAACAATACCGTTGAACCTCTTTTTAGGAGTCCAATTGAAATTAAATGTAGAGCTTGGAGCGCACCAGAAACTATAAGAATCGACGACGGAGATGCTTCGACTCCTCTTACATTTAAATAATCACTAATTGCTTGGCGTAATTTTATATTTCCTTTTGGTTCTTCATATCCAAAAGAGGTCAATTGATTTGATACCTTTTGAACAATGAATTTCATCTCTTCTAACGGAAACATCTCAGGCGATAATTCTCCCTTACTCAGTTGAATAAGATTCGTATTCGATTCCGCTTCGTTAATCTCCTGTACCATAGAAACGCTAGGTTTATGAATTCCTAAAGTGATATTTTCATTCCAGTTAGTCGAAGATTTTGCCCCCATCAAAGTCCAAGTATTATTGGTGACCACTGTTGCCTTCCCTGCTTTACCTTCAATTAGTCCTTCTGCCATTAGTTCCTCTAATGCAGTTATAACTGTACTACGATTAACTTCAAACTGTTTTGCCAGATTACGTTGACTTGGTATGCTACTTCCTATTGCCCACTCTCCCTTAGCAATTTTTTCTTTTATAAAATCAATAATCAATTGATATTTTGGCTTTTTCATATGTACTCTCCTATGTATACCCCATTCAAACTGGTTGGTTTTTTTTATTTTAACCTGTTGAAGAAATTTCACCAAAGTCCTATTAACATTAAAAACATCCATTTATTGTTTGATAAAGAAAAACGAGGTGTATTCATGTTAAAAACATTAGATTTCAAAATTATATCTGCTCATTTCATAACAATTATTTTGTGGGCATCAGCTTTTCCAGGAATACGAGTTGCATTGACGGCATATTCCCCTGAACACATATCACTTTTACGATTATTAATCGGCTCATTCGTATTAATAATTATAGCAGTTATCACAAAAATCCCTTTACCTGCATTGAAAGATTTACCAATTATATTATTACTTGGCTTTTTAGGTTTCTCCGTGTATCAAATAGCATTAAATTATGGAGAGAAAACGATTAGTGCCGGCGTTGCAAGTTTACTTGTTTCTACAACACCGATATTCACCGCACTGATAGCTGTAATCTTTTATCGTGAGAAGCTTGGATTATGGGGATGGGTAGGCTCCCTGGTTGGTTTTTGTGGTGTAGCATTTATTTCCGTAGGAGGTTCAACTACAAGCTTTTCATTTAATACCGGGATTATTATTGTTTTAGTAGCATCTCTTTCAGAAAGTATATACTTTGTTTTTCAACATCATTATCTTAAGAAATATGGGCCAATCCCCTTTACAATGTACGCAATCTGGTCTGGCACTATTTTCATGTTGATATTTTCACCCGGACTAGGTGAAGCAATAATGGATGCCCCGATAAATGCAACATTAGTCATTGTGTATCTTGGCATTTTCCCAACAATCATTCCTTATTTTACGCTAGCCTTTGTTACTTCACGAACGGGAGCAGCTGAAGCAACAAGTACACTTTACTTAACCTCTGTTTTTGCATTTCTTATCGCATGGATCTGGCTTGCTGAGGTTCCGCATTTTTCTGCCGTAACAGGTGGCTTTATTACTTTAATAGGTGTATTTATTGCAAATATAAAGAAAGAAAATGTTATTAGAGAAAATAACAATGCTCAAAGTTTAAACTAACTATTGACCATTACAAACTGTTGACAACGAGTATTAATGTAGTTAACGCTCTATACCTGTTGTCTGTTTTTCAATCTTATTAAATAATCTCACAGAACAAAATAAAAGCCCTTCACATTTGATTGTGAAAGGCAATTAACGATTTATTTCTAAAATTTCATTAGGAATGAAGAAAAACAGTATTTTTAGCAACTCACTTGAAATAAAAATTCATCGCGTTTTGATATAAAATTTTCTCAGCTGACTTGGAATCAAATAATTCTTGAATTAGTTCAATATCTGCATAAGCAAAAGGTCTTTTCGCTCTTGTAGACGGCAAATCTGTGCCGAACATTAATGCCTCTGGATTGACAGCATGAATAGATTTCAAAGCATGTTCAACATCGAGCTCCACACGACCAAAACCTGTCGCCTTTACTCGTACACCTTTTTCTACGAGATGCAACAAATGAGGTAAGCCTTCCTCGGATAACCCTAAATGATCAATAGATATCGCCGGTAATTTTTCAATCGTTGAGGCAATTTCAGGCAAATCTTTTGCATCTATATATAGTTCACTATGCCAGCCAGCTAAATCATAAACACGTCTCGCAAAGTAATCGAGCTTAGATAAATCTTCGGAGCCACCACGCTTCACATTGAATCGAAGTGCCTGTACACCTTTTTTATGTAAATCCATAATCTCATCATCTGTCATCGAAAATGGTAGCTGCGTAACACCACAAAATGCAGAACCCATTTTCTCTAAAGCATTGACCAAATAATCTTGGTCAAAACCTTGGAAAGAACCTGAAACAATTGCACCACCTACAATCTTGTATGTTGCTGTTTCATTTTGGTAATCTTCAACAACATAGCTAGGTGGTACATATCCTTGATTTTCAGAAATAGGAAAATCAAAATCAATAATGTGAAAGTGTGCATCAAAAATTCTCATCTTTCCGCCTCCTTTCTTTTACGTTATCAAATACAGAACATAAAGGGAATATATGATTTATTATGTAAACCCATAATTTTTTCTTATCAAATAGAATGTCACTTTTGGAATGAGTTTTGGTACAAATAATAAACCTTTAAAAATTTGAAGTCTTATAAGCTATAATAAAAGAAAGGAAGGGCACTGTTTTATTGTTCAGCAATCGGGCCATTTTGTAGAACAAGTTTTTTCGTGAGCATGCCAAAATAATTGAACGCAACGGCGCTTTGGAAAGGAATGTGAAAGAATTGAAAAGATTAGTTCCAAAGGATACCATAGCGGCAGGGCATCGTCATACGGTTGGGCTTAAATCTGACGGAACGGTGATGGCTGTGGGTGATAATAAATTTGGCCAATGTGATGTAAGCGGTTGGCGCGATATTGTGGCGATTGCGGCTGGTAATGTTCATATGGCGACGAACACCGGTAATGCTCATACTATCGGTCTTAAATCCGATGGTACTGTGGTGGCTGTGGGTTGGAATAAGCATGAACAATGTGAAGTAGATGACTGGCATGATATTAAAGCCGTTGCGGCGGGGTGGCGTCGTACCATTGGGCTTAAATCGGATGGTTCGGTGGTAGCGGTGGGCCGAAATAATGAAGGTGCATGCAATGTAACCGGCTGGCATAATATTGTAGCGATTGCAGCAGGTGACTGGCATACCATCGGACTTAAATCGGATGGCACGGTTACGGCTGTGGGTATAAATAGGTATCACCAATGTCATGTTAGCGATTGGCGCGGTATAGTGGCGGTTGCGGCGGGTTACCTACATACCGTAGGGCTCAAATCGGATGGCACAGTTACGGCTGTGGGTATGAATAAGCACGGTCAATGCGATGTATGTGACTGGAGTGATATGGTGGCGATATCGGTAGGAAGTTATCATACCATCGGACTTAAATCTGACGGTACTGTGGCGGCTGTGGGTATGAATAAGCACGGTCAATGCGATGTATGCGACTGGTACGATATTGTGGCAGTTGCGGCAGGGTGTGCTCATACTCTTGGGCTTAAATCTGACGGCACGGTGGTTGCAGTGGGTGGCAATGAATATGGCCAATGCGATGTAAGCGATTGGCGTGGCATCCAACTGCTTGGTAATTAATTTTCAATGATTTGAACCGTGTCCAAAGTGGTTGAATTAAAAAAGCATAGATTATACAGCAAACAGCAGCTATTCCGAAGTAATGATAAAAGTCCCATTTCTTAATTTTAATGTTGAGAAATTGGACTTTTTATATTTATTTATATTGCAAAATAGCGCTTAAAACAGGTGCAAAATAACTCCTAAAGTGACACAAATAGAACATCCAAGTCGTTAAATATCCCCTTCAACATTTGTCTTGAGCCAACATATAACTCCTTATAAGAAATACCTTAAAGCATTATTTCCAGCTGTAATTAACGCTATAAAACCTGCTACCATGATCCATACCGCATAGCGATTCTCTTGTTGTTTTTTCTTACTATTCCAAATTGAAATCATGCTGCTTAATAATAAGATCACACCCAAAACTGCACCTGAAATAATGCCTATAATCATTCCCATTTCTTGTTGCCTCCTATTTTCACATTTTTTGTAAGCGCAAATCCATGCTTATTTCTGTCGTATTTATTACAAAATCTCTTCCGTTCCACTTAGGTCTTCTGATTTTGTTGACCACTTTAAATCGCATCCACGTTTTCAGTATTACGAATACCTAGATATGCAATTATTACTCCAACTGCTGCAAGTCCTAATTGAAGTGGAATGAAGGTCACTAAAGAAATTTCTGGGTTATAAGAACAAGCAATTGCCACAACGAGTAACGATGAACCGATAGTGGCAGGAACAGAATGGTTACGCATCCCAAAATACAAAGGGATTAAGCTTGTTCCTGTTGAGGCAATAGCAAATGGAACCATGCTTATGACTTCACCTATGAACTGATTTGCAGTTAATGTAAATGGAACGATAGGAATATAAATATTAATGATAAAAAATAGACCAGCCACAACGATATTAGACACTATCATAGTGCTAACCGTTAAGAAAGCTATCAAGGTCAGTTTACTAGCGATCAGCTTCTTCCGACTAATAGGATAAGAGAACATAATCAAAATTGTCCTGTTTTTATATTCTTCAATAACTAGTTTCGCAATTAATACAGAGGCAAACACAATAAACGTTGCTCTCACGCTTGCGCCTATCAGTACATAAACATCTTGATACGTTGAAATGGGTAAATCACCTTCTCTTTGTGCTATATAAATAACGGAACACACTACTGCTGTTATAATGATGTTTGCGATAATCGCACCTTTTACATACCAATGTAAATTAAATTTCTTCATTTCCAGCTTTAGTAACTTTAACATTGCATCATCTCTCCTCTTCAATTTATTAGCCTATTGTATGATGATATAAACAATACTCATTATGTTGAATATTGGTGGACTATAATGATTCTTGTATTCATCCATTTTTAAACGAATTAAAATAACAGCTAAAATAATGATCAATATTGTTTTAATAAGAATGTTCAATATTGATATTTGTCCAATATACTCTGTAAACATCAGTCCACTTTCTACTTTACCTCCCCATGGCATAAGACCAACCGGGAAGATGGTTGCCACAATACAAATGATTATTCTTATAAAATAGTTAGATAAGTGAAATTTTTTCCATCCTAGTTCCATCAGTTTAAGCATGGATTCTCTCTCCGTTCGTTGTTTTAAGACATACTCCTCATAAGAGCAGCGTTTTTTTATTGATACTTTCAATCTCAATGGCATTCCTATTGAGTGTTATTTGCAAAGTAACTGATATTTCATGTGAAACTTTTATTGGTGGGTATTTTCTTCTTTCCCTCCGATTAGTCTTCACAAGCAAGCTTTTACGACCAGTTCCCTTACACCTTTCTTCACAAACCTGTTTACACTAAAACGACCCCTTTCATGTACTTTAATTGTACGAATCGATCATCTCTTTTTTCTTACTCATTCCTTACAAATTTATTAATTGCAAATCTCTCGTAGGGGAAATCTACAAAATAAACAGAACCCCAAATGTTAGAAACTACTAACATTCGGGGTTCTGTTCCATTCATCAACACAAAAAAGCTAGGCTCACAAAAGATTTGTGAATACCTAGACTTTTTTATGCGTGTTCATTTATTAACCTTGACATTATAAGTTTACCACATAATTCTAAACAAATTCTGAACAAACCCGGAAGTTTTCAATTTATGCGATGTAATTACAAGAGGCTACTTCGATTTATTAGATTTTAAATAAAGCTTTAAAAAATGTTATTCACTTTTCTTATGTTTGACTTCTTCGACCATACTTGAAAGCTTCATGAGTGTTTTCCAATTACGCACAGTAGCTGGAACCTCAAGCTTTTTTATATTATTACCAAGTTTGGAATTCCGAATGCTGTCATAAAATAAAAGATAGACATCTCTTCCATTTATGACACTGAGTTCTTGATCACTTGTATACGATAAAAACTTGTCACTATTGACCTTAGAAGGAGCTGTCGGCAAAAAAGCAACATGCAAACATTCCCCCTTACATGATTGTTTCGCTTCTGAAATCTCTTGATCTGAAAAAGGGGAATGACTAATAATTTGCTGTATTTCTTCTGCTGTCCTAATAACAACATCACTGGAAATGCCAAAATCCTCTTTAATTTTTTCGTGAATAATCTTTTGCAAAAGCTCCTCGATTTCGCCTGATTCAAAAAGGATGTTTCCACTTTGGATATATGTCCTCACATTATGTAATCCTAATTGCTCAAGAGAACTTCTTAATTCTGCCATGATGATTTTATTATGCCCGCCTACATTAATTCCTCTAAGTAGAGCAATATATATGGTCATACTATCCCGCCTTTCTATCTACATTTTATTTGTTAAACATAGCAACATCCTTATATTGCTGTAAAGGCTGATCCTCTAGAAAGTCAATGATCATCTCATTAAAAATATCTCTGCGCATCGTACTTAAAGGATCGAATGCATTTTTGAATAATGCTAGTTTTGCATTTTCAATATGGTTGAAAATAGTTCGGGATCCTTTCCCTTCATCAACGCCTGTAATCATTTTCCCTTCGCCACCCATTACAAGCGTAGGTGACTTTATTCGATGTAATTGATCAGTATGAGTTGGAAATGGTGCTTTTTTCATTGCAAGCAACATCTTCTTATCAATCGAAAAAGAATCTCTTAGAATCCGTTGTGTATAAGGATCCTCCTTATAAAATTTCATCATGATATTTATAATTGTTCGGTACGGAAGTAGACTAAATATAAAATTTGAGATTGACAATACCCAGCTAGCAGCGAGTGTTGGCATCTCACTATAACTATTAGAGATTACGAGTTTGTCTACGTATGTTGGGTACTTTATTGCAAGCAGCGTAGCCAATTGACCGCCTTGTGATACACCGACGACATTAATTTTGCTAATTCCAAGTACATCTAAAAAACATTTTATATCCTCCACAATGATATGATGATCATATTTATTATTAGGAAATTCCTTTGTCGAATCACCGTGCCCTCTATAATCGGGCATAATCATTTGATAGCGTGATGAGAATGCTTCAAATTGAGGCTCCCACATTTTCCATGATGCTCCGCTGCCGTGCAAAAACAAAATAGGCGTCCCTTGACCTCTAATTTCATAATGGATTGTGATACCGTTCGCTTTAACTTTTGGCATAAAGACTCCCCCTACTTTGTTTTACTATCCTTTCTCTTTTCCCACTGAACTAAAATTTGCTCTGTCTGTTGGATCACAAATTCAAAAAACTCGATACTCTCATCGATTGTTGATACAGCTTGTTCCTCAAGAACTAGCTCCTTCGCTCTACGCAAATATTGTGCCATCATTGCGCCTTGTGCAATGCTCGTATGCAAAGTCGATGTCCATGCGTCTGAATGTAGTTGATAGAAATCTCGTTTGCTACCAGGAATCCCTACTTTTCGAAATAAAGAAATTTGAACTCCTTGTCGAACGGACAATGATGCCATGCCTTTACTAATTTGCAAGTCACTTACCATATCATCAAGTGACTTTGGCGTACTCGATATCAACAAGTACCCCCATATCTTTCCAAGTGTCCTTGCACCACCTGAGGATTCTATGTAAGTTCCAAAATCCTCTATTAATTCCTTCTGTTGATCGTTTAATAAAGTGTTTTCCATATCGTACACCTCTTTATATTTAATACGTTTAATATATATTAAACGTATTGAACGTATTTTGCAATAAGTGGTATTATATACAATAATCTCTGACCTTATTTTTCCTTATCTTAACAACAAATGTCTGTGTTTCATGAACTGGTTATTGCGTTTAACTAAAAAGCAAAGACTATGTCAGCGATTTAGCTTACTAAAACGGTCATACTTTTTCTTAAAATCAAATTTTGTACATATATTAGATCCCTTAGTAGCTTTAGTTGCGCAAAATCTATTCTATTTAAGGTAATGTTAAATGGCCAAAAAGAAAAGCACCCATCAAATGAGTGCCTTTACATACTTTTTCTTATCTATACGAATCATGTGTAGGTTGAAACAAGTCTTCTTCTGAATTTCTAACAATAGAAAAATGTTCGACATTATAATGACCATGCAGTGTATGATTATGATGTTTGATAATTTGTTCTGCACTTATAACATCACTATCCGCTGTTGAATGCCCATCACCTACTAATGTGACATCTAAACCACTAATAGTCGCAGTTCTTACTGCACTATCGATACAGTGCTGCGTCGAGCAGCCCATCACAACTACATGTTTAATATCTTGCGATTGTAAATGATTTAGCAGTTCAGTCCCATGGAAACAATTTGTTGCTTTTTTATCGAAAATTCTTGCTTCCCTAGGTACGCTAATGCCATTATGAATATCGAACCCTGTCCCTTTACCTTCAGCAACATCGAGATCCCTTACAAAGACGACTGGTACATCGGATTTCCTTGCTTTGTCAATGACTAAATTGATATTTCTAATAAGATGTTCTTTATTAAAAACTGCTTTTTCTTTCTCATTACCATCCATTAATTCTTGCTGAGCATCAATAATAAGTAATGCTTGATTCAAATAATTTTCCCCTTTCAATTTGAGGAAACGCTATATAAAATTTTAGTTAGACGATTTCCCCTTTTTGTTTATTACGCTAACATTATTTTTTTTCATAATATCTACCCCCCTAAATGAAATTGTCATTTAAGACCAATTAATTTTATCATATTTTTTCCATAAACGGTAATGGCAGATGAACTGAAACCATTCACTATTTTTTGATATTACTACAATTTTTAAGTATATAATCCATACATTGAATAGTATCATCAATGCGTTGTTTTTTCGATTTACAATAACGTAAATTGGAACCTTCTCGAATACTAATGGCTTCGTAAATAATATTGTGAAATTCTTCTGGTAAATTATGTATTGCATATTTACAAGCATCTACTTTTGAAACAATCGCATGTTCTTGCAGTGTGTAAAATTGTCGTAACATCCCTGTAATTGACCACTCTACTTCTTCATCAACTAATTTATTTGGTATTAAAAATGCTTTATATTTTTTTATTTTTTTCAATCTATTCGACCAATAACTGTTCATATTTTCTAAAACATAATTACTTAGCACTCTTTCATCTACAATGAAGTTATATGTAGCTATATCCGGTCCAAAAATGGTAATCCCTTTATTTTTTAAAATCCACCACGTAATTGGGTTAATATCATCATTACCCCAATTTATTTTACCTTCATTTACGTTTAAACATCCGTTTACCTCACGTTGTCTCTTCCCAACATCCCCAACTAATAAATAACATCCGTCCATCCCTATATCTTTATATTTTCGATTTAATTCTTTATGAAGATCTGATATTACTTTCATATCTTCTTCGGTTAAGGATCTGTTTACAACTGTCATAAAGTCGATATCACTAGAACCGTTTATGTAAGCGTCCAGAGCAATTGAACCATGTAAATAGAACCCTTCAAGCGTATTCGGTATTTTATTTTGAAATAGTGTTATATATTCATTTAAAATTTTTAGAACTTGAGTAGGAACTCTAGAATTCATAAAAACTCTCCTTTTAATCAAATAATACTTATATTACCAAAACACCTACTGTATTTTCCATTATTGATACTAAGTTCTTTCCTGAAAATAAGAAATACAATTTGTTAAAACGTATACTATACAAATAAGTTGATTGGAGTGGAGACTGGGTGACTCCTTGGGGATCAGCAATAGAAGAACGAAGGCTAAAACCATCACATCCTGTGATAACGCCTTCGTGACCAACATCGGTGCTGTTGCTGTCGCTTCGTTGCACTACGCTTTCGCACAGAATGAACCCCTTTTGCTGCCGCTACGTTAACACTACGCTTTCGCGCAAAAAACATCTGTTGGCCCGAGACCCTGGAGCGAGCAACGCGAATGAAGCGGCTCATCGGACGCCCCCAGGAAGCTCTGCTCTGCGCGAAAGCGAAGCGGCAGCGATAAAAGCACCCAGTCGGAACGGAAATCAACCCTACGTTATGATGAAGATCCAATAATGCACTGATTTTGTTATATTATTGATGAAATGTAAATTCAAATTCTCTCTATTAATTTATTGGAGTATCTTTTAAAAATTCATTGGGTATTCTAAGGATTAGATAAGGAGTGGGGGAATTTGTACACAAGTTATTTACAAGTAGTTGTTCAAACGATTATTAGTTTTTTTGTTCTTCTGACATTTACGAGGTTTTTAGGTAAGAAACAACTGAGTCACTTAACCTTCTTTAACTATGTAACTGGCATTACAATTGGTTCAATGGCAGCCAATATGGTAGTTTTAAAAACAATTGTATACACAAAATTTTTAGTAAGCTTAATTGTTTGGTGTGCGCTTACTACTTTAATTAGTTACATCGCTCTAAAATCTGGAAAAGCAAGAACATTACTTGATGGACAACCGACAATCGTTATTAAAAAAGGGAAAATAGATAGAAAAGCTTTAGCCAGCACTAAAATTAATATTGATGACCTTACGATGATGATTAGACAGTATCAAGTTTTTTCAATTACAGAAATTGACTATGCAATATTAGAACCAAATGGCATGCTTAGTATTTTGAAAAAGCCAGAATTTCAAAGCACGCAAAAGATAGATTTAAAAATCTTCCCTTCACTTCCGACATTTATACCCATTGAAGTAATCACAGATGGGAAACTATTGCCACAAAATTTACTGGAAGTTGGAAAAAGTAGAGAATGGTTAGATAACGAATTAAAAAAGGTAAATATCCACTCAATCGAAGAAGTTTTCTATGCAGAAATTCAACCGAACGGTAAAATATTTATCCAAAAATTCGATTAGGTAGATTTCTTTACTCAGTTGCTCTCTAACACATAATACTTGACAAAAAAATTTTTTTATGCAATAATTTACTTTTAAGTAATTTATTTATACAATAGGATTCTCCTGGCCAGGGGAATCCTATTTTTTTTTGAAGGAGTGTATTTGCATGAATAAAGGTGAATCCAGTTTAACTTCATTAATCTCGGCTTTTAGTAGAGCTTATCATAGTCAATTCGATACCCCTAAAATTTTTAATGACTACCTAGCTCAAGAATTAATCACACAACAAGAGTTCAATGACATTCAAACAAATATGGTTCAAGGCATCCAGTTTTTTAACAAAGAAATCGCAGAAAAACTAAATGGACAAACTGAAGAGCTATTAAAATGGATTGTGCAAACTCAGCTCTCCCCTACACCCTTGGCACGTGCAGCATATTGTGAAAAAGTTTTACAAAATGAAATCATGTTAGGTTTACAACAGTATGTCATACTCGGAGCAGGGTTAGATACTTTCAGCTTAAGACATCCTGAATTTGAAAACATTTTAGAAATCTTTGAAATTGATCACCCTGCAACACAGGAATTTAAGAAGAGTAGGTTGACTGAAGTTAATTTAAAGCTTCCTAGTAATGTACATTTCGTTTCGATGGATTTCACAAAAAAGTTTTCATCTCAAAATCTAATAGATAGCGGCTTTGATAATAAAAAGACTTTCTTTAGTCTGCTAGGTGTTTCATATTATTTAACGAAAGAGGAAATCTCAAGCTTAATCGATCATTTGTTTGCCAATGTACCTTCGGGAAGTTCCATTGTATTGGATTATGCAGATGAAAAATTATTTGAAGAAAAAGGAGTTTCAAATCGAGTAGATAATATGGTGAAAATGGCTGCAGCAAGTGGTGAACCGATGAAATCGTGTTTTACTTACGAAGAGATGGAAAAAATGTTAGAAAACTCTGGCATGCTTATTTATGAACACCTATCGCCAGATACAATTAATGAGCTTTATTTTGACAATCGAGAAGATTATTTAACAGCCTTTGAAACGATTCATTACGTTCATGCTGTAAAAAAATAAGTTAAGTTCGGAGGAATCTAATGAAATTTTATCAATTGTCTAAAGAAAATGGGAAAAACATAACACAGTTTAAATCAAATTTCATTATGTCTCGGATCATTAACACGGAAGCACCAGCTAGTATCGGGTGTATGTATTTAGAAGAAAACGGTGTTATTGGCTATCATCAAGCGGCAGTTCCCCAGCTTCTTTTAATTTTAGAAGGCAAAGGATATGTAAGAAGTGAACAGGAGCAATATTTTCAAGTCCAGCCTGGAGATGCAGTTTTTTGGGAAAAGGGTGAATGGCATGAAACAAAAACGGATAATGGATTGACAGGAATCGTAATAGAATCTGAACAATTAAATCCCGCAGCTTTTATGCCTTTAAAATGACGAACTAATATTTTTAAACTATTTCTCAGGCAATTAACTATGCAAGAATAACATCGTATCATATTTTAGTAATGTAAGATGGTTTAGTCTTACACCTCCGAGGCTTGTTACTAAGGGTCACTTATAATAATAAGTGACCCTCTACAAATTCACTATTCTGAAAATAGTGTTTCTATATAGTTTATTGGACAAACCCCTAGTATATTTCATCTGGATCACACACAATGAAAGAATGAATTTCCCGATACCAAAATAATTGCCTAGGAAATTTAGTGGAATCTAACTACTCTTTTCAAATCTTATTTTCCATCATCGTATTTTTCTTTAAAATTAGGACTCAGCTCACTCCACACATCAAATTTATTTCCATCTAAATCATAAAAAACAAAATTTCTCCCCGCATGTCCTCTATTTTCAACTTCTCCAACTCTGATTCCTTTATCGAAAAAAACTTTACGTATCGTCTCTAATGCACTTATTCCATCAACCTCAAAGGTTATCGAAAAATGTTCTTCGCCATAGCAATCAATAAAATTTGAGCTTTGATTGTTCATTGATCTAACAAGAAAAAAACTTTGATTGGCAAAATTAAGAATAGCTTTATCACTATCTTGGTAATTACACTCCGCTCCCAATTTACTTACATACCATTCACACGACTGTTCTACATTGCTAACTGGAATATAAGTAGTTCTCTAATTAACGTTTCACTCATCTATTCCGCCCTCTCCAGTATCTTTGCAGAATTATTCCATTCTTAGCCTTTTTATCCCTTCAAGGCAGCTCCTTAATTTCAAGCAAAGGTTAAATAACTTCAGTTTTTATTGATCACTATACTTGAATGTTTTTAAGGAAATAATAAGTGTCAAAGCTAGGCATCCCAGTAAAAGGAGTAAAGATTCTCCCCATATACTAAAGTTATTTAGAAACGCTGCTTTAATTCCATTTAAAAACCATTCAAATGGATTTACTAGACTAATATATTGTATAAGGTTTGGCGCTTTTTCCATTGTAAAAAATGCATTACTACAAAGTAGCATTGGTATCATCAGTACATTTGCAGTCATACTTAAATGTCCCTCGTTTTTCACGATACTTGAAATAAAGAAGCTTAAAAAAACAAAACTTAATGAAGCTATTAGGATAATCGGTGTCATATATAAGAGAATGTAAAAAGAAAAGTTTAGTTGATTGATAACGATAGCGAATAAAAGTACGATATAAGATAAAATAATTGCTACTATAGCCCATGAACTAGAAATACTGACGATATATTTCCATAATGGCATTGGTGTAGCGTGAAGTAAATTATAAACCCCTCTTTTTCTTTGCGATAACGCTATAAATGCAGTGGTCATAAATGAATAGAAAAATACACTAATGGCAATTATCCCCTCTACATAATTTCCTGCATAGCTCGGTAAAAATATTCTTAAAGCAATAATTGCAGCAAATGGCATTAACAATGACCAAAAGATTAAATATATATCTTTTATGCTCGATTTTAAATTTAATACGAAAATAGCCTTCATTTTCTCTCTCCTCACTTCGTTAATTCAAAAAATAATTCTTCTAAATTTTGCGTTTGGTAGTGCTCCATTAAACCATCAGGAGAGCCGTTTGCCATTATTTTTCCGCGATGCATAATCAACACTCTGTCGGCTACATTCATTACCTCCAACATATCGTGGGAAGAAAATAAAACGGCAACCCCGCTATCTTTTAATCGTTTAATAATCTGTTGAATTTCTCTTTGTCCTCTAGGATCCAATCCAGCAGAGGGTTCATCCAAAATTACAAGTTTAGGATTATGCAAAGTTGTCACGATAATGGCTAGGCGTTTTTGCTGTCCTAATGACAATTTAATAGCTGGCGTTTTTTTGACCTGTAATAAATCAAAAGTGGAGAGTTTTTCATCAATTTCATTTTTTGTTAGCGATATTCCATAGAATGCCGCAAATAATTTTACATTATCTTCTACAGAAAAGCCTTCGAAAAAAGGGGTTGATTGAAGCTGTGTACCTATTTCCTTTTTATAATCAGATGTCCAGTATTCAATTGTTCCACTGTCTTGAGGAATAATGCCAAGAAGCATACCGATTGTTGTAGTTTTCCCAGCACCATTTGTGCCCACTAAAGCCATTATCTCCCCCTCTTTAATGTCAACATATATATGATCAACGACACACCGAGCTTTATAACTTTTCGTTAATTGACTAGCGCTAATGAGCTTTTTCATATTTTCTCTCCTTACTTAATATTGTATATTCAACGTTGAATATATAGCTATTTTTTAACTCCCTCATTCGAGAGAGTCACTTTTTTTCATAATTTCAATAGCTTGATGGACAAATTTTGATTGTACTTTAACAATTTCAAGCATATTATCAAATGCTAGTTGTGTTAATGCTGGCAGTTCTCCTTGCATAGCAATCAATTTCGCCTCATAGCCAGCATTGATAGCCTTTTCTTCTTGTTCCAAAATTATTTTCTGTTTTTCTAATGCATCCACCGCTTTAGCTTTTGGCAGTTTAAATGCAAAAGATACCCCAGAATATAAAGTAGTAGGATAAACTACAGAGGATTTTTCAAGAGCCTCGATAATTAATTCTTGCTCATGCGCCCTGCCCTTTTCAGTAATTTGGTAAATTGCTTTCTGTCTATGACCCGTGGATTCAATACTAGCCACCTCTATATAGCCATCTTTTTCAAGCTTCTTTAAAGCATTATAGATCGAGCCGATTAGTACACCACCCCATCGTTCAGCGTCACTTAATTCAAGCATCACTTTAATATCATAGCCAGTCATTGGTTTTAGCCCCAACATAGCAAGAACTAATAGTCTTGTCATAATAATCACCTTTTTATATTCAACGTTGAATAAATTAAATATACAGTTCCTTCATTTTTTTGTCAATAGGCTTATTAATTAGTTATATGCTTTAAAATCATTATTCAAAAAAAACAAAAAACATAATAATAATGTTTTTTATGATAAAATGAATTATATTGCACTATCAAAGGGCATAAACCAATTTCGGCTGTAGCAAATTTAATTTTGCTACAGTCTTTTTTTATATAATTGTGCCTGGATTTGGCTTTGTGTAGCTTTTGAATAAAGTTCGATTAAAAGTAAGTTGCAAACGCTGATTTTATACAGAAAGAAACCAACTGTTTTGAAACAAAGTTTAATCAAAACAGTTGGTTCTTTATTTATCTAGTTTGATTTTTATAATAAAGATTGATTATTTCTGGAAGCGAATCTTCAATTAAAGCACCCCGTTAGTTGGAGAACAAAAGCGATGCTTATTCAACAATCACGCTCGTTTGCGGATATATGAAAATTGATTAACCCTCAACAAGCCCATAATATTTATAAAGTTTACCTTCTGATACTACGAGTAAAATTGGTCCTCCAATTTCTTCTCTTTCTTTAACCGAAAAGACTTTTGCACCAACAGGCAATTTGTTCGACATTTCGTCTTTAAAGTTTGTATCTGTATCGTTTTTTGTTTTTATTTCTCCTACCTGCTCGCCTTTTGTTAAGGTTAGTTCTTCAACCCAATCAATTCCAGTCTGATAAATCACTCCATTGAACTGAAATATATCGGCTTCAGGGTCTAATTTTAAAACCTCTTCTGCATTAGGATTTTCAGTTTCATGAACTTCTACTTTACCTTTATCCGATGAATTAGAACATCCGACAGCAGTTAATAAAACGAACATAACCAAACCAAAAAATAATCTGGACACTTTCATGTTATCCCTCCTCGGATTGTTAGACGGATAAAGGTTAATTAAGTTACCTATTTATTCCATAAAGTGACCCGATTGTTTAACACAAGTTAAACAACACTGTTCGACTAACCTGCTCCGTTAGTTGAATAAGAAAAAGATGGGATCTCTGTGGAATCCCATCTTTAAGTAAAGCCCCCATTAGCTTAAGTACAATTCTTCACAATCTCTCTTTCAAAGTAAGAAAAAAACTCTATTTATTTTTATTTCACAAACGTATCGCACATCCATTCATAAAATTTTTCCTTCTCTTCAAATTGTGGATAATGAGCTGATTGTTCAAAGGCAATAAATTCTTTTTTATCGGCTTCAATCATATCAAAGTATTTTTTTGCTGCATTAGATGAAGTGTTATAATCATATTTACCCATAACAAAATAGAATGGTAATTCAAGTTTTTTTACTTTAGTAGGTAATGGGTTTTGGTTTTTCGTTAATTCCTCAAGTAGAGTTTTTTGAGAATAGGATAGCCCATAGTTGTAACGAATCACATCTAATAAGTTATACTCACGACTGAATAACATAGTATTTATGATATTCCCATCAGGGTTATCAATAAGTCTCGAAGATCCACCATATTTTGCAACATAATTCCGTGGAGTAATCAGCTCACCATTTTTAATTTGTTCAGTTAACTCTTGTAAATATTGAGCATCATCTGTATTGCCAGCTTTTTCTGCTTGCTGAATAACGTAGTTCAAACCGTCAATTTCGCTTCCTACTATATCACTTATCTGTCCAATTCCAACATATGCTGTATATTTTTCAGGAGCTTTAGAGGCAGCTTGAGTTGCAATATACGTACCATAAGAATGGCCAATTAATATTACTTTTTCTTTGCCAAGACGATCTGATATATAATCCGTCAAGGCTAATAAGTCATCTACGAGTAAGTCTGATGAAAGATTAGAATAATCCTCAAAAAAATGATATGATTTTCCGCTTGCTCTTTGGTCATAATTCACGACCGTAAAATTGTTTTCCAATAAGTTTTGATACTTACTGGCATACGGTATTTCTGAACATCCAGGCCCCCCATGTACAAAAATAATAACTGGATTATCCTTATCTTTGCCACGTATCATAATTTCATGATCACTTCCATTTATCTCTACTTGTTCTAATGCCCTTATGCTGTTATTACCTTTTATATGAGGGGTCCATGTAGGAAAAAAAAGTGCTACTATTAATGCTATTATAATAAATACTCCTGTATATTTTATTAATTTCTTTATATTTTTCATCTTATTCCTTAAATTCCTTTCTTGCTTAATGCAATCTGCAATCCAAATATAAGATTGATCAAAACATACTTTTATTTAATGTGATAGGTATACTACAATTACCTTTTAATTTATCTTTATTTACGTCTTCTCCAACTTCATTAAATAAACAGTTTGCAGTTTGAGCATGCACTTTTTTACCTCCTTTTTAAATTTCATTTCATACTTTTACTCTACAAATGAAAAGTAATATACGGTAGTGCCTGTAAGTCATTAATAAGTAATAACTATTTTAAAAAAACGACAATTTATGACCATTGGCTAATATATATTACTTCTTAAAAAAAGTGGCTATTGAAAAGCTATTGATTCTCTCTTTTATTACGAAAATCAAAAGACGTTCCAGTTCATCACAATTAAAAAAGAATGTAGTCAAAGTCGATTTAACTTTGTCTACATTCTTTTATTTCAATGCTACCTTCTACTAGACTCTCTTCCATTGCTTTAATAATAGCAGCAGATCTGTTTTTTACATTTAACTTCGAATAAATGGTGGAAATATAATTTTTCACAGTTCCAATTGAAAGAAACATCTTTTCTGAAATGTCTTTATTGGACAATCCTTGAGTTATACATTTTAAAACTTTAAATTCTTGATTATTTAAATCATATGGATGATTCATGAAGTTATAGTCAAGTTGTTCCGAATGTTCGTTATTATTTGAACGTATCTGACCAAAGACCTCTTTTGCTAATTGTTGAGGAATGAGAGAACCTCCGTGATACACCATTTTAATACCTTGAACTAAAAACTCAGGATCAACTGCCTTTAATATATAACCCTCTGCGCCAACATTTAAGGCATTCAAAACATGTGTAATATCTTGAAAAGTAGTAAGTATTATAACTTTTATATCGGGCCAACGTTTTTTAATTTCATCTGTCGCCCTTACACCATCCATCACCGGCATTTGAATATCCATTAAAAGAATATCAAGGTTTTCCCTCTCGCATAAAGCAATTGCCTTTTCTCCATTTTCCGCAGTTCCAACAATTTCAATGTCAGAAATACTTTCAATCACAATTTTTAAGCTTTTTCTTAAAATCTCTTGATCTTCAACTATTGCCGCTTTAATCATTATAACTACACTTCCTTCACCATCGGTATGCTGCACGTTATTCTCATACCATTATTCAATTTAGAATATAAGTCAACTGTACCCGCTAATGCCGATATTCTGTCTTTCATTGAATGTAAGCCAAATCCTAAATTCAATTCATCACAACCGTTTCCATTATCTTCAATAAGAATAATCAATTCTTCTTGTTGAAAAGAAATATTTACTTTAATAAAAGTTGCCTGACCATGCCTTTTCGCATTTGTAAGTCCTTCTTGTATACAACGAATGACGGCAAACTTTATCCTATCACCGACTTTGATCTCTCTCCCTTCGACATTCAGGGTTATATCCGTTGATGTATGTTTCATAAAATCGACAATCAATTCTTTAACAGATTCAACAAGAGTTTGATGATTCGTTGGCGACATCTGGTGAATTGTTCTTCTCACATCGTTCAATCCATTTCGTGCTAAATCTGAAATCTCTTTTATACTTTTTTCTGCTTCTTTTTTATCTGCCCGATATAGAAAAGGAAGAGCATCTAAACTTGTTATGACCGATGTGAAAATATGGCCTACTGTATCATGTAAGTCTTGTGAAACTCTATTTCGTTCTTCCTTTATTGTTAGTTCCTCAATCTTTTTTGAGTAATATTCCAAATCCATGTTTTTATCTTCAATAGAAGCAATTAACTCTTTGTTAGCGTTATTGACAATGGTCATCCTTCCTAAACATAACCCAATACCATAAATAATAGTTGTGTCAATTAAGCGTGCAAAGATATCCTCATAAAGATTGCCGGCCCATGTACCAGCTAAAAAAATTGAAATGTATAAGAAAAGTCCTACCCATATTAATGGCTTAACTTGACAAGCATATGCAACAATAAGGATAGGCACGAATAAAATACTGTAAGTTTCTGATATTTCATATTGACTCGATATATAAATAAACAAAGAACCCGTTAACAACATCTCGGCAATTAAATAATATTGGAATTTTATAAGCTTAGGCCGATAAAATAGATGAGGTATTATACAAGAACAACTAGTCCATAAAAGTAAGGTCCATTTTTCCAAACCTGTTGTATTAACGAATATCGAGTAGCCATTAGAAGTAATCCATATCATACGAATAAGAGATAGAAAATAGTCCAACCAATGCCATTGCCTTTGCCTTTGATCCATTACTGCTTTCATACTTTTATCCCCCATTTTCACTGTCTATATCATCGTTCCTAAAACTTCTCATTTTCAAATCAAGGCTAGAGAAAATAAATTAAATTGCACTGCAGTTTTTGAGGGAAACTACCCATTCATTTCATTAACTATCCTCGTTTAAATTGCGATTAGCATCCCATGTATAATTCTCTATCACTATATGATGCAGGGATGATATTTCCTTCTTGTCTATATTCAAATAGATTCAATATAGAAACTTTCAATTAAAATATAAATTTACGACCTTTATATTTTATCATATTAAGCTACTTCCCTTTTACATTTTTATCAAATTATATCATTCCCTTCTTCAACTAAACCGTTAGTTCAATTAAGAAAAAAAGAGCTGCATTATGCAACTCAATGATCTTCAAGTAAAGCACCCCGTTACTTGAAGTACTGTACTTCACAATCTACTTTGTTAAGCTAACCGAAAAAGGCGATACCTTTAAAGAATTGCACTCATTTAGACTAGTAAAATATATTCTTGATTAAACGAATCATCATTCTTGGTATAAACATTAAGATGTTCCACACTATTTCAAATAAGATTGAATCTCGAATTTCAATAAGTATGTCTCTAAAAATGCCGTCCCGACCATTCTTTTTCTCTGTCTCTTTCCTGATTTTCATCCTCTATCTCCTAATAACTCAGTATTTACCATTTTACCCCTGCTAATATTTTAGCATTTTGTAATTTAATGAGTAGTCTTGTTTCATTAACCTGCCCCGTTAGCCATCCATGAAGTGCAAAAATCAGCACTTCACCACAGAAAATGAAAGATGATTAAGTTCTTTCATGGGAGTTTAAGTACATTTCTTCACAATCTCCACAGTGATATCACCATAATTTCCAATAAAAAAACCTCACCTCTAAAAATTATAGCGGTGAGATGTTTTTAATCAAACTTTATTACAAATTATCAATCTTTATTATAAATGATCAAACTTTTTTATTAAGCTACACTTTGTGCTTTCGCTACAAAAATAATTGTAGCTGACGCTTCGCTTTAGCTACTGAAAAGAATTGCTGAAAGAAGTAATATATATCCATCACAGAAAGTAAGAAATGGGGAATGCACACATGCATTCCCCATTTTCTAATTATCTTTTTTGCGTTTAGCTTAATGTTTCACTAAGATTATTGCTTACTGGCCAGGCGTTTTGTAAAAATTCATTAAACTTTAGTATATTTGGTTCATCTGAGCGAACTTTTAAATTAATGGCTGATGTAATGATAGATTCTGAAACATGTTGGAGGATGGTGATCGAACCGTCCTGTATTTCATTTGCAATAGCATTTTGACCTAAAATCGCATAGCCTGTTCCGTTCAACACGGCACGCTTTATCATCTCATCGCTTCCACCAATCATAATAGTGGACTGCGGTTGAAATTCGGCTTTTTTGAAGTATTGTTCTATGATATTACTGAAACTACAATGATAGTCATAGGAAATAAAGGTATCTTCTCTTAGAATTTCATGAAAACTTCTTTCTTTGCTAATTCGAGAAGAAGCAACTAAGAAAGCCCTTTCCTCTTCTAAAAAAGTTTTACTAATATCGATAGCATTACACTCATTCGCAATAATAGCTATATCCGCAACGTGGTCTCTCACACTTTTAATAGCATGTACACTATTTAGTGGTAGAAGACTTATTTTCACACTCGGGTATATTTCCAAATAAGCTTTGACAATCGGTGAAAGATGTTGAGTACAATAATAATCCGAGGCAGCAATAGTTAGAATGCCAGATGGTCCATGTAGTTCTTCCATGTCTTTTTCTATCTTATCTATAAAAATAAATAAGCTATCGACATGGTCTTTTAGCTTTCTTCCAGCAGCTGTTAGAAGAGTCTTTTTACCAACTCTTGATAATAGAGTGTGATTCAATTCTTTTTCTAAAGACTGTATTTGTAACGTAATCGTGGGCTGTGTATAACCTAATCTTTTGGCAGCCTTTGTGATGTTTAATTCCTCTGCGACCACTTGAAAGGTTTTTAAATTCCTTAGTTCCATCTAATCACCATCTACTTTCCCCTTATTCCCACATAAATAATAAATCTGTATTTCCATTATAAAGTAATTATTACCCGTCTTCCATTTAAGAAATTATGAGTGTTATGCAAGGTCGATTTAGATATTTGTTCTTTCTATCCTGCTTTATCAACTATTAAAATTTCTTATGGTAGGCATTTGACGTTTTTTCTGAATTAAGAGAAAATTCTTTCAACACCAATGAAATGGGGATGAATTTATGATTGATTTGAAAAACATTAATGAAGAAGGCTTATTAGCGCCTACAATGGCGAAGGATTTTCCAAATCTGCAGGTAGTAAAATCTGAGGGCTTATTTTATATAGGAGTCGATGGTAGAAAGTATTTAGACTTTACTTCTGGTATTGCTACAGAAAATACAGGTCACAGACATCCAAAGGTAATTAAAGCGATTAAAGATCAAGTTGATCATTTAGTTCATGGTCCTATCGGTATTATTAATTACGATTCAATTATTCTATTAGCTAAAAAATTGAGAAAGATTTTACCAGAGCCATTAGATTGTTTTTTCTTTGGAAATAGCGGAGCAGAAGCAATTGAAGGTGCAGTAAAATTAGCAAGACATGTAACAAGGAGACCTTACGTTGTTTCTTTCCTTGGAGGATTCCATGGAAGAACGATGGGCGCCTTAAGTCTTACTACATCGAAAAGTAAATACAGAAGGAATTTACCGGTTGGAGCAAACATGACCTATCAAATACCTTATGCTCAATTAACGGAAACACCTGAGGGTTTAAACCATGATGAATATTGGTCAGAACATGTTGAAAAAGATTTTGAACGTTTATTTAATCATCAAGTGTCTCCAGATGAAGTGGCAGCTGTTATTTTAGAACCTGTTCTCGGAGAAGGTGGTTATGTTATCCCTCCAACAGCATGGTTACAAAAAATAAGAGAAATCTGTGATCAAAACGGAATTTTATTAATATTTGATGAAGTTCAGACTGGTTTTGGTCGAACTGGTGGCTGGTTTGCGGCAAATAGATTTGGTGTGACACCAGATATTATGGCAATTGCAAAGGGAATTGCCAGTGGCTTGCCCCTTAGCGCAACAGTAGCTTCACGAGAGTTAATGGAACAATGGACAATTGGCAGTCATAGTACTACATTTGGCGGAAATCCTGTCGCATGTGCAGCCGCATGCGCTACGATAGACGTTTTAGAAGATGAAGGTTTAGTGGAAAATGCTAGAATATTAGGTGACTATGCATTAAATAAATTAATACACTTAAAAGAAAAACATCCCACGATTGGCAATGTTCGTGGTATTGGCTTGATGCTAGGAATTGAAATTATTCATCCTGAAACTGGTGAACCAAATGGTAAGGGTCTACTAAACATCCTTGAGAAGTGTCTGCATAAAGGAGTTATTTACTATTTAAGCGGTAATAAGGGCGAGGTAATTCGCATGATGCCTCCATTAAATATAGATAAGGAACATTTAGACTTGGGAATATCCTTACTTGACGAAGCAATTACAGAATACGAATTAGAATTAAGTTCGGGGGTGTATAAATGAATATACTGGATACTTTTGTTCTTCTTCTCTATTTCGGTGTATTGATTATTGTAGGAATAATCGGAATCAAAAAAGCGAAATCTGAAAAAGATTTTGTCCTCGCAGGAAGTCGTTTAGGGTATTACAGCCATGTCGGTTGTTTAGCCGCAGTTATTATAGGTGGTGCGGCTACCATGGGTTCAACGACATTAGGCTATAATTTCGGAGTTTCTGGACTTTGGTTTGTTTCAATGATGGGCTTTGGTATAGCTGCCTTGGGGCTTTTCGTCGTTAATAAAATTAGCGGTTATGAAGTATTTACGATTAGTCAGTTACTGGGAAAGCGCTTTGGAGAAGGAACTCAGCTTATTAGTGCGATTGTCACAGCCATCTATACTCTTATGGTTGTGGTAACACAAGTAATTGGTATGGGAAATGTTATTCATGTGTTACTAGGCTGGTCCCTTATTCCTTCTATGATAATTGGCGGAGGGATCGTGCTCTTTTATACAATCTTAGGAGGAATGTGGAGCATTACCCTAACTGATATCATACAGTTTATAGTAATGACGATCGGTGTATTTTTTATTATGTTCCCGTTTAGCGTAAACAGCGTCGGAGGTTTAACAGCCCTATTTAGTAGTGTACCAGAAACGCATCTTAGCCTTACAAATATCGGCTGGGATCGTATCTTCCAATACTTTTTATTGTACTTCTTTGGTTTAATGGTTTCTCAAGACATCTGGCAACGTGTATTTACAGCGAGAAACCAAAAAGTAGCGAAAAGCAGTGCTATATCAGCCGGTCTATATAGTGTTTTATATGGTTTAGTACTAAGTATTGTAGGTATGTGCGCTCTTGTGCTACTTCCAAATCTAGGGGACTCTCAATCAGCGTTTACTAGTCTTGCATTAGAAATTCTCCCACCAGGCTTGTTGGGGCTTGTTCTTGCTAGTGTTTGTTCTGCACTTATGTCAAATGCTTCAGGTGCTATCTTTGCCTCTGCGACCCTAATTACTAACGATATAATAAAGGTATATGTAAAAAAAGATATGACGGATAAAGATGTCATCAAAACATCTCGAATTGTCATACTTTGCTTAGGTGTGTTAGCAATCATTTTCTCAGTATGGATTCAAAACATACTAGTGGCATTAGACATGGCCTATGCAATTTTATCAGGTGCTATCTTCGTACCTCTCATTATCGGTCTTTATTGGAATCGTGTAACAAGTAAAGCTGCTTTCTATTCTATTATTGCTAGTTCACTAGTTATCTTTATTTCATTTATTATTTTTGGAATTACTTCTACTCTACCAATCATTTATGGTTTAATTACTGGACTCGTTGTTATTGTAGGTTTCACCCTTATTATTCCCGAAAATAACATGGAGGTGAACAAGGAAAATACGACAATTTAATCAGTAATTTAGTATAAGCTGCACTCCAATTGTTAGACACAACAAACAATTGGAGATGCAGTTTTTATCTTATCTAGAACGAATAACTTTATTTTGTTTCTTCGTCCTACAGAGACCTTCTAATATGTTAATTCAGGAATTTGCTATGATTAGGTATAGCAATCTGCTCAAATTCAGTCGCTAACTTATGCAAATTTCTAGTAAGCTCCTCCCCTTTCATTGGTAATCCATGTCCTGTAATAGCAACTGAAGGTTTTAGTGCCTCTAATTTTTTTACGGAATCCCAAGCAGCCTGCCAATCCGTTGTGAAATATCGTGGCGGTCCACTAATCTCCTTCTTTTGTAGCACCACTTTGTAGAGAGACTCTTGTTGAACCGTACCAAATGCATCTCCAACAATTAACGCTCGATCCTCTTCGCGAAATAAAGATATATGCCCTAGCGTATGACCTGGAGTATGAATCCAACGAAAACCTTGCATAAATGGAACACTGCCATCTGACGGGAGCGCTTCAATGTTGTTTCCTAAGTTAATAGCTTCATTCGGAAAAATGGATGACATTTTGGCTATTAAGCCACCATTTACAACAGGATCAGGTTCAGGATAATTTTTTTCCCCAGTCAAATAAGGTAATTCTAAAGGATGGGCATAAACTGGCATACCCCAGTGTTCAATAAGATCAATTATCGCCCCAACATGATCAAAGTGACCGTTAGTCAAAATTAATGCTTTAGGTCGACTATTTGGTCCAAATCTCTTCTCTGCTACTGAAATAATATTATGTGCACTTTTTGGCATACCAGCATCCACTAATACAAATTCACCTTTATGAGGTTCACCGTAAAGCACAATATTTACAATTTGAATCGTATGTTGGTATAAATCAGCTAATACTTCAATACCATCTCCACTCCAAATAGATGTTGCTGGAATATATTTAAAATCACTTCCATAGTTCATATCTTTATTCATGGAAAACCCTTCTTCCTTCATTAAATTATAGTCAATCATATTTTTCCTTTATACAGTAAAAATAAAGCAGGAAAAAAGTGGATTATTATTCAAAACTAACGATTTTTTTAGCTAAAATCTAGCAGTTATAGTTTATTTCAATGGATTTACTTTCTAATGCAATTCCTTCTTCACTCGATAGTGATGTAATAATCTCCCCTGTTCGCTAGCTATATGTTTAACTATTAGCATCTTTTGAATTCTCTTTTAAACAGAACAGATTTATCAGCATTAATCAAAATTATATCCCTTTTCAAGTAAGGATTTTAGAAACGCCTAAGATCAACTCCCGCTTTATGTCCCCTTTCTTTAGTTCCTTTCAATCACTCGTACCAAAGCCTATACGCCTACAAATGTCATCTTCACTTACGTTATCAAGTAATAAAATAGTCGTATTGTCTATTATTACCTATAAATGTATAATTTTACTGTCCTTTGTTCAAAGTGAATGATTCTGATTTAAACTGCGCGAAATAAAAACATGGAGAGGAACGTGATAGTTTGGAGACCTTTATGTACATTGTAGGAATTATTGTAGCGATTGTGTTTTTACTTATTGTAGGTTTAATTACAGCTAGCAAGCGAATTAAGAAGAATGATAAAAAAATGCGAGTAGACATGGAGATGGCTAACCCTTTACCGAAGGAGAAACAGCATTTGCTTGCCTACGGTGCCAATCTCGCTCTTTATCGGTCTGAGTCGCCTCGGATCCTATCAGTAAAAGTAGATCATGAAACTTTGAAGGAAGGTCTTTCTTCATACTGGGACGTTAGTAATCCAGAAGAGGCTGTAGAAACCCTAGAATGGCTACTTACGGAAGGACATCGTACGAGGTATGATCAGCTTTTTATGGCGTTGAAAGCAGGCCAGTCTTTTACAGAGGAGGAAGTGGGAAAATCGCAGGTATGCTATGAATCAGCACAAGAAGCGATGATGAAAAAGCTTTCCTTTGCGAAATCCGATTTTGACAAGGTGGACACTATTGCTGCCTGGGATTTTGACCGAGCTGTAAATATTGCAAGATGGAGCTACATACTAGGTTATATTACAGAGGATCAGGCATGGGGCTATATTGCAAGAGCAGCAGATGCAGGTAGCCATTTCTTCCAATCTTGGAAGGACTATTTTATTTCATTTGCATTTGGTCGAGCTATTGCTTATGAGGGTGACATTTACGACATCATTTGGGATGGAAAAGAATTGCTGAATGAAAAGGACTCGATCTGGAATGAATTTAGCATTCAGCGATTAACTGCACACGAAGTCGATAACTTAACATTGGATAAGGTATGAGCGAGTGTGCTGCTTGGAGCAAAAAAATGAATTATGATTAAAACAAAACCTGCTAGATTTTTAGCGACTTTCTTAGCTAAAATCTAGCAGGTTTATTTATTTACGCACAGCTTCAAATGTAATTAGTGAATGTTCTTTTGAAGGCTTCTTATTATAAACATATTCAGCGGAGCAAGTAATATCCGAAAAACCTAAGCTTGTTAATAGGAGCTGGAATTCTTCTATTCCGTACCACCTTAATGGGAATCTTTGTAATTCTGTGTCTATTAATTTCCCATTTCTCCATTTTTCATATTTTAAAACGGTTAGCGTATATTGATCGGCCCAGTTCATTTCAACGGCTTTTCTTTCTAATGAAATTCCTTCCTCTTGCGAAATTTCATAGTAGGATGAAGTAATCTCCCCTGTTTGCCAGTCTGTAGGTAAAAGCAAGTCTACAATTAGGCGGCCTCCAGGTATTAAATGATTATACAAACATTTTAATGCATCCATCGCCTCTTTTGAATTCTCGATTAAACAGAACGAACCTGTCGGCATAACAATCACTTCATATTTTGAGTCTAATGAAAAGCTGGTCAAGTTACCTTCATATAAATTTGGCGTGAACTCTCTATCTTTACAGCGTTGTCGGCATATATCTAACATTTCAGGTGAGTAGTCGATTCCCTCAACATCATATCCTTTTTCAAGTAAAGGAATTAAGAAGCGTCCAGAGCCTACTCCCGCTTCAAGTACTTTTCCCTTTGTTCCTTTTAAGCGTTCAAGATAATATTCAATATCTCCACCAATAGAATATCCTACTGGTTTTGTCAAATCATAAAGTTCTGTACATAAAGGTCCGTAATTACTATACATGTCAATTCCTCCGATTTCGTGCAGAAGAATCTATTATACTTACTTCTTCCACACCTTATATTTGTTTGTTGGAAAAATAGAGCTGACTTTCATCTTAAATCACTCACTTTCTGTATATTATAGTAAAATTATACATAACAAAGGAATGTAGTTCAATATATTTATATTTTAATAATCACCACAGTGTGTGATTGATTTCCCTTCCGACTAGTCGCTTTCCTCGAGGTGTCGGGGCAACGCGAAAGCGAAGCGTTAGCATCAGGATGTTGGTCACGAAGGCGTTATCATAGGACGTGATGGTTTTAGCCTTCGTTCCTTTATTGCTGTTGCTCAAGGTGTCGCCAAGTCTTAACTCCGATCAACTTTACATAAGGCATTCGTTTTATCATTCCAAACTTTAGATGCCTAGAATGATTTATTATAGACCTCCTTCTAAAAAGACATTGGTTTCCAATCATTTCTACAATATAATGTACGAATTAGCACAAATTATCAAAAAACATTATAGTTTATCTTTACTATTATCAATTGAGAGGGGCTATGGTATGGATTATTATGAAAGGATTCAAAACTCAATTGAATATATTGAAGAGCATTTACAGAATGAATTATTAATTACAAAAGTATCATCAGCATCTTATTTTTCAGCTTTTCATTTCCAAAGGCTTTTTCAAGCAATTACTGGATTTTCAGTTCAACAATATATTAGAAATCGAAGGCTAACTGAAGCTGCCCTATTATTAGAAACAACATCAAAAAACATATTAGAAATCGCAATTAGTTTTCAATACGGTTCTCAAGAGGCATTTACACGTGCTTTTGCAAACTATTTCGGGGTAACTCCTTCGAAATACCGGAAAGTTAAAAATACCACTCCCCTTCAAACAAAAATAAACTTTTTGGATTATAAAATTAAGGGGGAATTAACAATGAACAAGCCTGAAATTGTTTACCTCAAAAAAAAGCTTATTACAGGATATGTATACAAAACTACGTTACAAGACGAAAAGTATTTTATAGATATTCCTGAATTTTATTTTAATTTCGGTAAAAATCAGTACTATGAGCGTATTTCTAACAAAACAGCACCGAATATGGCTTACGGAGTCTCTACTCAATTTCAAGATGATGGACGATTTTCCTTTATTGTTGGCGAAGAAGTAGAGAAATATGATATTTCTATAAATGACAACTTCGTCAATACTCAGATTCCCGAAGGAAAATATGCGGAATTTAAAATTGATGGCTCTGCAGAATCCGTTCAAAATACTCGACGTTATATTTACGGGGTTTGGTTACCAAATTCAAATTACGAGAGAAATAACGGCCCTGACTTTGAGATTACAGACGTAGTAAATTCTATATTTCCAAATACAATGAAAATGAAAATTTATATTCCGATCAAATAAAGAAAACTTAATAAAAAATAAGGAGAGAATGCTATGAATATTGAAAAAGTGTTTGCAGAATTCCCAATCTTAAGCTCCCAAAATATTGTGTTAAAAAAAATTGAAGATGCACATTTACAGGAAGTATTTGCTATCTATGATAATGAAAAAGTCCTTGAATATTGTGGGATAATCCCGAAACATAATATCCAAACAGTGAGTAAAATGATTGGTCATTTCCACAGGGATTATCAGAAGAAAAGCAGAGTTAAATGGGGCATTTTTCAAAAGTCTCAAAGCGATAAATTAGTAGGCATTATAGAAGCAATGGATTTTAATCAAAAAGTGAATATGGTTACGATTGGTTACTTTTTAGCAGAAGACGATTGGGGTAAGGGCCTTGCGACGGATGCGGTTAAAATACTTGTCAAATTTTTATTTGAGGAAGTAAATATAAATCGCATACAGGCTGAGGTTATGCCATTAAATAAAGCATCTAAAAAGGTGCTCCTGAAAAATGATTTTTTAAAAGAAGGACTTTTAAGACAAGCTACTTTATGGTCTGGTAAAGGTATAGTGGATTTAGAAATATATGGACTTTTGCAAGAAGAGTACTACGATAAATAATTGAGTTATCTTCATAAAGGTTGTATGTTTTATAGTTAGTTTCACCTTTTCTTGTATTTATACAAATTGACCAATTCAAATGTCTATAAAGACAAATTCTTACTGACACCATTTATGACATAATGAAAATTAATGAATGATATCAACATACCGAAAGAGTGATTCTATTGACTAATGAGCATAAACCTAGCAACTTGCAATACCGTAACATGCGAATAGCTTATTTGATAACTATTGTAATCACCATTTTATTAGGCCTAGCTTCTAGAAAATGGAGTATCCTACTTCCGTCATTTGTTGCGCAGAACGCTGGGGACATGCTATGGGCTATGATGGTCTATTTCGGATTTCGTTTGTTGCTAGTGCGTAAGAGCACCCTCACAGCCATTTGGCTCAGTTTTTTGTTTAGCTTCGGCATCGAATTTAGCCAGTTATATCAGGAAGATTGGATTAATCAGATCCGCGGGACAACGCTCGGTGCTTTGATACTTGGGAAAGGTTTTCTTGTAGAGGATTTGGTTCGATACACAATAGGGATAATAGTCGCTACTGTTTTAGATGCCGTGGCACTTAGGTTCATTCTTCGAAGTTAAATTTTAGAATTAAAAAGTAACTAATCTTTTTTAGCATTATCGGTATACAATTTTTACAAAATGTGTGATTATTTATAGTGGTCCTTATTCAACAAAAGCCACTGTTTTTAGTTGAATTACACTTCTTCATATTATTTGTACCGGTATGATGATATACACTACAAGCCCATGATATTTGATTGCCTAGGGCGTTCAATCATTAGTTTTTCATTTATTTGTTTTCTTCCACATTAATGACGACATTTCCTTTCTTGTGCCCTTTCTCCACATACCGATGAGCTTCCACAATCTCTTCAAATGCGTAGGACCTATCAATTACCACTTTTAACTTTCCCTTTTCAACAAGTTCCTTAAGGAAGTTTAATGCTTCGGGAGTTTCAGGGGCATTTTTACTCAAAAGCAGTTTCTTCCTACTTGTCAATTTAGTCCATAGCATTCGAATATCGGGTAACACTTCAGTGATATTTATATAGGTACCGCTCTTTCTTAAGGACTTCATACAAGCAGAGAACGAACTTTTGTTTACTGCTTCAAAAATCACATCATAAGTTTCTCCTGTACTTGAAAAATCTTCTACAGTGTAATCAATTACCTTGTCGGCTCCTAGAGATTTTACCATTTCTAAATTTGAGGTACTGCATACCCCTGTAACATTTGCTCCTAGGAACTTTGCAATTTGTACTGCATAACTTCCTACACTTCCTGAAGCACCATAAACAAGGACCTTTTGTCCGCTTTGAATGTTCGCTCTTCTAAGAAAAAACAAGGCTGTACGTGCCCCAATTGGAATGGCCGCAGCTTCCTCAAAAGTTATATTGTTGGGTTTAAGAGATACCGGGCCATCTTCTGGCAGACACTTAAATTCTGCATAAGCACCAAAACCCATCAGAGATGCCGCGAAAACCTGATCACCTACCTTAAATTTTTTTACCTTTGTCCCTACTGCTTCAACTTCTCCAGCTAACTCCATCCCTAAAATCTCTTTTTTGGGTTGTTTGAAACCGAGTGTGATTCGGGCAGGCAACCAAAAAGCAGGAGGAACTGTAAAACTTCGTGACCGAATATCTGCTACTGCACAGTCGTCGCTTTTATTTTTATCAAAATTTCATTTTTCTTGGGAACAGGTTTTTCAACTTCTTTCAGTTGAAGAACATCGGGGGACCGTATTTTGTGTATACAATTGCTTTCAAATAAACTCCTCCGATTCGTATAATTTTTAATATCATATGAACTATACGAATAAAAAGAACATTACGTTTCACTATTCCAAAAACTGCACTTATTGCACCAACCTGCTTCGTATTTTAAGAAGAAAAAGATGGGATCTCTGTGGAATCCCATCTTGAAGTAAGGCATCTCTTTAGTTCAATAAATAGTGTCCTAGCTGTTGCTTTGAGATAAAATTTGAGCAAAAATACTTCGCAAACTCTTATTTTGCGATAAATAAGAAGAATCCCTTTTGAAAAAAGTTTGATCAAAAGGGATTCTTCTTTAGCAGTTTTAAGTTAGGTTATTATAAAAAAGTTTGATTATTTTCTACCTGTGTTGCTCCACAATCGCGCCCGATTGCAGAAGATTGAAGAATTTAAAAAAATTGATTGTTTTGTATCGTATGCCAATAATTATTCAGCAATTTTAAGACTATCTATTTTATATCCCTGTGCAAAGGCTTGGAAAGTAAATTGAGATTTTTGAGGTGAAGCTTTAGCCAATAGTAATGTCCCTTCCTCACCATTGACTTCTATAGTATCAACTAAGTATCCCTTTTTCGCATGGATATACCATGTATCATTCTGATGTAAAATAGTCGTTTCGTTTGGCTTCTTCTTAGCTTCCTCCCATTGTTCCTTTAATTCTTCAGGAATGTATTCATCGATATTTCCTGTAATTATTTTTGGGCCATTCCACAGTTCTTCTTTTTTATAGTCATTCAAATTCGGCGTAAATCTCTTTGTATCAATTGGAACATTCACTTCAAGGCTTGTAGGATGCAGATAATCAACGAGCTCTCCTTTAGCATCATAAGTTTCATATTTCACTAATATTCCTGTATCTTTATCCACCCAAAATCGGAATGACCTGGCGTCCCTATGGTTTATATTCCCTTTTATTACAAGCGTGTTATGACCGAGTAATTCTTCATTTTGATTCTCTATTTCCCATTTACTTAAATCTCTTGTATAGTTAGAGGCAATCTCATAAGGAAATAAGGTTGCATTTGCCAAGCCAAATGGGGATCTTTCTCTATAAATGGTTAAGGGATTTCCATCAGGGGCAGTTGAAAATGCTTGTTCTAATGTTAGTGTAATTCCTTTTTTTAAGTTCTCTTCCATTCCCATTACTTGTGATTCTATATAGGTTTTTGCTGAATCATTAAGGGACCACACTGTTCCATCTTTATAAAATTCTTGAGAAGAAATTTCACCTGTATTAAATGTTATTTTACCATATCCTCCTGGTTCCTCTTTTAAACTAATAGCATATTTAACTACCTCATAACCAGGACTAAAATCGTAATGAATTTTATATTCACCTCTTGCGGTTTCAAAATAATCTACCGTGTTAATCATTTTAGTTAGAATCTCTTCTTCAGTCATTTCATCATAATTTTCTTTATGTTTTGGCGGTGTATATACAGTTGTCTCCGTTTTTGTTTCTATTTTTGCTTTCCCATCTGTGTTCGCTTTTATTTGCTTTTCACTCGACCCATCTGCATTAGCATTCAGTAAAGAAACTGATGCAACAGCAACCACCGCCAAGATACCAAGTGCTGACCAGCGATACGATTTCTTTTTGAATTTTTTAATCATAAGGATTCTCCTCTTTAATATTCTTTTATTTTTACTTAAATTGGCTAAACTGGGCACCGGATAATAATTCCTATAGTGTTCTAAAAGACTGATAATGGTATATCCATATGGTACCTTTTCCTCTTCCTCCATAAAGCTGAGAGCGTACGCATCACATGCAAGTTCCTGATCCTCTCGCATACAAATATAAGCAACCCAAATAATCGGGTTAAACCAATTTAAGATTAGTAAAAAATGCATAAGCCAATTAATACCGACGTCTCTTCGTTTTATGTGAGCTAATTCATGATGGAAAATATGTCGTAGTTGCTGTTCATTGAGAAGATTGATTTGATCACTTGAGAGTAATATTCTTGGTTGAAGGAATCCAAGCACTGTTGGACTTGGGATTTTTCCAGCTAAAAGCAAAGGGACATTCTGCTGAATAGACATTGATTTCTTACAGTTTTCAAAAATGGTGATAATCTTTTCATCTGTTATAACAGGTTGTTGTTTTATATAGTGCTGTAATCGTCTATTCGCAAGATAAGTTGTGAAACCTAATAGAATTACACCTGTTAACCAAATGTATAAGGCAATGCTTTGAATGGAAAGTGGCTTTTCCTCTTGTTTGCCATTACTATTCATTGTCTCTTTCTTGCTATCCACTATCGTTGGTGAGGTAGGAGTATCAAAGCGTTCGTCATCTGTAACGACCTTTAGATTAGACAAATTGTTTGTTTCATGCAGCTGCTCTTTTTCTGAGGAGCTAATGGATTGGTTTTGTTCAGAAGTAATTGATTCATAGCCATTTAATAGAATGGAATAAACACTAAAGGAACTTCCTGGTGACCAGGGAAGTATAAGTCTCACTATTAAAATCATCCATAGTAGATAGTGCCATCTTGGAGTTAAACGGTTTCTCAGTAATACCTTGACACATAAGATGACTCCCACTAATATGCTTGCCATAATAGACGTTTCTATCACCCAGTCAAAAAGGTGAGGCAGGTAGGTGTAGAAAACAATATCAATCATTTTTCCTTATCACTTCCTCCGATTCTCTTCAGCCTTCTCATCGAGAATACGTTTGAGTTCATTAATGTCTTCTGAAGATAACTTTTCTTCCTTCAAAAAATTTACAAGTAAAGGTTTAAAGGCTGCGCCATAGAATCGTTTCAGCAAAGACTTTGTTTCTACTTGCAAATAACTTTCCTGCGACACCAAAGGATAATATGTATACAAACGTCCTTTTTCCTGATGATAAGAAACTGCTTCCTTTTGGACTAATCTGTTAATAAGTGTTCGAATGGTTTTTGGTTTCCAGTCCGTTGTTGACCCCAGCCTTTCAATGATTTCATTCGCTGTTTGAGGCGATTCCACCCACAAGACTTTCATAACTTCCAATTCAGCCTCAGATATTTTAGGTAATTCCCTCATCTTATGGAATTACACCTCCTTTAATATTACGAATGTAATCTATGATTAAATATTACATTTGTAATCCTATAGTGTCAACCATATATCTTTTCTAAACTTTAATAAAAATATCTAGGTGTTGTTCAAAAACTTGAACTGGTCCAATTCAACAAGGACACCTTCTCGAATACAAGAATGGCGCCCGATTATTGTATAGCCCCTGTAATTGAAGTATAGGAACGATAAAAAAAATGCTGGTATACAGCTTCTCTATATACAGGTTTTTATTCAGATAACACACTCTGAAAAATCTCGAAAAGTCCTATCGTAGCTATGTTTATATAGCTTTGCATAAAAAGCTGTATAAACAATAATCCTCGTAAAAAGGCACGAACGTTGATTTAACAACATTCGTGCCTTTTTGATGTGTTTCCAAACTTTCATTTGGGAACGTTATTCGGTTTATTTATGTATACGTTATAAATCTTTAATAAACTAAAGTATTTTTGAATTTAATAAAATAATAACGTTTCTTAAACAATCGTGCCTGATTGCGGTATAAATATTATATTTTTGCTAGAACAGAGCTAACAAAATCAGTGTTTATTATAGGTCAAGCCGTGATAGCTTACATCTCTTTCTAAGAGGTCCTAATATACTACGGCTTCTGTTATTTTCACATCTAGATTTCTAACCGCCAGCATCGAATTATCCTGAACGATTCCTGTTTCTGAAAAACCAAATGAAGCGTATAATGTTTTAGCTGTGAGATTACTTGTGTGATAAAAGAGTGCTACATATTCTGCTTCGCCATAAGGCATCGCTTCAATATCCATCAACATTTTTTCAAAGGCAAGCTTGCCATACCGTTTCCCTTGATAACGCTTGTCAATCATAATATGATTGACAAAATAGCCCATCTTCCTGTAAAAATCTTCATTTTCAAATGATTCATGATCCAATATATCATAAGAATACATCAAAAACCCTACCACAACTCCATCAGCATAAATGGCGAAGGGGATAGCTGGTTCGCCGTTTTCGTTCAACACATAAGCGTCTGCAATGCATCTGAGGTTAGTAGTTAGTATAAAATCTTTCTGGTTTTCTTCAACATCAAGCGCTATTACTTCATCTATGTTATCCCCGTCTATTTTTCGTAATTCAATCATCTTTTTATCTCCTCTCCTAAGACAAACTACTTCCACACCTAGTCTAAAACATTATAACTATAATTTCCATAATTATAAAAACAAGGTATATAAATATTCACTCATACTAACTCTTTTTCCCTTATGATTTCTAACCTTTGTTTCGTAAAATGACTCGATTGTTGAATAATGAAAAAGTGCCCAAAGCGTCGTTTGGTAACATTTCATAAAAGGTTGTTATTCAATAATATGGCCCTATAACAGAAAAGACACGCACTTTTACATGGGTGTCTTGAATTACTAAGAGTTTAATTTTAAAAGTATTTACTGTAATAATCTTGTCTTAGTTTTCCGCTTAACTGAGCATATATCTTTATAGTCTCACTCTTTTCATGCCCAAGTAAACTTTGGATGACATCTATTGGCGCACCGTTATTAATCATATGCGTTGCATAGCTGTGTCGTAATTGATGCGGATGTATACTCTTTTTTATTCCAGCCCGATTTGATACGCGCTTAATAATATATCTTAAATTATCAATGCTCATACGCCTTTTAGGCTTTCTGTTCGTAATAAACAAACAAGGATCTTCATCCTCTCGTTCATCTAAATACCTTTTTAACCAAATGGAGCAGCGAGTATTAAAGTATACTTCTCTTTCTTTATCACCTTTCCCTTGTACAATGACGGAATTTGTTCGAAAATCAATATCTTCACGATCTAATTTTACTACCTCCCCAATACGGCAACCGGTTGAATACATAAATTCAAATAGCGCATTTTCCATCGTTGTTTGGCAAGCTTCCCTTAGATGTTCAATCTCTAATTCTGAGAGAAACTTAGGAATTCTTTTACCTAATTTCGGCTCTTTCAATTTAGCAGCAGGATTTTTTAGAATATATCCCTCTTCATGCGACCATCTAAATAGTGATTTAACACAACGAATCCTATGCCCTAAACTAGAAGGCTTTAAGTGATTTCCTGACTGTATTAAGTATTCTTTTAATTTTTCTGTACTAAATCCGTTCATATCAATATCACCAAAAAACCGCAATAAAAGATTGTATTGAAAACAATATGTTTTTAATGTAAGTGTTGAATATCCCTCGATTTTTTTATCTTATTGGTATTTTTTCCACGCCTCGGATAATAACATTTATCTTTCACTCTCCTTCTAAGGTTAAATCTAGTATTCTATATTCTATTATGTTCAGAGAGAGGCTTTTTCATACAGTGATTATTCAATAAGCTAAGATATTGATAATTTCTAAAGTCTTTTTAACCAGTTAATTAGAAAAGGGGCCTTCCCCTTTTTCCAGGAAAGCGCCCGTTTTGCGATACAACTATATCTTTTTCTGTAACTATAAAAAACCTTTTATGAGTTACTAATATCTGTTTGAGTAAGTATAATTTTTGTACCCAATTCATTGCTCTCTATTGAAATGTGAAGATTTAATAACTTAGGAACCTCATTAATAATATTCAATCCTTTTCGACTTGATTGTTGAAGTTTTTTCATTGGGTTAAAGCCTATCCCATTATCCATTATAATCAGCTTCTGTTTACCTTCTTCTTTAGAACCTTCTATTGTTAAATGATTAGCTTCAGAATGATATAAAACATTTTGTAATACATTATCGAAAAGTCTTTCGAACCATACTTTATCCAACGTCCAAATAATATCAGGTTCTATATTGGATAGATATTTTATTTTTTTATGATATAAAGCGTTCTTCCACTTCTCCATAAACTGATTCATAGTTTCTTCTAAGTTAATTGGTGACCTGTGGGTAATTATTGAATCAGAGTTCAAGTAATTTTTGTGATATATCCGATCACTTAGGGTAGATATAGTATCTGTATTTTTATTTATTTCTTTTATTGCTTCATCGGTGTTTTGTCCAGTTTTTAGGTAAAATAAATTAATTTTAATTATAGATAGTGGTGTTTTAATATCATGTGCAAGTTGATCTAAGTACCTTTTTCTTAGTTCTTCCGATTCCTTATATTTAACTTGATTATACTTTAAACTGTTAATTAATATATTAACCGACTCACCAAGGTGTTTCATTTCGATATTCTTTAACATTTGAGTCTTTACCGGTTCCGGATAGTTTTGGTCATTAGCTATATCTCTAATAAGATCTGAAAGAAGGCTTATTTCAGATGAAATATTAATTATAATTCTTGAAAGAAATGCAACATATAATAAAACCATAACGAAAAAAATGGAGAACACGTATATATAATTTTCATCTGCTATGAAAGGAGTGTCTGTTCCATTTATATAATCACTTAATAGATGGATACCTAATACAATGTAGTTCGATATCATAAGGGCAATTGGGAAGAACAAAATCGAGATAAGCGTGAAAAGATATAGCTTTTTATTCAATAACATCATTCCTTTGGTACAGATAATTTATAGCCATAACCATAGATGGTTTGGATCAATTTGCCCTCAATATCCACTTTATTTCTCAAACTATTTATGTAAACGTTTAAGGAAGTTGCTTGATTACTTTGATCGTTTCCTTCCCACATATGATTTATTATTTGTTCCCTTGACAAGCTAATATTAATGTTTTCATATAGGTAAAAGAATAATTTTTTTTCAGTTTTGCTTAAAGGTATTTCTGTTCTTGTTTCACTGTTTAAAATTATATGTGCTTGTTTATTGACAACTAAATCATTTATATAGACAAGATTACTATACCTGGCTTGCAGTAGGTTTTTTAGCCTTGCAATAAGTTCTAACGGTTCAAACGGTTTAGGTATAAAGTCATCTCCCAACTCCAGCCCTTTGATTTTGTCATCAATTTGACTATGGGCTGTAAGAAAAATAACAGGCTTTTCAGGATAAACCGTTTTAATCCGTTTACAGACCTCATACCCATTATCAAATGGTATTTCTATGTCCAATAAAAATATATCTATATTGCCAAAATCTGAGTAATTAAATCGATTATCCGTTTTCACAATAACCTTATTAAAATAATCATTCAAAAATACATGTAAGAACTTTGATATAGTGGGATCATCCTCAAGCACAAAAATGTTTAACTTTTTAAGTGTGTCTTCCATGGCCAAGTTTCTTCTCCTTTTTATAGCTTCTTTTTATATATTATTCTTAAATTTATAATCAGCATAATAGAATTTATTAGAATAAACAAACCTATACCTATAATAATTGATGACATACCTCCTTCATAGTAAAATTCTTTATCAATTATATGCAATCCAAGTCTATACCCGAATGCTGTAGGTATGAAAAATGAAAAAGGTGCTGCCATTAGAATCATTGACAATAAAGAAATCCCTATCCCAATAGAGATGCTTGCCACTACATTTTTGGATAATTGAATAATTACGGAGAATGTTAATATTATAGTCGTAACAACTATTGCGTTCAGGGTTGTATAAGAATAAATCAACTGCAGTATATCTTTAATACTACCGTCCACAAAAAAATAAAAAACAGATAAAATAAGTAATTGTATTAAAAAGATAACTGACATAATGATTAAGCTTACAAAGATCTTGGAAAAAAGTAACCGAAAACGTGGGATATTATAAGTTATCCAGTCCAAATATGTTTTGTTCTTAAATTCAATATAAAAAACATAGGAGATTAACACGCTTGAAATGATCGGCAACATCATAAAATATTGATTATAGTAGGTGAAGTAAAAACCACTATCAAGGCTTATATCTCCATTATTTATGGCAAAGTTAGCAAAGTTCATTATTAATGGAATCAGGCTAAGCACCACAATAACCAGAATTGCTTTTTCGCTTTTTATTTTAATCCATTCATTTTTAATTAACTTAAGCATGTCTTTTCACCTCAATTAAATCTGATGACATCAACTTGATATATAAGTTCTCCAAAGTAAGTTTTTGTACGTCCTTGTATATAAAATCCTTATCTTCCAGTAAATCATTAAACTTAATTTCACTTGCAATGAAATAGGTTTCTTTTTTATTGTCTTCAAGTAATGTAATATCTTTTTTAACATTATTTTCTATGTGCTGTACTTTTCCGTACATATATATATCTTCTTCATTGTCAATTTCCAAGATTTTTTCTCCGTTTCTCATGAATAACAAAGTGTCTGTAATCAAGGAAACTTCATTTAAATTATGACTCGAGATCAATATTATTCTGTCTTTATTTTTAAGATTCTTTTCTACAAGATCCCGCATATCCTTCATACCCATAGGATCTAACCCATTAGTAGGCTCATCCAACAGTAATAAATCAGGACTACCCATTAGGGCTTTTGCCACACCCAATCGTTGTTTCATCCCCATGGATAATTCTTTAAACTTCTTTTGTTTAGCATCCATTAATCCGACTACCCTTAATAAGTAATTTATGCTAGAATCATCCTGAACAATATCGGCATATGATGCATGTAATTTCAGATTTTCTATACAGGTTAAATTAGGGTAAAAGGCAGGGTATTCGATTAACTTTCCAATTGTTATGTTATCCGGTTTTTTGAGAATGTCACCTTTATAATTAATTGTATTTAATAGCGTTTTAAATAACGTAGTTTTCCCTGCCCCATTTGGTCCCAATAGTCCATATACTTTCCCTTTTTCCAACTCAAGATTGATACTTTTTAGAATAGTATTTCCATTTACATCTAATGAAACGTTTTTCAAAGTTATCATTTCTTCACTCCTAGTTGTTATATATAATTAAAAATGATATTACGCTAATGATATAAACAACAAATAATATTAATGCTGGTTTAAAATTACTGTTTTTAAATCCATGTTTCACTATCTCAATTATAAAAAAGGAAACAGACAGTAGAAATGAAACAATTGCCAGCAAAATGAACATTTTCTCCATAATTACACCCCTTTGACTTGTATTGTATCTGTACTATAATTCATGATTATTAAAAAAACATTAATAAAATGTAGACTAAGTATTTCTTTCCGAAGTAGTATTAGGAAATTGCGTTTACAAAAGTAGAAATCTTGATAATAAGGACCGGAAAATCAATCTAAAAAGTCGCTTTCCTTACGTAAGGGAAAGCGACTTTTTGTATAGTCTTATTCAATTAAATGGCCCGATTGCTGAATAAGGAAAAATCCTGCATATAACAGGATTTTTGTTCAAACTTTTTTAAATTATCATTCTAAGTTCTAAAAAACAGTTCATCTTTTTTATAAACGGTACAACTTTCTTACAAACGGTTAAATTTTGTTTTAAAGATACACTAGCTATCCATAATTAATTGCTCCCACTCACTTAAGTACATACGTTTTGTAATTTTCTTAGGATTTTCAAATTTACAAAAAACTCTAAACTATTAAACTAACCTTCTATTTATGTGTTATTTAGAAATATCCATTCTTTTTTTACTTTTCAAGAATAAGTCCAATACTAAACCAATAACTGCAATCACGATTGAAAACATGAAAGTGTCATTGTTTCCTGCAATAAAGGCTTCGGTTGATATCGTTTGTTTCAGCTGTTGAAGTGCATCCGCAGACATTCCATTCATCGAAGCTTTATGCCCTTCAATCATTTCTTTTGCATGAAGTTCTGTACGATTCGATATTAAAGTAATGATTAGACTCGATGTAAGTGCTCCAATCGTTTGTCCTAACGTACTGTTCATCGCTGTACCATGAGATACTAATAATCCATGAAGCCGTTCCTAATGTTAAATTCCCTAAAATCACAGATGCTATTATCATTAAAGGGAAACCGATTAGTACCATCGGACACATTCCAAAACGATCAAATAACTTTCCGTTAATCGGTGACAGTATACCCATAATCAATGCCCCAGGAAGCATAATTAATCCTGATTTTAGCGCCGTCATTCCTTGAATAGTTTGCATGAATAAGGGCACTGGAATCATCACGGAATACATTCCGAAAATAGTTGTAATTAGCACAATAATTGATAACGTATATTTCGGATTTAAGAAAATTTTAAAGTTTAACATAGGCTTCTCTAAGAAATTTTGACGAATGACTAAAGCCACTACTCCTAGAACTCCTGCAATTAAACAAATGATAACTACTGCTGAATCCCAACCCTCTTTACTTGCTGAACTAAAGCCATAAATGATACCACCAAAACCAATTGCACTCAAGATTACAGATAGCACATCCAGAGACCCAGGCTGTGTTTCTTTATCCTTTTTCATGATTTTAAACGAGATAAGCGTAATGATCAGAGTAATCGGCCAAATCATGTGGAACAACCATTCCCACGTCGTTACCTTTAAAACAAGTCCAGAAATAGTAGGTCCAATCGCTGGAGCAAAGACCAAAATTAACCCGACGAACCCCATCGATTTCCCTCTTTTTTCTGGTGGAAATGAAGTATACAACAAGTTCATTAACAATGGTGATAAAAGTGCTCCACCCATCGCTTGAATAATACGTGCTGCAATAAGGAAACTGAAGCTTGGAGCGAAATCGTTCCAATTGTAAATAACGACATACTCCATAAGAATAGATTACGAATTGAAAACTTATTTAATAAAAATGCTGATGTTGGAATAATAATCCCACTCACCAACATATAGCCTGTTGTTAACCAAATTGCACTTGACGCACCAACATCAAATGTTTTCATGATTGTTGGAATCGCGTTGCTCATTAATGTATTACAAAGAATGGCAAAAAAAGCGCCAATCATTACATTCGCTAACAATAACATATCCGGTTTTGTTTGCTGTACTTGTTTATGCTTATTCAACAATCCTGCCCTATTGTTGAAGTTCTCAAAATATAAAAAGTATCGACTGCATACATACGTTGTAATGAAGTAAACTATATTATAAAAAGCACAAATGATTTGTGTTTTATTAGTTTAGTTTGACTCTTCAATAGGAGCTGGATAATTACAGAATATAAGGTAGGAATTGTCAAGAAAAGAAGGGGTGATATGATGTTCGATCAAGTTGCGTATTTTATTTTTCAAGCCATGTTAATTCTAACGATTTTTGTTGTTGTGTTTGGAATCCCTCTTGTGGATACACTGATTAGAAAAAAATAAGACTGCATCCAAATTGTAACTGGTTCCGATAATGTAGAGAAACATTATAAATAGAGTATTAATTAGCAGACTAATTCGCATAGCGTTCTGGACTGCTTTTTTTATTGTTATATCAACATTTATAAAGAATTAACATATGGAATAACGATACTTTTAAGTAAGTAAATTGGAGAGGTAACGAAGTATTCAGATATGGAGGGAATTTACTCTAGAAAATTCTCCAACGTTTATGAAAAGGGAACTCGCCAGATACAGATATTACCACAACTACAACTCTAATTTTTCTTTATATTGTAAACTGTATCCATATGAGAAACTAAATTGAAAGTATGCTCAACCATTAACTAAATGAAAAAGCGTATCAGACTCGTTCATAAACTAACCTACTACACCAATTACAATTCCTTTGTTTTTGTGTACGGGTCAACGACTTGTAACGGTAAAATTACCTTTCTGTATTGTCTTCCGTTTCTTTCTTTTGTAAAGCGATATATTTTTCACCCATTACTATCATTTGTTCAAGAATAGGTTCTAAACTTTTTCCGAAATCCGATAAGGCGTATTCTACCTTTGGTGGGACAGAAGGGAAAACTGTACGTATTACTATTCCGCTCTTCTCTAGCTCCCGCAATTGTACTGTCAGAACATTCCTGGACACTTGGGGAATTAGACGATGAAGTTCACCAAAACGTCTAGTTTCCTTCAACAATTCAAAAATGATACGAGATTTCCACTTTCCACTAATCATATGTAGACCCACTTCTACTGGGCAACCAAAAACATCATCCTGATAAGGCATAGCTTCCTCCACTAGTTAGATTTTTATGACTATGTCATCTTTTTATGCGTACTTATATAATTACAAAAATTAAGATAAGTTAGTAGTGTAACATAAATAACATGAAAAGAGGCGATATCTATGACATCCCCTATACAAAAACGTCCTGTCACGAATCCAGAAGATATGAATGTTGCATTTGCTGATGCATATAACTCAAATAACATAGACAATCTTCTTGCATTATACGAACAGAACAGCATTCTGATTAACCCAAACGGTGGCAAAGAACAAGGTATCAATCATCTACGATTCACACTTGAGAATCTGTTACAACTGCAAGGTACTATGGTCTCGAAAAACATATATTGCATTCCTTTTGAAAATATCGCTTTACTACGCGCTCATTTTATCCTTCATACGGTTGACAATGACGGGAAATCTGTACAACTCCAAGGACATACTTCGGAAATCGTGAGAATGCAAACTGATGGAAGCTGGCTATATATAGTAGATCATCCTTTCGGTGCAGATTCGTTAAAAGATCATCCAATCTTTAGCTCGTAACTTTTGTTTGCATCTCTTATGGCCAAGAATCTAACCAGTGAGCTAGTTCTCATTTTAATGTTTTTTTGTAAAAACTAGGGTTTCGGTACCTTTTGATAGGTGTTAAGAATGACTGAATCTGACCGTTCTGCCCATTTAAAAGGCGTTCATGCCCAACGTAAGGCTAACTACCCATCAAAAGGTAGATGAAGCTATAAAAAGGCTTATACGGGCTAACGAGAATATTAATATTAATAGTGTTTCTTGTGATGCTCGAGTGTCGAAAGCAACACTATACATCAACAAGGATATTCGTGATAGAATTGAAACTTTAAGGCAGCAACAAGCACAAGTACCACACCTAAACAAGTGAAGCGAGAAATGAATGAAAATAATAAAGACACCCTTATTGAATCTCTAAAAAGAAAGGTCAAGAAATTGGAGAGTGAAAATAAAGAACTAAGGGAGCAATTGAAATTCGCTTACGCAGAGGTGTATAAAGAGTTATGATCGAGAACAGCAAAATTCGATATTTTAAATAGGTATCTAGAAGGTTGAAATAAAAATAAAGTTATTTAATTTTAAAAACTCAAACAAGCATAACCCCGTTCAAATTTAGGACGGGGTTAAAAATATAGTTGTTTAATTTTTTAATTTAAGAAACTTCACTATACTAAAAAATATAACAATCATGTTGTTTGAAAAATCTAAGTCTTATTGAACAATCGCGCCCTTTAATTGAATAAGTTGAATAAGTATTTTTTGTTTATTAGCATAGTGCTAAGAAATTATCATTTCATTTGAGATTAAGACTAAGTACTTATTTACTCAAAAAACCAGAATGGGATCCGATAACGACAGTAGCGTCCAGTTCCTCGTCTCTAGCCTCTTTTGTGGTAAGCCCAGCACCTGAAAAGATTTCAATCGTCTGAGGTGCTTGCATTTCGCTCGTCTCTATCAAAAGATGTCCTCCAGGTGCTAGCCAGAGAAATGCTTCTTCCGCTACTCTTCGCTGAATGTCAAGTCCATCCTCTCCCCCGTCAAGTGCCACCCTCGGTTCATGTAAGCGAGCCTCCTGTGGGAGCAGCTTGATTGCCTCGGTAGGAACGTAAGGTACGTTCGCAATTAGGATGTTCACATGTCCTTTAAGTGAATGGGGCAGAGCTTTATACAAGTCACCTTCAAAGACATGGCCACCGAAATCCTTTACGTTGCGGCCAGCGCATCGTACTGCGACAGGGTCAATGTCAACAGAATACAATTCAACTCTACCTAAAGCTACCGCCAGTGCTACACCCACAGCACCTGACCCGCAACATAGGTCAACGACGATATCACCAGAACACGACAGGGCTTCTGCCTGGTGAACAAGAAACTCGGTACGTTGGCGAGGCACAAAAACGCCTCGGTCCACTTCTATCCGCAAACCACAGAACTTTGCGTATCCAACAACATATTCAAGAGGTAAACCATCAGTTCGCATTTCCACCATTTTCTTGAGGTCCTCCGGAGTTCGTGCCTCTAAGATAAGTAACCTGGCCTCATCTTCTGCAAAAACACACCCCGCGCTCCGAAGCCTGTTAATTATACATTTTTCTGTTTCATTGTCCAAATTAAATTTTTTTCCTATTTATCTCACCACTTTTGATAAATTTATTTATAACACTGTATTCGTTAAAAATTGGAGATATCCTTCTTCAACAAAATAGCCCGTTGTCGAATAGCATGGCTAATATTTTTAAATAACTTATTATATTCCATATGACCTTATTAAAAATTTAACAACTTTATTATCTGTATACAGATGGAGAACAGCAAAATTCGATATTTTAAATAGGTATCTAAAAGGACCAAACATATTTTATATGACTAATATGTTTGGTCCTTTAATTGATTTAACTTTTTTCGATTTTGGTCTTGATAATTATTTTCTTTCTATGTTTACATTCATATTATTTATCTGTTTGTTCTTGCTTCTTTTTCAAATACTCCGCACGTATTTTTTCAAGTTGCTGCTTTTTATCAAATTTGGCAGGCTTGTGTTTTTCATGATACTTTGCCACAGCCACCTTACCTTTGGTATCTAATTGATATTTCCCCACTTTGTTCACCTACTTTTCTTGTCTTTAAAGAGAATCTATTCAACAAATATAATATACCTTATTTTACAGAAGTAAACCTATTTACTTTATTAGTGTACTGCCTAACCCTGCATATATCGATAAAAACTTAGTAAAAAAAGAAACCCCTTCCAGTTCTAAATAATAAAAGAGAGTTTAATTTTTGAAATATAAATAGTTGTACGTTAGACATTGATATGACTGCGTTTATAACCTGTTTAGTTTATATTACTGAACAGTTCTATTCCCACTCAATAGTTGCAGGTGGCTTAGATGTAATATCATACAGCACACGGTTAACGTGTTTTACTTCGTTGATATATCAAGATTTCCACGCTATCGCTCAAAATCCCGATTGCTGAATATCGTTAGTGAAATACTTCACAAAGCTTTTTTTATGGATATACACTTCAAACTTTTATCGTCTCTGTGGAACCGTCATTTCTTCCCACGAATAATTGGGTATAGTTGCAATCCATAACGTATCTCCCATGATATCCACATCCCAAACGATGGAATCCCCCACATCAAACACTTTTTCAGATTTACTTTCATCTTCCGTGTTGATGGAATAAATAGCTTCACCTCTATGTGTGTATCCGAATAATTTCTCTCCTTTTTTAATAAGTTTAACTACCACTTCATCAACTTTAATTTTTCTCCAATTTCCCTCTTGAAGATCTCGGGTCCAAATTCCACTTTGTGTGGTAATAAATAGCCTATTATTAATCACTTTCATATCTAAAGGTTCATCATTACTATTCGGCATAGATATCTCGTTCCACTCATCATTTGTCTTTTGAAGAATCTTCCTTTCTTCTGTAAGTCCTACCAAATCACCATTATCCGATATTTGGACCTCATAAAATGGTTTAGGTACTATAGCTTGTTCCCAACTCTCTCCTTGATTGGTCGTATAGTGAATCTTTCCATTTGATAGCACAGCTATATGGTTGCTGATCGAATAATCGATTTTCTCGATTGATTGGTCTAATGAAAGAATTTTCGTTCCTTTACTTTTTGATGTAATACCTGCCCACAATTCTTTTTCCGTTGCTGCATATAATTGATCATTTATATCAAACCAAGCGTGTGTTACATAATTATTAGCTTGGAGTTCTGTCCATGATTCTCCATTGTTATGGCTCCATTCAATAAAAGGTTGCTTGGTTGTACTAAATTGTGTTGGCTTTTTGTCTCCCCATACCACTAAATTGTTGTTTCCAGCGACAACCCCCGTTATCGCCATCCCTTTTTTTGTTAGGTTTTCGGTGCCAATACGTTTGGATATTAATCCTCCACCGTATGGTAATTTATGAATGGCACTGACCACATCTCCGTTTTGGGCATTAAATGAAATTGAAGTAAAACGGTTATCTCGATCATTTCCATATACTTTTAGAATGGGCGTACCATCGATACTATCGAGTGTAAAATGATATCCTGTTGCCCAATCTTTTCCTTGTTTTAGTCCGTATTTATCCTTTGCTAGTTGGAGTACATCAGAGCTATCCAACTTAATCTCATCGTAGAGTATTGTTGGATTCGGAGATTGCTTACTCGGTCTAAACAAGGTAATTTTTTTTTCTGAGATACCAATTAGTACATAATCATCTGTACCTGGAACTATAAAGAACAGAAACCAATTAAAACGTTTCCCTGTTTCTCCTCTCGAGCCTCCCATCGTTTCATCCACACTGTTTACGCTTGTAAGTGTTGCGTTTACATTCCATTCTTTTGCTCTCTGCAATCCAATATTAATCGCTTCTTTTAACGTAATTTCACCATCTGAGGCGATTCCTTCACTACAAATCAAATTTAAAAAAACTAAAAAAACAACTAACAAACAGGAGATTTTTTTTAAGAAACTCAAAATTAACACCATCCCATAACTAAATAGGTATATTAATATCTGATTAATATACCTATTTAGGATGCAATAAATCCTTTGTTATATGCCCTCTTAGAACCAATATAACAAACAAAAAACTCCATTTATCAGAGAATCCTTCTTGTACTAACCTGCTTACGTTAGCTCAATAAGAAAAGCAGCCATTAATTTCAGCAACTGGATCTTAAACTATTGCACCAATTAGCTAAGTAAGAAATAATGAAATGGAAACAACAAATAAAACCACTACTAAAAGAAATGGAACAAATGCCTTTCTTATCTCTTCTGAGTTTTCAGCTTTCTTAATCTTCTTTCGGCAACCAATCCAACTACCAATCAATACAATCGAAATTATTATTACATATGGAAATTCTTCCAAATTGAATCCCCCTTATCCCCTAGTGTATCGAAAAAAATCTAACCTCTACTTCAACTAAATTGCTCCTTTAGTTTAAGAAGAAAAAGGCTCTACTCTTTATTAAAGTAAGCACCCGTTACTTCAATAAGTACATACTTTATTCAATAAAGGTAATAATACATTTAATTATGTAAAGACCGTAAAGAGGTGTATTCAGAAAAATGAAAAGGATATTACTCATTTTTATACTCTCCCTTGTTCTAATTACATCTTTTCAAACAACAATCGTTTCATCATCTAAACCAACTCAAGACTCTGAAGAGCTTAGATTACAGGATATGCTTATGTTAATGCTTACTCCTTATATAGAAAAAGATTTAAATAGCTATTATTATCCTAAGATTTTGAAGGGATTTTCACCTGCTGTCACACCATGGAAAATTGAAGTGATTGAAACGAGTAGAGTAAATGGTTTCCGTGGTTTTATATTGCAAATTACATTTGAAATTGAACCTACGGATGGTGGACAGTGGATTCCAGTAGGGAAGGATCGAATGACCTATGAAATTTCCACTAGCCCAAAGGTTAAATTAATAAATCACACGCATCTAAAGACGTTATCCGCCAGAATAATTACCTGATCCGTTAGTTGAACTAAAAATTTTAGACTTCTTATATTTCAAAAAAACGTTAATCCTTCTTGGATCAACGCATTTCACTAGTTAAACAATACATTATTCATTTGGTTTGAATTCAATTGATTTTGCTTGATACATTTTTTCCTTAAACATATACGTAACTTGAATATCACCTATATTTCCACCTGCAGGAGAAATTTGACCTCCGATTTTCGCAATAAGTTGATGGTCGTTTATTTCAAAGTTGATAATATTTCCAAAGTATATATCAGGAAATAAATGTTCATGTTCAGTATCAATTTTTAAAGGTTTAGTATCAATTACATATTTCTTTTTACCAATATTAATGATTGCTTTGTTAGGTAATAACTCTGTCTTTACGTTTTTTAACACTATTGCAATCGGGTCGTCAACAAGCACTTCAACTGGTACTTCAACAAGCTCCTTACCTATTCTTTTATTTTGGATATGGAAAACGTGAACTTCTCGTTCTAATATTCCAGTACCAGTACCCTTGGTCAAAATTATGATTAACTCATTTTTTCCATCTTTATTGATGTCCTCATAGATAATTTGAGGTGACCAAGTAGGACTGGTTGTATTCATCCAAAAAGGTCTTGTAAGAACACTGCCTTGAAAATAAATTTTAAAATCTGTATATACTCCATTCATCTTTTTAGCATAAAGGGTAACATCCGCTTTATCAGACTTTGCAATTTCTTCATATTCATTTATCATTGCTTTAGTATTTGTTAAAACAGTAAAAAGTGAAATGGCAATAATTAACACGATAATTTTTTTCATAAGAAAAGCACCTCATATTAAGTGTTCTCTATAACTGACTGTTTATCCCACTAAACAGTTTTTAAAAGCAAGAAAATACATTGCCATTATCGTAAATCCATTGGTATCTTACCGAGCAAAAAGTTCTAGCTTACGAAAAACCAATACAGATGCCATTGATGCTTATCACTTAGGCGAACTGTATCACAAAGAGGATTTAGAGCCTCAGAAAAAGTTGTGGTATTCAGTTATTAACCTTCCCATCTACGCTATTCATAGGCGTTTCTTCGGTATACATTTGTTATCTGAAACTAATACTAAATACGTTATAAAACTGGAATTACTTCTTGAACTAAGCTGCTCCGTTTAATAAAGAAAAAAAGAGCTGCGTATGCAACTCAATGTTCTTCTAGTAAAGCACCCCATTAGCTTAATAACTATTTTTTATTTCATATTCCTCGATTACAATGTCGGGGTAGTTTATTTCGGATAGCAATTCATCTATATCAGTTATTTCAAAAGGATAAACTACACCTTTCACATTTTTCTGTTGAGCAATTTTTGCTAAAGAAGCAGTTGCCATTGCTGTTGTATGGTAATCAGAAAATGTGGATAGGGCTAATATTTTTACCGTTTCTTTGTTATCGATTACTCCTTTTACCTCAACAGTAAGATAAGCATTTTCATTTTTATGAGACTTATGTTTTACTACCTTAGAAAGAAAACCCTTGTACTTATGAACATTTTTTATGAAGCCAACCTGTCTTAAAAAAGATACCAGCTTATTGAAAGCATTAACATTCCAAGAAGTCCAATAATTTATAGAGTTAATGTCCAACGTTTCTTTTAAGAAAGCTTTTTCTGAATGGTCTATACATCGTACTTCTTTTTCTTTAAGGTGATGAAGGAAATACATTTTTCTTTTATTAGTAAATCCAGATATAACTTTGTTTTCAAGCTTTACCGGTTGAGCAATTATATTTAACATATCCAAAATTCCAGATATTCCAGCTTTAGCATTTGTATTTTGTAGTAATCCAACATTTATCTCTGTCACTTCTGAAAAATTTGAAATAGCCTTTTTTATCATTAAGCCTGATAAGCCAGGGAAAAATCCAGACATTACAACTGAACCTATATCATTTTTTTCTGCATCTTCATTTAGCTCTTTAACATTCGCTACAAAGTCATAATATGGTGTAACATCTAGACATAATATTTTATTTTCTATACATGCTTTTTGAATGTATGGATTTTTCTGTTTCAATACTACAACTACAATATCAATATTTTTTATTGTCTGCTTCACATTTTCTTCATTATTAGCATTTAAATATTGGAATTGAACTTCAGTCTTAAAAGAATTCGCCAATTTTTCTCCTCGTTCAATTTTATAGTCGGTCACTATTAACCTTATTTGATTATCAAATATTCTTAATAATTCGCTACAAACTAATTGACCAAGAACTCCTGATGCTCCAACAACCATAATCTTCTTCATGATTTTTAATGTCTTCTCCCTCGTATAAATTACCAAATTTTACTATAAGTAATTTTATTCATTTCTACTGCAACGTTAGCACAAGAAGCGTTTGCTCTAATCGAACAATCACCTCTTTGCTCATATGTATGTATTGACAAAATTAAACACCATAATGAATCAACCATCTATCTTCTTTTATTGCTTCAGCTATTTTTTTCATCAATTCTTCAAGTTCTTCTAATTTGTACTCGTCGTTTGCTTCACTAACCATATTTAAAAATTGTTTATGAGAACTCGGTGGTATCAATGTTATTCCAAAATATGCGAGACTTTTATAAAAAGCCGATACCCTATATGCTAAGAGATCGGCTTCTTACTGTTAAATTGTCTGTAGTGGTCGTAGAGAGACTAATGGCACAATTTCTTTCTTTATTTTAAATGATCAATCTTTATTGCAAAACCTCATGAGTAACTTTTCTATTCATTAATCCAATCAATTAATTCTCTATCAAAAGTATCTGGTTCTTCAAACATTGGGTTATGGCCACTTTTTTCAAAAATGACCTTCTTCACTTTTTCATATGAATAATCAATTAAATCCCAGAGCGAAATAGGAGCGACTAAATAATCATACCTTCCTAACCCTACAAAAATAGGTTTATCTACATGAGCTATAGATTGGATTAGATTTCGTTCAGCAAAAGCTACACCCCAAAGGTAATCAATAACCTCCATATTTGTATATACGCCATCCCACATATAAGCAGCATCGAACGTATAATCATAAAAGCTATGTGCTCCCATACGAAGACACATATGCACAAATCGTCTTTCAGGATCATTGTGAATATCATTCTCTAAACATGCAATATCATGCTCAAATTGCTTTTTACGCTCAGCACTGGCAGTTTCATTAAAAAATGAAAAGCTTTGCTGCTGTCTCTCTTGACTGTTTGTTGGTGCTGAATTTAATAAAATGACCTTCTGAACATACTGAGGATATTTTTCGGCATAAGCCAAGGCCATAAATGCATGTCCAGAATGTCCTAAAATGATAAAATCCTCTAGCTTTAGCAATTGTCTTGCTGTTTCGATATCCTCGACAATTTTATCTAAAGTATAATCTTCTTTAGTTAAAGAGAGTGGAGGCTTCACAAAACCTCTATGATCTAAGAAGATAAATTGAAAATGTTTATATAAGTTTTCCGAGAACAAGCGTGGATAATATACACTACTACCCACTACCAATATCGGCTGACCTTGTCCCTTAACACAATATTTTAATTCAAATCCTTCACTAAAGATGCTTTGATAATTACTCATAATAATAGTCCTCTTTTCTTTTTATATAGAAGAGCTATTAACGTTATGCTCTTCTTTCTATCACTCCCTTTCTTTTTTACATTCCCGTGTTTTCTCCATAGAACGCTCCAGCATTTTAACTCACCTCTATTATTATTTTCTATGTATATATAAAAGTTGAATTTTTTAAATAGGAACTTATTTCCCAAGTATACAATAATAATTTAAAAGTTTAAAATTATTTAATATTAAGAAAAACTAGAAAGGTAGAGGATATAAAAAAATGGATAAGCGATTACAACACATCCTAACATAAGAGAGAATGGTCGATTGGAAGAAGCAAATCAATTTATGGTGGTACTTGTTCAAGAAGAGCCTAAAAATGGATACTACTAATTATTGTTGCAAAGATATCATCCCCTCTTTTCATCCATAATGCTTGTTAAATACGAGCAATATGATAAAACAAGAACATGCATTCGCTCTCTCTTAATTTTTTCACGGGAATATTTTTTTATTAAAATAAATTGGGTGCGAGAATATATCTTAGAATATAATATTTAATGTCGGATAATCTGTATTTTTTTACAGTTCGACTTTGACCAAAGTTTGGTTAAATTAAAGATATTAATCTTTATATGAGATACAATTCTAAAGAGCATGTTTTGAAAAAAGATTGATCAAAACATGCTCTTATTTGAATGTGGTAGATTAACTTCTTAAAATTTGATTATTTTTGAAATCCTTATTGCACTCACCTCGTTTCTGCAATAAGAACCCCTGAATTTTCCTAAATAGAATATTGTAAAGAAATTACTGTATTTTTATATTGATTGCATCCGTTTGAAACCATTATATTTCTCATTGGAATATTGTCAATTTGAGTCATCCCTAAATAAGATATAGCTTTAAATTCATTTTTCAATCTGTATAATCCTATTGAATGTAAGCTCTTTCCCAATCCCGTCCCCAGAAAATTAGGATGAATGCCTATCCAAAAAATGCGTTCTTCATTATCTGTATTTGGTTCTATATGAGGAAAAACTACACCAACAGGTTCATTGTTAACTTTATACACTGTAAACATTTCCTTTACTTGTAACGGGAGTTCGGCCCTCATTCCAGTTAAAAACTTTTCTGTATCAATAAAACTTGTACCCATCACTTCAGATAAAAAAGAGATAGAATTATTCTCAGAAAATGACCATACTTCATAATCTGGTATTGAAACATTTAATGGTGTCATTAAAGATCTCTTATATACAACCCTTTCACCAACAATTTCTATTTTAGTCCTAGTACAATTTAAGCTTTCAAAAAGAATTTTAGGACACTCAAACCTAACTTTTTTCAGTCTACTACTTTGTAATTGATCTAAAAGTTCATTTATAAGCACATCTATTTGAGAAGCAAGATGAAGTCTATCCTCTAAAATTTCTAAAATAATTACACTATCACTTTTTATGTAATGTACGCCAACTCTTTGTAACTGTTGAAACAGTTTATCCACGAATTTTCACCTCTTTTTATTTATAAAATTCTTCACTTTGCAGCAATTCCCTCTTCCACTATCCTGTACCGTTGATAATCCCTCTATAAAAGAATATTTTTGGAGGAATGTATTTTGTTAATGTCAAAGGCATGGGAAATAATTACTTACTGACTTTTGGGATAATATTTATTTCTTCTATATGCATATCTTCTTTAGTATTATTACAGATGCCAGTAGGAGAGTAGTTGTATAGGTGGCGGGGTTGCGGAACAATCTAAAATCGTTCCATGCAAAGTTTTCAAATATGGGTCTTAGTCTAAGCCTCTTCATTAATTAAACATATGCTTTACTATAACCTAAGAAGTGAGATAAAAGTGGATAGGCTACCGTGATTTATACAATTCTGATTGATGCTTTGTAATACACAACGATAACAATTCATCCAAAAGTATATATAAAAGAAAGGCTCCGACGTAACCCACCCCCAGCTAACCTTCACTTTTCTTTCAACCTTGGACTTCGATAGGAATAACACAGAAAAAGTTAACTAGTAAGAACTAGTTAACTTTATATCCAGACGCATTCAATATTCCATTGAATAACATTAAGTGACATACTCTTCAGATAGTGAAAAATCACCTGAAGTTATTAAAAAATAAGTCATTCCAAAAGGAGTTACTGCCCGTGCGTCGCCGGTTTCGTGAAGTACGACGTACCCTACTCGTGCGTCGCTGGTTTCGCGAAGTACGACGTACCCTGCTCGTGCGTCGTTGGTTTCGTGAAGTACGACGTACCCTGCTCGTGCGTCGTTGGTTTCGTGAAGTACGACGTACCCTGCTCGTGCGTCGCTGGATTCGCGAAGTACGGCGTCTTCTGCTCGTGCATCGTTCGTTTCGTGAAGTACGACGTACCCTGCTCGTGCGTCGCTGAATTCGCGAAGTACGGCGTTTCCTACTCGTGCGTCGTTCGTTACTAATAGGATCCTGGTGCATGAAGTGACCTAACCCTGAGTTGTTAGCTATTTCTACTGCCTTCTGTATAAATAACATATTCAAACCTCCTTTCAACTTTAATAGAGAAAGAAGGTAGATTCCTTTTTCAAAAAAATCAAACCCATGCCTCTGCACTTTTCTTTCCCTTATCGTAATATATGAGGTTGTACTAAGGATGTTAGAGATAATCGCGTAATTTTCGAAAGCAAATTATAAACTCTATATTTTTTTGTGGAATCTTACATTTTTGTTTTATACGAATAATTTAAAATGAAAGGAACGAATTCGCGTGGATAACGGCATAATAATACCTGAATATCAGCTTTTTATTCATCCTTTAGATTTAAGTGAACTTCGTAAAGATATATGGTGTGACGATCCTATCTCTGCCAAGCTAACGATTAACAAAAAAAAGTATGATATTGATATCGTCTATCGTGGCTCCCATATCCGGGATTTTCGAAAGAAGTCGTATCACATTTTGTTTAATAAGCCAAGTACGTATAGTAATGCTAAAGAAATTCATATCAACGCAGAATATAAAGATCCTTCTCTATTAAGAAATAAACTTTCGCTCGATTTTTTCAATGAAATTGGGTGCCTATCGCCAAAATCCCAATTTGTAAATTTGAAATTGAATGGGAAAAATGAGGGGCTTTATTTGGAATTAGAATCAGTGGATGAGTATTTCCTTAAGAATCGACAACTACCGCAAGGACCCATATTCTATGCGGTTGATGGCGATGCTAACTTTTCGTTGATGAGTGATCTTGATAAAGAAGTAAAGAAATCACTTAAAGCTGGCTATGAACTAAAATACGGGACAGAACAAGATGAATTTCATTTACAAAAAATGATTCTTGAAATTAATACCATTTCAAAAGCTGAATTTGAAAATGCAATTGTGAAATACCTCAATGTTGATCAGTATATTAGCTGGTTGGCTGGCGTTGTTTTCACCCAGAATTTTGATGGTTTTGTTCATAATTACGCATTATACCAGAATAGTGAAACTAGGCTATTCGAAGTCATCCCGTGGGATTACGATGCAACATGGGGAAGGGATGTAAATGGGAAAGTGATGGAGGAAGATTATTTACGAATCGAAGGATTTAATACGCTTACCGCAAGAATTCTCGACGTAAAAACATTCCGACGTCAATACAAAAACTTGCTAAAAAATATTTTAAATAACCAATTTAATGTAGACTATTTGAAACCGAAAATACAAGGTATGCATGATTTAATAAGACCTTATGTTCAAAAAGATCCATATAAAAAAGACGATATCCATTTATTTGATAAGGAACCAGAGTATATATTAGATTTTATTGAAGCACGAGCGAAATATATAAGAAGGAAATTAGATTCATTAGATTAAAGTTATTGAATCATATTACAAGACTCTCTTTCCATGTGGTAAGGGGGTTGTTGTCGCTTGAATTAGCACACAATTATCTGTACTGTAAATATAGTAAAATCGTTAAAGTGGTGTTCTTCTTATGTGGTCTTTTCATTTTAGTTAGAGTTCATCAGCTAAGCGATTAATATGGGTACTTCATTATTAGAAATTGGGAAATTTATTTTAACTTAATAATTCATTTAATTTCCCAACTATCTCTGAATAGCTTTTATAATGAAGCCGTCCCCTTTTCAATTATTATGCTTCGTTAGCTCAACAAGACAAGTATTCTATGTGAGAGTGTATTAAACTCGATATCTTATCTATTTGTAATAATTATTAATCCTTAAGTTTTTCAAACATCTATATTTTTTTTAGTAAATCTTTACCCCAAACTTGCATTGTCCATAATATCACCTTCACATACATGTTTACCTTATTTTATTATCTTTTCTTATTGATATAAATTGCACAGTTAGTCCAATAAAAAAAGAGCTGCCTAAGCAACTCAATGTTCTTCAATAAAGCATCCCAAAAATATTCTAAATTTTATGTTCTTTAATTAACGTTATATAATTGCTCGATAAATAGTGAGGAATCTGCATCTAGATTTTCTTTGTTTTCGTTGATGATTTTACCTTCGTATAATGATTCACCTGTACGTAAATCACCGATAAAGAACAAATGACCGTCAGAAACACGATCGACTAAATATAGTTTACCATCTGTAATCTGTAAAAAAGGTTTTTCTTTAGCATTAGCAATGCTTGGATATTTAAAGCTAATAGGTTCTTCCCACTGATTCTTCTCTATATTATAACGGTTCAGTACTAAACCATTGGTTGAACGAACAGGAATAAATATATCTGTTCCTTGAAGAATGATCGAGTGCTTATATGGTTTTAATTCGGCCGGAATTGTCCATTCCTTCTCTTCATTATTCAGATAGTTATACAAATACATTGGGCTAGAGATAATTTCACGCTCACCATCTTCTAGAAATTTGTATTTTTCAACCATATATAAGAAATAATTTTCATTTTGTATTTTTTTATAGTCATTTAATATATCGATGATGGCGCGGCTTACCTCGTCTGACTCTATTTTTGCAATAATTGAGTCTTGTTCTAATTCCTTTTTGTTTTCATCAACCGTGTATAAGTGCAACTCTTCCTCATTATTGAGATTGCTTGTTGCTAATATTTTTATTTTCCCATTTTCAACATAGACATCTCTCTCATCGATCCAGTCATATCTTACTTGGTCTGGCATATTGATTTCAAATGAAGAACTTTCATTTGTATTTTTATCAAGTATATCGATTTGCAGAGTGAAAGAATCGCCTCGGTCCTCTTTATTTGAAAAAATCGTGTAAATTAAACGGTCTTCATCTTCAAAATACTGACCAGGACTTGCTTTTTTTCCACGCATAAACTTACGGTGTTCTTGAATATATTTTTGAAACATCACAGGGTAATATCGTACCTTCAACTCTCCGATAAAAGACCCACTCTGATTAGTCGAACCATTTTTTGATATATCTAAGCTACGATAAATATCTACACTTTGATAACTTGCATGAATGATTAAATTGTCGATTTCTCCCTTATCTCCGTTAGTAGTTTCAATTTTAAAAGATACATTCCTTGCCATTGCCTGTTGAATATAGTAAGAACCGATTGTCGTCACGATGATTAAACTAATCAATATCGTTTTCCAATATTTTTTCATTGCCATCCCCCTTAGACCCTGATTTTATATTTTAGCAAATAATTTGCGATCCAAATGGCACTGACTAATACGATGATGCTTATTACCAGTTCCATTAGGAAGACTTCTAGTGTGTAAAAATAGCCATTTAATAACCTATTTACTAATAGTGGCGCAATAAATACTCCGAACGAAAGCATTCCATAAACGATTGCGATAAAAATGCCTTTTAAACCGTAACTTCTTTCAATTAAAACGGCCGTGAATAGAACTGCTACAAAGATTAGCCCGACTCCATAAATCAGGATAAATTCTGTTAAGGTATTCGGATACAGCCATTCACACATTTCTAGACTATCAAAATCATAAATTGAAAAATGCGATTGTAAATCTGTTGGTATAATACTATTAACAATTTGAATTTCGATTGAGATTAATACTATTTGCAAGGCAACTAAACCAAGTACTAAAAGCATAATTGTCGTTAATTTTGAGAAATAGATAGTAATTCTTTCAGTTGGCAACATTAATAATCTATAAATAAATGTATTTTTTCCAAACCAGTCCCGATACCAAATAAAGAAAACATAAATCATCAATACAGCTATGCTAAAAAAGATTGGCAGCAGAAACCATTCAGAACCAACGAACTGATCAAAAGAAAATGATCCGTAATCTTCAGTATATTGGCTCATAGATAGTTGATTTTTATACATCACTTGATCCACGTCATTCATATATCCTTTTGACACGACAACCGCCCCAATGAATTGACTGACAATTATTAATCCTATTAAAGTTAGGTACAGTTTGAAAAATCGATTTACTTCGAAATTAAGAAGTTTTAAATAGCTTTTCATCAACGATACACCTCTCTCATGACATCAACGACTGATTTCCCTTCCTTTTCACGCACTTCCTCTACGCTAAATTCTTTTAATACTTCACCGTTATCAATAAGCACTGCCCTATCAATCAAGTGTTCAATATCACTAATTTCATGGGTTGTGATAATTACACCACGATCTTCAATTAGATGACTTGTAAACACTTCGGCAATCTGCTCCCGAGAAAAAATATCAATACCAGAGAATGGCTCATCCATCAGTAAGTAATCCACATTCAGTGCCAAACCTAATATCATATTAACTTTAGCCATATTCCCCTTTGATAAATTGGCAATCCGTTCAGTAGGATCTAGTTTAAAAAATTGCAGCAACTCTTCTGCCCTTTGAGGATTCCAGTTTTTATAAAAATCGTCCATGAACGCAAAGGCTTCACAAATTTTCATTTGCGGCAACATCGTAATCGTATCTGGAATAAAGGTAACTTTTTCATAGCTTTCTTTTCGGATTTTTTCTCCATCGATCAAAATTTCACCGCTATTAATCGGAGTGAGCGCCATAATAGCTTTCATAATTGTCGTCTTTCCTACTCCGTTTATACCGATTAAACAAGTAATTTCACCTTTTTCAGCAGTAAAAGAAAGACCTTTTAATACCTGTTTCCTGCCGTATTTTTTCATGACATTTTTCACTTCGATCATTTCGATTCCTCCGCTTCTCCGCTATCGGTATCATGCTTTTTCTTCACTAGTTCCAATACTTCAGATAACGGCACATCGATGGATTTAATAGAACCTAAAAATAAGTCAACCGCTTCGATAATCAATTCCTCGCGGACACTTTTAAGGACCGCTTCATCTTTAGTAATGCAGCTCGGCATATTCCCCTCAGTAAAAATCAATCCTTGTTCCCCCATTTCCTTATAAGCTCGTTGTGCGGTATTTGGGTTAATCTTCAGCTGGTTGGCTAGTTCTCTTCTTGATGGAATCTCCTGACCAGGTTCAAAATACCCCTTGGCGATTTGCTCTTTAAAATGCCGGATAACCTGTACATAAACTGGATCCCGATTATTAAACTTTACAGTCAATTAACTCAACTCCCATAAAATCATATTTTCGTGTATTAAGCACTTAATACAGATTGAGCATAATGGTGGGCTAAGTACTTTTAAAGAACTACCCGATATATTATTTAGCCATTACCCCGCTAATCGGCCTTTGTGTATTAACAGCTTAATACACCATTCTCAAAAAAATAAAAGTGTATTAAGCACACAATACACTCTTCGTAATGTATTATATGCTTAATACACTTTTTATGTCAATCAAATCCATGGGAATAAATATCAATTCTTAAAATGACAACCAGTTGTAAAACTAACCTTCTACGTTCGTTTAAGTAGGAAAAACTCAATGAGCTACATGCTATTTGACACCTTAATTTCGTTGGCTTCAAAGTTTTTGACTACATGAAATAACGGCTGCTTTAAAAGCAACCGTCATTTATACCATAGTTTATAGTGCCTTGGAAGCCTGATGAATTAGTGCTGCTACCATTTTATCCATTTGTGCAAAACGATCGTCTTTTGTTTGACCATTCACGTATCGATAATAGATTTGCTGGCATATTACTGCTAATTTAAAGTAGGCAAATGTAATATAATAATCGATGGCTGAAACATCACGCCCGCTTTTCTCTGCATAGCGGTTAATGAATTCCTGACGTGTGTAAAACCCTGGTAAAGTCGTTATTGGTGGTTCTCCAAATGCGTATAAAAGCATTTTGGGATCATCTGCATGCATCCAGTAGCTCATGGCCACGCCTAAATCTGCTAATGGGTCCCCTACAGTTGTCATCTCTAAATCAAAAAGTCCAATCATCTCAGAGTAATCACTTGAAAACTTAGCGTTATTAAGCTTGTAATCATAATGAATTATAGTTGCTTCGTGATTAGAAGGTACATGATCCTTTAACCACTTTGTCAATGCCTCTACTTCAGCATACTCTGCCGTTTTCGCTTTGTCATACCGCTCAATCCATCCATGTACTTGCCGTTCCATAAATCCTTCTGGCTTCACCATATCCTTTAGCTGCGTTTCCTTATATGGTATTGCATGAAGAGCCACGAGTGAATCAACCATTTTTTCTGATATGAGCCGTGCTAATTCCTCCGTATTTTCAGTACCAGGTGGAAAATGAGTGTCAAGTACGATACCCTTTTTGCGTTCCATTAGGAAGAAATCACTGCCGATAATATCTCGATCCTCAACGTACACATAAGGTTTTGGTACAGCAGCAAAAAATGGATGTAATGCAGATAAAATAGTAAATTCACGTTTCATGTCATGCGCTTTTTTGGCGACTGGACCATGTGGAGGTCGACGAAGAACAACTTCAAATTCACCTACTTTTAGGCAGTAAGTCAAATTTGAATGTCCAGCACTAAACTGTGAAATTTCTAGCTTCCCCTCTGGTAACTCCGGAAATTGACTCTTTAAAAATGACTGTAATTTCACTTCATCAATACGCTCACTCGCTCTTACTTGTATCGTATCCATTAAACCCCTCCCTTATATGATCGAGCTCATACCGCCATCAACAACTATGACATCCCCCGTAATATAATCTGAGGCAGCCGCGGCTAAAAATAATGCAACGCCTTTTAGGTCATTTTCAGATCCTAAACGTTTTAACGGCGTCACTCCCATTAAATAATCTTGCCCGCGCTCAATTAAGACATTTGACATTTTTGTCGGGAAAAATCCTGGGGCAATCGCATTCACATTGACGCCATATGGCCCCCATTTTACGGCTAAATCTTTTGTAAGCGTAATGACCGCACCTTTACTTGCGTTATAGCCAATTGTATCCATGAATTCAGGTAATGTACCACCAAGCCCTGCAACCGAGGCGATATTGATAATTTTTCCGCTCTTTTGTTCTAGCATTATTTTGCCAATAGCTTGGCTCATTAAAAATGTCCCATTGACATTAACATCGAAGACTTTTTGCCAAGCCTCATAAGGCATTTCAACAGCCGGAGTACCCCAAGACGCCCCACTGTTGTTTACTAAAATATCAATTTTGCCGAATGACTCCAGCGTTTTTGACACAACGTTCGCTACATCCTCTGGCTTTGTTACATCACAGGCAAGAGCTAATGTTTGTACACCTAATTTAGCTAATTCTGCGGCTACCTCTTCGCATGCCTCGACCTTTCTTGAGCACAGAACAATGTTGGCACCTGCTTCAGCAAAGCCTTGTGCAATTTGAGCTCCAAGACCACGTCCTCCCCCAGTTACGATGGCAGTTTTCCCCTTCAAGCTAAATAAATCTAGTACCGTCATTTCACCAGCTCCTCTTGTTTCTTAGCATGCTTTTTCAGCTCCAGCTTGGCAACTGTGTTACGATGTACTTCATCCGGTCCATCTGCTAATCGTAATGTTCGAGAATTTGCCCATTGTGCTGCAAGTGTCGTATCAGGTCCTACTCCAGCAGCACCGAATGCTTGAATTGCTCGGTCAATAACTCTTAATGCCATATTCGGCGCCACTACTTTAATCATGGCAATTTCTGCCTTTGCCTCTTTATTCCCTACTGTGTCCATCATATACGCTGCCTTTAGCGTCAACAGTCTTGCCTGCTCAATATCAATACGGGACTCTGCAATACGCTCACGTATCACTCCTTGATCTGCGAGTTGTCGATGGAAAGCATGTCGCTCCTGTACACGCACACACATTTCCTCTAATGCTCGTTCAGCAGCACCAATAAGACGCATACAATGATGGATTCGACCAGGGCCCAAACGACCTTGCGCAATTGCAAAGCCTTTTCCTTCTCCCCACAATATATTTTCAACAGGTACTCGAACATTAGTAAACGTCACCTCACCGTGTCCTTCTGGTGCATGATCATAGCCAAATGCAGTAAGCATACGCTCTATTTTTACTCCAGGAGTATCCATCGGCACGAGTATCATCGACTGTTGCTCATGGATAGGTGCTGTAGAATCTTTATGTTTTCCCATAAAAATAGCGATTTTACAGCGAGGATCCCCAGCTCCTGTTGTCCACCACTTATGTCCATTTAAAATATAAAAATCACCATCACGTTCAATACTTGCCTCGATATTAGTTGCATCACTTGACGCGACTGCAGGCTCAGTCATTGCAAAGCAGGAACGTATTTCTCCTCGTAATAACGGCTCTAGCCACTGTTTTTTCTGCTGTTCTGAGCCGTAACGCACAAGCACCTCCATATTTCCCGTATCTGGTGCATTGCAGTTAAACACTTCAGGCGCAAGTAAAGAGCGTCCCATGATTTCACATAAAGGTGCATATTCTAAATTCGTCAAACCTGCACCATATTCGCTGTCTGGCAAAAATAAATTCCATAAACCCGCTTCTTTTGCCTTTTGCTTTAACTCCTCCATAATTGGTGGGATCGCTCCCCAACGATCTTCCATTGCTGCCACCTGTGCAGCATACACTGCCTCATTTGGATAAATGTATTGCTCCATAAAGTTTGTCAGCTTCATTTGTAGTTCTACTACTTTTTCGCTATAAGAAAAGTTCATAAAAAAACCCCCTTTGTTTGAACATCGAAATGATAAATGAATGAATATTCATTTTTATTCTTACATTAAATGTTACCGCTATATATCTTGTAAATCAATGTCTATTAAACGAAAATTTGAATTATAGAGAAAATTCATACTTAAGACAGTGTATCGAAAAGATAGAAAATCACATTACGATTAAAAAACACAAGTCAAAAACTATTTCACCATAATAAGTATCCTCAAATCAGAAAAGCATTTTTTAGTTATGATTAAATGACTTGATGTATTCATAGCCGCTTTTTAGTACTTCTTTAGCTTATCAGCCTATTCTTTTTAACAAACGTCATCCACAACTTTTGGTGATGAGCTACTTCTTTGTAAAATTAGTAAATTAGGTAAAGAAACGATTAGTAGGATAAAAAAGAGTAACTTCTCAATCAAAAAAGTTACTCTATCAATCAAATTAATCTATAATTTTATTTTTATGTCTATTAGCTAACTTCGTAGCGAGGAACTGGGGAAATAAATTCAATACACTCACAATTACTAATAGTTGAGAAGGTGAAAATGGTTTAAAATATCCACGATCCCACCCTATTCCTAACGTATCCTCTATTCTACCGAAAAAGTAAAAAGAAATTAGAGCTGATACAATATTACCTATAGTAAAAGGAATTGAGTTGCATAGAAATTTCCCAAGAAAAGCTAGAATTGAAGTCCCTACAATCATTAGTAAATAGCCAAGCAGTGAACGATTAGCAAAATCTTGGTACATTGAAAAATAAACAAAAGGAAAACAGTATAAACAGACTATTAAAATACCAATTACTATTTTTCTCATATTGTCACCCCTCTTATAAATAGAACATAAATATTGGACAGCCGAAGACTATTAATTCGATTGCTTTGTTCAACCTTGCATGTTTTAAGCTTTCCATAATCTAAAGTGTTTTGCCTATTTCCATAATATCAGTCAGCAATTGGCGAATGGCCAAAGGTAAATGACGATTTTTTAAGTACACCAAATAAACGTTTCGTCGTAAATTGGGACAATCTATTTCTTTTTGTACAATAGTTTTAGCGGTAGGACCTTTTAAATAATTTTCAGGTAGAATGGTAACCCCTAAATTTTCACGAACGAGAGACACAGCTGTCTCAAAACGTTCAATTTCAAATTGGATATTAATGTTTTTTTCAGCCCTTTCAAATGCGACTAAAATGTCCTGTCTCGTTTGAAAGCCCTCTGTACTAATGATAAAAGGCTCATTACTTAAATCGGCGATTGTCAGCTTCTCTTTCTCCGCTAATGGGTGATTTAATGGTAAAACGGCTACAAGTCGTTCTTCATATAAGCACTTAACTTCGAGATCCTCATCATCCATTATTTGATTTGTAATTATTAAATGTGTTTTATAGCTTTTGAGCGATTTTTTGACACGTTTACTTCCTAAAATATCCACTAGATGAAACATCATTTGTGGATACTCCTTTTTATACTCTGTAATGACTTTTGGTAGCCAATGCTTAATCGATTCCATTACGCCTATCGTTATTTCGCTTGTGCCACGTACAATTACCTCATCCATTTCTATTTTTAAAACTTCCATGTTTTTCAATATAACTTTTGCACGTCCATATAAAAGCTCACCTGCTTCTGTTAATTGAAGATTTCTCGTATTCCTTTCAAGTAACGGTGAACCAATTTCTTGCTCTAATTTTTTAATTGCAGTACTTAGAGAAGGCTGAGAAATATGTAATTTTTCAGCTGCCTTCGAGAAATTCATTTGCTCCGTAACTGCTATAAAATATTGTAATTGTTTAAAATCCATAACAACATTCACCTCATTTATAGTTTAAAACTATAGATTAATAACAATTATATATTAGCATTTATAATTATGCGAATATATAATTTATTCATAACAATATTTGCACTACAATAATATTGGAAATGGAGTTGATAAAGATATGTATACAATGACAGATCAGAAACAATGGAAAGGCCGTATAGATTCAACTACTAATACGAGTAGTTTTCGTTTACATCAAAAAGTAAAAAGAATTCCTATTAATGATGTAAGCGCTTCAGATAATAAGCAAGCCGCAATTGTTGGCTTTATTTGTGATGAAGGTGTACGTCGTAATCAAGGACGTGTGGGAGCAGCAAGTGCACCTAATGCTCTACGTGAAGCATTATCTAGCTTACCTTGGACATTTAATGATGAACAACAAATTATTGATGTAGGTAACGTTCTTTGTCTAAACCATGCTTTAGAAGAAGCGCAGCGTGAGCTCGGCGAAATTGTCAAAACATTGCTAAATAAAAAATTACAATGTGTTGTGCTTGGTGGTGGACACGAAACACTATACGGACATTATTTGGGCGTTCGTGCAGCGTTACCTAAAGATGCGAAAATCGGGATAGTCAATATCGACGCTCATTTCGATTTACGATCTTTTGATGAGCAGCCATCTTCTGGCACAATGTTCCGTCAGATTTTAGAGCAGGATCCACATGCAGATTACTTTGTTCTAGGCATACAACGTTTTGGTAATACGAAAGAGCTATTCGATAAAGCCAATGAATTGCATGTGAATTATGTGTTAGAAGATAATATGACGCCAGAAAATGAAGCGCAAATCATGCATGATCTTCAGCAATTTATGGATAATCATGATTATATTCTTTTAACACTATGTATGGATGTACTAGACGCTGCATGTGCGCCAGGTGTTAGTGCCCCGTCACCGTTTGGACTAGATCCAAAGACTGTACGCACGATACTTCAAAAAGTTACTTCGCACCCAAATACACATTCTTTTGATATTTGTGAGGTAAATCCTTCACTAGATGAGAACGGACGCACAGTTAAATTAGGTGCTTATTTTGTTTATGAAGCACTAAATCACTTACTTAGGAGACAAGGTACATGATCGAAATTAATCAAATTACAACAGTATTTCTAGCAGTTGCACTATTCGCATTGGGCGGCTGGCTCATCAATAAAATCGGTTTTTTAAAGCGGTTTTGTATACCAGCACCTGTAGTCGGTGGCTTACTATTCGCCGCATTGGCAACTATTCTAAAGACAACTGGCGTAGTAGAATTTTCGCTTGATACGTCATTACAAAGCTTGTTTATGATTACTTTCTTCACAACAATTGGTTTAGGGGCAAGCTTTAAACTTGTTAAGCTTGGTGGAAAATTATTAATTATTTATTGGCTGGCTTGCGGTTTCCTAGCTTTAATGCAAAATGTTATCGGTGTATCCCTTGCATCGCTAATGGGTATTCAACCGTTAATCGGTATGATGGCTGGTGCTGTTTCTATGGAAGGTGGTCATGGTGCAGCAGCAGCATTTGGACAAACTTTAGAAGACTTAGGTATTTCATCAGCTATGACAATCGGTGCAGCTGCGGCTACATGTGGTTTAGTTGCTGGTGGTTTAATCGGTGGTCCTATTGTAAAGTACTTAGTCGGTAAATATAATTTAACGCCAGATGTACAAGAAACTGAAGAAATTGATTTTGAAAATAAAAATGAACAAATTACATCCGATTCATTCTTTACACAAGTATTATTAATTACGTTCTGTATGGCAGTAGGTACATATGTTGGAACATTATTCTCAGAAGCTACTGGCTTCGTACTACCTGGCTATGTTGGTTCAATGTTTGTAGCTGTATTAGTACGTAATATTATGGATAAAGTAAAACCTGAAGCGGTTAATATGAAAAGTATTTCTTTAATCGGTGATGTGACATTAGGTATCTTCCTTTCAATGGCACTCATGAGTATTAAATTATGGGAAATTGCTGATTTAGCACTTCCACTATTCATCATTGTTTTCGCACAAGTATTCTTCATTGTCGTATTTAGTATTTTTGTATTATTTAAAATCCTTGGAAAAAATTACGATGCTGCGGTTATGGTTGCCGGTTTTGCTGGACACGGTTTAGGGGCAACACCAAATGCGATGGCCAATATGTCAGCAGTTGTGCAACGTTTCGGTCCATCTAAAAAAGCTTTTCTTGTAGTACCAATTGTAGGAGCGTTTTTAATCGACGTATTTGGTATTCCAATTATTATTACGACTATTAATCTATTTAAATCATAAATGAGGCCATGCAATTGTCTTTATTAGACAGTTGCACGGCCTTATTTTATTGGCTTATAGATTATTGTAATATTTCACTAACAGTTACAAATTCGTAGCCTTGCTTTTGTAAGTACAGAATTACGTTTTCCAAACCATTTGCTGTCGTTTGATGAATATCATGCATTAAAATAATGCTGCCATCTTTCACTGACGCTTTCACATACGCTAAAATTTTATCAGCATTGCGATGCTTCCAATCTAGCGTATCGATTGACCATAGAATAGAAGGCATCGTAATGACAGAACGAACTTTATCATTCGTTGCACCATATGGTGGGCGGAAAACTGTTGGATATTGACCGATTGCTGCATAAATGGCATTGCTAGTTCGATCAACCTCTTGTTTAACATTTGCTGTCGATAAGGCTGTTAACTTTGCATGGTCCCATGTATGATTGCCTATTTCATGGCCAGCCTCATAAATTTGCTTGACGATCGCTGAATTTCGAGAAACATTGTTCCCAACCATAAAAAATGTAGCCTTTGCATCATATTTCTTTAAAGTCGCTAAAACTTGCGGGGTAACTTTTGCATCTGGCCCATCATCAAATGTTAAAGCCACACGCTTCTTTTGCCCTTTCGCTACTGGTACACCTTTATTGTATACTTTGTTATCAAGTATTTGGATATTAGTCAGCTCTGAAGCTTTAACATAGCCCTTTTGTTCACCTGCTTCTACATAGGCCCAGCCTGCTAGCGTTGTATATTGCTGAACCTCTGTTTTATTGGCAAGCGTACCAAGAACCTCGCTACTTGGGCTAGCAGTTAAATGAAACACAGCGCCATTAGCAGCATTTACTCGTTTTTTTGTCGCAACAGGTTTCTTTAAAGAATTCGTTGCAACATAACCTGTTTGATGTCCATATTGGACAAATGACCAACCTCCAGGCGCAGATCCATAAACAAAAATAAGAGTGTTTTCATTAAGCTGCCCTGTTTTCTGTGCACTTGGACTAGGATATGTAAATAAAGTTGTTCCATCTTTTTTCGTCACTACATATTTTTCGGATTTTAGGCTCACTAAAGCTGCCGTTTCGACATATCCCTCTAGCTGTTGCACTTTAATTCGAGTCCATTCATCACTTACTGGTGTAGCTGTTACATAACTACCTTTCACTATTTGACCGATTACGGCACTTTCTACGGAAGGTTCTACATAAACTGTTGTGTCATTAGCTACTGATTGAATAACGGGTGTACCCTCAGCATTTGCAGAAGTATTACCTACAAATACAAAACTGATTAAAAATGTCAAAATAATAGCATAGGGTAAAAGTTTTTTCATTGTTCTACACCGACCTTTTCATCACAGGATGTCTTTTCTCATATGTTTTTTTCTATAAAAGTATAGGATTCGACTCTAATTATAGAATAATAGATTCTACCAGGAAATAGTAAGAATCAACTAGTTTTTGTGAATAAAAATTTCATTATTAACGTTTTATGGTTGCTAGGATTAACGGCATATTATTGAATTGTTTACAGGTGCTTTTTAAAAAAATCTTTCACCTTTTCTTCATTCAATCTTCCCTGTATAGCGTTGGCAATAGCTGATGAAAAGCAATTATTTAATGAGCATTTAGCACCTCCCCTCTTAAATCAAACTGATCGATTGTATTCCCAAGCATGAATACCGTGATAGCTTTTTGCCGACTTTCATTTATCAAAGGCTCCCAAGACGCCTTTTTCGAGTACATTTGCAGTGCACCTTCTTCATAAGACGGTTGAAACGATTAAAAAGTTATTATTTTTTTCATATTTTTTTCCTCCTATAGCGCATCGTACGCTGTAAGAGCATCTTCTATATGGAATGGTGGTGTCCAAGCTTGCCCATTCGCATTAGTCGTCACAAAAATATAACGTTTACCATCTTTTTCGATAATAGAGGCTAAGCAAAGACCAGCTTCAGGTGTGTAGCCTGTTTTTCCTCCCAATATTGTACCTTCCCCACCTGGTATTTTCGTTAGAAGCGAGCTTGTGATCGTTAATTCATTTGGTACATGAGTAATATAGCTTTTTGAAGTCATAATTTGATAAAAGGTAGGATTTTCAATAGCGTAACGAAATAACTTACTAATATCACGTACACTGGAAACATGCGTGGGATCATGTAATCCACTGGCATTCACAAAATGGGTATCGTTCATCCCTAATTCATGTGCTTTATTATTCATTAATGTTACAAATGCTTCTTCACTATCTGCAATCGCATCGGCAAGTGTTCCTGTAGCATCCGCTCCAGAAGCAAGCAGTGTGCCATATAATAAGTCCTCTATCGTTACAAAATCTCCTGCCTTAAAGCCAGCCATGGAAGCATTTTGAGCAGTAAATTTAGAAATCGTTTGTGGTTTAACGATTGTTTTCTTCTGCAGATCAGTAGTCATTTCAATGGCAACAATCGCTGTCATAATTTTCGTTAATGATGCTGGATAAATAATGTCATCTGCATTTTTTTCGTATAATACTTCTCCTTTTTCATTCAGCAACAAAGCATTTTTACTATGTAACGAAGGTAGCTCTATTTGCGTTTGTTCCGTTGTTGTATAATTCGTATAATAAAAAAGGCATGCAGCCGCACATATAAAACAAAATAAGACAAATTTTTTCATAAAAAACGCCTCCCATTCATTATAATAGGAGGCATTTATGAATATTCCTGTAGGCAATTTATGAAGAAATTCTTAAGGTTGATTTTTATTAATAAGGCTGTGTTAAATTTTAATGTTGACTTTTATATTAAAAATTTAGGGATATTTAATTGGTTCCATTAATTTTGTATTAATAATGCCATTTTGAATATTGGCTTAGATTTTAATTAAGATAAATCTTCTAAACCCCAATCATTATAAGTGTATTTTTCGTCATTAGATATAGGTTTATAATCCTTACAAAAATCAAGAAGTTTCCGACTTCTTGTATGAAAAGATATATCATGTTTAGAGAAGATTTTAACGACTTCATCCCGATTTTGAGGGGTCATTTCTTTTAAGCAATACACTTCATTTTCTAAATCTCCGAATGGATTGAAATTACCGTGTCGGCAAGATTGACAACAAGCAATAGCTATGTTGTTTGAAAGTTCTTTCTGTAAAAACTTTATTGCATATTCAATAGAGTCCGATATCTTAGATTGGATGAGGTGATTATTCATTGAAACTTCGAAATGAATGTTTTGAAATTCGTCTTCATCTGTTTGTTCGTAAAGGATTTTTGTTGGTATGACGGAGATTTCTCCATCAATTATATAATTTACGTTTAAAGTATCTACTTTCAATGAAATACCTCCTATTCAACTGTACTTTACAGAGCCACTAATAAAAATCATCGAAATCTGAACAAATTCTCGTTATGGTTTTATTCTCTAATTTGAAAAATACATCCTGGGATACTTCTAGCTTCAGTGCATCTTCTTTTTTCAAATCCGCATAAATTCCTCGTAAAATACGACCTGTTAGACCATGTGAAATAGCAATAACTTTCGGTATATGTTGAATGTCTTCTAGCCAAGCACTTAGTCTGTTCACTACGGAGTCATAAGCCTCTCCATTTGGCGCATTAAAATACCAGTTATATACGTCTGTGTTATGAAAAAGGTTTGGCCAAGAACTTTCGATTTCTGTCGTTGTTAACCCAGCCCACTGTCCCACTGCAACCTCGGTTAAACGATCGTCTTTTTTAACATTCTTCAAATCATATCCAATTGTTTCACAAATTATTTCCGTGCTTTGCATTGCTCTTCCTAATGGACTCGACACAATTTTCCATTCATTAGGATCTCCAATTAAAGTTTTTAGCATTAGAGCATTTTGTTGTACTTGATGTACACCATCTACTGTTAATGGAGAATCGAGCTCTCCTTGGTATCGTCCTTGTGTATTAAATTCTGTTTCACCATGTCGAAGTAAGTATAACGTTTGATTCAATTTTGCTTCCCTCCCTAGTTATTACTACTATTAAAATAACAGAATAATATAGACAAATCCCAAAAACAAACATAATGGACTGTGAAGCCAAGTATCGTACCTAGCAAACTGAGAGTGTTTTATTTTTTTAAAAAATCCAACATACTTAAAATCACCGACTGCCCGAATAATGAAAATGAAAGCACAGACAATACTTCCGATTTTAGATAAACCATTTGCTTGAAATCCTTGCAAATAACCTCCTTGAACAACAATAATGACACTAGCCAGTAGAATAAGAATGGCAACTAACAATGTCCCCCATATTCTCGGAGTAAAGACAGGTTTCTGCTCTCCCTCTTTTACAGGAATAGCAACAGCAGAACCCCAACGACCACCAAAAGCCCAATAGATATGCAACAAACTGATCAACCACAGAAGCCCTACAGTCATTAATATTAAAAGTAATTTCATTTTTTCGCCCCCCAATATCGTAAACTCAAGCAAAACATACTATACCGTATGTTAAAGTAAAAATTTTGTCCCTTCAGGTTTTATAACCATATTAGGGACGTTTATTATCAAGTCAGGATGTTGATTAGAAAAATATAGGTTTATTTATTAACCGATAAAAGGATTTTTTTTGATATTATGCTAATGTATGCCCATTTTTAACTGATTGTAGCGGAAATCAACGTCTTCGAATTAATTCCAATAGATCAAAATGGTTAATCAACACACCTGTTATCGTGTATTAAAAGCTCAAGCATTCTATCAATATCAAAATTAGAATTTGCTTCGAACCTTGTCATCCATCCTACATACGTTAAATAGGCAAGTCTCGCTCGATCTATTGATTCAGTCTCGTCTATGCCGATTTTTTGATACAATTTTGCAACACAAGAAATTCTCTGTTCTTCAATATCCACTAAACGGGCTGCCACAACCGGGTCATATTTAGCCCAAGTATAGATGCCAATCTCCATTTTTTTATCTCGATTAAAACTAATCTGTAATAGCTGTTCTAATGAGGCATCCTGTTGCTCCATACTTTGAACAATTAGCTTTGTTGCATGTATTTCCCAATAGTCGAGCATAGAATCTAACAGCTCTTGATGGTCACGAAAATAGTGATAAAAGCTCCCTTTGCTTATTTTTAGCAATCGAGCAAGTGCTTCGATGCGAACTTTATGTATTCCTTCATCAGCTAATTGTTGCAATCCTGCTTTTATCCAATCTTCCCTCGTTAATTGCATGTCATCTCTCCAATAAAATACGGTAGCGTATGTTTTACGTTAGATTACAATTATTTTCATTTTTTGTCAATTATTCATTCTGATTATTTTTATGAACTTTAATGTTGTTGTTAATCGTAACATTAATCGTCATCACCCTTGGTAAAATACAAGCACAAACTAAAATTATCGACACAAGTTTTTTCATTATTATTCCTCTTTTCCTATTTATCAGCAGGAAAAGCCAAGGTTTTTAACTTACCTTGACCATTATTCACACCAACTAAAATGTATTATCAAATAGATTTTCTGCTATGCCTAGTAAAATATCTTCCTCGGTAAATTCCATTAATTCTTCTTTCGTAATATTTTTCTGTTGAATTAGGCGGTTAGATTGAATGGTCACGAGCTTTTCAAATAAGTTTCGGATATAACGACCATTCGAAAAGTTTGGAATTGATTCGACTGGAATTTGATGCAATTGCTCCTTCATATGGTGTGCAAATACGTCGCCGTACTGGTAATCATTATTTTTACAAAGCATGGCAAAAATATCATACAGCTCATCTGTGCTAAAATTATCAAACTGCACAAAATGATTGAAGCGGGATTTAAAACCTGGATTGGCAAGCAGAAATTCCTCCATAAGCTCTGTATAACCAGCAACGATAATAACTAAATCATCGCGTAAATCCTCCATCGCCTTTAATAGGCTATCAATCGCTTCTTTTCCAAATGCGTCTTGTTTATCATTGATGAGTGAATATGCTTCATCAATAAAAAGCACACCGCCTTTTGCTTTATTCACGACTTCCTGGACCTTTAATGCCGTCTGACCAACATATCCTGCTACTAAGCCTGCACGATCTGTTTCCACAAAATGCCCGCTTGAAAGTACACCAAGATGCTTATATATTTGGCCTATGATACGAGCCACTGTTGTTTTTCCTGTACCTGGATTTCCAGAGAACACTAAATGATATGTTATAGGGAAGCTTGTTAAACCATGGTCGACACGCAAACTTTGAATTTTAATGAAATTAATAAGATTATGTAATTCCTTTTTGGCATTTGGAAGTCCCACAAGACCATCAAGCTGCTTCTGTAATTTTTCAATCTCTCGCTCTATTTCAGGTGTTATTCGTAAACGTTCACCGTTAATAAATTCACCGCTATAAATAATTTTCCCTTCTTCATTAAAATAATCTCCTCGACCGTGCTTTTCTCCATTTACAAGTTCTCCTATATAGGAAGCCTGTCCATTAGCATAATAAAGAGTACCATGTCCTGTCATAGCATCCTCTTTAAATTGCCCCTCCGATTCAAGCGTACCTTGTCTGGAATAGTTCTTACCTTTTCCATGTTTCATATCCTCAAAGAAATAGCCTTCATACTGAAGGGATGTCACACCATTTGCTAGCTCCTCAGCACTTGGCGATTCTGGTGCATAGTAAAGCTTTCCTGCACCTTGCATATGATTCCATATAAAATCACCTTCATATTGTAAAAAACCACTTGGATAGTATTGTTTTCCCTTGCCTTTCTTCATGCCATGGACAAAATCACCCTCATATTGTGGCTGATTTAAATGCGGATACTGTTCACGAAGCTCTTCAAATGGGGCAATTACATCTTCCTCATAATATAAAATCCCGTAACCTTCCATTAAATCATTACGAAAATGTCCCTCGTAATATGCCTGACCATCCTTATATAAAATACCATTACCTTGTTTTTTATTTTGAATAAATTCGCCCTGGTAAATCATTTGTCCTTTTAAATACATGATGCCGTTACCTTGCTTCATATGTTTGACGAATTCTCCCTCGAATAACAGCTCACCTTCTTGGTCAAATAGCGTCCCCTTACCATCATAAATGTCATGACCAAAGTCATTTTTCTTCACACCGCCACGATACATTAATGTACCATCTGGATACAATATCTCTTTTTCTTCATAATTTTGTGTCATTTGATTGCCATCCTTTACCCATTCAGTATATGCTCAATTATAGCGTGGAAAAGAATACATATGTGTGAATTTTTAGAATTCAAGGAGTTTGAACATGAAAAAACGATATAAAATATTAATCGGTATCTTATTACCTCTTATCATCTTATTTGCTTCAACTATCTTTTTAACCCGCGATTCAACTTTTGATAAGGAGGTAATTGACCGATTTAATATTGAACAAATTAAAGAAATTGAATTGATCCGTTCCTCTGATAACAAAACAATCACTATTACAGATGTAGCTACAATCAATCAAATAATGCAGCAACTTGAAGATCAACCGCTTCGAAAAGTCTATTTTTCCAATTCAGATTATGACGAGGCTTATTGGTTAACACTACGTAATAATGATAAACGAGAAATTGGTTTACGATTAGATGACTCAAAGCATTTATTCGTTTATTTGTATGAGGAAAACTATATGAAAGATTACAAGTTTTTAGATGATATTAAGATGGCCTTTTTTGAGGATCTCTTTTGAGAAAACATCCATTCTGAACGGTAAAAATCCGCTGCGATTAGATTCTATGCGGATTTTTTACCTTTTATTTTAGGAAAGCTTTTGTTTTTATATATAGCGATAATTTTGCTGCATCGATTGAATCGTATCAATGATCTCTTCTCTAAGCTCAATTGGCTCTAACACTTCAATGTTTGCTCCTTGGCTCAGCAGCCACATTTTAATGCCATGTCCAAACACTTCTGCTTCAAATAAATATTGCCCATCTTTATTAGATAATATTTTTGCTGTTGGTAAGCGATCTAATACAGCTTGCGGAGATGTTCCTTTAAAGATAAATTTCATACGCATCAGCTCGCCAGCGTGCATAAACTGAATACGTTTGCGAAATTCTCCTTCTTGAAAACGTTCGGCATATGGTATTTGAAATTTTTTATCAAGCTCAAGAAAATGTTGTATTCGGTCGACTCTATAGACAATGGGCAAATCCTTTTCGTGCTTATTATCATAAGCAATTAAATAAAAGTAGTATTCTGCGAAAATGACGGCGAGTGGTTTTAAAATCTTTTCTGTAGGAATTGTTTCGCCTTCACGTAAATAATCAATTTTAATGATTTTCTTTTTTTGAACCGCCTCTGAAAGATCCCAAATTAAATGCAATAGAGACTTTTTATGATTTAAATCTACGTACAAATGCTTTTCGTTTAAAATAATATTGTGAATAAACTCTTGCTTATCGGCTGCAACAATTGAAATAAGCTTATCTATAATATCGCTCATTTCTGATCTCAGCAGTGCTCTTGATTCGATAAGAATTTTAACAATCGCTAAAACTTGCTCCTTCGATAAAATACTTTCCCCTTTATTTGTCAGTCTGTACACATTTTCTGTTCGCACATATTCTAAATGGCTATCCAATTTAGCTTTTTCTAGATACGCTCGAATTTCATTCAAATCCCGTTGTATGGTTTTTTCACCAACATTATGTGTAAATGCTTCTTGCTTTTTGTTAATCCCTTGACCATCCATCAGTCTGTCAAACATCGAAATGACGCGATAGCCCTTGTTTTGTTGTGAATCTACCATATATCCCACTCTCTCTTCAAAGTTACTTCTCTATTATACAAAAAGAGTTGGACACTATTAGTCCTTTTAACTACTAAATTTCTATTTTATTGGTATTATTGCCACTACATACTATACTTTTGTTATAATTCACTTTATTTTTACAGTTAATTCCGCATTGATAGATAAAAAGGACTTCAACCTTGGTGATTGAAGTCCTTCGTTATTATGTCAATGAAATAAGGTGTCACATTGAATAAAGTCTGACCCTTAGGCAAAGCTAGGGGTTGATCTCCGTTCCGGCTGGGCGCTTCCCTGGGGGCGTCCAGCCTTCACTCCAATCAACCACTTTACATAGAATCAATTGTGATAAAGCGAAATTTTAACATTATATATGTGCGAAAGTGAGTAGCCCGAAACAGAAATTACTCTCATTTTTTTGGACAGCATGCACAAAATTTCATTGACCATTTGATTTTTCAACACAATTAAAAATCTTGTTAATTGAAGTCTTTAGCGGATTATTCCTTTACTCTTACTGCAGTTCCATATGCTAATACTTCTGATGTGCCATCCATAACGGATGAAGTAGAAAACCTTACCCCAACAATTGCATTTGCTCCTAGTCGTCTTGCTTCTTCCTCCATATCTTTCGTGGCAAGTTCTCGAGATCGAACGAGCATTTCTGCATACTCCTTCATCTCTCCTCCGACAATATTGCGAAGTCCCGCCATCATATCGCGACCAATATTTCTTGATTGTACAGAGTTACCTTTTACTAAACCTATAGTTTCTACAATTTCTTTTCCCGCTACAATATCTGTTGTTGATAGTAACATACAAAACTCCTCCTATTTTTTATAATTTTGAACGGCTTTAACAGCTTCAGTAATGGAAGTCGTAATAACTCCCGTGCGCTTAATCAAGCCAATAACAAATAAATTGCGATAAACAAACTGATTTTCAATTCCGTCCCGTACAAGTGCCTCTATTTTCATCATATTGTCACGGCCTTGTTGACGAACATCTGTAAATACGCCTACGATTGGTCGATTTAGCATCGCAAATGCACCAATCTCTGCTGCCACACCTGAGTCAATTTCAACGCCATCTAAAACGGCTACTAATACATCACTATTTTGCAGCATCTCTAAATCTGCTTGCGCAATCGCCAAACTATCTGCATATGCCGTTTTATCATTTATCGCATCATTCTCCTGTGGCACATATAATTCAATACCGGGTACTGCCTCTCTAATTGCCGCAGCGAGTTGCTCGTTAACTAAACGATCTCCTAAAGAAAATAATCCATTTGCTAAGTATGCCTTCATAATAAAACTCCTATTCCAATGTTTTTTCAAATACTATTTTATGTCGATCTTTTTTATCTATAAAAGTTGAGATAATATCGAATCCGTGTTTAAGATTTGTTATGAGCATTGCTTTTCGCTCATTTCTACCATATGTACGAACTTTTTTAAAGCCAAGTGCCTGTAGATGTTCATGCTGCCGCTTCATTAATTGACTGGCAATTCCTTGACTACGCTTTTTTTCATGAACACCACCTAACCAGCTATAAAAAACACCATCCGGATGTGTGTATCCTAGTTTAAAGCCTATGATATCTTCATTTTCTACTGCTAGTAAACAGATGAGGCCTTCTTTACTTTCAAGTTTTTCTAGTGGTAGATTTGCTCCATCAAATACATGTGCATGAATTTCTTGTAATTGCTTCAACCAATCATATGGAACGCCTTCAATTGTAACGATCTGCATTTTTATCACCCCTATCCATATTGTCATTAATTATAGCAGAAAAGGTTTAACGATAAGGTTGAACATTGCAGTATGATTAATTTTCCGGAAAAAATTTCAATCAAAGTTGAAGAAAACTCATAGCTACCTTTATACTTACCTTCCTCCGTGCGATTACCTTAGTTTATCGAAGTGTTCTTATTCTAAAGAGATTTTCATTTTTCCGTAAACGCGTATAAACTTAATATCTTTAGATTTAACTAACCCCTGCCCAATCCATATGTATCCCCCTATAATTAATCCTATCTCATTTCATTCAGCAACTTTCCACGTTTCTATTAATAAAAAAATCTCCCACTTTTATACGAACCCAAAATCATATCATTTGGATATGGTGTTCGTTTTTAGCGGGAGACTATTTTCTATCATCCGATTGTTTCTACAATGTTTCCTTGCTGATCTTTAATATATGTTTTTTTAATGAGGATTGAAAGCCCCAGTATAGAAGACAATTCAAATTCTTTTTCTCGCGGCATTAAGCATTGATTGAGTTCCATAACAGCCGTTTCATTTAAAGTTATGATAACATCCGCTTCATCCACTTTATAGCCACATTTTTCTCCTGGCTCAAATACAACTCGGATTTCTCGACCAACTAGCGTCAGGCTTTTCCCTTTTAATATCCGTCCGCGTAATAGTTTGCCGATTATTCCCGCTTGCTTTGCGCCTAGCGTTAACTTATTTGGCTGCTTGCTGAATAATCCCTTTTTCCCCTGCTCCCAAGCTAGTTGGTCCACAAATAAATAGCCGGTATTAGAGCCTTCTTCCACCATTCCTTTTTCTACCGCTTCGGCAATGGATGAAATCTGTAAAAGAGATGCACGAGATAAATCAGTCACATAGTTCGGGATATACTCTAAACCTGCATTTAGCACTCCAATTGTATTCCAAGTTTGCATGGCCTCGAGCTCATCGTCTGTAATACCTACCATTTGAATAAACTCCAGTTGTCCATTTGGTGTCTCAATAGCAAACAACTCGGAATCTAACGTAAATGCAAGCGCCGTTAAAAGCGTGTCAGCACCTTGGCAGATTGGACCGTTTGCATCCAAATAATCACCTGATCTAAAAACATTGCCACTGTCAAAAACATATCTTCCCATGTTTTGTAGCAAATTTAACGCCCATGCTGGTGGCTCTTCCTCATCTTCATTTCGGGCAAGGCGAAATGTTAACTCAAACCCATATCCGCTGTAGTCAGCGTCTTCTGTTTCTTTTTCATATAACTCAGAAAATCCATAAGTTACAAAATGCCAGTGTGGAACTGGTGTCTCACTCTTATAGGCACTGATTCCTTCAAGTGGATCTTCGCCTCCTAATAAATATGGAATAACGGTTCCATAATGCTTCGGCTCCTGATTACCGTAAACTTTTAATAGTTCCTGATCAATCGCATCCCAGCCAGATGCATTTACTTCTTCGCTCATAATAACGCCTCCTATGTATTTTCGATTATCGAGTATTTACCTTAATTTACGGACTCGTTTCTTTGGTCTTTCGCTCTTCCAGGCTACTAACATTCTGTTTTCACCTAATGCCCGATTATTCGTTATATATGTTTTTAATTTAATTATGATTTCTACTATAAAGTATATAATATACTCAAAAGAGAATAATACCCAACTTGACTACCTTTAATTTTATAACAGAATAGATTTATTTTCATGAATCGGTGATGGACATCGAGTAAATTATCAGGACTTAAGCATTGCTTCCAACAACATTTTTTAGCGACATGGACCTATGGAGCCTTGGTGGATATCTAAATGCGCCAAGGCGTTATAATAGCGAGGGTAAAAAATATCTGAATAATTCGAGGTTTCTCCTTAACCGTATAACATTGCTGGTGAACGTACACTTTGTAAATAGTCTGCAAGCTTTCCAGCATATACTTTTTCTAAATAAGGCAATTGTGTGATACAATGAGGTGTCATTAATGCTGGGTTTTGACAAACTTTCAGCCCACCAACCTTTAAAAGCGTCGCCACAAATTGTGAGCAAAAATAAGCACGCTCTCTTCGGACCTCCTTTTGCATCATTACGCCAAAGAGCCCAATAAAATTATATTTATAGCGATCGCGATTCCAATACATATAACGTACGATTTTCATCATCTCTAAGTATTGATAGCGAGATATTTTACAACGATAAATTACACAATCAGCTGTTTCAAATAGCCCTCTGTCTGCATCTTCTTGCAAAAAACCCCCACTTAACGGATTGTTTAGTTGTCTACGTCCAAAGCTATACATTTCAAAAAGCTCCTCATCAAAAGCAATGGACGCATGATTCATCTCTTTTCCAGTATACATGCCTATAGCTTTTGATAATAATGTACCTGTTTTTGTTAATACTATGTAAATGGTGTATGCCATTTCCTCACCTACTTCAATATTCTCTCCTACTACCAATACGTTTTAAATATTCAAATGGTTTCATTAATTTCCTTTATTTATAAATATATAAAATAATATTGAATTTTTTCTTAGCAGAAACTTAAGATTTTCTTAATTTTTCAGGAACCACATCCGCTTCATGTCACCACCTTCAGAGGTGAAAGTCTTCTGTAAGTGCCTTTGCGCTTTCGTTACAAAAAACATTTGCTGAATGAGGATAAATCAATTGATTGTAGAATCTATTTTTCTGCTACCTTCATTTATATGATTTTATTTGTATTCTTATGTAGAGGAAATTGCAGTTTAGTCTTTTAATTTCGTCCTTCCTTAGTGTTTATAGGAGCTTCAAGGATAAATAATATTTTTTTATTTAACACTTACATTACATAATTAGCGTTCGGATTTTTGTGATTTGTATATTTATTTCAAACTGTACATATGGAAGCGAAAGGAGAATAATGATAGAATTTCGTTTAGAATTATTTGTCGAAGATTTACATCAATAGAACGAATATTCCTATTTTGACAAGGGAAATTTCATTTTTTTCTTAACTTTGACCTACTAAAAGAGAACAAGTTTTTATGATTTCTTTGATAGTTTGCCTTGTGTTTAAATACTCATCAAAGTTAGCTGTTGTTATTTTTAGTTTGCCCTATTATGTGATATAATCCCTTTACTGACTAACCTAAGTAAGTCAAAATTGAGCTGTAGCGATGCCGTACGCTACAGCTTGTTTTGTAATGAAAAAGGGCTCACTCAAATCATTCTCCTCTTAAAGGATTTTTACTTTCCAAATACTCCTCGGCTAGTTGCTGATTTTTGTATATGGCCATACCCGTTTTCAATTTGTTAAAGCCGATCTTTTCGTAAAAAGGTTCATTTCCTGTTGTTGCAATTAATTGAATACAAGAAACATCTTCTAATTGGTGAATGATGTCCTCTAAAAGGGTTCTAGCAATCCCTCTTCCTTGATAATCTTTATGTACTACAACATCATATATAGCTGCATTGAATACACCATCTGAAAGAGCTCTCGCAAAACCTATAATTCGCTTATCTTTTACTGCGAAAACTTGGTGTGTACTTGCATTGAAAACTTTTTTTATGATCCGTTCGTCATGTTTCATCCATCCTACCGATTGATAAACTTCTTTTAACATTGTTAGCTCGTTTTCCTCTACTTTATATTTAAGTAGGCTGTTTTCTCAAAGATTGTTGCTGTTAAAACTAAAAGACAGATTTAATCTACAAAATGTGTAGATTAAATCTGTCTTTTAGTTTTGATATTTCGTGAATCGAAAATTTAACGAAAGCTCTGGTTAGTTGAAGAAAAAACATTCATTATTTTTAAAATATTTTACTTACTTCTATGTAAAATAACTATTTTCCTCGTGGCCAAATGAAATATGAAATAGATATGATAAAATCAATTCCCAGTACTAAAGACCATACTTTTAGTGTTTCAAAAAGTTTAGAACTACGCTCCGCATCATTTACTAGGTATATCAATATTAATAAAAATCCTGCTCCGATGATATATGCAAATAAATGCTGAAAAGACCCTTTCAAAGAATTACGAGCATATGCGAAACCAGTCTTTTTTGCAGGTTTTGTTCCCTCTTTTTTTATGTAGTATAAGAACCTTTCATCAGCCCAACGAACGATACTCTTTCCAAAAGCAATTGACACACCTAAATAGATAGCAGCAATTGCGTGAGACGTAGTTGCATTTCCACCCTTTAATAGATCCATAGCAGTTACGATTAACAGAAACAAATCAATCACGGGTGTTAGAAATAAAAAGAACGATCCCATTTTTTTATAGTTATAAACATAACGTAAAGTTAGACCGAGTATTATAACAATCCAAAACCCAATTTCTGCTGCAATAATTGACCAAGTAATAAAATTCAATTAATCACCCCACACTTTTACTTACAAAAAATCTAGTAGTATAAAAACACACGCTTATATAGCGTATATTATATTATAAGGAGAAACAATAAAAAATTCCACCTTTTATCAAATTAACCATATTAATTCAGCGAAAACCTCTTTTTGCTTCGCTAATTGAATAACAGTAAACCACTGAATCCGCTTAAAAAGCATCTGATAAATGGTGCTCTTTGCCTTTTCTTATTGCTTCAATTGTGAAATAGTTAGATTTTTGACAAGTTGAAATAAGCATTTGCTCTACCCGATTTTCAAATGCCAAGTTTTTATGTAACTCAAGCCAACGATACCAGTAAAGGTAACTATCCAAATAATACGTACCAACGCCCTGAAATCGTTCCATCCATCCTTTCAAACGGCGATGGAAGTTATTAACGTGTTGTATATGGAATATTTCTTTTTTTACTCGTTGATTTTGATTAAGATTAACTGTTTCGTGTTTAAGATTTTTTGCTGCTGCAAATTTTTTATAATTGGTAGCGGTATCCGTGCATAACAAAGAAGAATGGGCTATATAATCCCCGATAACCCCATCAATTTCTTCTGCTTTTACACGACCTCTACCCGCCATCCTCGCAATAATATTGTTATTTCGATCTTGTGCTACAACTACAGCAATTTTCTGATTTGAAATCCCTCGTTTTTCATCCTTTTCTCCTCGTTTTTTTGGTTTACGATGTGTAAATCTACGACCTTTTAAAGATTCACGAAAGAAAGTCTCATCACTTTCAATGATGCCAGATAATTGGTTGAAGCCGTGACTTCCTAAAGCGTTTAAAATCTTATGTCTCCAATAAAAAGCGGTAGATATATGAATTTTTAAAGAGTCTGAAATCTTCGGTAATGTAACACCGTTTATCATCATTTTAATGTATTCAATCCATTTTTCCGGATAACGCGAACCTGAAAAAGGCGTATTTGTCATATCATTAAATGTTTTTCCACAATCCTTACATAAATATCTTTGTCTAGAACGATATTTACCATTACGTTTTACGGCAGTACTTCCACAATGAAGACAACCTAAACCAGACGAAAAGCGAGACTCCTTGATCTTAGGAAGTAATTCTTCCATTTTATTTTCTTCTTTTGGATATAGATCTTGTTTCATTGCCTTAAATAAGGCTAGTTGATCTGCTTTTCCTAATTCTCCGACTGCTTCATATACATATCTCCACATTATTGAACGCCTCCTGAAAATGCATTATATTCAACCATATTCAGTATTTTCAAGAGAGCAACAATCTATACGAAAACAGCCTTTAAGTAAAACCATTTTTCATTCCCCCAATTTGTTTGTCATTTCTTTAAATATATACGTGTTGGTTAAGATCGTTCACCATCAAATTGAAGTTGAATACATATCATTTATAAATCAAGTCTATTGACGAACGTTTGTTCCTGTATTAGAATAATAAAAAAGGAGGCAATTTTATGCAAATAACGAACACCATTGAATTAGTACATTTCTCTGAAGAGTATGTGGATATATTGAATGATTTTGAGCTTCCGGAAGAACAAAGTCAGTTTACTGCCCTTCCAAAAGAGATTTCCATAGAAATGGTTGGACAATATCCGATTGTTATTCTGAGTGACCATGTACCCGTAGGATTTTTTGTTCTGCACACAACAGAACGAGTAAAAGAGTACTCTAATAATCCAAAAGCTATGCTACTTACTGCATTATCTATTGACCATAAACAACAAGGAAATGGGTACGCCAAAAAAGGGATGCTGGCACTGTCTGAATTTATTAAAAGAAAATTTAAAGATTGTAATGAAGTCGTTTTAGTCGTTAATCATAAAAATATTCCCGCTCAAAATTTGTATTTAAAAGTTGGCTTTGTCGATAACGGTGAAAGAAGAATGGGCCCTATTGGCGAGCAAATTGTTATGAACCTAAACATTTAATAGATTTTCAAAAATCACTCGTCATGACATGGGTGATTTTTTTCTGTTGGCCCCTTACTTGTGAGTATGATTGTTATTGCGGATATACTGTTTTGACAATCCACTATTTAAAGAAGTAAATACAATGAAAGGTGTAAGGATTACATACTATTTTGGATGCTCATGGATTATTGCACTCCATATCAAATATTTGAATTCCTTCACATAGTTTACATAATATTTTTATTCAATCATCCCTCTATTTGGTAAGTTCTCGTGTTTTCGGGAATGTTGCTATCCCCCATCGTCTTCAGCAGCTATACCTCCCAAAATGGTTTTAAAAATGAGAATTAATTTATATACTCGAGTTAATTTCATAATTCTAATCTCTTTAGTATCAAGGGTTCCGAAACAATAAAAAACGGGCACCCCCTTTTTTAAAACTGAGGTACTGCTAATCTCATATTTCGCTAACACCTCCATCTGTAAATAATTCCATTGAGTCTTCCACAGACGCTAATTTTTAATTTTTTTAAATAGAATTTACATGAAGTAGCTTCTTAATTCTTCTCGTCAACTAGTTTCATATTTCATTTTCCAGCTATAAAAAGTTGATGATCTAATGAAAACCTTTCACACAAATCGCAGATAGAATAGCGACTTACTTCGAACAATTGAAGGATATGTAGTTTTAGCTCGAGTGGCTGTTTTCTTCGTCCATAAAAAATGCTCCCCTTAGATAAACAGATTTTATTTTTTTAATCTGTCTACCTAATAGTGAGCATATTAAGTACTTTTGAGTCTGGGCTTTTTGTGTTTATTTATCATATGGTCTATATTTTGTTTGCAGCTCCTTAACTGCTTCTTTTCGATTTTCAATATCTTCTTTTAAGAATAAACGATCCCGAGTTAATTCCTTTATTGGAACTAACTTTTCACGCTTTACAAGTGAGCTTAAAGCCTGGCGAGATATTTGTAATTCGTCCAATACCTCAGAAGAAGTTAATATTTCAGATTGAACTAATTTAATAAATTCATTTTTATTATCTAATTTGTATTCTATCAATGGGTTAACCTCTTTTCTTCCAATATAACTATTAAGAGACAGACAAAGGCGTGACTGTCCCAAAGACAATTAATCGATAGTTCATTATCTCCTCTACTTAGTAACTCAAAGACACTTGAAAAAAACTAAAAGGAGTAAATTTGCATAGAAATCCCTTTCAATGCACTGAAGGTATACTAAAGATTATTGGATAGCCTTTGTTACAGTTAATAACTTTAACAAACCTCACAAAAGCATACAAATCAACTTTTGCTGGTTCTTGAGCATATTTTGATAATAGATTTCCTTGCAATTTTACTGCCAATAATGTAAGCACTTCTTATTCTACTTTCGTTTTTCAACTGCAAACGAAAAAGAACCTGCTCGTTCGTTCCTGTAGCTTGTAAGTTAACAAATTCCTTTGTAGACATTACAAGACATGCACTTACTAACTAAGAAAATGAGCAGATTCTTATCATTTTATATTACGTCGGCCCTAAGCCCTTTCATCTCTCTAATAGCAGGACTTATAAACCAAGCGCTCGGTACATGAGTGCTGTAATTTCTGCGCGAGTTAAGTTTTCATTTGGTCTAAAATCCCCGTTTTCATCGCCTAGTGCAATGTTATGATCTGCTAGAATAAATATATCCAATCGCCCAGTGCAATGGATCGACATCCTTAAACGAGCTATTGGCTCCTGACGTTAAGCCGAATGCTTGTATCATCATTTTCGCCATTTCGGCACGTGTTACATTAGCATTTGGTCGGAAAAGCGCCGTCTGGATAGCCTTTAATAATGCATCGATTCGCAATTTCCTCGGTCATTTCATTATATTTGTACCTTCTGTATTGTTGTCCTGACTCGAGTTGGACAAATAATTTCTAAAGCAAGCTTCGAAACGTGGCTTAAGTCTACAAAATTACTGTCCTACAATGATAGTGACTCAACTGTGACGATTACTTCGCCAAATTCGTTTGCTCGAGACTGGCTTGAGAATCATTATATGCATTTGATTAAAGGTATATTTACGGAGCTTACAGGTGAAGACTTGCTTATTAACTTTGTTGTTCAAAAAGACCAGGACTCCAACGATTTCAATTTACCGGTGACAAGCTAGTCAAGCAAAAAAGTAAGAGTTGAAAGTGAAGGTACTATCTATAGAAGATTTTAACTCATATGAAAAAATGCTAAGGAGATTGTTTTATTGGCGGTTTTAACTTTTATTATAAGAATTTAGCTACCACCAAAGCCGCAATACAATAAATATCTATTGGAATCAATGAGAGGCATCCTATCATCCAGTTTAATTTTATATATACGTTAGGTGGTATTAGTTTCAATGCTATTTTTGTATTTCCTAGGAGTTCATTATTTTTTCGTACCCCTTCAGAAATATTCTCAAACTTCAGTTCTGCTTGAGTTAAATTAGGATTATGAAAATCAGCTTCTAAAAACGCGTATTGAGGATTTAAAATCGACAAATTTCACACTCCTTCGCATCATCCTAATTCCTTAATAAATCAATTAAAAAGCTTAAATTGCACGTGGCATTTTGTCTATTATATTCTCAAGATAGTAACAACATGTGTGTATGCACTATTAATTTACAAAGTTTTGCAATGAGTACAATCAACATGTCGATTATTGACGTAAAATTTTAAAGGGTGTTTTTTGTTTTAAAATCAAAATGCCTTTTAAGCTTTCAACAAAAAATTAATATCACCTTTTTAGAAGAAAGCCCAGAATAGTTACTTCAATGATCCTCAAAATATCCTGCCCTGTTAGCACAAGAAGCGCGTGTACTTATAAAAGGTGAATACCCATATTCGGGCATGCGTTAAAGATGCAATGGAAGAGGATATCATTCCCCACGACTTCACTAGAAATACGGTGTTAAATTTCACAGTAGCTGCTAAAAAAGCGAATGAAAAACACTGTTTAGTTCTTTATCCAAATAAATTAACAATTTCTAACCATCCATATTTTCCATTAGACCATCTTTTAGCAAAATCTATACACCTTCTTAATGTTGGATCGTCTATGTTTTCATCAGCTGTACTTGGATTTAAGCAAATAAAAACTACCTTTTCTTTATCTGGCTCCCAAACTCTTGAAAGAGAATACCTATATGTCCCCATTTTTAGGAATATTGTTATGATTACCACTAATTTTATTTGTTAACCATGTACTGGCTTGTTTAGCTATCATTCTTTCAAACTCATTAATTGTGGAACTATTAACTTCAGAAAATATGTTAAGGATGTCTTGCCAGGTTAAAATACCAATTCCTCTCAGTTTGGATAGTTCAGAATTACGATGTTTAAGGTCTTTCATTAATCTAATGGAGTTATTATATTCATTTGTAATTGAGAGTCCATTAGGAGAATATTTTTCATTTAATATTAGTAATGAAAAATAAAAGTCTTTCCCCTTAACATATTCTAAACCAACGTCAATATTACGAATTACTTGATTTCTTTCTGAATCATGAGTAGTGTTCATACTAATATCACTCTTGTATTTTGCTTCTATAAACCAAACAAATTCGTCAGATTCTATAATAATATCAATTTCCGATTGACCTTCTGGTACAGGAAGACTTTTAGGGGGATTTAACTTTTCCCATAAACGGATATCTATAAACTCAAGTTTATACCTGATTTCTTTTTGAAAAGATTTTTTAAATAACTGTGCTAGCCAGCTTTTTGGATCAATTTGTTCAAAACTCCGAAAAACATTCCAAGTAATAGCGTCTTCACTATTTTCACTTTTTAACTGCTCAAGTTTCATCTCTCTCCAGCGTTTAAATTCAGAATTATATTTATCAATAATCAATGAGTCTTTATAATCTGTATTTAGTAAAACTCCACTCTTTGATTTTTCTACCAAATTTCTTCCCCCTTAACGTTATCCATTATTTTCTAAAACGATTATACATCATTAATACTCAATAAAAAAACACAACTATAAATTTTTAATTATAGTTGTGCCTTATATTTAGGTTAATTCATCTCCAACCACACAACAGCTTCACAATGCCGCGTACGTTGGACGTGGTACAAATATTAAAAATTGATGTAGTAGCTCACCTATAAATTAAAGAGCTAGTCTCGATGTCTAAATTCATTATATTCTATTAATTTCTAAAATCATTACGGTTTCCAGTTTTCCGTCTTCACGGCAATTCAGGAGCGAGCGGTATAGGATACTTCACCTCTGAAAAGTTTTTGATTAGCAATACCTCTTTTAGCATTTGTCCCGTTACTTTATCGATCGTCTTTCGCCAAATTTCATTTTGACGATAGTTTTTCCCGTCTCTTTTTAAAAATTGATGGTTTCTTTCCTCGATATGGTAAGAGTAAGGCATTTCTTCATTAGCAAAAATAGCGCCTTTTAAATGTTTCTCTGTTACCCAAACCTTTATTTGAAAAGATTTGGATGTAGGATTATAAAATCGTAAATCTATATAATTGTAAAAAACACTTGCACCACTTCCAAATGGAAGCGTTCGCCCCGAATCAGGAAATGGGTCGAAACTATGATGATGTCTTTCCGTAACAATAAGAGGTGTGTGTAGCGCCATCCAATACAGTAGATTAGCGAGCTGACAAATTCCTCCGCCAATGCCCGTCTTTACTTCTCCCATTGCGAGCTGCATGCCTTCAATATAGCCTTTTGCTTTAGTCGTTTTCCCTACTAGTTGCCAAAAAGAAAAAGTTTCACCAGGCTTAATGATTACGTCATCGATTTCACTCGTAGCAATTTTTAAATTGATTATTTTATTTTCTTGTAATTTAGGATCACTGTTTCCTAATTTTCTTTTCAGCAATGATTGATGCTTTTTACAAGTATAGGGAAATGTAGTTGATAACTCTTTATGCGTGGCAAACCATTTTCTTTCTTTTAAATTTGCTAAAAACCGAAAAAGTCTTTTTTGTTCTATTCGTATGTGATAGAAGATTGGATGAAGTTCAGATAGTCTCAATACTATTTTCCTTCCCATTTTTAAACTAGAAAGTAATTAACTTTCTAGTTATTGATATGCTTTTTTAGTTGAATTCTTTCCACATGGATTTTTAATACATTCCATCTTACTTCTTGGTATAAATGAGCATCTGACTCATTTAAATACGAATTTTCTTAATTAATCCCCTTTCGGTAATGCCACAGAACGTCCCGATTGAGAATAAGCCGTCATTATTCAGCCAGTTGAATAAATGATGGAATCGAAAAAAATGGCTGCTTATTTCAGGATCGATTTTAACGACTACTATAATAGGCATTGCATTATTTTCTTAGTTATTTTATTACACAAAGCCAATTCCTTACTCAGCAGATTTATTTAAAATTGAAGAAACAGCAGATGGAACGCTTATCTTTAATTATCTTGGAGAAAGTCATGCAGGCTCACATATGACACATCCTTTAGAAATTGAAATAGATGGAGAAGTAAAAAATATTAGCTTTATATATTATGTTGAATCAATCGCTAACTCTCCAACTAGAGATAACTTAATAAAATCGGACGGTAAGGTTTTCAAAGCTTCTGATCAATTTACTTTGCCATACAGTCAATATACGGACGCTTCCTAATATGGAGAGTTTGGTCTTGACAAAGTAACGAAAGAAAAAAAGCAAACATGGGAAAAGCTTCTACAACAAATGACGTTGATTTGGGAGAGATAAAGAGGAAATGATTTGTATGTCACAGTTAGTGTAGTAGTAGATGATCTTTTAAAGGGATTGCTTCATAATAAATACCAAAGAGAGAAATTGCGCTGCGCAATTTCTCTCTTTTTGCTTGAACTGAAATTAATTATAACTCATCCTCGGTAACTTCATTTATTACCATTACCATTGCCATTTCCATTGCCGTTGCCATTTCCATTACCATTACCATTTCCGTTGCCATTACCATTTCCATTTCCATTGCCATTTCCATTGCCATTTCCGTTGCCATTGCCATTTCCATTGCCATTTCCGTTTCCATTTCCGTTGCCATTGCCATTTCCGTTTCCGTTGCCATTGCCATTGCCATTGCCATTGCCATTGTCATTCCCTGGTTTTACAACCAACACATCAAATGTTAGTGTGTGCTCACCATACGTTACTGTAATCGTCGTATTACCTTGTCCTTTTCCTTTTACAGCCCCTTCTTTTACAGTAGCTATTTTATCATTCGCTACTTCGTAGGTTGCAAGCTTTGTAACATCTTTTTCTGTTGTTTTACCATCAAAAGTAGTTACTTCAGTAATCTTAACTTCAACTTCTTTACCTATTCTAGTTTCAACCTGAGCTTGGTCGATTTCTAGTGTTACTATTGGTTCTTTTACAACAGGTGCTTTAACTGTAACATTCATAGTAACTTTATTATCACCGTATGAAATAGTAATTGTAGTCGTGCCCTCACCTACTGCAGTTACTAATCCATTTACTACTTTTGCAACATTTTCATCTCCAACAACATAAGTAGCTTTTGAAGTTACGTCTTTCTCTGTTGCATCACCTACTGCAGGCGTTGACGTTTCTGTTACCGTAAGTTGTGCAGTTTCTCCAGCTGTTAGGTCTAGCTTAGTTGGATTTACAGAAAGTGCTACTACTGGTTCTACTACTTCTTTTTCATATATCTTCACTTCACCAACATTCCCGGCAGCGTCTTTAATTATTACTGATACAGCATTTGTTTCTGCTGTTACTGGGAATGTGAAGCTACCGTCTTGATTTAATTCAAAAGCAACTGGCGCTTGTACTTCGCCATTTACCGTCGAAATATAGGAAGCTTTTAATTTATCATTTAAATTGTAATTTAAACCGTATAAATATAACTCTTCATTGTAGTCGATATACTTATCTGTTACCTGTCCTGTAGCGACACCTTTAGCTACTGAACCAGTAATTTCTGGTTTAGTCGTTTTCACGACAATTGGTCCAACATAACCCGAAACTACTCCTGATGCTGCAAGACCGGTGAAGTCAATTGTATACAGACCATCTGGAATCGTTGTGGCAGGTGCTGATCCCCATGGTTTGTACTGCCCACCAATCTTCAGCGTATAAGAGCCTTTTCCTAGCGCAGTACCTGCATGTAGATAACCAATGTAGCCGTCTCCGTATTCTCCACCTTTAGGATTCATAATATCCCAAAGCTCGATAAAGTTAGTTGTTACATCTCCAGTTAATGTGAAGGAAAGTACAGCTGAGTCTTTCACTCCATCTCCGTTAAAGGATAGGTCTGTTTCTGTAATCTTAAAATCTTTAAGTTCAGTTACTGCCGTGCCACCAAAGTCAGCTGCGAATGGTAATGAAATTTCTGTATCTCCACCGCTGATGTAAATATACCCTAGTATTTCAGAGCCTTTTGGTGCAGTAGCTTGTGAAGCAGTTAATGTAATATTTAAAACTTGCTCACCAACTAGATTAAATGTCGGCTGATCTACTGTAACAGTTGCATCACCAAATGTTTTTGTCACATCAATTGATACGTTATAATTGCCGCCGTTCCCTTTAATATCTTTTACTAAAACTTGTTTCGTTACAGAAATATCTCGGTCTTTAAGTGATTGTGGACCGAAAGTAACTGTACCTTTCAAGTTTTCTACAACTGCACCAGTTCCATCTAAAATTGCGCTATCAAGTGCATAGGCAAGAATTTCCGGATGAGCTGCTGCATAAGCATTTACGCGCCCTGCCCCCTGAGAAAACACATCGTATTTTGTTTTATCTATAACCTTTGCTGTATTAGAAAGCGCCACTTTTACATCGAACGCGTTCCAATCAGGATTTGCTTGTTTAACTAATGCAACAATACCTGCAATATGCGGTGTTGCCATAGAAGTTCCTGTTTTACGACCATATGCTTCCCCATAATCTGCATTAGGGAAATCTTTTTTATACATTGGAATCGTGGACATAATGTTTGTTCCAGGTGCACTTACATCTGGTTTAATATCAAAGTTTGGTGTAGATGGTCCACGTGAACTTGAATCGTTTACATCATCCCCCAGTGTCTTTGTAGAAGCAAATTTACTAAAGCTTACTTTTCCGGCTCCGCCTGCTAATGCAGCGCGAATTGCAGCGCCATCCGTTTGGGACATATCAAATGTTGGCAAAAACTCAAATGAATCACCAAGGAATGCGCCTGAAATGTTCGGTGCATTCGTTCCACCAGCAAAGTTATGAATAATTGTTGCGACTGCTCCTTTTGCCTTTGCATTCGCAATTTTATCAACGAATGCGATACTGCCACGAGAAATCAAAGCCACTTTACCTTTTACATTAATTCCTTCATAGTCTTTTACTTCCCCGTTTCCAGGAACAGCAACTAGGTCAAATTCTCCTTGAAGCTGTGTTGCTAAATTTTTCGCAAAAGTCGTTCCCATTAACGGAAGCTGTTTTGTTAAGTTGTAGTTGCCAACTGTAACATTCACTTCCCCGTTATACATTGTTTCAGGATTTGATGTGTTACCAACAGCAATTCCTAAACGAGCGGTTGCAGGCGTGCCCATTGTTCCGCGATTTGGACCATCGTTCCCTGTTGCAATTACTCCGATTGTTCCAGCCATCATTGCATTATTAATAGCAAATGAACCAGCATCCGTTTCAGAGTTAGCTCCTCCGCCAAGTGAAAGGTTGATAACGTCCATTTTTTCTTTTACAGCAGTTTCAATTGCTTTAACAATACCAGATGTAGCTCCACTACCGTACGCCCCAAGAACGCGGTAAGCATAAAGGTCTACTTTTGGAGCAATTCCTTTAATACCGAATTCGTTAGCTCCGATTGCTGCAATTGTTCCAGCAACATGTGTACCGTGAGAAGTATAAAACGCGCTTCCCTTTTCATTAAATTCAGGTGTCCCAACTGGACGTTCCGAAGGCGATGTTTCCGATGCATCGTCATCTGTACGAGGCTTCGTGTATGTTGATGAATTTGGAATGAAGTTTTTTCCACCTTTATAAACTCCAGCAAACTCAGGGTGATCTGCATCAATACCAGTATCTAATACTGCTACTTTTATTCCTTGTCCTTCAATTCCTTCCTTCCAAAGCTGTTCGATGCCAAGGAAAGAATTACTTGTATTCATTTGAGCGTCTAATTGATCTTCCTTAATAAGTTCCGATGATTTCATCGTATTATCTTCTGAGGCGTAAACAATTGCATCAGGTTCGATTAATGTAATTCCTTCTACTGTAAGCAGTTTCGGGAGATCATTTGCTTTCACAGTTGCCGCAAAACCGTTTAAAACAGTATCAAATGTGTATCCTTGAGTCATCTGAACTTTTTTACTAGCTAACTCTTTTGTAACTTTTGCTTGTTGTGCTTTTACGTTTGAACGAACTTCATTTGCTCGGGCATTAGAGAATTTTTGGCCTTTGATTTGGCTTATTCCTTGCTCAAGTGCCACAGGCTTTTCAGATAAATGAACGATGACTGCAACATCTTGATTGCCCGATACATTTTGTAAGCTTTCGTGAAGAGTTGGACCATCTTTAGACAAGCTTAGTTGTTCAGCGATAGCCGCTTTTTGTTGAATTATACTTTCACTTTGACTATCCTGCTTGAATGGTTTCGATTCTTCAGCACTAGCACTCGACAATGGAACCAATAGAGAAAGCACCATAACGAAAGCTAGAATACTACTTAAGAACTTCGTAAACTTAAACTTTTTCAAATCTCATTTCCCCCTCCGCTTTTAATTGTCACACTTTTCGGATTAGTGTGATATTTCCAATTTATCACAATAGAACTAATTCGAATATCGGAATATCTGAATATTCCAAAATATTGATAATTAGTATCAGTTTATCAAATATAGATTAAATCTATCTTCCTAGTAATTTAATGAAAAAGTAGAACTTTCAAAGGAGGAATGACTTACAGTAATTCATTAATTTTTTCAACCAAACTTTCGTCTACACTATACACATGTATAGCATCAACCGGTACGTAATTAGAGATCAATTTTGTAATCGTCATCGACATTTGAATAAAGAAACTCATTTTAGGCTCAAACAATCTAATGTCAGGATGTTTAGGTATTTCATACTTCCTATTTCCCGCTTTGATTTTAAATTTTTCCTTAATCACCGGCGAGGCAGCGAGTACGATACTACCTGGTTGCTCAAAATTACCGATAACTACAATGGGATCTTTCAAGACATCTAAACCTTCTAGCATTGCAATACAGCTTGCATAATAACACTTATATTTAGTAATGTTTGCAAAATCCCTATATTACTAATCTCTCAACAAAATCGTGCCCAGATTGCGGTAAACCAATGCTTGAAGTGAACGGCAAAAAAGGCAAAATGCTTGTATGCCAAGATCGTGAATGTGGTCACCGTAAAAACGTAGCTCGTGTCACAAACGCTCGTTGTCCACAATGTAAGAAAAAGTTAGAATTACCTGGTGAAGGCGACGGTCAAATTTTTGTATGTAAATGTGGTCATCGCGAGAAATTATCTGCATTCGAAGCCCGTCGTAAAAAGGAAGGCGGCGATAAAGTGGATAAACGAAGCGTACAAAAATATTTAAAACAACAAGAAAAAGAGGCCAAAGCAATTAATAATGCGTTTGCGGATTTATTAAAAGGGATGAAGTTTGATTAATAAACTAAAAGGTGCAAATCTAATTTTGATTTGCACCTTTAATTATAACTTATTTATATTGATTTATATCACTTTAGTTAATCAGTAAATCCTTTATACTAGATAGTTTATTCTACGCTTTTAAGAGCTTCAGCCATATGAATCTTTTTAATTTTTGAAATAACAGTTAGATTAACTATTATTACAATTAATAGAACGAAAAATACAGCTATACAAATACTAGATTTTTCTATTATAATGCTAAAATCTAATTCATCGCCCATTCCAGCGGATTCAAAGATTTTTGAATGAAGGTAGTGACCACCAAGTATCCCCAAAATTATTCCTAAAATTGAAAATAATATATTTTCAAAAGAAATGAAACTTTTAAGTTCTTTTTGATAAAAGCCAAGCACTAATAATGTAGCTAGATCTCGTTCTCTTTCTGCAAAATTCAACATACCTAAATTATATAGTACAAGGAATGCCAAAATTGCAGCTGCGGCAATCATCAATACAGCCATTGATAAAGTACTACTCATGCTAGTAGTAAAATCTTTCTCTTGTAAGCTTGTTTTTACTTTATGGGACACCACATTATCGGAATATTCATTTTTTTCTTGCTTGCTTAATAAAGCAGTTGGTATGAATTTTCCATTTAGATCTTTCCATGTACTTTCACTAAGATAAATTCCTTGACCAATATTTACTTTTGATATATCTGTTACCTTTAATATTATCGAATTTCCAGAATTCAATTTTAATGTTAAATCGTCACCTACGTTTATTTTGTAAATGTCTGCTGTTTTTTGAGTAACTAAAACTCTTCCATTATCTAAAGGAATTTTCTTTTCATTTTCATCATAAAACTGAATATTTTCACTATAATTTTCCAAAACATGCAAATTGGTCATTTTCGTTTTGTTTTTTGAGGACACTTCGGTAACAACTTCCATGATTCTTTCATCATTATTATTATCTAATAGTGTCCTAAGTTCCTCAAAATCTATATTTTCTTTTAAATATATTTTAGTTTCATAAAGATAAGTCTCTTCGTATACAGAAGAGGCGACATTTTCAATTGTATCTTTCATTCCAAGAGCTGTGATTAATAAAGTAGTACTCCCTAATACACCGAAAAGAGTCATAAATAATCTAATTTTATTGCTAAAGATTTGTCTGCTTATTAATTTTTTTGTTGTGCTTAATTTCTCCCATACAAACGGAAATGATTCGAGTAAAATATTACCGGATTTTTTAGAGATTTTAGTTCTAATTAATTCAGCAGGTTGTTCAACTTCTGTTTTTAAATAAACATATATTGTCGGAATTACTGTACTTAAAATTGAAACTATTAAGATTAATATTACTTTTGGCCAATATAAAATTATTTGTGCATCTGGTAATACAAACAACTCTTCAAATAGTTCCCAAACAGATTGAGGGACTACCTTCCATCCTACAAATAAACCTAACAAACAACCTATAATACTAATCCAGATACCATAAGACATGTAATGTAAAATTATCTGTCTACTATTGTAACCAAGAGCTTTTAATAATCCTATTTGTTTTCTTTGATTATTCATTAAACGTATCATTGTAGTAAATGTCATCAGAATTACTACCGCAAAAAATATTAAAGGGAAAATATTACCAATAGACTTATATTGTGTTATTTTCTGTTGTATTGCTAAATAATTTAGTGTTTCTTCCTTTTCTATAATACCTTTTAACTTATTAGATAAAACTCCTCTTATTTCTTCTTTTATTTTTTGATTATTAACCTCTTGATTTGTTGTTACTAAGACCTCATTAAAAAATACTTCCCCTACAATTTTTTTAACATCTTGAGGTGTTACTTGTATAAATCCATATTCTTTATGATTAGGAATTACTGAAGTAGCATTAGGTACTGTATAAATATATGATGCACTGGTTGCCAAACCAGCCACTTTTAACGTAATTTGTTTTTTATTATATGAGAGTGTTATATAGTCGCCAACTTTAATCCCATTCTCTTCAGCAAAATTTAGATCTAGGATACTTTCACCAGACTTTAAATTAGATGTACCATTGCGAATATTCAATTTATTGATTTTATCAGATTCTGTAACATTCACTTCAAGTTGAGCTTCATATTCAGGAACATTCGCTTTAAATGCTAATCTTTTTTGAACTTCCTTCACGCCCTCAATTTGACTAACTTTTAACAAATCATCCTCACTAAATGACTCTGAATATAATCTAAAATCTGCGATATTATCACGGCGACTTATACTATCTGTATATTCATCTAAGCTTCTCCATGTACTATCGAGGCCAATGAATACACCAACTCCTAAAATCAACATTACTATAATTGAAATAAATTGAGAAAACGAACCCTTAATATCTCTTAGTAGCTTTTTTTTTAATACAGATTTCACCATTCTATTTCCTCCAAATCCAATGGTTCATCTATTTTTTGAATTTTAGTTACCTCTCCACTGTTCATATGAATTGTCTTATCTGAACATTTCGCTATTTCTGCATTATGTGTAACGATTATTAGAGTTTGCCCTAATTGTTTAGAAACATCACATAATACTTGCATAACTTGCTTACCAGTCGCTGAATCCAGGGCTCCAGTAGGTTCATCACATAAAATTAATTTAGGATTTTTAGCTAAAGCCCTTGCTATTGCTACACGCTGCTGCTCCCCTCCAGATAATTGACTAGGAAAATTATTCAATCGATTACCTAACCCTACTTTTACTAACATCTCTTCTGCATCAAGAGGATTTTTACAAACTTGTGATGCCAATTTAACATTTTCGATAGCTGTTAAGTTAGGTACCAAATTATAAAATTGGAATACAAATCCTACATCATTTCTTCTATAAAAAGTTAATTCTTCTTTATTGAAAGAGGAAATATTTTTATCGGCTATATTAATTAGTCCCTCTGTAGCCGTATCCATTCCCCCTAGTAGATTTAATATTGTTGTTTTACCAGCTCCACTCGGTCCTAATATAACTGTAAATTCTCCTTGATTTATCATGAGATTCACATTATTTACAGCATTAATTGTTATTTCACCAGATTTATATTTTTTAGAAACACTCTTAAATTCTATATATGACATAAATCAACATCCTTTACTTCTGTTTGAATAGAAATTAAATTTTTATTAATACTATTAGCTAAACCGATGACATTTTCCTTATCAAAAATAGTAGTATGATCCCCGTTCACATGCTCCTCTAACAAGATTCTTTCGGTATGGTCAGACCAAGAATAATAGTCATCTACAGGTTCATTTTTTGCTCCTATATATATAATCGGAACATTAATTTTTTTTGATGAACTATACATAAACCTTACCGTTTCAAAACTTCTGAAAAGATTAATATAGTAAACTAATTCTCTAGGTTTGTTACTACCGAAATGTGGTATCAATCTTGATAGTTCAGGTGGAACAATCTTCACTAATTTAGGCATTAACTCCAATCGATTCTCCAACATTAAAATTATTCTATTCCACAATTCTGTTGTATTATTTATATCTGAAATCTTAATATTAAATGAATCCTCAATCATTTTCATTTCAGCAGTAAGAGATTGCTCAAATCTTACGACTTTTTCATTAACTGGTGGCATAGAATTTATTAATAATAAACCTTTTATATTCGGATTTATTTTTGTTATTTCAAAACCTAGTGTTCCACCAATACACCATCCTCCAATATAATCTACTGAATCTAATTCCTTAATTATTTCATTATATTTTCCTGCAAGTATTGGTAAATCAATGGAACGCATTGCAACATCCTTATAATTCTTTTCAAACTTTATAGCGTATATATTATAATCAGCGTCCAAATTCTGAGCTAATTTATTATAAATCGCAATTTCTCCACTTCCTGCATGTATTAGAACTATATTTTTATTTGTCTTACCTTTCTTAAGTTGAATTAACTGTTTGTGGATATTTATATTAGAATTTTTTCTATCTTTAACCTTATCATTGATCAATTTTGCCTGCTCTTTTAGTGAAAAATTATTTAACAAGTCTTCAATTGATATTTCTATTTGGTATCTAATACAAATTTCATGTAGCAATTCAGGTAGCTTAATTGAATCTCCACCAATATCAAAGAAATTTTCACTTATATTATTTAACTCAGAATAGTTATCCCCAATAATCTCCTCCCATAAGACTAGTAAATTTTCTTCTTGCTGATTTAATTTCAAAGGTTGATTAATTTCTATCATCTTATTAAGTTGTTCAACATCAACTTTTCCATTTGCTGTTAAAGGTATCTCTTCTACGTTGACAAAATTAGTAGGTATCATATAAGATGGCAAATGTTTTTTTAGTTCCTCCCGAATGTAAGATGATTCTAGTTCTTCACCTTGTTCAGATATATATACAGTAACAATTATGCTTCTATGATTAGTCTTTTTTACATATACTTTAGACTGCTTGATATTATTTAAATTGTTGAATATGTTTTCAATCTCTAATAGATCAATTCTATAACCATTAACTTTTAATTCAGCTTGCATTCTACCAACAATATAAATACAGCCTTCATCTGACATATAGCCTTTATCACCCGTTTTATATAAACGTCCAAATTTATTATGGTTAATAAATGCCTTATTTGTATTTTCCTTATCCAAATAGCCATTTGCTAAACCTAATCCCCCAATAAAAATTTCTCCACTAACATAATTTTCAACAGTATTATAATTTCCGTCTAAAACATAGATAGTTTGATTTGAGAGCGGGTAACCATAGGGTATCTTTGTTTTATTAAATTTTTTTGTTATTGGGTAGTAAATTGACCAAATTGATACTTCAGTAGCCCCTCCTAAACTATATATTACAAGATTCGGGTTTTTGTAATTTTCTTGTATAGAGTTTACTAATTCTGAAGGAATAAAATCCCCACTCATTAATACACATCGAATAGACGTCATTAATTTACTATATTTAAGAAGAAGTTGTGCTAGTCCCGGAGTTGAGTTCCAAATCGTTATTTCTTTAAATAGACTTGTATAGTTTTTAACGTGCTCTACAGATTCACATAATATAGTCTTCGTTCCTACTAATAATGGTGTCAAGATATCAAAAATAGATAAATCAAAAGAAAGTTCTGAAATATTGAAAATAACATCTGTTGAATCTATATTTAACTTTTCTACTAAATCATAAATTGTATTAAGAACCGCATCCTCATTTATACTAATACCTTTAGGCTCACCAGTTGTACCAGAAGTAAAAATTACATACAATTCATCCTTAGGAATTTTATTATTAGGTTTTAAGATAAACTCAATAGTTCCATTTTCTATAATTAATGAACATTCACATATTTCCTTTATTTTATCTTGTCTTCCTTTAGGTAACGATTTGTTAATAAAACAGAATGAATCTCCAGCTTTTATAACACCTAACATTTCAACGATACAACTATTACTTTTATTAGTATTAATACCAATTCTGATTTTATCTAAATTATGTTTTTGTTTTAATTGAATTATTTTTTCCTTTATTAATTCACTTTTTTGATCTAACTCTTTAAAAGTTATTTTCCCAGAAACATCTTCAAAAGCAATTTCATGCATCTTTTCATTTAAAATACTAGGGAATTTGCATAAAATCCAGTTATTTTCTAATTTTCTAATAGCCTGAGCATTATACATATCATAGACTACATCCGATTCTTGGATATATTTTCTATCCATTGCTCGTAAAGCTTCTTCAGAATTTATCATATACATTTTAAAAGACTCAATAAAATTGGAAAACATTTTATTAATTTGAGAGCATTCAAAGATATCTTTTATATAATCCCAACTAATATTTAACTCACCGTTAATTATCTTTAATTGGCAATCTAAATATACTTGTGGCGTTTCTGAAACCCAATAATCTATTTTTCCAAAAGAATCAAAATTGTTAAAATCAAACAACATTGACGTAAAAACAAAAGGCATAATACTCAAGCGATCATTATCTTTAGCAAGCTCTCTTAAAACTTCTACTCCTTCAAATGCTGAATATCTAAAGGATTCGTTTACTCTTCTCTGTAATTTATGTACATTTTCAGTTAAATTATCTTCGAGATTTATATCTGTATTAATAAGAGTAGTACTTGTAAAATCTCCTATTACACTCATATATTCCTCTTTTCTAGGGCGTTTAAATGTAGTCATATTTATTGTAAAGTTTTTATTTGTAGACCACCTTTGAAGCACTGCAGCGTAAAGTGTAAGGAATACAGTGTTAATAGATATTTTCTTTTCTGTAGCTATCTCCTGCATTTTTAAAAAATCGGAGTTAGAAAAGTTATACTCTAATCTCTTAAAGTCACTTTTCTCTACTTCTTTAAGGTTTAGCATTAATTGAGGGGCTTCTGGTAATGTCGAAGTGTTACCTAGCCAATAATTCTTTGCCTTTTTATACCTATCTGATTTTTTTTCCTCATGGTATTTCTGATTTATATATAAAAGATTTTTTGTCATATCTTCTAAAGGATAATTTTCATCTTCATATAAGCTTCTCCATTGATCAAACAGTTGGAATATACTCATACCATCAGCTATTAATAAGTCTAAGCTAAAGAAAATTATATGTTGTGAAGCATCTATTGACAGGCAATCAACAGTGAAGTAAGGGAAATTCTCCGCCTTATATAATTTATGGGAAAGTTCATTTCTTTTTTGAATTTTTATATTTTCAATGTCTTTTTCATTCAATACATTTTCTATTTTAAATTTATAATCAAGCGTTTCATAAATTTTAAAGTATTCTAAATCTAACACTTTAGCTCTCAACATAGGTTGTTTTAATATTAATTTATTGAATGCTTTGTTTAATTTCTCAATATCCCCATTAAAACTAAGTTCAATATAAATATGAGTTCCAGTTCTACCACTAAAAGCATCGTTTCTACCTAATAAATAAGCTTTTTGCACTTCTGTCATTTTTATTTTCATAATTTATATAACTCCTTTTAATGTTTCAAATTTTATTAAACACTCTTCATTCGAAGAAATAGAAATTATTGTATCTGTTGTTGTTAATATTTTTGCTTTAATTTGATCAAAATCAGGATGTTTCACATTAAATAAATCATCTTTTAACCAAGAAATATTAATTTTTTTAAAATCCATATTCAAACCTTTATTATAAAATTTTGAATAAGATTCTTTTATAGTCCAAATGTGTATTAGTGAAATTCCTCTTTGCATTAAAACCATATCTTTATCATTAAGAGAAAAATTAATTAATGCTTGTTGATGCGTGTTAGATAGAACTCGTTTTTTTTCGATATCTATTGAGATCTGATTTTTTGAAAATGCGTAAATACCATAATTAAATGAATAAGATTTTGATACAAAGAACTTTTTACAGCCTTCAATTTCTTTTTTAATAAATTTTTTCATTTCTATACGATGTGTATTTTCATTAAATTTATATTTCCTCACCCTAACTTCTATTATTTTGACCATCCCCCAAACCTTAAATTACTATTGTAATTACCATTCTACACCACCAGAATCTTAACCATACTATACATATTTTGGATAAAATGGTATAATTCTTTATATACATTACCAGTTTATTAGAAATATGTGTATATTTTTCACATAAATTACTTAGATTGCATTATATTTTACAAATAACCTATGAACCTAAAGTAATGTGGTAAATTGAATTAATATAAATTGATTTCACAATCAAATTTCATGACAAATGAGAGTGACCAACAACCAACGTAATAATGCAGTTATACTAATGCTATAAAATCCATTACTCAATATAATAGCAGCAACAATTTTATTAGATGTTTATGATACTAATCCTCCCATGTTGTCTAAGCATTGAATATATATGCTTCGTTGGTTTCTTCGGATGTTTTTCATAATTATGCTCCTCTCCTTTTTGATTATGTTAGTACCATACCATTAGCTATAAAAGTTTCAAAATCAACTTTTGTTGATAATTGAACAAAAATTGATAAAATTCAGAAAAAAATACTCTTCTTGGAGTTTGAAATCACAGATAATCCTTATAAGAAAGAAAAGAAGCCTAGTAAAAACTAGATTTCTGCATTTAAATAGAGGTATTAAAGTCCTTATAAAGTCCTTTTAAGAACCCTATGCCACCAGTCTAGAAAAGTTTCAAAATCAAGTTTTGTTATAAATTGAACGAAAATTGATAAAATTTATGAAACTATTCGGAGTTTGAAATCACAGATTGAGGAATAGATCTAGATCTTGAAGTATTGCAGAACGGACAGGTTGTTAGTTGAGTTAATAGAGGGTTTCTATTGATTACTGAATAAATTGATTAGAAAGTAGGTACTCTTTTGAAAATTACAGCTATTCTAGAAAATTCAAAGTTAGAAAAGAGCTTAATCTCAAAGCATGGTTTATCACTTTACATAGAGATAGAAGAAACAAATATTATCTTTGATTTAGGGCCAGATAACTCCTATATTAAAAATGCTCATTCTTTAGGTATTGATTTAAATAATGCAGATACAATAATTATTTCACATGGTCATTCGGATCATATAGGTGGATTAAATCATTTGAATGAAGTAAATAAACATGGAAGCATTTTTTTATCATCGAATTCATTTGAACCACATTGGCTAAAAATTGGCCCCTACTATCATAATGTTGGGGCAAACAATACTTTACCTCAAGTTTTCATTAGTCGTATGAAATTTGTTTATGCTGATATGGAAATTACAAAAGGAATACACATTATTCATTTGCAACCGACTAGTGAATATACAAAAAATCTTTTTAAAGGAGATAAAAAAGAGTTAGATGATTTTAATCATGAAATTGTATTAGTAGTTGAAAATAAAAAAGGATTAGTAATATTTAGCGGTTGTAGTCATCATGGAATTGTTAATATAGCTAAAACTGTATTAACAAAATTTCCAAATAAAAACATCCATGCAATTATAGGAGGGTTTCATTTAATAGGAATTCCTATAATTAATACAATAGGAAAAACAAAAGAAGAAGTAATTTCAATTGGTAATGTGCTAAATACTATGCCAATAAATCTTATCTATTCTTGCCATTGCACTGGAACAAGTGGATATAAAATCCTAAAATCCGTTTTAAAGGAAAAATTACATTCGTTTAAAACTGGAGAAATTATAGTAATTTAGATAATTTAAATTTTAATATGCTTCCACTTTAAGTGTTGATATAACAATAGCTATCGTTAGAGTAGCAGTCATTAACATTCCCATTCAATTTCAAACTCGTAATTAGAATAAAATTATAAATTATTTCATTTATATTTTGCGTAATGGGAAAATAACAAAATTAGTTAAAGAAAAAGCTGATTTATAATAAAGTGTACCCTTTGTAAAGGACATTTTGAAAAAAGCTAGGCAACCTTTTGAAGCTGCTGTCTGTATTTTGCAGGCGGCAGCTTTTTCAAGTTCCATTGCCCTCTATAATGGTTGTAATACATCATATAACTTTTCACTTCTCGTTTTACTTCTTCTAATGTTTCGCACGCTTTCAGATTGGTTTCATCTTTAAAATGACCGAAGAAGGATTCTTGGGGGGCGTTATCCCAACAGTTTCCTCGACGTGACATCGATTGCCCTAGTCCCATCTTCTTCACAAGTTTCTGGAATTGTGGATTCGTATAATGGAATCCTTGATCTGAATGAATAAATGCATCTTCTGTTAAATGGTGGTGATTTTGCTTTAATTTACGAAGTGTATTGAGCGCGATATCCATACTTAATGAAGCAGATACTTCATACGCTAAAATTTCGTTTGTCTCAGCGTCCTTAATCGTTGATAAATAAGCACGTTTGCCGT
>NZ_JBNNTL010000001.1:832534-914577 GCF_050278745.1 Lysinibacillus sp. NPDC094403 | reverse complement strand
GAGTTAAAAGCAATTAACGTGGAGTTCGCACCAATCGCTTGATACGAAGGGTATTCTGTTATAAATCTATGCTTCTATACAGGTTTGTATAGTTTTGCCTAAATTTGTCGTAACAGTTTTGTTACCCAAATATCTTCTTTCGTCCCACGACGAATTTCGATGACATCTCTAAAGCCCTTTGTCGTAATAAGAGCAGTTTTTGGCAGCTTGCGCTCAATTAACGCATTCGTTCCAACTGTTGTGCCATGAGAAAAAATTTTAATTTCCTTGCCATCTAATTCTGCTTTTGCTACTCCATTTAAAATTCCTTGCTCCGGGTTTGAAGGTGTAGACGACGTTTTTGTGACAAATACTTCTCCGGTCTCTTCATTAAAAACAAATACATCCGTAAACGTTCCACCGACATCAATTGCTAAACGACTTTGTGCCATAGCTCTACCTTCTTTCGTTTAATAGATATAAAAAAGGCAAATACGCCTGAGCGTAAATGCGGTTGTTCACTTCGTGTTACTTTGCACCAAAGCATATTTTTGTATATGAAGTTAATGCCTCAAGCGGATGCCCCAGATTTTTTTATAGTTATTGCATACAATTTGAGAAAATCTGGGCCATGACACCGAGGCATATATGAAGTATATTTTTTTGTCTTCTATTCTAAATTTCTTTCATTTACTCACTTTTTGTGCCAATCGTAATTGTTTTAAACGTTGTAAAGAACTCTTTCGCTGCCTGCCCCTGCTCACGTGCACCGGTACTTGAATTTTTCATTCCTCCAAACGGTGCTTGAGGCTCTGCTCCACCCGTTTCATCATTAACCTGTACGAGTCCAACCTCACTACGATTAATAAAATCAAATGCTTTCGGAATGTTATTTGTATAAATAGAAGCACTCAATCCAAACTCAGAGTCATTCGATAGTCGGATCGCTTCTTCATAATCCTTTACCTTTATGACGGCTAAAACTGGTCCAAAAATCTCTTCACGGGCAATCGACATCTCGTGTGTTACATTTGTAAAGATTGTTGGATCAATATAGTATCCTTCTAACATACCTTTTGTAGGACCACCGCCAAATACAAGCTCTGCACCCTCTATTTTTGCTTTTTCAATGGCGCTTAAGATAGAATCATATTGCCCCTTGGATGACACAGGTCCCATCGTGACACCAACTTCAACTTTTTTAGCTTCTTCTATTAACTGCTCTAATACCTGTTCATAAACCGCTTCCTCGATGTACACTCGACTAGTTGCTGTACAACGCTGTCCAGTTTGCTTCATCGCACCTTCAATCGTTAATTTTGCAGCCTGATTTAAATTGGCATCAGCTAAAATGATCGCAGCATTTTTGCCTCCAAGTTCAAGCTGAATTTTTTTATTAGTAGAACCAGCAGTATCTAATATACTTTGCCCTACACTATTTGAACCTGTAAATGTAATTGCCTTTACTTCAGGTGCCTCCAATAATACCTGCCCCACTTTTGAACCACGGCCTTGCACAACATTTAACACGTTTTTCGGTAAGCCTGCCAGTTCAAATAATTCTCCTATTAATTTACCGGTTAAAGCGCTTTCAATAGAAGGCTTCCAAACTACTGTATTGCCATACACTAATGCAGGTGCAATTTTCCATAGAGGAATAGCGACAGGGAAATTCCAAGGAGTTATGGCAGCAACGACACCGAGTGGTACCCGCATTGTGTACAGTAATTTCGCTTCATTGGCTGACGGTAACACCTCACCTGTTGCCCGCATCCCTTCTTGTGCAAAATAACGTAAAATGGAAGCGCCACGTTTAACTTCACCAAGCATTTCATTTTTCGTTTTACCCATTTCACTCGAAGCTATTTCAGCTACTTTATCCATATTTTTCTCAAGCAAATCGGCTGTCACGCGTAAAATTTCTCCACGTGCAACAGAAGACGTATTTTTCCAATCTTCAAATGCATCCTGAGCAGAAACGATAACGTCTTTCGTTTCATCTATTGTCAAAAGCTCCACTTGACCTATACATTGAGATGGTTTCGCTGGATTAAATTGTTCTCGTATTTCTCTAACGATAGTTGTCATAAAACTCCTCCTTCAAATAGTGATTGTCTACACTTTTATTACTCAAACTTCTTTTTCAACAATTGTTTTTCGTATATGCTCAAATGTCTCGTCTAAAATACGTAACATTTCATCTAGCTCTACTTTTGATAGAATGAGAGGTGGAGAAAATACAACTGTATCTTGATCATAAGTAACCGTTCGGAGGATTAATCCTCGTTTCATCGTTTCTTGTACAAAAATCGGACTAAGAGGCGACTCAAACAATTCACCCGTCTCACGGCTCTTTACTAATTCAATGGCTCCAAGTAATCCAAGAGTACGCACACGGCCGATAAAGCTATATTTCTCTTGAAGTGCTCGGAATCCTTCTAACATCGCATCGCCCATTTTTGCAGCATTTTCAACGAGATTTTCTTGCTCAATGATTTCTATATTTTTCAATCCAACTTGACAAGCGAGTGCATGGCCGCTGTAAGTATATCCGTGCATTAATGTCCCTTTAGAAAGCTCGCAAAAATCTTGATGAAGTTTTTCGGATATCGCCACACCGCCAAGTTGCACATAACCACTTGATACGCCTTTAGCAAATGACATCATATCTGGCACTACCCCGTAATGTTCCATACCGAAGAATTTGCCTGTACGACCAAATCCCGTAATAACCTCATCTGCAATGAATAAAATACCGTACTCATCACAAATATTTCGTACTTCTTTAAAGTAATCTTTTTGTGGAATATTAACTCCACCTGCACCTTGTACGGGCTCAGAAATAAATGCTGCCACAGTCCCAGGGCCTAACGCTTCAATTGTTTCACGTAAATTACGTACGGATTCGCTGTATACATAGTGGAAATCTGGGGCATGTGAATTAGTAAAGTCACGAAATGCCTGTAAGCCTGTTGCATTTGTAGCACCCATAGCTACACCATGGTATGACTGCGTTCGTGAAATAATTTTTTGGCGCTCTGGCTGCCCTTTTAGTAACCAGTAATGACGAGCTAATTTAATCGCTGTATCGTTCGACTCTGAGCCGCCTGAAGTAAAAAATACAGTGTTTAAATCTCCCGGCGTTAAAGAAGCAATTTTCGTCGCTAAACGAATTGCTGGTTCATTGCTAAATGATGCAAAGCAGGAACTAAATGCTAATGTAGATATTTGCTCCTTCGCCACTTCAGCAATTTCTTTACGACCATGCCCAATATTTACATTCCATAATGAAGACATACCATCAATGTAGATATTTCCTTCTATATCTTTTAAATAAATGCCATTTCCCTCTGTAAAAATGGCTGCTGGACCTTGTGTTTGCTGTTGTTCAATTGACGTTGTTGGGTGTAGAAAATGTTTTTGATCTAACGTTTTTAACTCTTCTTTTAGTTGAATTGTCATAAATGCCAACCTCTTTTCGTTTATAATTTCATACATTTGTTTAGTAGCAATTCTCATGCCAACTGAAGAAAAAAATTATTTTTAACGAAAAAATATTGCTACATTTTCATAACGTGTGGTTGATTTCCGTTCCGGCTGGGCGCTTTCCTGGGGGCGTCCGATGAGCCGCTTCGCTTCGCTCCAGGGTCTCGGGCCTACACGATGTAGGTCACGAAGGCGTTATCACAGGACGTGATGCTCTTAGCCTTCGTTCCTCTATCGCTAATCCCCGAGGAGTCGCCCAACCTCCACTCCAATCAACTTATATTATTTGCCTACGTTTTACAAAATCATTCCTTTCTTTTGGTGATGAGTGAAAAAATCAAAACGGATCTTATTGTTACTTCACAACAACTGCAACAAAATGAAAAAGAGACGTTTTCTTTTTGAAAATGCCTCTTTCCTTCTAAATCTATTAACATATTAACGATGCATTTCATCATTTTCTTTGTATGAATCAATGCACATTGCAATATTACAGTTTTTTTGCATGAATGAAGTTTTGATGCAAAAATACATCATCAATCCTCATATGAAATTTGTCGTGTTAATTGGAACTTTTGTATTTTACGTACCAATGTTGACTGATCACAGCCAAGTGATTTAGCAGCTTGCCTGATACTCGGATATTTAGATAGAACTTCCTTAATAAGCTGCTTTTCAAAAGCTGCCACTTGCTCCTTTAAAGTACCACTAAACTTTGGAGCTATAACTTGTTCCTGAATATTTTGTATTTCTACAGGATTTTCTATATCACGGGTAATCGCTGGGGTACTATCTAATTCTTGCTGCACAATATAAGCTGTTATTTCTGGCTGAGTTGCTAGTAAGCAAATACGCTCCACCATATTTTTCAGCTGACGGACATTTCCTGGCCAATCATAAGACGCTAATATTTTCATAGCAGATGACTCAATTGTGCGATGGATACCGTATTTTTTTCCAATTATAGCTAAAAAATGATTAACTAGTGGGATGATATCTTGACGACGATGTCTTAAAGGAGGAATTTCAATCGGGATAATATTTAAACGATAAAATAAATCCTCACGGAATTTACCTTGCCTCACCATCTCCGCTAAATTTCGATTTGTCGCAGCGATTATACGAACATCGATTGGAATAGGCTTTCCACTACCTAGACGCTGAACCTCTGATTCTTGGAGCACACGTAATAATTTCGCCTGCAGTAATAAGGGCATCTCTCCAATTTCATCTAAAAACACTGTACCACCTGACGCAATCTCAAATAATCCTGCCTTACCACCTCTTGAGGCTCCCGTAAACGCTCCTGCCTCATAGCCAAAAAGTTCAGATTCTAATAAATTCTCAGGAATTGCACTACAGTTAATCGTTAATATTTGATTATCGTTACGTCGGCTATTAGCATGAATAAGCTTTGTAATCTCTTCTTTACCTACGCCAGATTCACCACCGATTAATACAGTTGAGTCTACCTCCGCAACTCTCATAACACGCTTTATAACCTGCAGCATTTCTGAAGACACAGCTATTAAACTACTTTTTGTTGTTTCTTTATTATGTAAGGCATGTAGCTTATGTTTAAAATTCTCGTTTTGAACTTCTAATTTTTTTACTTCTTTCTCTAACAGTTTTAATTGTGTCATATCACGTGTAATTGCTACTACGTATTGTAATTCACCATATTCGTCAAATATTGGCTTACCAGAAACTAAAAAGCATTTGCCATTAATGAAAGTCTGCAAAATAGTTACTTTTTCTTTAGATTCAATTACTTTCATCGAAATGGAATCACTCATTATTCCTTCAGCGATTACGTCTTTCGCATATCTTCCCATTAAATCAATGCCAACAATTTCAACATCAATATCATTTTGGAATAAAATTTTGCCATCACAATCACATACTGTAACGCCATCTGATATGGAATTTAATATTTTAATTGACAGTGGGTTCATAAAATCTATATGGCTTGGTTTGACATGAAATAAGCTACCTTGCGAAGTTTTTAATACATGAATAGAGTAGCCTTCTGCCTCGAAGATTTCTGTTCCTTTAGTATATTTTTTTATTATTTTTTCAAGAAGCTCTATTTGGATATCACTTTTAATTATTACCTCATCATTTTTTACAATAAAAAAATGTTCATCTTTATGCAGTTGAGTTATCGACATATAGACCACTTCCTCTCAAACTTTAAAAACTTCTTCATCACAAAAAAATCCGCTCACTTCTACGGGGCATCTGAAAGCCTAAAAGGTGTTAAAGCATCCTTTACACCCTTTCACGGCTTGATATCTCGCAGAAATGTTGCGAATTTTTTGTATTTTAATAACATTCTATTCCGAAGCGAACTTTTCCTCTATTTGCTCTGCTGATCTTGTCGACAGTTTTCGCATAATCACGAACAACACAACTGAGCCAATTAATACTGCTGTACTCAGATAGAATTGAGAGCGTAAAGATTCGATGAGAGCTTGGCATAAATAAACGACTGTTAAAATACCAATTGTGACATACGATAAATATGGAAATAGCCACATTCTAATCGATAATGGCTCATCTGAAACTTTGTCATAATAACGCCGGAAACGAATTTGTGAAATAGCAATGAAAATATAAACTGCAATCATTAATCCTCCAACACAGTTCCCCAAAAAGTAGAAAATAACTTCAGGTGAAATGAAGTATAGCATCGCACAAATATACGCTACCGCTGTACTACCAATAACAGCTGGTACAGGTACACCTCTACGATTTTTAATTTGTGAGAATATCTTTGGTGCATCGCCTTGACGTGACATTTCAAGTAACATACGTGAACTTGTATAAAGAGCAGAATTTAAAACCGAAATTAATGAAATAAAAATGACGATTTGAATAAGTTGAGCAGCAATTGGAAGCCCTGCCATCGTTAATATATTTGCATAAGGCGCTGCCAACATTTTTGAATCATTCCAAGGTATAATTAAAACCATAATAGCTACTGATCCTACAAAAAATAAACCTAATCGAAAGACAACATTGCGAATGGCACGGACAATATTTCTCGCTGGATTTTCAGACTCTGCTGCCGCGATAGCTGCAACCTCAGCACCACAAATCGAGAAAATAACAAAAACAATTGCCGTAAAAATCGGGACAATTCCATTTGGTGCAAATCCACCGAATTCCGTTAAAATACCTAAACCCTTTGGTTCATAATTTGGCCAAATCCCTAAAATCATCGCGATACCAACAACTAAAAATACAATAATTGCGGTAACTTTAACGAATGATAACCAATATTCAAATTCACCAAATGATTTTACTGAATAAATATTAACAATTGTCATCAATAATGTAATGCCTACGCTTCCGAGCCATGTTGGTATCATCGGGAACCAATTATGCAGCATTCCCCCTATGAGTGCTGCTTCTAACCCCACAATAAACACCCAGCTTGCCCAATAAAGCCAGCCTACTGTAAAACCTGCCCATGGACCAATATACTTTCCTGCATATGAAGCAAATGAACCTAACTCTGCTGAACCACCTGATTTCTTTCCTAATACTATTTCTCCTGATGCCATTTCCCCAACCATTTGCATAATCAGAACTATGAGTAAGCATGCAATCGCATATGAAACCACCGCTGCAGGACCGGTACTTAAAATATTTTTTCCTGTCCCAACGAAGAGCCCTGTACCAATAACCCCTCCAATGGAAATCATTGTAATATGCCGTGTTTTCAGTGATTTTTGCAAAGCTCCCATTATACCACCCCTTTAATGTTTTATGTAGACATTTACTAGCCCCTTTCTTCTATTTCAACGTCTATCGTTTAATGAGCAATTCTGATGCCAAACCTATTCAATTATTAAAAATTTCAAAAAATTATTAATCCGCACATCTATTTGGCAAATTTTTCTACACCAGTAATTTTATTGTTCATCAGCATAGCGTGTGGTTGATTTCCGTTCCGACTGGGCGCTTTGCCGCTGACGCTTCGCTTTCGCGCAGAGCAGAGCTTCCTGGGGGCGTCCGATGAGCCGCTTAGCTTCGCTGCAGGGTCTCATCTGTGACGCTGATCCCCTAGGAGTCGCCCAGTCTCCACTACAATCAACTTTTACATGGCAAACGTTTTACTTCTTTTCAGCGGGGGGGCCAAACATCCTCAACCCTGAATTTTTGATGATATCTTTCAGCAACTTTCAGCAAATGTTTTCTGTGCGAAAGCGAAGCGGTAACAACGAATCTTTCATATGCGGTTTATAAATTTTGATGTAAAAATACATCAATGACCGTTTATTTACATCACCTATCCATATACACGATTAAATGAACTCATAATATTCATCTCTTCCCTGTACTTCGCTACTGTCCGCCTTGATATTTGGATACCTTCCGTACATAAAATACTTGTAATCTGCTGATCAGTTAAAGGTTTTTGTTTATCCTCTGCCTCTACCAACTGTTTGAGCCGCTTTTTAATATACATAATAGAATCCATTTTTCCAGAAATATTCATTACTCCTTTTGTAAATAGCGATTGTAAAGCATACACACCATGGGAGGTTTTTATATGTTTTCCACGCACAGCTCGACTAATCGTTGACACATGTAGACTTAAAATGTCTGCTACATCTTTTAACCGCATTGGCTTCAATGCCTCAATACCTTTATGGAAAAAATCCTCTTGCAATTCCACTAACAATCTAGTTAATTCGTACAGTGTTTTATCACGTTGTTCAATTCCTTGTAATAATAAAAGAGCATCTTTCATTGTGTCTTTGAAATATGTTTTACAATTCGGATCGTTTTTTAGTATTTCAACATAATGTTTATCGATAGAAACAATCGGTAAATATCCACGATTTAATTTAATCATCCATTCCTCTCCTAATCTTTCTACTTCGACTTCTGGCATGATATATGGAATCGCTTCAAATTTATCTCCTATCATCACTGGTTTTAAATTTTTTATATAGTGGACAGTTTTCTTCACCTCAAGTAGAGAAGTTTTATATTTCTTACTTAACTGTTTAATAGCTTGTGCAGCCACTAACTCTAAATCCGTTTCGATAAACCGAGAGGCCAATTTTGGTGCAAGCGCATCTCTGTCTATCTGAATGAGTAAAAACTCCTTATAATTACGTGCCCCTACTCCTACTGGCTCGAAAGTTTGAAGTAAGTCCAATAGTGCCTCTACATGCAAAACATTTGTTTGACATCTATTTGCGACAATTTCTAAATCAACATCTAAAAATAAACGCTCATCTAGGGATTGAATTAAAAACATTAAGATTTTTAAATCAACAGAAGATAGATTTTTATGCATAGGTACTTGTTCCAATAAAAACTTCTCATAGCTTTCTTTTACAGCAAGCTTCATCTCAAAAGGGTTATATGAATTATGCTGTGGTCCATAATATTGCGCAGAATAACTCTTATCAGAATAGCTTGCTAATTGCATAATTTCCTCATATTGCATTTTCACCGTAGCATCTGTGACAACTAAGAGTGGATTTTCGTTAGCCTTATCATAAATATACTGTTCTAGCTCATTTGTTGAATATTGCAGTATTTCTAAATGCTGTACTAATTGTGGTGATAAAACTTGCATTAATTTTTGGGAAGTGTTGATAGCTATTTGCATACCCCATACCTCCATTACAGAATTTTCTACATAGTAACATGTTTATTCTGTATTTTTCCATTTTTTCAATGAATTTTTATTTTTAATACTTGATTCATTACTCCGCTCGTAAAAATTTTCTAATATTTCCAAAAAAGTAATTGACTACACTTCTAAGTGATCATAAAATACACATATACAATAATAGTTACCACATTACGGTAAAACTTAAGGAGTGATTAAATGTTTCATTTACCAACTGTGCAATTTACACAAGAGCAAGAGCAATTTCGCTTAGATGTTCGAACGTTTCTACAGGATGAATTAGCAAAAGGTACCTTTACGCCTAAATGTGATTCTTGGCTAAGTGGAGATGATCCTGAATTCTCTAAATTAATCGGTCAAAAGGGTTGGATTGGCTTAACTTGGCCTAAAAAATATGGAGGTCAAGAGAGGAGTACTATTAATCGATACATTTTAACGGAAGAATTTTTAGCTGTTGGTGCTCCGGTTGCTGCACATTGGTTTGCTGATCGCCAAACAGGACCACTTCTTTTACGCTATGGAACAGAAGAACAACGTGAATATTTCTTACCGAAAATTGTGAAAGGTGAATGCTACTTCGGCATAGGCTTAAGTGAACCAAATAGTGGCTCTGACTTAGCTTCGGTTAGCACACGTGCTGAAAAAGTAGAGGGTGGATGGATTGTCAACGGACAAAAAATATGGACGAGTAATGCACACCTTTGCCACTATATGGTGACGTTAGTACGTACAAGTCCTTTTGATGGAAAAAATAAACATGCAGGCCTCAGTCAGTTGATTGTTGATTTGCATGCGGAAGGTATAACTGTTGTTCCGATCAAATTTTTAACTGGTGAACATCATTACAATGAAGTGTTCTTTGACAATGTTTTTGTACCTGACAATATGGTTGTTGGAGAGATCGGTAATGGCTGGGCTCAAGGATTAGCAGAGCTTGCCTTTGAACGTAGTGGCCCAGAGCGAATATTGAGTACATTCCCATTAATCGATGAACTTATTCAAGAATTAAAGCGCCAAAACAATTTAGAAGGGTTACAGCAAGCTTCTAAAATAGTAGCTCGTCTTTGGGGTCTACGTAATTTGTCAATTGGAGTAGCCCAGCTTTTAGAATCTGGTAATAGTGAAGACGTATCTATCCCTGCAGCACTTGTGAAGGCACTTGGTACGAAATTTGAGCAAAGTATACCTGAAATCACACGCTTAATCGTACAGACTTATCCTACACTTGACGCGCATCGTAAAATTGATCGCTTTATGGCTGAATCCATTTTACATGCACCAGGTTTCACGATTCGAGGAGGTACTTCAGAAGTATTGTATGGCGTTGTAGCGAAAGGGGTTATAGCACAATGAGTGAAATGAAAGATATGATTCTCGATGTTGTAGAACGCATGTTAAAAGAAAAAGTCGATAAAGAGTTAGTCGATACAGTGGAACAAGGTCATTGGGCACCAGAACTATGGGATCTGTTTAAAGAAAGCGGTATGACAGCAGTAGCTATTTCAGAAGAAAATGGCGGTGCAGGTGGTGACATAGAGGATTTATTGAATATTGTTCGTTTAACTGGAAAATACGCTGCACCTATTCCATTTGCAGAAACAACATTTGCAAATTATTTATTGGAGTTTACTAGTTTACAAGTAATTGAGGACTTGGCGACGTATATGCTCTGCCCTAATCAAGCATTTACGTTAGAGAATGGCAAATTAACGGGAGAAGCGAGCCAAATCCCTTGGGCACGTCATACAAAACACCTAGTGACACTTGCCTATAGCGCGGAGGGTACTCATCTTGTAGAAATAGATTTAAGCCACGCTGAGATGAAGCTAGGTACTAATTTAGCAGGCGAGCCACGTGATACTGTGATATTCCATGATGCTACAGTTTCACAAGTATCTGCTGTGTTATCTCCTGAAAAGGTACACGCTATAACAACGCTCAATTCTGCTTTTCAATTAGCACTGATGACTGGTGCAGTCGATAAAATAAATGATTTAACTGTTCAATATACGAAAGAACGTGAGCAATTCGGTCGACCGATTCATCGCTTCCAGCTCGTTCAGCAGCATATTGTAAATTTAGCAGGTGAAACGGCAATCGCTCTAGCAGCATTTAATAATGTAACGGAAGTCCTTCAGAAGAACAATCAAAATAGTGAGGTTGCTTACGCCAGCATTCGTTTCGAAGAAATTATTCAAGCAGTGACAACAATTGCGCATCAAGTACACGCTGCAATTGGAACGACACACGAGCATAGTTTGCATCAATTTACACGTAGACTTTGGTCATGGCGCGATGAAGGAGCCAGCACCTCTTATTGGACTAATTTGGTCGCAACACAGCTATTGGAAAATAGCGGAGATAGTCTATGGGGATATTTGACTTTGAGCGGCTCTAGTTCTCCACTTCTCAAAGTGGAAGGCTAAGTAATTAATTTGTGACAAACTACTAATGACATGATAAGGAGTGTTATCAATGACTGATTTACTTTTTGAAGTGCAAGACCATGTTGCCACAATTACATTAAATAGACCTGAGGCGTACAATGCTTTTAGTGAAGAGATGATCACTAAATGGATTGAAGCCCTTGAAACTGTTCGTGATTCAGAGGATATTCGTGTTGTCATCGTCAAAGGTAATGGAAAATCATTTTGCGCTGGCGGGGATATTAAAGCGATGCAAGCTGGTGAAGGATTTTTCCAAAGCGAGGACGATATTTCTTCTACAGGTTTAGCACGAAAAAATTCTCTTTGGAAAAAGATTCAGCGTATCCCCCTTCTCCTTGAAGAGATTGATAAGCCCGTTATTGCACAGGTGCACGGGTTTGCAATGGGCGCAGGACTTGATATGGCCTTAATGTGCGATATACGAATTACTGCAAAATCTACGAAGATTTCAGAAAGCTACATTAACGTTGCGATCGTGCCGGGCGACGGTGGAGCTTATTATTTACCAAAATTAATCGGTATCGATCAAGCATTGGACATGTTCTGGACAGCTCGTGTATTAACTGCTGATGAAGCAAAAGACAAAGGTGTTGTGACATTTGTTGTAGAAGACCATGAGCTTGACGAATACACATTGAATTACGCAAAAGAATTAGCTAGTCGTCCAACTACGACATTGCAATTCATAAAGCGTGCTGTTTATCAAAGTCAACGGATGGATTTACGTAGTGCACTTGATTACATTTCATCACAAATGGCCATTGTTACAGAGCTAGATGATTTTAAAGAGGGTGTAAATGCAGTTGTAGAAAAACGTAAGCCTGTTTATAAATGACGTGTTTAGGAGGAAGAACAATGCAACCTCTTGAAAATATTCGAGTATTAGATTTATCTCGTGTTTATGCTGCCCCTGCTGGCTCCATGATGTTGGCAGATTTAGGAGCAGAAGTAATTCGCGTAGAGCATCCAGATGGCTCTGATAGTATGCGTGATTGGGGACCATTTGTGAATGGTCAAAGTACGTATTATTTATGTGCCAATCGTAATAAAAAATCAATCACATTAGATTTAAAGACAATAGATGGCAGAGAAAAATTTAAAGAACTCGTCAAAGATGCCGATGTCGTCCTCGAAAATTTTAAAACGGGTGACATGGAGCGAATGGGTCTAAGCTATGAGGAATTAAGAAAAGTGAATCCTAGAATCATTTATTGTGCAGTAACAGGATTCGGTCAAACCGGTCCTCTTGCGTATGAACCTGGGTTCGATCCAGTTATTCAAGCAATGAGTGGTTTAATGCATGTCACTGGCTCAGCTGAAGGAGAAGCGACAAAAGTCGGTGTTCCTATTGCAGATATTTTAACCTCTAACTATGTTGCCATTAGTATTTTAGCCGCTTTACGAATGCGCGATCAAACAAATACAGGGCAATTTATCGACTTAGCTTTATTAGACGTTCAAATGAGTAGCTTAGCGAATGTAGCGAGCGCTTATTTAAATACAGGTTTTATCTCAGAACGTCTCGGTAATCGTCATAATAATGTTGCGCCGTATCAAGTATTTAACTGTGCAGATGGCCCCCTAATGATTTGCGTTGGTACAGATGGACAATTTAAAAAGTTTTGCACGATGTTGAAACGTGAGGAATGGGCCAATGATCCTCGCTTTATAACAAATACGATGCGCAAGCAACATGAAGCGGAGCTTGTTCAGATGATTACTGACATTACAATGACAAAAACACGGGATGAATGGATTACCTTATTACAACAATATAAAATTCCAGGTGGACGTGTGAACACAATTGCGGAAGCACTAGAACAACCGCAATTTATGGCACGTGACATGATTGGTGAAATAGAGCATGAACAATATGGTACAATCAGATTCATCAAAAACCCAATAAAATTCTCAAATTTAAATATTCAATATAAATCTGCACCACCGTTACTTGGAGAACATACAAACGAATTCCAAAAGTCCTCTCTACAAAAATAAAATTGCGCTATAATTGAGGTAAAATGTATTTATAAAGATAAATCCTCCGGCGGATGTCGAAGAAAATTTTATTACGTAGGTGACGGGATGAATCAGGAGATTTTCGAAAAAAACTATACAATGTCATCGCTGCACAAAGCTATTAAAGTATTAAAAGCTTTCACAAAAGATGAGCCTAGCCTTTCTCTAACTGAATTAAGTAAAAAAACAGGGATAAGCATTTCCAGTTTACAGCGTTTCGTTTCTACCTTTGTGTACGAAGGATTTCTCCACAAAGATGAGCGTACTAAACGCTATCAATTAGGTCATTCGCTTCTGTATTTAGGAAATTTAGTAAAAGAAGAATCAAGTCTTATTATTGTAGCAGAACCTATTTTGAAAAAGCTAAATGAAGAAATCGGCGAAAGTGTTTCCATGAATATTATTGATGGTTTGGAGAGACGATGTATATTAAACTATGATTCAACATATCCGCTTTCAACGAAAATGTTTGTAGGTGACACCTCCCCCCTTTATGCAGGTGCATCATCTAAAATATTGCTCGCATTTATGCCGAATGTTGAAGAATATGTAGAGAATATATGTCTTGAATCCATCACTGATAAGACAATACTTTCCAAAGAGCAGTTGTGGGAGGATTTACAGCAGATTCGTAGACAGCACTTTGCGAAAAGCAATAGTGAACGTGTACGTGGAGCATGCTCTTTATCTGCACCGATTTTAAACGCTTCCAACCAAATAATTGCATCAGTGTCACTCGTTATTCCAGAAGTACGCTATAGTGACTACAATGAAAATCTATTAATAGAAACTATCCAAAGCGTTGCATCTGAAATCGAAAGGCAATTATTTTGATAGAAACAATGAACAAACCCGAATAGGTTCACTTTTTAAGTGTCCTCTATTCGGGTTTTTTGCCTTAATTATTTACTAATTCTAAAAAATCGTGCCAATGATTTAAGCGTGGCAGTTCGACATGCTTATTATAGGATTGATTTTTTAAAATCACTTTTGTATTCACATCTTGCAGTGTTTCTAATACAGCTGGTTTATCATCTACATAAACATCTAAAGCTAGCTCTTTGATGATAGCTACTTTCTCTGTATCCTGCATGCCGCAGAAAAAATGACCTTCTGTGATTGGAAAACCTTGTGCTTTCATCCATTCGCGTGTTTGCTCACAATATTGTTTAGGACGAGAAGTAATATAATAAATGTCATGTCCTTGCTGTGCCAAAGCTTTGAGCGTCTCTAGTGCTCCCTCAAAAGAAGGACAATCCGTAAAATAAATGTCCTCTAATGAACTATTCCACATCGCCGCTCCTTCAGCATCTGTTAGACCAAAAGGCTCGTGAATTTCAACTCTTTGTAAAGCTTGAAATGTTTCTAGTGCAACATTTTTACCTAGTTTTTTATTATAGAGCGCAAAGGCGTGTGCTCGTAAATCAATGAGTGTGTCATCTATATCAAAGCCAAATTTCATGATGTTTTTCTTCCCTTCAAGAAGCCTTGTTTATGAAGTTTGTTGCAAATGTTTGCTCATTTTCAATTTGCTTCGCTAATACTTCCTCAATGGCTTGCTCGCGCATTTGTTGAAAATCTTGTACGTTAAAATGAACAAGTGTATCTTTATTTAATAGTAACGCAAGACAATCTGCATCCTTTAGTGCACTATTGAGCCCAAATGCCCCAGTTGGTGTCATCGTGTGAACAGCATCCCCTAATAGCACAAGCCCCTTTGTCCCCCAGCAGTTACAATGACTACTGAATACATCGAGTAATACAAAATCTTGCCAAGATCTTATATGCTCATTAACAGTATCAGATAGTTCCGGAAATTGATCTGAAAGCTGTTGGATAAATGGTGTACATGCTTTTTTTCTGAGTTGAGGAAAACTTCCTTGTTCAATATTCCAACCGATTTGAATGAACCCACCTACCTGCGTAAATAATGATAGCTGTTTATCACCTATTAATGCCATTTTAATCGATGGCTCCCATCCTTGAGGGGCAGGAATTTTTGCCCACAATAAATCAAAGCCATGTTTATGCTTTTGAAAGTCGATGTGTGCTTGCTTACGAATAGTAGAGTAACGACCATCAGCACCGATTATTAACTGACTACTAATTTCAAATGTTTCCCCATCTTTTGATGCAATGACACCCGTATATCTGCCCAAAGAATCAACTATGAGCTTCGTCACCTTCGTATTCAGAAAACAAGAAAAGTGCGGAAAATGCTGTGTTTCTTGCAAAATTCCCTTTAATAGATTTGCTTGCGGTACATGAATCCCTAAATGTCCTACAGCTTCATCAGGAAAAATAGTTTTAAATGCACTACCTTCTGCGTAATATTCAAGCTTACCCATACGTAATAAGCCGAGTGACTCGACTGCTTCAAAAAGCTGATGACTTTTTAAAACAGCCTCACCCTCCTCATTTAAATGTTCACCACGAAATGCCTGCCCAAGTGCTGCGTTTTGTTCCAGTAGTATCACGGAAAGACCTTTTTTCGCTAGTAAGTGCGATAGAAGTGTTCCACCTGGCCCAGCCCCTACAATACAAACATCTGCTTGATAATTCACTTTTCTTCACCTATCTTTGGATAAGCAATAATACGTAAATCTTGCCCAACTTGCTCGAACGAAGCAAATTCTACATCCCATGCTTCATCCATAGAGGATGGATTTTGACCAGCAATAGGTGTTAATGATAAACGACCGCCGAGAATCTTCGGCGCTATGTAAATCACATATTTATTAATAGCACCCTGCTGTAAAAATGAAGAATTTATCGTACTTCCACCCTCTACTAAAATATCCGTAATGCCATATTGATATAGTTTTTCAAGCATATCATCAACAACAAGCCCTTCAGATTCATGTCGAACTGGTAATATCATCACGCCTTTTTCTTCAAATGCTGTTATTTTTTCTCGACTGACATTCTCACTACATACAATAATGGTTTTCGCTTCTTCTACATTCAGAACATTGGCATGAGCTGGTGTACGAAGTGAGCTATCCATAATAATACGCACTGGATTTTTCCCGTAATCTCCTTTTAATCTTGTCGTTAAGGATGGATTGTCAGCTAAAACAGTACCAACACCAACTAAAATACCATCCACCTCATGACGAATACGGTGAACATCCTCACGCGCTGCCTCACCAGTTACCCACTTGGAATGTCCTGTATGAGCAGCTATCTTCCCATCTAAAGTCATCGCATATTTTGAAATAATAAATGGTCGTTTTGTTAGCATATTGTGAATAAAACGTTCATTTAAACGGCGAGATTGAGCTTCTAAAACACCCACCTCTACCTCAATACCCGCATCTCGTAACAGTTGAATACCCCGTCCAGCAACAGCAGGATTTGGATCTTGCATGGCTACAACCACTCGACTAACTGCTGATTCCTTCACTAGATTTGCACAAGGAGGTGTTTTTCCATAATGTGAACATGGCTCAAGAGTTACATATAGTGTCGCACCTTTAGCATGTTCTCCAGCCATACGGAATGCATGCACCTCTGCATGTGGTTCCCCTGCTTTTCTGTGTAAACCTGTTCCAACAATGACACCGTCTTTAACGATTACAGCCCCTACTAGCGGATTAGGATTCGTATTTCCTTTTGCACTAGCGGCTAAATCAAGTGCTAACTGCATATATTTTTCATCTGTTGTCATCTTCGTTCCTCCACTCACTTCTCTTCGCGCAAATGTCCAGATTTCTCTACTTTTGTGTTTAAATAAAAACGATTTGTCTCCGTTAATCCTCCCCATAATGGGACATGTCCTTCCGCTGCTAAACCATGTTCCTGTAATGCGGCAAGCTTCTTTGGATTATTAGTAATCAGTGTAACTGGTTTTGAACGAAGTGTAGCTAACACAGTTATGGCATCTTCATAAGAACGGGTATCGTCTGGGAAGCCAAGAGCATGGTTTGCTTCAACCGTATCTAACCCCTCTTCTTGTAATAAATAAGCAAGCGATTTCGAGAATAGCCCAATGCCACGGCCTTCATGATCAGCTAAATAGAAAATGGCACCGCAGCCATGCTCCACAATCATTTTCATCGATTCATGTAATTGATAACCACAGTCACAGCGCTGGCTTCCAAAAATATCACCTGTATGACAAATGCTATGCATGCGAATTAAAGCATTCTCTGCATGTTCGAAATCTCCATAAACAAGCACTGATGACTGTTGTAAAAAAGCTAAGTTTGCAGATGCTAATTCATCAATAATTTCTTCTTTTGAGAGATTAGCATTTACTTTTAACCAGTTATACCATTGAAATGTCGCTGAAAATTCACCCTGTTTTACCGGTAATTTCACTGGACCAACTAGGCAAATACTTTCTGTTTCAGATTGCTTCACGATCGTCATTTTGTCTTTCACTATATCCAAAACTTTAGTAGTAATTGTCATATTTTCTCCAACCTTCTATTGTTAACAGCTAGCTAAACCCACTAACTGAGCACTTGTATTTTCACTTTACTTACATAACGTAACTTAGTTTATAATAATAACTAACAGCTGTCAAACTACAACTCCTACTCTATTAACAAAAACTAATTAGAAACAAAAAATGCTACATTACGTTTTTATCATATACTACTAGCTTATGGAGATGCTATTTTTTCTGTGCAGGCTAGTCTATAATAAGCTGAGGTAACTGTAATGACGAAAGGAAGTTTAGAATGCCATTAGAAAAAAATGTGCAGGTGAAACAGCCAAAATATCAGCAAATAGCTGTCGATTTGGCTTCAAAAATCGTGGAAAGAAAATATCGAATTGGCGATAAAATTTACGCAAGATCATCTCTAGCTAGCCAATACAATGTCTCTGCGGAAACTGCAAGAAGAGCGATTGCCGTTTTGCAGGACTTGGAAATCGTGGAGGCCTCTAAAGGTAGTGGGGTTATTATTATCTCATATGAAAAGGCTGCATATTTTGTCCGACAATTCCAGGATGTTCAATCTGTCCATGAACTACAACATGAGCTTATGACTAGCATTCAGAAGCAACACCAAGAATTAATAAATCTACAGGAAAAGACCAAACAACTTATTAGTCGAACTGAACATTTCCGATCCGTCAATCCGTTTATTCCTTATCAATTAGAGATGACAGCTGAAAGCCCTTGTATCCACCAAACAGTACAAGAATTAAATTTTTGGCAAAATACATCTAGTACGATTGTCGGAATTCGTCGTAAAAATGAATTGTTACTATCACCTGGTCCATATGTTTCTTTGGAAGAAGGAGATATCATTTACTTTATCGGAAATGATGAAAGTTTCGCTCGAGTTCAGAGCTTTTTATATCCAAATTAAAATCCGCTTAAACGCTGATATAACAGCGTTTAAGCGGATTTTTTCTATTTTGTCGATTTGACAAAAGTAACAACTCTTTGTTAGGGTTAAGTTGTTACTTGTTTATATTTGGGTATCATTATCCTCAAATAGCATTTTTCTTTATTTAGTGGATGTCCAAACACCTACTGAAATAAGGGAACTCAGCCTAATGATTGCCACGTCAAATGGCAATTTACCTGTGCGTAAGTGAAGCAACACCCATTACGCCAAGGCGAAATTGATCTACGAAAGGAGTGGTTCTATTGGAAAAAATAAAAGTGGAACATGTTTCTAAAGTTTTCGGGAAACATATTCCCCAAGCATTAGAACTCGTCAAGCAACAAAAAAGCAAGACTGATATCTTAAAAGAAACAGGTGCAACAGTTGGTGTATACGATGCAAGCTTTACTGTAAATGAAGGTGAAATCTTCGTCATCATGGGATTGTCAGGAAGTGGAAAGTCAACGCTTATCAGACTTTTAAACCGACTTATAGAGCCTACAAGTGGAAATATATATATCGATGGAGAAAATATTTCTAAAATGGGCAAAGAGAGTTTACGTAATGTAAGAAGAAACAAAATGAGTATGGTCTTTCAAAACTTCGGCTTATTCCCCCATCGTACACTTCTTCAAAATACTGAATATGGCCTTGAAATCAGAGGCATCTCAAAAGAAGAACGGCAAGCAAAAGCTGAGCAAGCTCTCGACAATGCAGGCTTACTTGCTTATAAGGACCAATATCCAAGTCAATTATCAGGTGGTATGCAACAGCGCGTTGGATTAGCACGGGCACTTGCAAATGACCCTGAAATATTACTAATGGATGAAGCTTTTTCTGCACTCGATCCATTAATTCGAAAAGAAATGCAAGATGAGTTACTTGATTTACAAAGCAAATTGAAGAAAACAATTTTATTTATTACGCACGATTTGAATGAAGCATTACGTATTGGGGATCGTATCGCCATTATGAAAGATGGTTCAATCATTCAAATTGGTACTGGAGAAGAAATTTTAACAAATCCTGCAAATGATTATGTTAAAACCTTCGTAGAAGATGTCGATCGCTCTAAAGTATTAACAGCTGAAAATGCCATGGTTCGACCTGTATATGTCAATGTAGATGTAGATGGACCGACCGTAGCACTTAAAAGAATGCGCGAAGAAACGGTTAGTTTACTAATGGCTGTTGACAAAAATCGACATCTAAAAGGCTATATTACTGCTGATGACGCACGAGCTGCAGCTAAAAGACAAGAACAAACGGTACATGCAATTGTTCAATCAGAAATGTTAACCGTTCCACCAGATATGCTTTTACAGGATATTTTAGGCATGATTCATAATTCTCCTACTCCGATTGCAGTTGTAAAAGATGAGCGCTTACTTGGTGTTCTTATCCGAGGCGTTGTCATCGAAGCACTTTCAACTAGCGATGAGGAGGCAGTTGCACATGAATAAATTTTTAGACGATATCCCGGCTATACCACTAGGACCGTGGGTAGAATCAGTTATGGACTGGTTGACGAGTAATTTTTCAGTGTTTTTTAACTTGATTCAAAAAAATGGAAAACTACTCATGAATCAGGTCACTGATTTATTAGTGAGCATTCCCCCGATTATTCTTATTTTACTTGTTGTGATTTTTGCCTTTTTCGTTACCGGCAAAAAATTTGGGCTCGCAACGTTTTCATTAATTGGTTTGTTATTTATTTATAATCAAGGCTTATGGACGCATCTTATGGAAACAACGACGCTCGTGCTCTTCTCAAGTATCATTTCAATCATTTTAGGTATTCCTCTTGGCATTCTAATGTCCAAGTCAAATGTAGCAGAAAATGTGATTAAGCCGATACTCGACTTCATGCAAACAATGCCTGGCTTCGTGTACTTGATTCCTGCCGTTGCCTTCTTTGGTATTGGGATAGTACCTGGCGTATTTGCATCCGTTATTTTCGCATTACCACCAACTGTACGTATGACGAACCTAGGAATTCGCCAAGTACCAAAAGAATTAGTAGAAGCTGCGGATTCATATGGTAGTACTTCAAACCAAAAACTATTTAAAGTAGAAATCCCACTTGCAAAATCAACTATAATGGCAGGGATTAACCAAACGGTTATGTTATCACTGTCAATGGTTGTAACTGCCTCAATGATTGGTGCACCTGGTCTAGGACGTGAAGTATTAACGGCACTACAACGTACACAGGTTGGGAATGGCTTTGTTGCGGGTTTAGGTCTAGTAATTTTCGCCATTGTTATAGACCGCTTAACGCAAAGCTTTAATAAGAAGAAAGCTGTATAGAAAAAAGGAAGTTTGAGAAATCTTAGTTTTTAACTGTTGAGATTAACGTTTTGTAGTTTGACCTGAGTAAATCTATTAATATATGAAAGGAAGATTCGATGAAACTGAAAACATTAACTAAATTAGGAATGGCTTTAGGGCTTAGCTTGTTGCTAGCTGCATGTAGTGGTGATGATTCAAGTAAGAGCAATGGTAACTCAAAGGACGTCAATCTAGCCTACGTTGAATGGGATACAGAAATTGCTTCAACTAATGTAGTTGGTCAGGTGCTAGAGGATTTAGGCTACAATGTAACATTAACACCACTTGATAATGCAATTATGTGGGAGGCTGTTTCAAAAGGTGAAGCAGATGGTATGGTTGCAGCATGGTTACCAAATACACATGCCCCACAATACGAAAAATATAAGGATAATCTTGATGAGCTAGGTGAAAACCTTTCTGGTGCCAAAATAGGTCTAGTAGTACCAAGCTATATGGACGTCAATTCGATTGAGGATTTAAAAAATCAAGCAGATCACACAATTACGGGTATCGAGCCTGGTGCTGGGATTACAGCTGCTACTGAAAAAGCTTTAGATGAATATGATAATTTAGCAGGTTGGAATTTGTTAACTTCTTCATCTGGTGCTATGACAACTTCTCTTGCTAAAGCAATTAAAAATAAAGAAGACATTATCGTGACAGGCTGGTCCCCTCACTGGAAATTCGCTAAATATGATCTTAAATATTTAGAAGATCCAAAAGGCGTCTATGGTGGCGAAGAAACGATTAACACATTCGCTCGTAAAGGTTTAAAAGAAGACCAACCAGATGTATATTCTGTACTAGATAACTTCCACTGGACATCAGAAGACTTAGAGAGTGTTATGCTAGAAATTATGGATGGTAAAGATCCAAAAGTGGCTGCGAAAGATTGGGTAGAAGCCAATGCAGACAAAGTGGCTGAATGGACGAAGGATGTAAAAAAATAATTATTAAAAATGGACGGACAACTGAAGGAAGGTTGTCTGTCTTTTTTTAAAGGTTTTTTCATCTGAACAGAATACGACTAATTAACGTCTACTAAGTAAATTTTTATATCTCCTAAACACGAAATATACAAATCCTTATTTTAACAAATAATACATAATATTTGAATGTTTTAAATATTTCTTTTTAAAGCAACAGCGAATTTTTGTCGTTGAGTAGGATATAAAAAGTCACCCCGCAGTGATTAGACCGATGCGAGATGACTATTAACTAAGATAATAATTTCAAAAATATCGCTGCCCCTAAAACAAGAGTAATGCAAACAATCCGTCTCCAATCCTTGGATTCATTGAAAAATAACATTCCGAGCAAAGCGCCACCTGCCGCTCCAATTCCTGTCCAAATCGCATATGCTGTACCCATTGGTAATGTTTCCATGGCATATGCAAGCCCAGCAAAGCTTAAGGTAAATACAAAAATCAATAACACTAAATTTTTTATACTTTTAGCTTCATTATATTTACTAATCATATAAACACCCATCATCTCACATAGTCCTGCAACTACTAATGCAATCCATGCCATTATTGATTCACCTCTTTATCTTTAGGCTCACCTGTGACAAGCTTTAAGCCAACTACTCCTGCAAGTAAAACGACGATACATAAAATTTTGGCTAACTTCCATGGCTCTCCAAACAGTAAGCTATCAGCACAAACTGTTCCCGCTGTCCCTAAGCCTACGAACACTGCATAAACAGTACCGACTGGTAAACTTTCTCCCGCCTTAATCAGTAAATAAAAGCTAACAAAAATTGCAATCGCAGTACCAACCCATTCGAGTGCATTCCCTGCATGCTTTAAGCCAATAACCCAGCCGACTTCAAAAAAAGCAGCAATTATAACACTTAACCATTGTTTGTTCATTCGAATTCCTCCATTTTATTGTTAGACACGGATGAATGACTTTTATTGAGCAGTTCTGACGCGGTTATTCTGACCCACCTGAGCACTTCTACGGCACACCTGATCAGTTTGGTGGCCTACCCGATCACTTCTTCCGCTTACCCGAGCAGTTCGGTGGCCTTGAATTGTGCTTCTTCTTTAACTTCTTTCCCTCAGTTGCCCAAAAAAAAAGCCTTCGGAGCACTGCTGTAAGCAGTACCTCCCAGGCTTTTATCCTTCCGTGTCACAAAATCAATTTGTGGTTTTCTCTCGGACCAGACTAGCATTTGCTACGGAACCCTAGAAAACTATCATATTTGATTGTAATACTAGTATAGCAAACTATTTAGTCTATTTCCACCGGTACATAGCCAACTTTTTCAACTAACGCTTGTCCCTCATCTGATACAATCCAGTCGATAAACTTCTTTACATTAGGATTATCTGTTCCTGCTGTAACAGCATAAAATTCAGATACGAGTGGGTATGTACCATTACGAATATTTTCCTTTGTAGGCGCAATCCCATCAATGGACAATAATTTAATTTCTTTGTTATTCACCATTTCCGTTGAGTAAAATCTAAACGTGTAGCCAATAGCATTTTTATAATTACGATATTGTGATACTTCATGAATAATACCACCCATACCAGTTGCAACATTTTCAGCAGGTGCTTCCATGATTGGTGTATCTCCCATCATTCTTTCAAGTGTTGTTTGGCTACCACTATCCGCTGGACGTTGAAAGGCACGAATCGTATCATTTTCACCACCGACTTCGCGCCAATTCGTAATTTTGCCAGCGTATATTTGCTTAACCTGTTCCAGTGATAAATTCTCTACGCTGTTCTTATGATTAACAAAAAAGACAAAGGCCTCTCGACCAATAGGAGTCATATCAAATAGTAGGTCCTCCATCTCAGCTTGCCTTTTCTGTGATTCAGATGGTGCTGCCACAAATATCAGATCAACATCTCCCGAAATCAAATTTTGATAAGCTTCGGGTGTACGACTCACCATCACTCTACTTCTATCATATGGATAGTAACCCTTTGGATATGTCGCTTCTACAAAAGCCGCATACAATGGATACATCGCCGTCGCCCCATCTAAGCGTGGCAGTGACTCAACTAATTGTAATGAAGCCTTTACATCTAACTTTACAACTTTATTTTGCTCGGTAAATGGCTGATAGGCTGACACGTCAATTTCTGCATCAACAGTTGGAATACTCATTTTGTAGTAGTATTGAATAGGCGCAATTGAGGCAATCAATAGCGCAATGCCCATTACCCCAGCTAACCATATCTTCCGCTTCTTCGTTTTCAACCAATCAAAAACTAAACAAACAAATAGTACGAATATACATAATGGAACGGTAAAGAGTAGTCCCTTAAAATGTAGCGCACCATTAAAAATTATATACAGAGCGACTATCCCTGTAAAAAATAGTAATCCTACTAGTACAAACAGTGACTGAAGCACTTTCATAATCATTGGATTCCATCTCCTGATGTGTGATTTTATACCACTCGAATTTATAATAGGTTATATTCGGAAGATAAACAATAATATATTCTGAAAATTATGTTAAAATAAAGCGTAGTATTGTAAGGAGGTATTACATATGTCCATTGAAAAAGTACGTGAACATTTTGCACAATGGAATGTTGAACACAAAATACAGGAGCTAAATGAAAGCTCAGCGACAGTTGAACTAGCAGCACAAGCACTCGGTTGCGAGCCTGAACGCATTGCGAAATCCTTATCGTTTCTTGTGAACGATGGCGCGATATTAATTGTTGCTGCGGGCGATGCCAAAGTCGACAATGCAAAATATAAAGCTGTCTTTGGTACAAAGGCAAAAATGCTTGGAAAAGATGAAGTACTTGAAAAGATTGGACACGAGGTAGGAGGCGTTTGTCCTTTTGGCGTAAATGAGGGCGTTGCTATTTATCTAGATGAATCACTTAAACGCTTCATAACTGTATTCCCTGCATGCGGTAGTAGCAACTCCGCCATTGAGCTTACTATTTCTGAACTAGAAACCTATACTCCATATCAAGAATGGATTGACGTCTGCAAAGGCTGGAACGAGTAAAATAATTATCGGCGAAACTTTATAGAAAGTCTCGCCGATTTTTTTAGGTTTCTTCCCTATATCCAACGGCTAACCAGTGAGAATCCCATTCTGTAATTTGATTGCCTACTCTACATGATAAGCCACATGCCCGATTATCAGCGATAAATGAACCGATTAACCATTTTTTTGTCTGTAATCCATTCTTGAGCTTTATCGTTATAGAGGGCATTTCCACATACTGCTGATAAATAAACAAATTATCATCATAATGGGTATACTCAGAGGCATTCGTTTTAGTCCCATCCCCTGCATAAATTTCTACTGTATTACCTTCTCGTGAATAGACAGGTTTCTTTACAAACGGCAAGTTTTCCTGAACAAATGGCTCTGCTGAAAGATACGTTGGCAACATATATTTTTGAATAGCCGCACGTTCTTCTGCATCAAAAAGAAGTGGATCATTTTTTCGTTCCCAAATTAGCCACAATAAAATTTTCGATTGCAGCACATATGCAGCGGGTGCGTTGATAATAGCAAGCTGTCCATCTTTTACAAGTTCCAGTAAATGCAGACCAATACGATCACCATCGGAAGACACATCATCTATCAAAAACTCTACTGGGTGTGCAGGCCGATACAAAATATCAATTCTCTCCATCGCAGGCGTATAAAGTCCTCGAGCTATATTAGCAGTATCACTAGAATAAATTATTAGCTCTTGTATAGGCACATATTCTACATCAAAAGGTATACATTTCTTTAAAAACTGTACCTGACAATATTCCTCATAATCTTCCGAAGCCGTTTTCCCTGTAATGACGATTTTAGGTTTTTTCAAATCATTTAAATAATGCAAAGCAGCAAAGAGTGCACCAGATAAGGTTTTATGTAATGCCGAAACATCATTCGGACTATCAAATCCTAAATACTGACAAAGTGCTTCATTTATCTCAAAGGTTTCTTGGACAAGAAATGGCGTTTCACCATTTAATTCAAGACATTTTATTTGTCCGTCCTCTGTACAAATGAAATCAAAGCGAGCTAGTATCGATTGTTGCTGTAAGTAATCTAATTGGATGTATGGCAGCATTTCAGAACGAATACCTAGTGCTAAAAGTTGTTCATCCGATAAGTGCTTAAATTGTTTACCAACCTTCAAAAATATTTTCCAAAGTATATTTGATGCATACTTAATTTCATCGATTTTCTCTTTAGGTAAATCTAACACATCGTATAAGGCATACTCTAGATCCTCAAAGTCAGGAAAGAAATTAGGAAATCGAGAATAAAACGCTTGGCGTTGTTGAAAATGATTGTCCATATTGAGTTCTCCTTTTAAGAAGATGAAGAGCCACCACGAGAGGCACCACCTGAGCCAAAACCTGATTTCCCTGTGCTGGATGATGAGTGATTTGAATAAGAATTAGAACTATTCGTTGATGAACCTGAGCTATTGGAGAATGAACGCTTACCACTCGAATAAGACTTGGAACCGCCTGTATTTGAATTTGAGCTATTTGTTGTGTTATTTGAGCTACTAGATGTTGTACCTGACGGATTTTGAGAGCCATTCGTCGTGATTCCATTTGAATTTGTATTTTTACTTTCGCTAGTATTGCTACGAGTAGTACGTGGCACTGCTGAACTGCCACCTTTATCCTCTCTATCTGTACCATTTCTTAGATTGCGACTTTTATAAATGGCACTTCCTATCATTGCGCCGGTAGTTGCATACATAAGCCCATTAAAGAAATGATGTGCATAATGCGGCGAATTCTCATCTAAACATTCAAACGAACCATCGTCACTTTCTTTCCATTTATCACATGCATTTGCCATGTCGCTGTCATAAACACTTTGCACACCATTTCCTGCTGTTGTAGTATTATTTTCTTCCGTTGTATTATCTGTAGTAGCAGTAGACTCTTTGACAGTCTGGGTTTCTGTATTCCCACACGCAGCTAATTGCATAGCCATAAATGACGCTGTTGTTACTGCTATGTATTTTTTCATTTGTTTTGTCATATCATATTTCTCCTTTATTTCGATACCTATTTTACGGATGTCTCCTTCGTTAGGTTTCATTTTTTACAAATTCATACATATTATCATAACACTAAAACCCCCCGGCGGATTGAAAGCATTTACCACCAGAGAGTTTCGCATAAAATTGTTTATTTATTCGGCACTACTTTTCTTCCATATGTCATAAAGCGCCATGCCTTTTCAAATGGCCCTATTTTAAAGAATTTGAACCAGATCACACTATAGATAATTTGAATAACAAAAATTAAGATGGCAATGATCACTACATCAGAAGGCGAAACAACTTCAAGCCCCATTAAAGAAATAATAGCTAGGCCAATAAAGCTTTGAGCCAAATAGTTTGTAAATGCCATCTGACCAACTCGTCCAATTGGCTTAAGGAGCTTCGCGATTCTCTTATTCTCCAACATAACAAATAGACAAGCTAAATAAAAATACGTTGTTGGAATTACCCCTAAACTAATAACGGAATTTAGATATTGATAATCCCCTTGAGAGGCAAACCAAATCCATATCGAAATGCCAACAAAGAGTGGGAATGTCACAAATTGTATCCATTTTATTTGTTTTGAGTATTCACTTACATGACTAATCCAATCAGCTTTTGCTACTAAAAAACCAGTTAAAAACATGATGAAAATAGTTATTGCATCATTTCCTATTAAAGCAAAAACAGTTAAAAAGGCTTCTTGATTTGGCATCAATATTTGTCCAAGAATGCACAAGACATGAACAGTAATGATAGCAAATAGCCATTTACTAATTGTTGAAATCTTTGCATTATAGAAAGGTATGAGGAAAAAACCTATTACTGCATAGAAAGCAAGGATAGAGCCCCAGAAAATAAAAATATGAACAATGCCAATTAACAATAAAGCTAGTAAACGTCTTGCAAAACGCCATCTTGGCTTATCGCCACGAGACTCTGCACGTGAAGCAAAAATATAAAAACCTACACCAAAGAGGAATGAAAAAATCGAAAAGAATTTCTTCTCAATAAAAATATCAATAAGCGTATCAATAATACCATTAATTCCACTATAATCAGGCATCGGTCCTTCCTCTACTATTATCTGATATGCTGCTACATTTATGAACAAAATGCCAAATAACGCTAGCCCACGAATAATATCTAAGGAAACAATTCTCTCTTTTTGAGTAACGGATGGATTCATTCTTTAAAACTCCTTATCTTCATACTTTATTGCGCTATGGCTATCATAGCTTCCCATCCTTACAGCAGTTTTTTTAAAAGCTTACAGAAACCTTACATTTATAAATTTGTCCCATAAGTTAACACCTTTTTTCACATACATTAGTTTTTAATCCCCTTCTAAAAGCAAAAATTTCATATTTTATAGTAACAATTATTACTTTTAAAAAGGAGAATAGATGATGTATAGACACCGCAGATTTGGTTTTTGCTACCCTGGATATAGATATTGTGGACCAGGATGTTCAGGACCAGGTAGACCTATCAACGCTGTAGATTCATGCTGCAAATTACACGACGAATGTTATGATCGATATGGTAGATCAAGATATTGCGATGAAATGTTCCAAAATTGCTTACGACCAAAAATGAACGCTAATACTAAAATGGCAAGAGATGCCAAATTGTTTTACAATATCTTCGAAGCGCGTAATCGGTTCTTTTAAACAATATAGAATGCTCACAATGATATTTTTTCATTAAAATAAAATTATAGGCTGAAACTATTTTCACACATAATATGTATTGAAATAAAAAGGAGGATAGAAGAGCTAAAAAATATTCGCTCTATCTATCCTCTTTTTTATAAAAAATGAACATATTTACTACAACAACTAATTTGTAGGTTAATTCAACACACCAGGTTATACAGTGATGTAAAAACTATAGGAATTAGCTCTATCTCCTCTAATTTTCACCAGATAGAAACTCGATCCTCCGGTGCTACATACATACCATCTCCAGGCTTAATTCCATAAGTATCATAAAATTGCTGGAAGTTCACAATCGTGCGGTTTACCCGAATTTTTGCGGCTGAATGTACATCGTTTTTGCTCAGCATCGCTGCAAATTCTTTTGTAGTTGTAGATTTCCATATTTTTGCAGTACTTTCGAAATATGCTTTATAATCCGGATTACTCATGTTGGATACAACTTGCAATGAAGCCGCCATTCCACCTAAATCAGCGACATTCTCGCTCTGTGTAAGCTGACCATCGCTCAACACACCCGGAATAATCTCAATTCCATTATAGAACTCAATCAGTTTCTGGTTTTTCTCTTTGAATTTCTTAAAGTCCTTTTCTGTCCACCAGTTATTTGCATTTCCATTTTCGTCGTATGCGGATCCGTTGTTATCAAATGCATGGCTGATTTCATGGCCAATGACCATGCCAATGGCACCATAGTTTGCTTCAGGTTTAGCGTTAATATCATAGAAAGGCGCTTGTAGAATACCTGCTGGGAACGTAATTTCGTTATTAAGAGCATTGTAGAAAGCATTTACAGTATATACGCTCGTTCTCCATTTCGTTCTATCAACAGGTTTTCCTAGTTCGGCTTTCATGTTATCACTGTATGCTTTGTTTACTGAGACGGTATTAGAGAACAGCGAACCACCTTCGTCATATGTCTTGATAGCTACTTTATCTAATGTCGTATCCCATTTATCTGGGTACCCGATCTTAACTATCATCGTATCCAGCTTTTTAATTGCTTTAGCTTTTGTAGTTTCTGACATCCAATCAAGAGATTTGATTCTTTCCTCATACGTAGCAATTAACTTCTTTACCATTTGTTCAACATCTTTTTTAGCTTCTGATGAAAAATGTTTCTCGGCAAACATTTGCTCCAAATATCCGCCCATTGTGCCTGTTGTCTTAGCTACTGCTATTTCTTGAGCTGTTTTTTCACCTGTAACGCCTAATAACGTTGCGTCAAACTCAATAGCAGCTTCTCTGAATTCATCTGACAACGAACCACTTGTTGCCATAAGCAATTGCACTTTGGAGTAAGCTTTTAGTACGTTAAGATTAGTCTCAGTCAAGAGATCCGCGCCTTTTTGCGCCAGCTTCACATCGGTTACGATCACTTTATCGACGCTGTCGACTTTCATCGATTTCAAGACTTGTTTCATATCTATTGTTTTGAACATGTCATCGAATTGTTTGATTGTATACGGATTATAGAATTTATTGAAGTCGCCTTGTTCATGAGGTTCAAGTGATACGGAAGCTAAGCTTTTCTCCATATCATATACTTTTTCGGCATGTGCATTGGCAGCAGACTTTTCCTCGCCCGATGCTACAAGAAGTCTGGACATATATTGAATATAGGCTTTTTTTGCTTTCGAGTCTTCCGTTACAAAGCTGTTCTTATCCAGACCAGTAGTTAATCCAGAGTAATACAAAGCGTTTTCACTGCTGTTCTTTGCATCGTTCATGATTAAAAAGTTGAATAATGAGGTTAGACCCAATTCTTTCTCCAAGATAAGATCTGCTTGAACGAGTTCATCAAGCGTTTTAGCCCCGTCAATTGCCTTTACATATTTTTGGATGGGCTCAATCCCTTGTTTATTTCTATTTTTTGAATCCAACGCTGTCGTATAGAAGTCGGCAATTTTTTGTTCTTTTGTTCCTTCTGCGAACTGTTTGCCAGCGAGCTCATCTATTATTTTTTCTATTTTATCGTTATTTTGCTTGTACAGCTCGGGAAAGACGCCGCCCATGATTTCTCCTGCCGGAATGGTCGATTTATTTAACCATTCCTTATTGATTGCTTCATAAAAATCGTCATTTAAATGAGAGCCTTTAAGCGTCCAAATTCTGGCGATAATGTTTTGGAACTCATCGATTGTAATAGTGTCATTTGCGCCTAATGTGCCGTCGGGGTTGCCCGTCAGTACGCCTGCTTTCGCTAGTTTATCGATATCTTTCTTAGCCCAAGTGGGCACATCTGTGAACTTGACTTCAAATGTTCCACTGCGCAGATCATTTCCGACAGGCTTTGGCAATTCGCCGAATGCCCTGCTCAACATGACTAAAGCTTCAATCTTCTTAGCAGGCTCATTCTCTCTTAAATCTCCGTTTTTAGAGCCTTGCATAATGGCTTCTTTTTTAATTCCTGGTTGATAAGCGTCTGCTGCAATCAACAAGGTTTTAACGATCTCTCCTCTTGTCGCTGGTGGCGACGTTTCATCAGCATACACCGATACGCTAACTGATAGGACCATAATTATGGACATGAGTAAGGATAAAAACTTCTTTTTCATCTTGGAGCTCCTCTTAAGTAAATTTGTATAAATAAAGATAAATGTATAAAATTTAAATTTATACCATTTACAAACCATTGTAGTCGATTTTTTTCAATTTGAAAATATGTAAGAAGCTTTTTCATTTTCACACTTAAACAAACTGAGGCTTTAGTTGAGGAAGATAACCAAACTAGAAGCAACAATCTTTGAGAGCTCCTTTTGAATTACCGCAACATTAGATTGATTAACGAACAAATTAGTTGTTGTAGTAAAAAGGGTCATTTCTGGTGTAAAAGAGGATAGATAGAGCGAATTTATTTAGGCTCTTCTATCCGTTTAATTTCTATACATATAATGTGTGGCATTCACTATTTAAAATCGCTTCAGCCTTGGCTTTTAATAAAATATTTTTTCACCGTAAGCACTTTTTATGTATTAAGATTTTATATAAATTGCATATTTTTGCGGATTAGAAAAGCTTAGCTTAGTGCCTAAATGATAAGATGCTTGGTTATGAATATCACAATCCCAACAAGGCTGTATATCATTTAAAAGGCAATAATCAATAAATTTCTCTGCAATTAAGCTTGCTAATCCTTTTCCTCTATAATTCGGATCAGTTACTATATCAATCTCTGCAAATTGGCGTGATTTAAAAATAGAGACGGCTTCACTAACAATGTTGTCTCCATGCTGTAAACAAAAACCAAAGCCATTTTCAAGGAAATTACTAGTAGAACCCCAGTATTCCTCATAATATTGATTGTCAAATTCTAAACTATGTTCAATTTGAGGTTGCTTGATTTTAATGAATTCGTAGTCAAGTAGCTCTCTTCTTTCTCTATCGTTATAAGCATTTTTAGCAAAAGTAAACGTATATCTTTCTAGTTTTTTTATATGACCATCTAACCGTTGTTCAATTTTATCGTTCCAATCATCTGAAAAAGAAAATAATGTGAAACGTTTACTTTCTTCAATAGATTCTTGTAGTAAAGCCGCGAGTTTACTCACGACTTGTTCGCTGAATGAATCGCCATAAACATAGTATATTCCCGATTTGGTTTGAAACAGTAGTGAATGTAGGTTTTCATTGTCAGCGTAGACAATGCCATCTATTACACGATCTAGTATGCTATAAACAAATGTTGGCGCCCTTTCTATTTTTTCTTTTATAATCGAATAATTCTCGGCCGTTACTTTGATCATTATCATTTCTCCTATTCTTTTGATATATCTTCATACATTATATCGTTAATAGAAATTATTAGGTTTACTGTTTAATATTTAAATATCATATAATGGGTACATAAAATTTGAAGGGACTGAATTATGTGCAGATAGCAATATTTTTCATCCAAACTTATATCAATTATGCATCGGCATAATTGCGTCCGGAGGCTTTAACTTGGAGGTAAAAGTATTGATCGAACAAATTTACACAAAAAGATTATATTTAAGAAAAATGAAGATGACGGATGCACACAGTCTATTTAATATCTGGTCAGATCCGGAAGTTACAAAATTTATGAATATCACTAATTTTACTCATGAAGAACAAGCGAAGGAAATGATTGCTCTTTTTGATCAATTAGCTGCGGAGCGTAAGGCTATTCGCTTTACAATTATCATGAAGGGATCGAACGAAATAATCGGCTCCTGTGGATTTAATTCATTTGACGTAGACAACGCCTCAGCAGAGATTGGCTATGATCTTGCTAAAGCTTGTTGGGGAAATGGCTATGCGCAAGAAGGTATTTTGGCTTTGATTGATTATGCTTTCACCACTTTAAACATAAAGAGAATCGAAGCAAAAATTGAGCCTGGTAATATAAATTCTATAAAAGTAGTAGAGAAATTGAATTTTACTTTTGAAGGAACATTTCAAGAATATGAAGAATCAAAAGAATCTTTTTATGACCTTAATATTTATACTTTAATAAAATAAATTGATTAAAAAGCCAAGAATGTTACCAATGAACATTCTTGGCTGCTTTCATTTCTGTTACTTAATCGGAATCCAAATTTCAGAATATGAATCAGGGCTATATGCATCTTCATCAGGGTAAACCTCTAGTTCGGCTGTTCCTGCAGCTTTATATGGATTGGATGGGAACCACTCTGAATAAATTTGTTTCCAAGTATTTTGCATCGCATCTGGCATAGGCCCATGCACCTCAAAGACAACCCACTTCGACGCAGGTACCTCCATTGATAATAGATTTTCTCCCACTTCCCCTACATGATCCGTAGCAATCCAGTAATCAATGAAACCACTTTGCTCTTGGCTTGTATTTGGTACACAAACACCTAGCACACCTTTAATGCTTCCGTTATTTAGTTGGATAAGTTGATGATCGAAGTTTTTCGAATTCATCTCAATCCAAAATTGAGAAATGCCTCGTAAATTCTCACCATTTTGACAATTATATGTTCTTTTTACCCCCACCACTTGAAACTTTTCTTTTTCTACGATTTTATACTTCATTGGTTCTGCTCCCTTCAGGCTCACCTGGATGACTAGGCGATTGTATGATTGTAGTTGTCCTTGCTTCTTTCTTGCTTCACTAGGCGTTACGTGATGCTGCTTACGAAATGCCTTAGTGAAAGCTTCAGGAGAGTCGTAGCCATATTTGTAGGCGAGTTCGATAACTTTTTGCTCTGTATTTATTAACTCCTGTGCAGCTAATGTTAACCTTCTACGTCTTATATAATCTGCAATAGACATATCCGTTAAAATCGAGAAAGTCCGTTGAAAATGAAAGACCGAAGAATTTACCTCTCGTGCAATTTGCTCCATTGTGATGTCATCTAATAAATGCTCTTCGATATAATTTATTGCTTTTTGAATCGACTCAATCCAACTCAACTGCTCTCACTCCTTGTTTATAGATTAAAACATCATAATTAGTTATTCCTGTCTTTTTATGCTAACTTTGGACTGGTTAAAAAGAAAGCTATATTTTTATTGACCCATCACCATAGCGTGGGGTTGATTTCCGTTCCGACCGGTCGCTTCGTTGCTGTCGCTTCGCTTTCGCACAGATAAAACATTGTCGCTAACGCACAGAACAAAGCTTCCTAGGGACGTTCGATGAGCCGCTTGGGCCAACAGATGTTTTTTGCGCGAAAGCGAAGCGGCAACGACACCGATGTTGGTCACGAAGGCGTTATCACAGGACGTGATGCTTTTAGCCTTCGCTCCCCTTTCGCTGATCCCCAAGGAGTCGACCAGTCTCCACTCCAATCAACCTATATGCATAGAATCAACAAAAGTTATACCCATTTTTGGATAATATAGGTTAAAATAGTATGAAAAATTAGATTAGAGGTTTTGAGATTGGTTAAATGGCAAGGGGCCGCAGGAATTTGCTTAAATGAAGTCAATCAATTATTAATGGTTTTGCAAGGTACTAAAGAGGAAGAAAAAACATGGGCAGTACCATCAGGCGGAATAGAAGCTACTGAAAATTTTGAGACATGTTGTATTCGCGAAGTGTATGAAGAAACAGGATTTATAGTAGACATCGTCAGAGAAGTATTACATAAAAATAATGATGTAATAGAAGTTCGTTATTTCGAAACAATCATTAAAGGTGGACAAATGATGATTCATGATCCCGATGAATTAATTTATGAAATCGCGTGGAAATCAAAGGAGGATTTACTAGATTTAACATTAACCTTTCCTGAAGATAGACAATTTCTATTATCATTATTTCAATAATCGAATCATCATGAATTAGGATGGATGGTGTTAGGAAGATCCTATCAAAAGCTTAGTACTTGGCATAACCTCTCGCATATATCCATAACCGCGGGTATTTCCCTTTCACCCGCGGATAACTCTTATATTATGATTACTTCATTTTTACTTTTTCAACGGCAGCTTCATATATCAATTCATCATCAATTTTAATATATTGATTTTTCGCTGCCTTACAATAGCCTTCTTGTTCTAAAAAATCCTTTAGCTCAGATTTCTTCGCAAATATTTTTTCAATGACATTCTTCTCCACCCCAGATTCATCATCTGTTCTTTTAGCAATTGATACCCAATATATTTTCGACAAGTTATTTCTCCCTCCGGATCAATCATTTATAAATAATTAAAGCTGAATGTATAACTGTATGCTCCCCTATATATAACGTATTGTATTTAATATCCACTATTAAATATTCGCTTAAATCTAATAGAGCGTTATTAATATCATTTTCAAATTGCACAATATCATTGTTTTGGATCGATACTACTTGAGTCGCTTGCGTCATACATTTTTCTCCTTTTCTTCTAATCATAGATTAACAGGAAGTATTTGTCACAAAAAATGTTATCTCAATAGGAGAAGCCAAAGAGTTAAAGTACCGTAGCCCAATTAAAATAGTACTTCATATCGTCCCCTAATAAATATGAAATCAAACAATCCAAAAGAAGCTGTTTTAATTTTATATTATCTCCTTTATATCAATTGATAAAAATAGGTAAATAACCATTTACATGGTAATGTATTATTAAAATGTCCGGGATATTTTCCACTAAAAATACAAGATTCAAGATTTAATAGATAGACATTCCCTTTAAATCAAGTTTTTGTAAATAAACCTTAGTCTAAACGGAGAGATTCATATTGAAAATAATAGAGAGAACGATAATACTATCATGTGCTGCCATATTCCTATTCATTGTTTTTAAAGCCGTATACAATGGTGTACAGTCAAATAGATCTTTGATCAAACCCCAAAGTGCAAATTATTATCAAATAATCGATAAGGATTTCAATAAAACAGTTGACGTACCTTTTACTAATATTCACTCATATAGGGGTAATGCTGACTTTATTTATATGAGTGTAGATCAAGAGAGTCCTTCTCTTGATAATAAAATTGTTGAATATAATCGAAAGACTCAGAAATACAAAACAATATTTAATAGCAAATTTAAATTGCCATCAGTTCAAGGGGTAGAATTAAATGATACTTGGTTATTGTGGGTAGATACTGATGAACATGGAGGGTATCTAAATCCATATTTTATGAATTTAAAGACGCAAGAAATTCAACCATTGACAAAAGAAAATGAAGAAAATGTTACTAATGATTTTCCCATACTAATTGGGGATTATGCAGCTTGGATTAAAATGAATAGAAAAGATGAAAAAGCGGAAGTTATGCTTAAGAATCTCAAAACAAGCAAAACAATTAGTATATTTAATTTAAATACTTATATGAATACGGATTTGTCTGCAAAGGATGGGAAAATATTATTTACTGATAAAAAAGATCAATTTGGATACCTCTATTTGTATGATATTAAAAGTAAAGAAATAAAAGAATTTAAAAGTTCATATGAATTTATTGGTTCTGCAAGGCTACTAAGTAATCAACAATGGGTTTACCTAACGTTTGACGAACCTTCTGAACCTCCAACTGGTGATCGTAAGCTGATTTTTTATGACGCTTCGACCAATCATACTCAAGAAGTTGTTTCGGATATGTTAGATGTAAATAATCTTCTCACTGATTTTAATAATCAAGTATTTTTAAACACTAATGCCTATAAATACTATAAAAAATTTAAGATAAAGGATCATTTATTGGTCGAAGATGGTTGGTTGGAAGCACCTTATTTGTTTAGATATCCAGCTGAAAATGATATTTATATTTATGACCAAGAACTCCCAAATGAAAAATACAAATTAATTATCCAAAGTGAACTCCCTAACTAAAATAGCTATCCCTATCACTGAAAAATAGGGATAGCCTTCTACTTTGACACTCAATTTCCCACATTTCGGATCAAAAAAGTGTTGGAGCACCAAAGCCCCAACACTCCTCTTTTAATACATTTTCAAATATTCTTCCCGCTCCCAATTGTGGACACGTGTTCGGTATTTATTCCATTCTATTTCTTTAGCAGCCGTAAATTTCTCAAAGATATGATCTCCAAGTGCTTCACGTACGATTGGATCCATTTCTAGTTCGATGAGTGCATATTCCAATGATGCCGGGAGACTGTCAATGCCATTTAATTCTCGCTCATCTCTTGTCATTTTATAAATATTTCGATCTACAGCGTCTGGAGGGGTTAGATCTTTGCGAATTCCATCAAGCCCAGATGCTAAAATAACGGCCATCGCTAAATAAGGGTTGGCTGCTGGATCGACAGAACGAAGCTCGATACGTGTTGATAATCCTCGTGAAGCTGGAATTCGAATAAGTGGTGAACGGTTTTGTGCAGACCATGCTACGTAGCAAGGAGCCTCATAGCCAGGCACTAATCGTTTATAGGAATTAACAAGCGGGTTCGTTACAGCTGTAAAACCATGTACATGTTTTAGTATTCCTGCCATAAAGCTACGTGCTGTTTGGCTTAATTGCAATTCTGCATTTTCATCATAAAACGCATTTTTATCCCCTTCAAATAATGATAAGTTGAAGTGCATTCCAGAACCGTTAACCCCAAATAGTGGCTTAGGCATAAAGGTTGCGTGCAATCCATGCTGTGCAGCTATCGTTTTTACAACAAGCTTAAACGTTTGAATATTATCACATGCTTCGATAGCACTTGCATATTTAAAGTCGATTTCATGTTGACCAGGTGCAACCTCATGATGTGATGCCTCAATTTCAAAGCCCATTTCTTCTAACTCTAAAACGATATCACGTCGACAGTTCTCTCCTAAGTCAGTTGGGGCTAAGTCGAAGTATCCACCACTATCGTTTAACTCAAGCGTTGGTTGCCCTTTTTCATCTAGCTTAAATAAGAAAAACTCTGGCTCTGGTCCTAAATTAAATGAGCTAAAACCTAACTCCTCCATCCCCTTTAAAACCCTCTTCAGATTGGAGCGTGGGTCACCTTCAAACGGTGTACCATCTGGTCTAACAATATCGCAGATAAAACGAGCCACCTTGCCTTTTTCAGCGGTCCAAGGAAAAATTACGAAGGTATCACGGTCAGGACGCAAGTACATATCCGATTCCTCAATGCGTACAAAACCTTCAATCGATGACCCATCAAACATAATTTTATTATCCAATGCTTTTTCTAATTGGCTAACTGGTACTTCAACGTTTTTTATTGTTCCTAATATATCAGTAAATTGTAGGCGAAGAAATTTCACATTTTCTTCCTTAACACGGCGTTTAATATCTTCTTTTGAATAACGTTTCATTTTTCACCACTCCAATGTCATTTTAATTAACACAATTCTTTTATAACTGTTTTTAAAATACATCACAAGAACAAAAAACACAATATCTATGTAAGGTTTTATTACATATATTTTATCGAATATATTAATCTTTTTTTCAGATGAATAGAGCTACCTCTCTTTCTGCATATCATTTAAGGTCTTTAGACTCAACAAAAAGTGTTTTAGTTATAATTTTTTTGACTTTATGGCCTGAAGCAAGAACTTTTTTTCCATATTTTATATCACAATAGTCTTGTATAACGTCATATTTATTGGTAAATTTATAGCAAAATAGAATTTTTTATATTCATCAAATAAGTAAATATGGCGTATATAATACTAGTCGGAAATTATTATGTGCGAATTCCAAAAATCTTCTGTTAAAGATACATAAGGCGGTGGATGTAAGAAGCATGTCAGTATTAATTATTGGCAACGTAAGTAATGATGTGTTGCGTCTGCAAAAATATTTTCATCGTATCGACATCAAAAATGTTCATTGCTTCACAACAACTGAAGCAGCAATGAATTATTTATCGGATTCTTTGAAAGAGGAGCTGGAATTAATTATTCTCGATGCAAAAATGACACTTAAAAATTGCGAGAACATTTGTCAGCTAATCGACGAACTAAAAAACTGGATCGATGCCCCTATCCTTCTTTCTACTACTTACGAAAAAAACATTACAATTGATAGGGTTTTTGAAGCCGGGATTTTTGATTTTATTTTAAAACCATTTGATTTCACGCAGTTTAAAACTCGGATTCAAGTGGCTCTTAAATATCAAAAGGAAACCAAGCTTCGAAAGCAGAAAGAAAGCACTATTCAAAAAGATTTAATTGTCGCAAAAAAATTCCAAAAAAACGCATTATCTCCTCCATTGAATCTTGAGCATATTCAGATCGATGGGCTTTACGTTACATCTAATACATTAGGAGGTGACATGTACTGCTGGTTTAAGATTAATGAACATTTAACTGCCATTCTTCTTTACGATGCAATGGGACATGGCATTGCTGCATCACTCGTTACAATGTCCATTAGATCTTTGTTAAAAGGAATAATTACGAAATTAATTGATCCAGTTTTAGTAATCCGAGAACTTAACCGCCAAATTTACGAGTTATTTTCTAATGAAGATATGGACCGTTTTTTAATGACAGCTATCTACATACTCATTGATACGAAAAGCGGAACTTTACACTATGTTAATGCGGCTCATCCATCTGGTTTTTTATTCGGAAAATATGGAGAGACAGTGTTCCTCCCAGCAAATACACCTATTCTAGGGTTATTCCCAACCATTCGCATCAATAAAAAAACGATACCTTTATCTGGATGGCATCGCATAATACTTTATACAGATGGATTATTGACAATAAATGAGCAACATGTTGTTGATATGGACTTTTTCCATTCTTATGCTTCACAAGATAATAGCTATGCTTTGCAAAAATTTTCCCAAAAATACGATTTATTCGACAATGATTTCAGCGATGATATAACAGTAGTCTCAATAACAATTACATTACAGGGCCGGTGATTGATGATGGTATTCATACTCAATGTAAATCCTGATTCACAATCTATAGCTTACATAGATCAAGTTATGGAGAATTTTACAAATGTATATAATCTACCTTTTAAAAGAGAATTACGATTTGTCGTACACGAATTAGTTATAAATGCTATTGAAGCCATGGAAAAAATCGAGCCATACTCCAAAAAAGCAATTCAAGTACACGTATACCGCTCTAACGAAGAAATAAAAATAACAGTTATCGATGAAGCGAAAGGGATTGCTGAAAATGATTGGGACAAGGTTCTACAATTCGATTTAAACGAATTGGATTATTCAGATCGTGGGCGAGGTTTATTTTTTGTTAAAAATATGGTCGACCATATTTGGTTTGAAAATATTTCTGAAACAAAATTTTTAGTTGGTATTTCAAAAAAGATTCATATATAAAGTAAGCGTAAAATTGGAGGAATTTTTATGAAGGTGTCAATCCGAAAAAAAATGAGTCTGTTAATATTCGGGTGTATTTTGTTACTTACCACACTTTTAGCAGGAATAAACTTTTATGTTGCCAAAAAAAATCTTTTAGAAAGCGCAAATACAAAACTTTTATCAGATATTCAATTGGGCTATGAATATTTAGATGCTAAATTTCCTGGTGAATGGTCCATAAAAAACAATCAATTGTATAAAGGCGACATTAATATGGTCGAAAATTTCGAAGCAGCTGATAAAGTTGGACAGCTAACAAATGGAAACGTGGTCTCAATCTTCCAAAACGATACGCGTATTAGTACAAATATAGTCGAGAATGGAGAACGCGCTTTAAATACAAAGGTTTCTGATGAAGTTGCCAAAGTTGTGTTAGGAGAAAAAAAACGTTTTATCGGATCAGCAAATGTCTTAGGTAGTATGCATCAAGGAGCTTATGACCCAATTTTGAATAGCCAAGGGGATGTTATCGGAGTATGGGCGACAGCAGTTCCAACCGCCCCTTATATAAGCATTGCCACAAAGTCTGCACTGGAAAATGTAGCGATTTCCTTAGGAATTGCCATATTAATAATTGTTGGAATTAGTTGGTTTTTACAGCGACAAATCATCACTCCTATCAATATTTTAAGTACAAATGCCAAAGAGTTAGCAAATTTAAATTTAAATGTAAAGTTATTAAACCCTAAAGGTAAAGATGAGATTGCTGTTTTAGCAAATGCCTTTAGTGATATGAAAAATCATTTAACAGAGACAATGACAATCGTAGCTGGTAGCGCCAACCAAATAGCTAACTCATCGCACTCATTAGCAGAATCATCACATCAAACAAGTGAAGCTTCTAACCAAATTGCACTTACGATGAATGAAATTGCAGTTGGCACTACGACTCAATCTGATCAGGCTGAACAAATAGTGTCAATGATGCAAAAAACAATTGAAGAAGTATCGAGTAGTTTACAAAAGGCTGAGAACACATTAAATAATGCTATAGAATCGACACATATCGCACGCAAAGGTGAAGAGGCAATTAATGAGGCTATCAAGCATTTAAGCGACGTCACGCAAACAGTGTCTTACGCGACAGATTCTATCCAAAAACTCGGTAAACGCTCTGAGGAAATTGGTGGCATTATTACCGTTATTACCGGTATTGCAGAGCAAACAAATCTACTGGCTCTCAATGCAGCCATCGAAGCTGCACGGGCAGGTGAGCAAGGAAAAGGGTTTGCCGTTGTGGCATCAGAGGTACGCCAGCTAGCTGAACAATCAAGTTTAGCATCAGGACAAATTACAAATCTCATTAATGATATTCAGGCTGAAACCTCCGTGACAGTTCGCACGATGGAAAGTAATCTGCTAGCAGTAGAGGAACAAGTAACAATTATCAATAAAGGAGGAACTGCTTTAAAGGAAATTGTTGAAAAAGTCGAAGAAACAGAAAAAGGCGTTGAGCAAATGAAGGCTGCATTTACACATGTAAACAACAACTCCTTAGGTGTTCAACAAGCCATTCAAGATATTTCCCGTATCATTGAAGACTCAGCAGCAGCAACAGAGGAAATTGCCGCAACATCAGAAGAACAATATGCAACCGTTGCAGAAATCACACAAAGTTCAGATGAATTAGCATCAGTCGCTGATAAATTACAAAATGAAGTCAATAAATTCAAGTTTTAATTTCTAAAGGATTTTCTAACACGAAAAAGAAAATGGAGGCGCTATAGTATGAATCAGAAGAAAATTGCGATGGATATTGACACAAAGGCTGATTATATTTTGATTGCGTTTACTGGCGATTTAGAATACGGGATGATTGAAGAGATAAAAAAAGAGCTTCAATCATTAAACTTGGAAACAAAGCTTGGATACATTATCGATACGCAAAAAGTTACAAACATTGATAGTACTGGCTTTGGCATGATCGTCAATTTCGCAAAGAAAGTATCTGTAAAAGAAAAGAAAATCGCCATTATTGTCGTCGATGATTTTATTCGCAACTTGTTCGCTATTTCGCAAGTCGATAAAGTATTCCCTATGACTAAAAGCGAAGAGCAAGCAAGACAGATCATTAAAGAAGGCTGGTTAGGCGAACTATCGCTTAGCGAATATTAATGCTATTGTTGCCCCCATCATTCCATTTTACCTTACGTAATTATAGCTGTCGCTTCGCTTTCGCACAGATAAATTGCTACACCTAATGAAAAGGAATCACATCAGTGTTCATCTCACTACCTTCAGAGGTGGGAGCGTGCTACTGAATGAAGATAAAAAAGTAGGTTGCATTCCCGTAAAACGGAACACAACCTACTCTTTTTAATATTGTAAAAGCATATTCACTAACACAACGATAATCACAACAGGTACTACTATTAACATCAATAGACGGTATGTTGAATAGAACCCCTGCCCCATATGACTTCCTATTAACAATTCCTTCTTCACAAATTCTTTATCAACTACATGCGCAATAAAGATCGCAATCAATAAGTTGCCCAACGGAAGCATTAAATTAGAAACTAAAAAATCAGTTGCATCAAAAATTGTTTTCCCAAAGATCGATACGTCCGCTAACGTGCTTGATGAAAGCGCTGCTGGGATTGCGGCAATAAAGACTACTACACCTAGTAGCATTGTCAATGTAGAACGAGACATACGCCCCTTCTCAATAAATGCAGCTACAATAATTTCATATAAACTAAAGGAAGAAGTTAGCGTTGCAAATAAAAATAATAATAAAAACATCGCTAAGAATACTTCACCAAATGGCATTTGACTAAATGCTGTTGGAAGAACCATAAATAATAAGCCCGGTCCAGATGCTGGTTCTAAATTAAAAGCAAATACAACAGGGAAAATTGCTAATCCTGCCAAAAACGATACAAGCACAGTAAGAATAACAACGGATCCTGCAGAATTCGGTAAGCTTACATCCTTCTTTAAATAAGAGCTATACGTCACAAGACAAGAAAATCCAACCGCTAAGCCAAAGAAGGACTGCCCTAACGCTTCTAATATAGATTTCCCAGTTATATTGGAAAAATCAGGCCACAAGAAGAATTTAACTCCCTCCATTGCCCCATCTAATGTTAAGGCTCGCACAACAAGCACAATAAACATAATGAATAATAAAGGCATCATCCACTTACTTGCCTTCTCTATACCATTTTGCACACCAAGTGAAATGACTAGTACATTCACTAGCGTAAATAACCCCAATCCTAGTAATGTAATCCAAGGTGTTCCCACAATCTTTCCAAATAGTTCACTAGGATCATTACCAGGATCAATAACAGCCCCAGTCACACCAAGGCCACTATATATAAAAATCCAACCTCCTACAACACTGTAAAAAGTTAATAATAAAAAACAACCGAGCACGCCCATACGTCCAACCCAAGCCCAGCCTGTTTTCGTAGGCGCAATTTTTTTATAGGCAGTCACAGCCTCAGACTGTGTACCGCGACCTAAAACATATTCTGATAATAGCATCGGTAAACCAATCAACAATGTAAATAAGACAAAAATAAGGAAAAACGCTCCCCCACCACTTTGTCCAGTAACATACGGGAGCTTCCAAATTGCCCCTAGCCCGATCGCAGCTCCTGCCGATGCTAAAATAAAGCCTAGTTTACTAGACCACTCACTCTTTTTTTCGCTCATCTCTTCAAACTCCTCTAACATACTAAACTCTTCCTTATTCTACATTAAAATACTAAGCTCGACTAGATTAATTCTATCGATCACTTTGATTATCCTATTCGGCATTTCGGCATTTCTTTCCGTCGATCTGACCATTCTATCCCTCACTTTGCAGATTCTTTCCGTCGCTCTGAAAGTTCTATCCGTCACTCTGCCGGTTCTATCCGTCGCTTTGACCTTTCTTTCCGTCGCTCTGCCGGTTCTTCCGTCGCTCTGACCTTTCTTTCCGTCGCTCTGGCTCTTCTATCCGTCGTCCCGACCTTTCTTTCCGTCGCTCTGGCTCTTCTATCTTTCGCTTTACGGTTCTTTCCTTCACTTTGACTCAAATCCTATCCTTTACTAGTTCTACTCGTCTAGCCTATCCGTTTCATATAAAAAAACCTCGAGCACTTAACAGCTCGAGGTTTCATTTCAATTATTTTGTAAATACATAGAACGCTGATTAATAATCCATTTACGCATTGTTGTGAATAGTAATGCCATGATGACAGTTATTAAAATACCTTTCACAATGTTAAATGGCAAGATACCAGCCACGATCATTTTATATAGTGAATCACCTACAACAGGCTCCATACCTAAAAAGTAAGTGTACATAGGTAAAAATACCGCATAGTTAAGAATGCTCATTCCTACTGCCATTATGATTGTTCCAGTAGCTAATCCTCCGATAAGACCTTTAACTGTTTTGAAGCGATTAAAAACAAAGCTTACTGGTAGAATAAATAAAATACCTGTTACAAAGTTCGCAATATGTCCTACCGGTACTCCTGTTGGCGTACCTGAGAAAATCCAGTCTAACACATTTTTAAATAATTCTACTAAAATACCGGCTACCGGCCCCATTGTGATCGCTGCAAGTAATGCTGGCATATCACTGAAGTCCACTTCCAAAAACGCTGGGAATGGCGGAATAGGGAAATTAAAAAGCATTAATAAAAACGAAATACTGCTCAGCATGCCAATCGTAATAAACGATTGAAGTTTAACATTTTTCTTCATAGTAAACTCTCTCCTCTTTGCTGATTCAATCTCGCAAGAAGAAAGGTTACGACCTAATCAATTATTATCATGAAAAAACCCTTATGCAAAAAAGCATAAGGGAGAATAGGCATGATTAAAAAACGCCATTAATTAACTATTTTTGAGCATGCGATGTGTGAATCCACATCAAAAAAAACGCTCATACATAGCTAAATTCATAACAATGAATGACGATCGTACCTCCATCTTCTCCCATCCAGACTTTAACTGTCGGCCTTGGAATTGCACCAAGTCAGCCATGCAAAAAGTAATTTGCACAGGTCGCGGGCTGAAGAGTATTTAGTAAATCATTCGAGCTAATGTCTCTAAAATGAAATATTAGCGATTTACAACTCTATTACCGCCGGTCGGGATTTTCACCCTGCCCCGAAGATGAATCAATATTTTTTTGTTTCATAGCCTTACTATAAAGAATTATTAAGGAAAAGTAAATAGCTTTGCTTAAAAAATCCCGATTAAACTTGTATGTTTTACAGATTCTCGCTAATAGCCTTTTCTTCATCTCCCACTGATTACTCTGCCCGTCATTAAACTGACAAGAGCATTCACGCACATACAGCGGCGAGAATGCTCAAAAAATTTACTTATTAATTTCTGTTCATCCATTTGTTGAAGATTAGCGTCATGCTATTTATGGCATATATCGTTTATTGGCTCCCACAGGCTTTGGCAAGAAATTTTTAAAATCAAATCCCTCCCAGCTCTCCTGTACAACATTGTCTAGACGTATTTGTTTATCAAAGCTTGCAGCAGTAAGCATCATAGCTTCAATCATTTGAGTTGCTCGAACAGCATCCATTGTCGATAAATCAAGCGGCTCATCAAAAGTAACAATAACGCCTTCTGCTACCTCTTTCACAGTGTATGTTATATTTTCCGGTACGACTGGAACGTATACATCATCATTTTTAGTTCGCATAACGGTAAGAGCTTCTGTTACAGTGGGAAAAGTTTTACGGGAATCGGGTGATAAATATTCAGACCCATTATCATCTTTATATAAATAATAATTAAAATGATTTGAGTTTGTTAATTCCATAATCTTACTAGGCTCTTCTTTCTTGGATAACTCATATGCTGTACCATCTGGATTTTCAAACTCAATATCTTTATACTCTGAGTCTGAGAATGTATCCTGTAAAGTTCCTAAATATTCGCCAGTATCTGCAGAAGCGACATCATAGTCATTTTTCTTTGGCAATACATGAACTAGTTTATCACCCTTCTCCTTCAATTCGCCTTGATACGGATGATAGTTAGTAAAACCATTAGCTTTCTCATCAATTTGCGGCGCATACTTTTCATACATTTGTAATGTTGTAGGCTTTTTCTTCCCAAAATCAGTAGCAACTCGTTCATTTGGAATGATATATGTCATCGGTACACTTTCCTTATCACGATTTGCCAAACCAATACGGAACACCACTGCATCTGTTAAATCTTCCTCATAAACGGATGATCGTAGAGACATGATCCGTTTATGTTCTGCTACTATATTGGACTCCATAAGATTATCATGGTTGATAGAGCTTTTTGCTGCACGATTATCCTGTATTGTTGAATATTGAGAAGTTTCAGGAGCATTGGCCTGATCCATCTTCGCATCATTGTTTTTCATGAACATGGAGCCTGTAAGTACTGTTAAAGCGAAAACAGCTGCAACACTCATAAAGATTGGCCATTTACGAACTTTCTTCTCTAGTATCGCTGTGTAGGTACTTTTTTGTTGCTCTTGCGATGTTATTTCATCATCTAATGGTTGTTGTATAGCTTCTTGAAGATGGACATTATCCTGCAAACGAGCATCTGCCAATAATCGATTTAATATTTCCTCTTTCGAACGGCGGTCAGAAAGCTTAGGGGCATTATTCAATACATGTTCAAATTGGTCATCATCAAATTGATTATGTGTCACTGCCGTTTCGCCTCCTGTTCTCTAACCTGTTGTAGCTGTTGCCTTAAAAATTTAATGGCACGATGCTGAGTGGTTTTTACCTTCGCTTCTGTCCAATCTAGTATTTGCGCTGTTTCTGCAATCGATAAATCTTGGAAGTAGCGCATAATAATGACCATTTTTTGGTCACCTGTACAATGTTCAAGTGCTGATTGTACTTGCATAAATTCATCACTGGCCTGCAACATGTCTTCCGGTGATGGTGTGGTTGAATGTAGCTGTTCCGTTTCCCAGTCAAAAAAATCAAGTGAATGTTTTTGACGTACAGCCTGCTTTCTAAAATGATCAATAGCGACATTTTTTGCAATAGCAAAAAGCCATGTCTTTTCGCTACTATTTCCTGCGAACTGATCATATGAGCGTAATACGCGAACATAAACCTCGTGCGCTAAATCCTCAGCAAGTGTACGGTTTTTTACTAAATAAATAAGAAACTGGAACACGTCTTGATGATATGCATCGTATAACCGATGGAACACGGAGTCATTCAAAGCACTCCACCCCCGTTCTATTATATTTGTCGTCTAAATGTTCTCAGAAGTTACAGCCAATTAATACCATTTTAATAGCAATGATATTAATCGAACGGTAAATAAAACGTGAAGGTAGTCCCCTCTTTCAGTACACTATCTACCATAATATTGCCTGAATGTGCCTTGACAATATTTCTAGCAATAGCTAAACCTAGGCCAGTTCCGCCTTTAGAACGAGTACGTGCCTTATCTGCTTTATAGAAACGTTCAAAGACATATGGTAAGTCCTCTTGTGGAATACCATGCCCTGTATCTTGGACAGATATTTTGGCAAAGGTTGGCTCCTTCTCAACCTTCACTGTTACAGACCCTTCATCAGTATGACGGAGAGCATTATCAACTAAATTCGTTAATACTTGTTCAATCCGATCCTCATCTATACTAATCGTAGCTTCGTCATTAAATTCACTGTCAAATATCAGACGAACGTGCTTCTCTTTTGCAACCTGTGCAAATTTTTGAGTAATACGTTCAAATGTTGAATTAATTGGGAGTTCATCCTTGTAAAGCGTCATATGCCCCGATTCCATACGCGCAAGGTCTAATAAATCTGTTACGAGACGTCCCATACGCTTCGATTCATCATAAATAATTTTTGTAATCTCATTACGTTCTTCTTGATCCTGAATAAAATCATCATCCATTAGGGCCTCTGAATAACCTTGGAGCATCGATATCGGCGTTCGCAGCTCATGTGACACATTGGCAATAAAGTCTGAACGTAGTTTTTCTAAGCGATGCTGCTCAGTCATATCACGAATAACTGCAACCGCTCCACGTATCGATTCCTCACTATAAAGAGGGCTAATCGTAAACGTATAGTAACTTCCATCCATCTCAATTTCTTCTTCAAGCTTATCCTCAAACATCAGTACATGATCGAGCATATGATAAAGCTCTGGCGGAATTGGCTTCGCACTTTGTGAACCTTTATTGACAAACCATTTTTGCATTAAACGGTCCGCTGGCGGATTACTTAATAATATTGTACGATCACGATTAAACGTAATAACTGCGTCTGTCATGGATGTTAAAATATTTGAAAGCTGTTCATTTTCTTGATTGATCACTTCTAGATTGTGTTTCAATTGACGTCCCATTTGATTAAAAGCAACAGCAAGCTGGCCGATTTCATCATTTTGCGTAGTCGGCATCTTCGCTTCAAAATTCCCTTTAGAAATTTCAAATGCCAACTCACGCATTTTACGTAATGGTGACGTAATACGCGATGAAAGGAAAAACGCAAAAAATGTCGTTAGTACGAAGGCAATGAAGGCAGATAAAAAGACAACTTTTGTCGTCTCTTTCGATGTTTTATGCAGTGCATCTGGACTTTGATAAATAAAAACAGCCCCGTGCACTGTATTTTCCACATTTAGCGGGAAACCTAGCACAACATACGATTCCATTTTTTCTTCGTCTGTAGAAGATGGCATCAGCATTTCCTTAATAATCGGTTTATCTGATTGAAAAACTTCTTGGAACGATTTATTGGCTAAAATCATATTCTGGATTTCTTTTTTATTTACACCTTCCTGCAAAGCAAAAGAAACTCTGTCATGGTTAATAGCAATTAGCGCATTCGTACTTTCGGGTAAAATATCTTTTAATAATTCCGACGTCGACTCTGCTGTTTTTTTATCATCTACTATACTTGCAACGGTTGCTGCTGTTTGACGCAAAGAGCTTTCTGCTTGCTGCATATGGTAATTCTGAAGAAACTCAAGCATTAAAACCGTGAAAACAAATAATACAAATGAAACGAGAAGCAATATGGTTACCCATAGCTTCCCGACAACACTATTCCATATTCTATTCATTGACAACCTCAAATTTGTAGCCAACGCCCCATACAGTAACGATCATCTTCGCTGCGTTTTCAGAGACACGATTGAGCTTTTCACGTAAACGTTTTACATGTGTGTCAACTGTACGTAAATCGCCAAAGAAATCATAATGCCAAACTTCTTTTAGTAATTGTTCACGGTCAAATACTTTGTCTGGTGATTTCGCTAGGAAATAAAGCAATTCATACTCTTTAGGCGTTAAATTTACTTCGATCCCCTCTGCTGTTACACGGTGAGCATCATGATCGATCATTAAATGTTGAAATACAACTAAATCTTTTGAAGAAGAAGCATTTGTCGAAGGTGAGAAGGCTTGTGAACGACGTAATATAGCCTTCACACGTAACACAACCTCACGAGGACTAAATGGTTTTACAATATAATCATCTGCTCCAAGCTCAAAGCCTTGTACACGATTCGCTTCCTCGCCTTTTGCAGTTAATAAAATAATCGGTGTTGCTGCTCGTTCACGGATTTCCGCACATACTTCAAGCCCATCTTTTTCAGGCATCATAATGTCTAGTAAAATACAGTGATACTCTTTTTCTAAAGATTTTTCGATCGCTTGTTCACCGTTTTCTGCTTCGTCAACAAGGTACCCTTCTCGCTCTAAATACATTTTTAATAAGCGTCGAATACGATCCTCGTCATCTACTACTAATACTGAAATATTTTCTGACACTTTAACGATCCCTCTCTTCTAATCTTTCTCTACCCTCTATTGTACATGGTACAGTACATATTGAAAAGAAAAGAAAGCCTTCTTGCCACAGCAAGAAGGCTTTTCTTTCTAATACTAGCGACGTAAAAATCTCATATGTGCTATAAATCTCAGCAGGTGTTTGGACATCCGCTGAAAAGTAACTTAAATTCGCATTCAGCTCACCACCAATAAAGGTGGGAAACAATTGCTGAAAGAAGTTAATTAGTCTACGCTGAAGCGTATGAGTGTAAACCTGCAAGGATCAAATTAACAGCAATTAAGTTAAATAAAATAATTCCGAAACCAATTAATGCTAACCATGCAGATTTTTCACCTTCCCAGCCTTTTGATAAACGTAAGTGAAGGAATGCAGCATAGAATAACCATGTAATAAGTGCCCACACTTCCTTTGGATCCCATCCCCAGAAACGACTCCACGCAAGTTGTGCCCAAATCATTGCAAAGATTAAAGCCCCTAACGTAAATACTGGGAAGCCAATTATCACTGAACGATAACCAATTTCATCCACTAATTGTAAATTCACTCTTTTGACAAAAGGTTGGAAAATCGCACTAATTCGACGTCGTGCAATTAATCGAATTAATAAGTATAAAACAGATCCTACTAATAATGACCACACAACTGTTGTTAATTTCTTCGCATTAATGAGTGCAGGCATTTCTACTAACGGAGACATGCCATGTTCTTCCACTGCCTTATATTCATTCATACCAAATAGTGGCGGCATTTGGTAGGTAATTTGACGTTCATTACCCTCTTTATCAGCATAAGTATATGTTGAATCGTAATCCATCATTTTAAAAACTGATGTAGCAACCACGAAACCAACGACTACCACAAGGAAGAACATTACCGCTTCTAACCAGAAACGTTGTTTAGAAGGCTTCTTTAAATCAACTACTTTTAATAAATAAATTAGTCCTGCTACTGCACTAATTGCTAAAATTGATTGACCTAAAGCAGCTGTAATAACGTGAATTGTTAACCAGTAACTTTGTAAAGACGGCACTAAAGGGCTAACCTCGGTCGGGAACATCGCCGCATAAGCAATTATTAATATCGCCACAGGTAATGCTATTAAGCCTAGAGCAGTCACGCGATAAATAAAATAAATTAAAATGAATGCCCCAACAACGAACATACCGAACGCAGTCGTAAATTCAAACATATTACTAACTGGTGCATGGCCTGAATAAATCCAACGAGTAATAAAATAACCAAGCTGCGCAAGTAGACCGATAATTGTTACAACAATTGCAGCCTTGCCCCATTTTTCGGTATTTTTGCCTGTTGCATTCGATTGCTTTATCGAACCACCAAATAATAAAGTTGCAACTAGGTAGGCAATGAATGCTACAAATAATAGGTTTCCACTTATGTCAATCAAACTCATAATGTGTTGTCACCTTCCTTTTCTTTAGTGCCTCGCTTAGTGGATTTCTTGTCATCTTCAGGCTTATCTACCTGATCTATATATGGTGGTAGACCAGCAAAAGTAGTGACTGCATCTAAATCCTTTTTCATACTGAACATATTTTTATTCACATGGGCTGCCATCAACACTTGACCATCCGGCTCCACCTGTAACCATAAACGTCGGTGGTTCCAATACGAGCCAATTACTACACCAATCATGAAAATAATACCGCCTACAAATAAAATTGGTATCGTACTGTCCTTACGAATTGTAAAGTTTGATGAATTACGCATCTCTGCTCCTGCGAATTTCATTCTATATTTGTTTTCACCAAGTGGTTCAAGTGGTGGCTTCCTAATTTCTACAAAGCTTACTTCACCTTTTGGAGTTTCTGGTGTTGTCATTTTAAATAAAAATGCTGGATTATTTGGTATCGATGATTTTGTCTGTGGTTCACCATTATCAAAGCCAGCAAAATCTGGTGTATAAACAAGAATCTGTACTGAGGAACCATTTCCTAAATCATATTCTTTTTTAGGATTCGTTAAATCAATTTCAATTTGACCTTGTGATTCGTCGGTTGTTTTATTCACCAAGTTAAAATTCATCTGCCTCAATTCGTTAAGACGATAATTCATTTGATACAGCGCAAAACCGTTTTCTTTTAACGGATGATTAACACGAATAGAGTAATCTCTTAATTTTTCAAGATTGTCTAAATCTCCAGGAAGGGCTCCCTCAGGTTGTTTGTATAATGTGACGTCTGTTTGATAATTTTTCGCCATAGCATTTACACCTTGGTTCATTTGCTCGTCCTGAGGCTTATTACCATGGGTTTCCAAAATAAATTTATTATTTTTAATAAAATAGCCGTCCATACCTGGTATAGCTCGTGTCTCACCTTCACGTATCCAAATCGTCTCATCCACATAAAAACCAGGTAATAAGCGCAACATAACACCTGCTAAAAAGATAATGAGACCGACATGATTTATGTATGGGCCGTACCGAGCAAAACGACCGCGCTCTGCTAGAAGTGCACTTCCATCACGACGAACATGATATTTTAATTCAGTCATTTTTTGCTCAACTTTATCTAGCGTTTCATCAGGGTTTGACACTTGTCCTTCCGCAACGATACGTTGACGCTTCATAAAACTTTCATGACGTTTAACTCGTTGATTTTTTAGAGACTTATGCAATGGTAAACCACGGTCTAAACTCGCAACAATAATAGATACCGCAAGCATACCCACTAAAATTTGGAACCACCAAGTGTTATACAAATGAGAAAGTCCTAAATTATTATAGAGTTTGCCCAACACACCATACACTTTCTCATAATACTCTGCTTTACTAGGTTCCGGGGCATTAACATAAATCGCTTGCGGTAGTATTGTTCCAATTGACGCTGCGACCAACGTTATAATAATGAGGGCAATCCCCACTTTTACATTCGAGAAGAAATTCCAAATTTTATCGATGACTGTTTTATTATACGTTTTTGAACGAATCGCCGTTCCGTCGTAGCGCATATCAACAACTTTTGTTTGTTTACCTTCCTCTGTTAAAGGACGACCACATTTCTCACAAAGCTTCGTGCCGTATGGGTTACTATGACCACAAGCACAAATGATGTTTTCCATAGTCATTTTCTCCTTATTCTGGCTTCACTAATTCCATGTACGATGCAATATTTTCCTCCGTCATTTCACCAGTAGTAATCTTGACTACTTTACCATCTGGATCAATAAGGACAGTTGCTGGTAAATTACCTACATTGTAGGCAGTCATAACACTTTTCGTTTTGTCAATAACTACAGGGAACGTTAATTCGTGTCTATCGACAAAATTCTGTACTTCAAAATCTGTTTGTGCAATATTGACCGCCAATGTTTGTACACCCTGATCTTTATAAACTTTATACTGACGGTCCATTGCAGGCATTTCCTTCTCACAAGGCTTACAAAAAGTACCCCAGAAGTTCAAAAATACTCCCTGTCCTTTATAATCAGACAGCTTATGTTTCTCACCGTTTAAATCTACTAACGTGAAGTCTGGTGCTTTAGAGCCAACTGCTATTAACTCTACTTTATCCTTTGTCGCTGTTCCGTATACCGTGTAACCAATTGCTAATACTAAAACTGCCAAAATTACGGTACGAATTACGAGACGTTTTTTCTTTTTCTCCAAGTTAATAACCCCCTATCAATTATGGCTTAGAGTAACTCCAATTGACGCTAAGCTTTCATACAAACACTCATATGTATAGTTTTTCACCGTATAATTTACATCATTTATGTTTGTCAAATTTTATATTTGTCATTCACTTATGCGTCGAACACCGCCTGATAAATGATGGAACCGATTTCATCAGAATAAAACTAATCTAGGTATACCATTCCCACCTATTATAGCAAAATGAAACACAAACGCTTAGCTAATAATTATGAATGATTTATGAACGATTACACTAATAAGAAAGTGAATACATTACTATTACACATAGAAGTATTTCACTTTCTTTTAGAAAAATGCTTATTTATCCGATTTTTCCTGTCTCCGCTAACACTCGCAATTGCTTCACTTCATGCTTTGATAATTCACGATATTCCCCCGGCGATAGTCCAAATAAATCTAAAAAGGCAAAGCGTTCACGTTTTAGTTTAACAACAGGAGTACCGATTGCCTCGAACATGCGACGCACTTGACGATTTCGCCCTTCGTGAATAGTAATTTCACAGATTGCCTTACCTGCTTTTTCATCAAATGAAGTCATACTAACTTTTGCTGGAGCTGTTTTGCCATCTTCAAGCTTAATTCCTCGTTGAAGCTGTTTTAAACCTTCAATCGTTGGAACACCTTTAACACGAGCAATGTATGTTTTGTCGATTTTAAACTTCGGATGTGTCAGCATATAAGAGAATTCACCATCATTTGTTAATAGCAATAAGCCCGATGTATCATAATCGAGACGGCCAACTGGGAAAATTCGTTGCGGAATATGCTTAAACAAATCTGTGACAGTTTTACGTCCTTTGTCGTCTGTTACAGCCGATATCGTACCACGTGGTTTATATAGTAAATAATAAACTTTATCCTCTTTCTCAAGCTTCACGCCTTCTACTTCTATCGTATCTGAGTTGGAAACCTTTGTCCCTAACTCACGCACTACGACTCCGTTCACTTTTACTTTACCTTCTAAAATCAATTGTTCCGCCTTACGCCTAGACGCTACACCAGCATAGGCAATGACCTTTTGTAATCTTTCCATTCTTTCACCTCTAGTTTTCATTCACCTTGGTTTAGAAACCAAACTTTAAACCTCATTCACACTTTATGAATAAGGTTATTTTTCCCGCTAATCTGTGAAAATTATGTCATACTTTTATACATTATTAAAGAAAAACTAATTATGCATAAGTAATTAAATTATTTGAAATAGTTTTTATCAACTAGTTTCTGGATAATTTGCACTTGAATTTTAAGAGTCATCACCATTACATGGGATTGATTTCCATTCCGACTGGAGGTGTCCGATGAGAAGTTGGGCCAGCAGATGTTTTTTGCGCGAAAGCGAAGTGTTAACGTAGTAGAGCGTGGCGGTCTTAGTATGAATTCCTCTATTTCAGTAGTTGTTTGGACTATTCAGCTCACCACCTGTAGAGGTAGGAGTCTTCTACTGAATGAAGATAATTGGCATACGTTTTAACAAATGTCACCCCAACATTTGGCGATAATCAAATTTATCCATACCCTCTTATTATTTTTAATCAAATAGCAATCACATTTAAAAATTTTCAATAAAACAGAAAAAAGGCTACCATTTTCGGCAGCCTTTCAAAATTACTCATTTTCACTATATTTATTTTCGATTTTAAGTCCATAGTTACTTAATTCTTCATTAATCAATTGTTTAGCGCTTGATAACTTTCCTGTTAAAGATTGTTCAATTGTTGCACCATCTTGTAATGTAAAAATCAATTTATCTGGTGAACTCACACCATTTTTTTCTACAATAGTCTGTTCAACTTTCACAATATCTTCCCAGCTTGTAAAATCCTCTTGCAAACTAAAAAAATGATTCATATGAAGTCCTTTTGTATCAATATATTGATAGTTATTAATACATAAAAATATCAATGCACCAGCAATTACAAACGATGTTACCACGATTCCTCGTTGAATATTCTTACTTTTTTTTGTTTTAGGAGTCACTAAAAAATTGACTAATACTGTGACTGCTAGCATGATTAATACTACCATCATCATAATATAAGCTGTGAAAAAAGGATCAAAAAAGTAGTAATCTTTAGGTCGATAGAGCAACTCTTGAATAGGATATAAAAAGATAACGGGAGCGATAAAGCTTGACAAGAATAAAATTATTATAAACCCTATTTGATATTGCTTACTCTTTGATTCTTTGGTCATAAATACCCCCCTATAAATATTAGAAAATTCAATTAAATATCATCATAATTAATTTTACCATATTTTTTATTACTTGTTAAATAAAACTAATCTTATTTACACAGCTCGATAGGAACTGGCGCACAAACGTTATCCTGTATGTGTGTCAAAAAAAAATCAGCGTATCGCTTTTAACGATCCGCTGATTCAACTTTTACTGGCACTGCATAAATACGCTCTTCGCCGATAAAGATGGATAGTACACCTTCCTTACGTTTTCTGGAAACATGCAAAACTTGTCTTACACTTTCTTTTTCTTCTTTATTTAACTGTAAAAGAATTGGTTCCTCTAAACGAATGGAAAGGTTTTTATTGACTTTATATTTACCTTTTTTCACTACAGTCTCAAGACTGTAATCTTGCCAAACCTTGTTGGCTAAACCCCGATGTACATTCCAGTCATCGGATTCATTCAAAGTGACGACAATACAGGTTTGCCCGTCCTTTTGGAAGGCAGTTGCAAGGGTACGACCAGCCACCTTTGTAAAGCCTGTTTTTCCGGCAAATGCTGAACCTTTTGCTGATTTTAATGCATTAACAGGTTGTTGTGTCTCATCGCCTATTTCGACTGCAACCCCTGACCCTTCTCGTAATAAACGATGCTTATTTTCCCATAACATCCCGTTTTCAGTATTGGCACGAAATAGAACTGTAGAGGCAATCTTCTTGAAAGTTTTATTTTGAAGAGCAATTCTCAACATTTCAGCAGTATCTCTCGCTGACGATAAATGCTCATCATGGTGCAAGCCAGACGGGTTCATAAATACTGTATTTGTGAGACCAGCAACAACAGCCCGCTCATTCATTAACTTTACAAATCCTTCTACCGATCCACCAGCATGCTCTGCTAAAGCGGTTGCTGCGTCATTTCCTGAGCGAAGCATCAAACCATATAACAGTGTTTCTACTGTAACTGTTTCACCCGCCTGCAAGTAAATTGACGAGCCCTCAGCCGTTGCAGCTCTCGGTGAAATAACCACTTCATCTTGAAGATTGCTATTTTCAATAGCAACGAGTGCTGTCCAAATTTTTGTTAAGCTAGCAATTGGTAACCGTACATCACTATTTGATTCAAATAAAACACGGCCCGTATCACCATCTAAGACAGCATATCCGCTACCTCCTCGTGCTAAACTGGTTTGTGGAAGCATTAACATTACCACGACTATCATTAACAATACTAAACGTACTAACCGAAGCAACGAGCCACTCCTTATTATAAGTAATAGGAAAATATAGATTATATTTATGCTTCAAACAAAGCATTATACCTTTAATTCACACCTTGCTCATTTACTTTACTCCACTAAAGGTTTCTTGGAATTTAGTCATAAATAAATCTGTTTCTTGCTCTGTTTCAACTAGCTCATCTTCAGGTAAAGGCGGCATTTCTTCTATATTATTTAAACCAAAGTAATTTAAGAATTCTTTTGTTGTACCATATAAGATTGCACGCCCAGTCCCTTCTGAACGGCCAACTTCCTTAATTAACCCTCTAGCAGCGAGCGTTTGAATTGGTCTTTCACATTTCACACCACGCAAATCTTCAATTGCTACACGTGTAATTGGCTGTTTGTATGCCACAATAGCCAATACCTCAAGCGAGGCTTGAGATAATGATTGAACAGTTGGATTTTCTACTAATCTTTGAATGGTATCTGCTAATTCAGACTTTGTGATAAGCTGATAAACTCCAGCTATTTCTTTTACAGTAATACCTCTTTCTAAATCTTCTTCATATGTTGCTTTTAACGCTGCCATTGTCTGCAACACTAACTCTTCCGGTTCGCCTAAAAGTTGCGACAATTGTTTAATAGTTAAACCGTCGTCTCCAACAACGAATAATAAGGCTTCTATTCTACTCTGTAGCATCAATGTTTTCGTCATCATCCCATTCCTCCTTCTGTAAAGTAACTGTTAATTCTTCAAAGTTACCATTTTGCTCTACGATGACGATCTGACGTTTCATTAGTTCAAGAATGGATAAAAACGTCAGAATAAGCGTTGGCTTATCTTCATAGGGAAAAAGCTCGAAAAATGATGCACGTCCACCTGTAGTTCGTAATGAATCGACAACCGAACGCATTTGATCTTTCACTGAGCGTTCCTGTCTCGCTACAGTTGTCTTTAATGGTTTTTTTAATTTTTTTCGGCGCATCAGTTTTTGAAATGCCCCAATCATGTCATAGATGTTGACGTTCAAATCAAATAACGCCATTTGTTCATCCGATGTTAACTCTGATAAATCTGCTGGCTGCCGTGTAAATACCTGTGCCCGATCTGTCTCAAGCTCTTGCAGGCTACTCGCTGCTTCTTTATATTTCTTATACTCTATTAAACGTTGCACCAATTCTTCACGAGGGTCTGGGCCGTCGACTTCTAATTCGGCATCTTCTAGCTCACCTTCGTGAATTGGTAAGAGCATTCGACTTTTAATGGCTAATAATGTTGCAGCCATCACTAAATATTCACTAGCTTCATTTAACTCCAGTACCTGCATAGCATGTATATGGTCGATATATTGTTGAGTAATTTCAGCCATTGGGATATCATAAATATCAATTTCCAATCTGTGAATTAAATGCAATAATAAATCAAGAGGCCCTGAAAAGGCTTCTAATTTTACTTCATAAGACATTGTTTTACCACCCTGAGATTCTATGTTCTTTTAGTATAGTAGAAAGGAGTCCAAAATGCATCCACAGCATCACACTTTATTTATCGACTATTGTGCTTTTTTTAATGGTAATCAAGATTTTTTTGAATGCCATGAAGTCCTTGAAGAATACTGGAAGGAAATTGCTCCAGGTGATAAAAAGCATCCTCTCGTTGGATACGTACAGCTCGCAACAGGTTTATATCATTGGCGACGTGACAATAATATTGGCGCTGCGCGAATCTTAGAAAAAGCACTCAATAATTTTCAAAATAATATGGGACATATCTTTTTTGACGAAATCGACTACGAAATACTACTAACACAACTATTAAATTCACTTTCTGCTATCCAAATGGGCAAGTCCTTTCATGCATTTCAGCTTCCTCTTTCACCTATATTGGAGGAATTAGTATTTGCTCGCATACAGCTTTTACCATCAAGTAGCTATAACTATCTTCTTCATAAACATATGCTTCGAGATCGCTCACATATTCTTGCCGAGCGTCAAGAAAGCAAACAAAGAAAAAGCAGACGTCAATGATCGTCTGCTTCTTCATCGATACAATTTATACATTTTTGAACAAAATTACGTGTTTCCTCCGTTGCACGCACACTTTCGTACTGGCCAAGTTCTGCCACTTCCTGTAGCATTTCTTTAGCAACACCTTCACCTCTATAAGAAGGGACAACGGAAACATGTTGAATCGTAGCTATATTATTACTGTCTGTTACAAGTCCAACAATGCCAACATACTCATCGTTCTTTTTCCATAAATATAAAACCCAATTATCATCATTTTCATAGGAGTGGATTGTCTCTTTGAGCTTTTTTATGTCTTTTTCGTTAGGCATAAACGAGAGTAGCCCCATTGCTATTTTCTCGAAAGCTTTCTTATATCGAATTAACATATTTGTCTATTCCCTCTTTTTCTAGCTGTACATAATCTTTGATTATCCTACACGATTTGTACTTTTACCGCAAGTCAATTTCTGTCTTACGAACCAGGTCCGAGAATACCTTTAGACGCCAATACCCAATAGACAACGCCCCACAACAAAATAAAAGTTGAAATGGACGCTAGTAATACCCATTTGTTTTTTCTCAAATTTACTCACCCTTTTTTAACGTTAGCGGGAGATCGTTTTGTACAATATCTTCATAGCTTTCGCGTCGAATTGCTAATTGATGCTTTCCATTTTCTACAAATACAACTGCTGGTCGTGGCACACGATTGTAGTTACTCGCCATAGAATATCCATATGCACCAGTACAGAAGATTGCTAGCACATCACCAGAAGCTGCTTCCTGAAGCTTAGCATCAATAATTAATTTATCGCCTGATTCACAAAGTTTACCAGCCACTGTATAAGTTGCATTTTTGGGTTCATTCGCTTTACTCGCAATGACCGCCTCATACTTCGCATCATATAATGCCGGACGAATATTATCACTCATACCACCATCGACAGCAATATATTTACGAACATTAGGTACTGTTTTTTGTGAACCAATTGTATAAAGTGATGTTCCTGCATCGCCCACAAGTGATCGCCCTGGTTCAATCCATATTTCCGGCATAGTTAAACCAAGTACAGTCGCTTTATTCTTTACAACTGTAATCATATCCTCTACATATACTTGTGGCTCAAGCGGTTCATCTTCTTCGGTATAACGAATTCCGAAGCCCCCTCCTAAGTTTAACACAGTACACGTAAAATCGTGAGTCTTGTTCCAATCAGAAATTTTATCAATTAGTTTTTCTCCTGCTAAGCCAAAGCCCGCTGTATCAAAAATTTGAGAGCCAATATGGCAGTGTAATCCTAGAAGCTCTAGGTATTCATGGTTAAAAGTTTGTTGGAAAGCTTCATCTGCTTGGCCATTATTTAAATCGAAGCCAAATTTAGAATCTGCTTGGCCTGTCGTAATGAAATCATGCGTATGTGCCTCAACACCTGGCGTGACACGTAGTAAAATACGCATTTTTTGTTGACGGCGCTCTGAGATTTCTTGTAAAAGTTGAATCTCATAGAAGTTATCCACTACAATACAACCGATTTTCGAGTCAAAGGCTAATTCTAATTCAGCAATGCTTTTATTATTACCATGGAAATGTATACGCTCTGCGGGGAATCCAGCTTTTAAAGCTGTAAATAATTCTCCTCCAGAGACAACATCTAAAGATAGATCTTCTTCTGCCGCTAACTGGTATACAGCTACACATGCAAATGCTTTTGAAGCATAAGCTACTTCTGCTTTTACACCTAGTTTTTTAAACGTATCAATAAAGCCGCGTGCACGCTTACGAATAAGCGCTGTATCATACACAAATAAAGGTGTACCATACTCTTTTGCAAGCTCTAATGTATCTACCTGTCCAATCGTTAAATGTCCATCTTCAGAAATCGCTTGTGTTCCATATAAATGCATGTGCATCTCTCCCTTTTCACATCGTTCCATCTTGTGATAAAAATTGCACCTAAAATGGAAATAGCAGTACTACTATCCTTTTCAGAGGTATCATTCGACAATGGCTCGAACAGTACACGAGGGCTAATATCATATATATGCCAGCACCGTGTCGTGGTGAGCCTTTTGATGAATGAAGACAATTTTCGCAAAAATCACAAAATACTATATGTGAACTTTATCACATGAAAAAAACGAGTGCAACGGCTCTTATGATCTTTTTCGATGTTCGGAATCAACTACATAAGGTCTTAATGCATCTGCTGTCATTGGGAAACGGACAAGTACGCGAAGCATCGCATTTGGAAAGAACGGAATAAGTGGCCACAGATATGGCGCTTGCATCGGACGTAATGAACATAAATACGTAAATAATATAAAGAACCCAATAAATAACCCATTAACTCCCCAAATTCCAGTCATTAATAACAACAATATTCTAAAGAGTTTAATGGAGATACCCAGTTCATAAGACGGAATTATAAAGGTCAGAATAGCTGAAATGGCTGTGTATAACACTACTTCTGGCGAGAATACCCCAACATCAATAGCAATCTGACCAATAGTTATACCCGCAACCAACCCCATCGCAGTGGATAATGGTGATGGGGTATGAATGGCGGCCATCCTCAAAAATTCTATCCCTATATCTCCAACAAGTATTTGTAGTAATAGGGGGATATGTGACTTTTTCTTTGCCCCTAAAAAGGATAACTCATCCGGTAAATGTATCCCGTGCGTTGCACATAAATACCATATAGGTAATAATAATAAACCAGTAATTACTCCAAAATAGCGCATAAAACGGACGAAGGTTCCGATTGATGGTGCCTGCCTATACTCCTCAGCATGCTGCAGTAAATGAAAGGCCGTTGCTGGCACAATAATTACAGAAGGAGACGTATCGACAACAATGGCTACATGTCCCTCAAGTAAATGCGCTGCGGTAATATCTGGTCGTTCCGTATATCGTACAAAAGGAACTGGATGAAACTTCTGTTTAAATAGCCATTCCTCTAGTGATTTATCAGTCATAGTCAAACCATCATGATTAATTTGTTTAATACGCTGTCGCAATTTATCGAGCGTTTCATCACTCGCAATACCCTTTATAAACACTAGCGCAACATCGGTTTGACCGATTTCGGATATTTTATGTAGCTCGAAACGTAAATTACTATTGCGAATTCGTCGACGAATCAAAGCAGCATTTTGTGAAATACCTTCAACAAAACCGTCCCTAGATCCTCGAATTACCTTTTCATTGTCAGGCTCCTCAGGGGTACGTCCTGGATAACTTCGTATCTCTGCAACATAGCCATAACCATTTTTAGTTATAAAGGCTACCTGTCCACTTAATATGGCTAATAAAATGGCTTCACGTTTGGTTTGCTCTGAACGACCTTGGAAATTGAAATAGGCTTCAAAATACTCCTTTTCATCCTCAATATCAATGTCCTCATCAGGCAACATATTAGAGAGTAATTGTGTTAACACTATTCCATCCACAAGTCCGCTTATATATATGCAAAGAACCGGCAAATCTTTGACAAATACATGCGTAATACTAATGTCAAACGATTCGCCGTCACCAAATTGCTCTTTAAGAAAATTTTCGGCTTCTTCTAAGCTGTTAAATAGTTTATCTGTCATGCTGTCACCATTTTCTTAGATGTCGTTTTTTACTGCTTCCTCTTCAACTGTGGCACTTGTGGCCATCCAATTTTTTAATTGAGCAAGAATTTTTTTCTCTAATCGTGATACCTGAACTTGTGATATGCCTAACCTGTTAGCAATTTCAGTCTGGGTACAATCTGAGAAATATCGTAAATAAATAATTGACTGCTCTCTAGGCTCAAGCCTTGTAAGCACCTCTTTAAGTGGTATATAGTCAAATGGCTGCTCAGATTTTTCGTCCTTCATCTGATCCATTAATGTAATAGAATCCCCTTCACTCTCATACAATTGTTCATGCAAGGAAGCAGGATCTCTCAATGCATCTGAGGCAGTTACAATTTCCTCAGCTGTAACACCAAGAACCTGTGCTAATTCATGAATGGTTGGTGGATGCTCATTATTTTTAATGAATTCATCAGTTGCATGACGAATTTTAAAATTAAGCTCGCGAATAGATCGGCTAACTTTCACCATACCATCATCTCTTAGAAAGCGCTGGATTTCTCCGATGATCATTGGTACAGCATATGTCGAAAATTTAACATCATACGTTAGATCAAATTTATCCACAGACTTCATGAGCCCTATGCAGCCAATTTGAAATAAATCCTCGAGCTCCACGCCCCTGCTTGTAAAGCGTTGGACGATAGACCACACAAGCCTCGTATTCCCTTCAATCATTCGTTTACGAGCCTCATGATCGCCCTGCTGTGCACGTGCAATTAAATCTCGCATTTCTCCCTGTGACAATAGCTTATCGGACGACTGTTCTAGTGGCTTCAATATCGCAGCCTCACATTACCGGTGTGCGAACCGAGTAAAATTTCTTCGTAAACGTGACAGTTGTACCTTCTTGCCACTTGGACATTACTGTCAACTGATCTGAAAAACTATCCATAATGGTAAAGCCCATGCCTGAACGTTCCATCGCACTTTTCGTCGTAAATAACGGCTCCATCGCTTGGCTTACATCCTCAATACCGATACCTTTATCCAAAACAGACACGGTTACAATATCATCCTCACGTTTTGCATGAACTGTAACAACGCCCTTACCATTCTCTTCATAACCGTGAATAATAGCATTGGAAACAGCCTCTGAGACAACCGTTTTAAATTCGGATAGCTCATCAATTGTTGGATCTAATTGTGCGATAAAACCTGTAACAGCCACACGCGCTAAGGCTTCATTTTCACTAAGTGCTAAAAAAGTTAATGTCATTTCGTTATCCATTTACAATCCCCCTAACTCGATCAATCGCTTCTTCTTCTGTTGCATCCATCATCCACGGCCCTAAACCTGAAAATTGAAATACTTTGCGCATTGTCGGCGATGGATTTAATAAAATTGTTCGTCCAGCGACTGCCTCTAACTCACGCATTCGACCAAGCACTAAACCTACACCTGAACTATCCATAAAAGATAGCCCCCCTAAGTTCCAAATGATGGTCGTTACAGTGCCCTGAAAAATTGCTGTAGAAATTTTAGCTCGAATTTGCTCTACTGCATGATGATCGAGCTCCCCAAACAAACGTATAACTACTGTCTCTCTTGTTACCATTTCTAATTGAAAATGCATGAACATCGCCTCCTCCTCGTGCAATTCCACATTTAATGTGGTGATTCCTTGCGGCTGACAGAACTAGTGCAAAGTCTTCCGAAATAGTGGCAAATCGACATACTTATAGCTTTTTAGGTTAAATGCAGTATGGGATAAATCAACAATTTTTAAACGTGGCAGGTGATTTAAACTTATTTTTTAGGTATCTCAGCAAGATGCAAAAACCTTGTTACGAAGTCTATCCGTCTATTTGGTAATTCAATCCGTCGTTCCGACTTTTCTTTCCGCCGCTCTGACTCTCGACTTTTTCTATCCATAGAACAGAAAAAAGCGAGAACCCTCTTTGTTAAAGAGAGTTCTCGCTCAAATTTATTTATGCAATTGTATAAGCCTTTTGCACTTTTTCGATTGTTTCTTCATCAATTTGACGATTTGAATATAGATAAGCAATCGTCTCGTCAGCACGAACATGGTCGCCTTTTTTGGCAATCAATTGAATACCAGCATCATAATCAAGCTCAGATTCCTTAGTAAATCGACCTGCACCAAGACCAACACTAGCTTCCCCGATTAATAATGCATTAATCGTCCCTACAGTGCCTTCAGTAGGTGCTTTGATAGCTACTTTATTTGCTGTGTCTTTTTGCACGATATCCGCTAAATCGCCACCCTGTGCTACGATGAATTCCTCAAATTTTGCAGCAGCTGAACCATCCTCTAATACGCGTTTAACAGCAGCTGTTGCTTCAGTCTCATTTACACCTGCTGCAACTTGGTACATAAGCGAAGAAATAATAATACATTCCTCAAAGAGATCCTCATGCGTTTCGTCCATACGTCCACTTAACAAAGCAAATGCTTCTACTACTTCAAGCTTATTGCCGATCATTTTACCTAATGGATTATCCATATCACTAATATGCGCAACTACTTTACGCCCTAGCTTTTCACCGATTGCAGTCATCGTATCAGCTAACACTTGTGCTTCTTCTTCCGTCTTCATAAATGCACCTGAGCCACATTTAACGTCGAGCACAATGCCGTCTGCTCCACTTGCTATTTTCTTACTCATGATAGACGCGGCAATAAGTGGAATGGAATCGACAGTACCCGTCACATCTCGCAATGCATATAATTTTTTGTCAGCTGGTACAAGATTACCTGTTTGACCAGCCACTGCAATTTTATGTTTATTGACATTGTCGATAAATTCTTGTGATGAAAGCTCAGTTTTAACGCCACGAATCGATTCTAATTTATCGATTGTACCACCTGTAATACCTAGACCCTTACCACTAAATTTCGCCACTGGAATATCTAGTGCAGCAATTATTGGAGTAACAATTAGTGTGACTTTATCGCCTACACCACCTGTTGAGTGTTTATCAATTTTAAAACCTTCAATAGTTGATAAATCAATAACGTCTCCAGATTCTACCATTGCCTTTGTTAAATAAAATGTTTCGTCATATGTCATGCCCAATAAACGAATTGCCATTAGTAAGGAGCTTGCTTGATAATCGGGAATTGCACCAGTAGTGTAACCCTCTACAAAATACTCAATTTCAGCCTGTGATAGCTCTTTGCCGTGCTTTTTCTTTTCAAACAGCTGCGCCATATTCATATCGATAATCCCCCTTATTTCAGCTCATTTAAGAAACTTTTACCGAAAGCTGGTGCTTCTACTTTGAAGTTTTCAGCAACGGTTGCTGCAATATCTGCAAAAGTTTCACGAAGTGCTAGCTCGCTACCACCATTAAAGCGTGGTGAATAGATAATTAACGGTACATATTCACGTGTATGGTCTGTCCCAGGGAATGTTGGATCATTCCCGTGGTCTGCTGTAATGATTAGTAAATCATCTTCTGTCATTGCCTCAGTAATTTCTGGTAAACGTGCATCAAATTCTTGTAGTGCGTTACCATAACCTAGAGGGTCACGACGATGTCCAAAATTCGCATCAAAGTCCACTAAGTTTAAGAAACTTATACCATGGAAATCACGACGTACTACCTCTGCAAACTTATCCATACCATCCTTATTATTTTTCGTACGTACTGCATCCGTAACTCCTTCACCGTTGAAAATATCAGAAATTTTTCCGATTGCGATAACATCTAAACCTGCATCCTTTAAGACATTCATCGTTGTACGACCAAATGGCTTTAACGCATAGTCATGACGATTAGATGTACGTGTGAAGTTTCCTGGTGTACCGATAAATGGACGAGCAATAACACGGCCAACTAAATATTCTGGTTGTAATGTTAGCTCACGAGCAATTTCACAAATTTTATATAATTCCTCTAATGGAATAATTTCTTCATGTGCAGCAATCTGCAAAACAGGGTCAGCAGATGTATAGACAATAATCGCTCCTGTCTCCATATGCTCCTTGCCAAAGTCCTCGATCACTTGTGTTCCACTTGCAGGTTTATTGCATAGGACTTTGCGGCCTGTACGTTTTTCAAGCTCTTCAATAAGCTCAGCAGGGAATCCCTCTGGATACACCTTAAACGGTTTATCGATATTCAACCCCATTATTTCCCAATGCCCTGTCATAGTGTCTTTTCCAACAGATGCTTCTTGCATTTTTCCGTAGTATGCTTTTGGTTTGTCAGTAGCTTGCATACCTTGTAATGGTTCGATGTTTGCTAAGCCGAAAGACTCCATATGTGGCATTGTAAGCCCATTCATTTTTTCAGCGATATGTCCTAGAGTATGTGAACCCACATCTCCAAAATTCGCTGCGTCTGGAGCTTCACCAATTCCAACTGAGTCCAATACTACTACATGGATTTTTTTAAATGGTTTATTCATAATTTTGCCTCCTAATCTCTTGTCTCTATTTTACCAAAAAACAGCGAAAAATAAAGGTCAGACCTCCGACTAACAAATAATTTTCTCTTTTAAGCGCGTGGATGAAACTGCTTATAAACCTCTGATAGTCTAGATTTACTAATATGAGTATAAATTTGTGTTGTAGAAATATCGGCATGTCCAAGCATCTCTTGTACTGCTCGTAAATCCGCACCGTTTTCCACTAAATGTGTTGCAAAGGAATGACGTAATGTATGTGGCGTTAATTCATGTTTGATGCCTGCTTTTAAAGCGTGCTCCTTCATTAATTTCCAACAACCTTGTCTTGTTAAACGTTTTCCTCTTTGATTTATAAAAAAAGCATCTGTTTTTGGATATTTTCCTTGTAATTGACTCCGTGCACCATCTAAATAAGTACTTAATGCAGAAAGGGAGCTTTTCCCAAGCGGAATGATACGCTCCTTGCCTCCCTTACCAAAAACTCGGACAAAACCCATCGTTAAATGAATATCAGCTAAATCCAACGCAATCAGCTCACTAATGCGCATCCCTGAACCATATAATAGCTCTAGCATTGCTATATCCCGTACACCCTGTGGTTTGCTGCGATTTGGTGTCGCTAATAAAGCTTCAATTTCTTCAATAGAGAGGATATTTGGTAGCTTTTGCTCAATGATTGGCATTTCTAAATGGACTGTCGGATCTGTTTCAGCTCGCTTTTCTCGGAGTAAAAATTGATGAAAACTACGAATGGAGGAGATATGGCGGGCAACAGTACGACTTGTCTTTCCTTGCATACGCAACTGCTCTAAATGACGCAAAATGGTCGTTCTTTCCACTTTACGAAAATCAGACATTCCCTCTACTTCCCGTAAAAAATTCACGTAATTTTCTAAGTCTCGGCGATAAGATGCTAATGTATTCTCAGATAATTGTCGTTCTACTTGGATAAAATGGATATAATCCTCTATTGCATATTGAAATTCATTCATCACAGCGCCCCCTTACTGTCAATTATTCTCTATTTTATCACGGCTATTGGAATTGTGCTAAAACGCCCCCCTATTCGTTTAGCTATTACACTAAAATACTAATTTTGTATAAAACAAAAAACTGCCCGATTCAATCTATACTTAAGATTAAAACAGACAGCTTCTTGTTATTTTTCTTCATTCAATTCGTCGTTTTTATCATGACAACGCCAGCAAATGCCGTGGAAAGTTAGTCGGTGATCCTTTATGATAAAGTTCCAACGATTTTCAACAACGGCTTCCACATCTTCAAGTAAATCTTCCTGAATTTCATCAACCGCACCACATTCGATACAAACAAGATGATGGTGGAAATGCGCAGCTCCCTCTTGGCGTAAATCATAGCGCGAAACGCCATCGCCAAAGTTGATTTTGTCGACAATTTTGAGCTCAGTTAGTAACTCTAATGTTCTATAGACAGTAGCAAGACCAATTTCAGGTGCCTTTTCTTTTACTAAAAGGTAAACATCTTCTGCACTTAGGTGGTCTTCCTCGTGCTCCAGCAGTACAGCAACTGTTGCTTCACGCTGCGGCGTCAGCTTATAACTAGCACTATGCAACTGTTTTTTTATACGATCAATTCGGCTCTCCATGTGACGCCCCCCTAAACTCATTCCATTATACCAAAGGAGTAAATCCTATTACAAGATAGTGAATAGATTTCAAATATGCTTTTGTATGATTTTACCTGATGTTTAATTTACGTAAGTTGTTTCTATCATTTTAATACATAAGAAATAACAATAAACTCAGCCACTATTATGATGAAAAATGCGATAAAATTCAACAAAATTGTCCGACCATCTATCATTTTCCCGATTTTTCTCTTTGACCAAGCTGGTACAAGTAAATTGCATAGGTTTAGCAACAATATACAATAGATGAGCTGAAATGGAAACCACCAAATCGTATAAACCCAGAAAGCTTCAAGCTTTTGTAATAAAAAAACCGAGCTAAAGCCAAAAAAGGTAGCACGCATCGCTACTGTTACACGTACTAAAACCTTCAAGACACTATGTGTTGCCAGCAATAGTACAAGAGCTATTGAAACAGCAACAGGTAACACTAAACGAAATAGAGAATGCCTGTCCCCATTTGATAAACGAGGCTCTATAAATGAAATAAAAGGCTCTGCATTCGGCCCACCAATAATATGAAATAAGATAACGCCACAAACGAAACTCACAGCAATGATGGAAGCGTGATAAAATAAAGACACCGTACGAGACATAAACATGCTCCTTTTCTATCAAGGTTTGTACAGCTTATGCTCGTCCGCTTCTATTATGCTAAAGATTATTATCTTATTGTACCGCAAGCCAAAGTACAGCAAACGCTGTTTTGGCGTCGTATATACGCTCATCTGCAACCATTTGCCCCGCTTCTTCCAACGAAACTTCTAATAATTCGACAAATTCATCTTCATCTAAATCTGCTTTGTTTTCAATTTCATATAAATCTTTTGCCACAAATAGATGGATGATCTCATCTGCGAAGCCTGGGGATGTTGCAAATGCTTGTAAATAAGTTAAGCTTTGTGCACCGTAACCTGTTTCTTCCTCTAATTCGCGGCGCGCCGTCACAATCGGCTCCTCACCAGGTTCAAGCTTACCAGCTGGAATTTCAATTATTGAACGTTCTAGAGCTTTGCGATATTGCTCTACTAATACTAACTTGCCCTCATCTGTAATAGCAATAACTGCAACTGCACCAGGATGCTTTATAATTTCTCTTTTTGCAACATTACCATTCGGTAAAGTGACATCATCAACTTGTAGTTTCACAATTTTCCCGTCATAAATGGGTGTAGTCTTTGTCGTTTTTTCTTCAAACTTTTTCATTGACTATAACCTCGCTTGTTCTTCAGATATGTTCATTGTACCATTACAAGTAGAGAAATCGAAGGAGGGCATTAGCATGAGAAAAAGACAGCTTGGCTCAAGTGAATTGTTTATTTCAGAAATTAGTTTAGGGGGCATGTCTCTTTCGACAGATAAGAAAAAGGCTGCTGAGATTGTTGATATGGCATTAGATGCTGGTATTAATTACATCGATACAGCCGATTTATATGATTTTGGGGCAAATGAAGAAATTATTGGAGCTATTTTAGGGAAGCGTCGTCAGGATGTTGTAGTCGCTACGAAAGTTGGGAATCGATGGACAGAAGGTGTAGAAGGTTGGCATTGGGATGCATCTCCCTCTTATATAAAGGAAGCTCTACACGCTAGCTTGAAACGACTAGGTACTGATTATATCGATGTTTATCAGTTGCATGGTGGTACTATCGAGGACGATTGGGATGGAATTATCGACACATTTGAAGATTTAAAAAAGGATGGATTGATTCGAGAATATGGCGTTTCTTCTATTAGACCAAATGTCCTAAAGCGTTTTTTACCAGAGAGTTCTGCAAAAAGTGTCATGATGCAATATAGTGCTTTAGATCGTCGCCCAGAGGAATGGCTCGACTTTATCGCACGTGAAGGTGCTTCTGTTGTAACACGTGGTACTGTTGCAAAGGGTTTACTAACAAATAGCTGGAAAGAACGGTTACAGCGTGTCAATGGCTTTAACACATACACAGCGGACGAATTAACAGCAGTATTAACAGGTTTATCTTCACATTATGACGATTTACATGCACTAGCAATCGCCTTTAATCTGAAAGAACCTACTATAGCTTCAACAGTGATTGGTGCAAGCTCTCAGGAACAGCTTGCGCAAACACTCGCTGCCTATGAAAAAATTGATTCGATAACAGATTTTAAAGCTGCAAATGAACTAACCAAAGACGAACAATACATGGAGCACCGATGAAAAAATGGCTTATCTTAATAGCATTTTTAGTAATACTTGCGATTTCCTCCAGTATGACCTATGAACAACAGTCTATTATTCCTGAATTGGAGCAAGTATTAGCAAATAAACCGTTTGAAAAGCAATTATCTGTTTTAAAAATTCCTTATTGGGACACAGTTGTTTCTGTTGAAGAACGTGGTTACTTTAAGTTTGTAGAATTTTTAATTCGGAAATTAACGCATTTTGTTGGATTCGGATGTATCGGACTTGGTATTTACTTTGCATGGGGAAAACGTCGGTTCGCCGCAGGTGTCGCTATTGCTGGGACAGCTCTTATAGCAACGCTTGATGAAATTCGTCAAAGCTTTACACCAGGTCGCATGATGAGCGGACAGGATGTTATTTTGGATACTGCTGGGGCGATTCTTTTTGTTGGAATTGTCGTCTTGGGGAGGAAAATTTTCAAAAGACAAAGGGCACTTTAAAAGTTCCCTTTGTCTTTTTTTATAATCTTATAGGAATCTCCAAAAATATAGTTCTTCAGATTCTGAATATAACGTTGCCCCTGCTTTTTGTAATACTTTATGTGAGGCAATATTATTTTTATCAGTATCGGCAATCACATACTTTACATTAGATTGACGTAGTAACCAATCTTTAATCAATCTAACAGTTTCCGTCATGTATCCCTTTCCCTGATATTGCGAAAATGTATAGTACCCGATTACGACTTCACCCTGTTCATTCGGTAGACCTTTTAGCATAATGCCACCAACGATACAGTTTTTTTCTTTCAATACGATTAACCAATTTGTATGCCAAATATAATTTTCTTCATCTTCTAATACTTTCGATAGTCTAAACTTCAAAGCATGTCTTAGTTCTTCATCAAGAAAAACTGCTTTATTTAATGACAACTCTATTTCCAATGTTTTCTCTTCATGAATTAGTAATTCTAAATACTTTGCATTTAATGGGATTAATCTTAATCTTTTAGTGCTTAATTCAAACATTTTTTCTCTCCTATCATAGATTTTATCTAAACTATTAAGAGATATATGTATTGGCAGCGTCTCCCGATTTTTATTTTTAAATAAATAAGGCTCATCACCATAAAGTAGGATTGATTTCCGTTCCGACTGAGCGCTTTCCTAGGGCGCCCAATCTCCACTACAATCAACTTATATTTGACATACGTAGTCACTCCCACCCTTCAGTGATTAATCCTCATTTTATCAATAAAGCAATAATATAGAAATAATAATTTGTCATTAAAATAAAACCTCTAGACTATTAAAATTGATTGAACTCCATATTGTTTTGAAAGATACTATGCGAAAGTGTTTGATTGTCGAAGTTGTCACAACAGCTTATAATAAAAAGTAAGAGAAGGGAGCAATTTAAAATGAAACAAATCCAATTAAACTCTCCTGAATTTAATCGTGTACTTAAAAATTTACAATTTGAAAATTTATCACTAACTCCTACACTTCAGAAAAAAGTACTTGAGATCGTTAATTCTGGTATACAAATTTCACCGACCATTATTAAGGAAGTTCTGAATAATGGAAAAGTACAATAAAAAACTTAATGATGACTTCCTTTTAAAAACAAATCTTCTGGACATTACTGATTACAAAAGTCTTGAATTAGCAGAAGCATTTGTTTTTTCTCTAAGAGCCACACAAATTGAACAAGGAACATATAGAATCAAGTCGTTCCATCTTCATGACTTCCAAAGTTTGCATGCTCATTTATTTCAAGATATTTATCCGTTCGCTGGACATTTTAGAGATGTTCAATTAATGAAAGGTTCTACCAGGTTTTGTCAATTTCAATTTATTAATTCCTATGCAGATGAATTGTTTTATCAATTAAATAATGAACCCACCTGGACTACAATTAATCAAGCAGCAAATAGATTGGCATATTACAAATCCGAATTGAATATGTTACACCCTTTTCGAGAGGGTAACGGGCGTACTATTCGTATTTTTGTGCAAGCATATGCACAATCTAAAGGTGTTAATTGGAACTTTACAAATATGAATAAAGAAACTTATTTAAACGCGATGATTCAATCTGTTACCAATACAGAACTATTAGAAAGGTTATTTTTTCATACAACCGAATTTATCTAATCAAAATCTGATAACACATAAAAAACAGTGAACCCGCATTTGGATTCACTGTTTCTCTTTAGAATTTTGAGCCTTTATCGCCATATTCGTTTAGTAGTTCTTCAAACGATTTGTTTTTCTCACGTTGCTTGCGCTCAAAGGCTAGCTTTGCTTGGCGCTCTTCTTCTGCGGCCTGCTCTTTCGCTGTTAAATCTTGCTTTGCCGCTTTTAATTTAGCAAGCACGTCACAGCCTAATTGATCGGCTAATGTAACTGCCTCCTGCTTTGGTAGACTAGCTGTCACGCTACTATCCACGCGTTGCTGTTGTTTTCGTTTCTTTCCCATTGCAATTCACCTTCTTATTCACTTCAAGGGCGCTTGACTACAGTAGCCACACCTTGTCCACCACCGATACATAGTGTTGCGAGACCTGTTTTTGCATCACGCTTTTCCATCTCATGTAAAAGCGTTACTAAAATACGCGCTCCACTTGCACCAATTGGGTGGCCAAGAGCAATTGCTCCCCCGTTCACATTTAGTTTATCATGATTAAAGCCTAGTTCGCGATCTACAGCAATAGATTGTGCTGCAAAAGCTTCATTTGCTTCAATTAAATCTATATTTTCTAACGTTACATCAGCCTTTGCTAATGCTTTCTTTACTGCCGTTACAGGGCCAGTTCCCATAATAGCTGGGTCAACACCCGCGCTTGCATTCGCTGTAATTAATGCCATTGGTCGAATGCCTAACTCGTCCGCTTTTTCTTTCGACATGATAACGACAGCTGCTGCACCATCGTTAATGCCTGATGCGTTTGCTGCTGTTACGGAGCCATCCTTTTTAAAGGCAGGACGTAGTTTTGATAGAGACTCAGCTGTAACGCCTTGACGCGGGAATTCATCTTTATCAAAAATAATAGGATCGCCCTTGCGTTGAGGAATTTCCACCGCTACGATTTCATCATTAAACTTCCCTGCTTCAATTGCCGCTTCTGCACGCTGTTGTGAACGTGCTGCGAAGGCGTCTTGTTCTTCTCGAGAAATCTCATAGGCATCACATAAATTTTCAGCTGTAACGCCCATATGATAGTCATTGAAAGCACACCATAATCCATCATGAATCATCGTATCAACTACTTTTTGATCTCCCATGCGGAAGCCTTCTCGTGCATTTTTCAAAACATAGGGTGCTAGGCTCATATTTTCAAAGCCACCCGCAACGATAATATCCGCATCACCTGCTAAAATGGCTTGTGTCGCTAAGTGAACTGCTTTTAGACCTGAGCCACAAACTTTATTAATCGTTAATGCAGATACTTCATGTGGTAAACCTGCTTCAATTGCTGCTTGACGAGCTGGATTTTGCCCAAGTCCAGCCGATAAGACATTCCCCATAATGACTTCGTCGACTTGTCCGCCTGCTACACCAGCACGTGCTAATGCATCTTTAATAACAATACTCCCTAATTTTGTCGCTGGTACGTCCTTTAATGTTCCTTGGAATGAACCAATAGCTGTACGTACAGCACTCACTATTACTACCTCTTTCGACATAAACATTCTCCCCTTTTCCCCGTTCAAAAATGAACACTGCATGCATATGCTACTAGCAGATATATCTATTTTAACAAATATTTTGACGATTTTCGATAATAGAAATAATCGCAGTTTTGCCAAAGATAATGTAAAATGTTGACGTGTTTTAAACAATCTCAGTTGGGAACATTACAAATAAGAAAAGTGCATACATACGAATGATGTCGCTTGTATGCCTAGACAACAAAAGAAACAGGACGTGGAGGTGTTAATAATGAAAAAGAAAATGCTTTTATTTTCAGGTATAACGACGACGATTGCCGCAGCAGCAACAGGTCTGTTTGGCTTCGCGCTCTCCAATAAATTAATGTACATTAAGCAAAAGGATCCTGAATTTGTTCGTGAACGTGAAACCACTGCTAAACGTTTTGACGAAGCTTGGTACAATAAAAATTTAAAATGTGAATTAAATATTGACTCTCCAAATAGCTATACTATTCGTGGTATTATGTTTCAGCCATTGGAAACGAATAATACCATCATTATTTGTCATGGGGTTACAGAAAATAAAATCAACTCCGTAAAATATGCTCAACTTTTTGAACGACTTGGCTACAACTCCGTTATTTTTGACCATCGTAGGCATGGGGAGACAGGTGGGAAAACAACTAGCTACGGCTATTATGAAAAAAATGACCTTGACGCAGTTGTCAAAACCGTAAAGGCAATGATTGGTGAAGACGCCATTCTTGGTATTCATGGGGAGTCAATGGGTGCCGCAACAATGCTACTATATGCAGGAACTATAGAGGATGGTGCGGATTTCTATATTTCTGATTGTGCGTTTTCTGATTTTTCAATGCTGCTTAGACAAATTGCGAAGACAGAATTTAAATACGGCTCGATTATTCCAATTCGTTTTGCAGATTTCTTTGTCCGCTTGCGAGACGGTTATTCTTTTAAAAGTGTGACACCTTCCGAAGCTGTGACAAACATTGAAAATCCAGTACTTTTTATCCATAGTATTCCTGACACATTTATTCCAGCTTCCATGACATTGGATTTATACAATAAAAAAACTGGACCTAAGAAGCTGAAGCTATTTGATAACGGTGCTCATGCTCAATCCTTTAATGAAAATATGGCTGAATATGAGGATTTAATCCATGACTTTTTAGAAAATTTCATTTATCAAAAAATTAATCGTGATTCTTCTTCGTCTAATGTCATTCCATTTCATTTTTAGGACGAATGAAAACACTAATGTGTCAAAAGGTGTCATTTAAATAAAAAATAGTTCTTGCAAAGCGAGGGGTTGATTTCCGTTCCGACTGGGCGCTTTTATCGCTGCCGCTTTGCTTTCGCACAGAGCGGAGCTTCCTGAGGGCGTCAGTCTTCACTCCAATCAACCAATTCACTCAGTATGTCATTATAATTCCTTCAACAATGTATTTGTGTAAAAGCAAAGTGGCATGACTCTCACAGACAACATAAAAAACCTTGCGACTGAACTGCACGCAAGGTTTTTTAATTTTTTATTCAGCAAAAACAATATGCCATTCATCACGTTTTGCTAAAAATTCTTTAGCTAACGCTTGTGCACCTTCTAGACTATGGCTAGCTGCCCAGCCGCATTGCACTTCATTGCACGCAGGGACTGCAGTGGCCTTTGTTACATCCGTAAATGTTTTTTCCAAAATATTTAATAAGTCCTCATAATCATTGTGATTTATTAGCGACACATAAAAGCCTGTTTGGCACCCCATTGGACTGAAATCAACAATATGATCAGAGTAATTGCGGATAATGTCTGCCGATAAATGCTCTAAGGAATGTAATGCAGGCATTTCCATATGCTCTTTATTTGGCTGTTTAAAACGAATATCATATTTGTATACTTCATCGCCATTTTTTCCTGTTTTAACACCTGCTAAACGTACATAGGGCGCTTTTACTTTCGTATGATCTAAATCAAAGCTTTCAACATTTGTTTTTTCTTTCTGCAATGCACACAACCCCTTTATATAGAATATTTCCATTATAACGAGTTTTCCTATAGAATTGTATGTTTTTTATGAATTATCGGAATTATCAATACAATAAAAAACAACTAACCCTGGCTTGGACTAGTTGCTCTTTAAAAATTCCTCTTATTTTTGGAATTTATTCATTTGTGACATCATTTGACGTACCTGCTTTTCAGACGGCGTACGACCCATCTGCGCCATCATCATACGAATCATTTGTTCATTAATCGGTGGGTTTTCTTTTAAATATTTCATCATAGCTTGACGAGCTAAAAAGAAACCAAGTGCTGCGCCCGCTGCTAATGCGATAACTACAATAATAATCCAGCCCCATGTAGGCATACAACCAACCTCCTCCACTACAATATATACCGAGAAAAAAACTCTCCACGCTCCATTATACACCAAATAGAAGCGTGTTACTATATATATTATAGTGAATTTTCTTAATGCATTGTATACTTCATGGGTTTCAACCATCCACATTCATTATCTTGTTTATTAAATGCAATAAAGCGCTCGCTCATCTTCGCAAGCATTTGGAACAGATCCAAATCGAGCATACGTGATCCCTCACAATAGACACAAATTTTGCGTTCCACTAAATAAATAGCCATCTTTCCTTTTATAGGATGTTCTAAAAATAAAGCATTGCGAGCTCTCTCTAAATGTGCATACTTGGAATCTAGTTGCGCCTCTAGCATCGCAGCAATTTCATCGAAGCGAACGGTTTCACATATATACGCAAGCTCTTTTAAGGATTTCTCGTTAGCGTCTTCACAGCCTTGCATCATTTCTAATAACTTACGCTCTCTGCCAAAAATAAACGTTAAATGCTCTTCTTTTATTTTATATATGGAATAGGTTCTCACTAGAAATCCTCCTTCGCTCATTTCTTTTTCATAAGTATAGCTCATCCAAACTCTTTTATTTGTCAAAAGAAGGAGGTATTCATCTTCTATTTTTGTCGAAAACTTTCTACTTTCGGTTCTATCAAATGCTTTATGGCTAATTAAGTTTCTACAAATTTGAGCTTCTTCTATAGTGCTTAGAATATTCTCAGCCTCAAGACCTAGAGAAAAATCAATTTCCAGTCCGTTTTAGCAAAGCTCTCAAATAGGTAATATAAAGTTACAAACGAAAGGAGCTAAAACATATGAGAAAATTTTTTCTACTAACAGGAGGCATCATCGCAGGATGTGTTGCACTTGCATTAATCGGACCACTTGCAGGTCTACTATTTTCTGGATTGTTTGTAGCACTTGGCATGCACTTCTACATTGCAAGCAAATCGACATTCGGCAAAATCTTTTGGTTTACAGTAGGTCTGATTGGTGTTCTATCAGCAGTATCTAATATCCCAGCAATGGTTGGTTTAGCAGCAATCGCTATCATCTATGTTATCTATAAAAAATGGAATGGCGAAGATGTAAAAATCCCAACGATTGAAGCTAAAGAAGAAGATCCATTTACAAACTTTGAAAAAGAATGGTCAAACTTAACAAAATAAAAGGAGAGATTTTAAATGAATTTATTTCAACGTTTTAAATATACAATAGAGGCAGATTTACATCATGCATTTGATAAGAAGGAACAAAAAAATCCAATTGCGATGTTAAACCAATACATTCGTGAAGCAGAAAAACAAACTGAGCAAACTGGGAAATTATTAGAGCGTCAAGGTCAATTAAAAGAAAAACTAGAGCAGGAATTTAAGCAAAACGCAGAATTACTTGCTAAACGTGAGGCTCAACTTAAATTAGCTACTACTAGCGGTGAGCAAGATTTAATCGATTTTGCTTCTGATGAAGTTGCTGCTTATACAGCACGTAACAATACATTACAAACTAGTATTGAAGCAAATGCACGTGAGTACTTTGAACTTGAACGCAAATTTGAAACAATGAAACACAAAATTAAAGATATGAAAGTACGTCAATTACAGCTTATGGGCAAAGAAAACGTAACCCGTGCTCACCATCAAATGGACGGTATGATTGCTAAAAACAATAAAGCCAACTTTGAAGATTTAGAATCATATATCGATAAGCTTGCTAACCAAATCGACAAAGATCATGAAGTAACAACTTTTGAAGCTCGTCTTGCACAGCTAGAAAAAAATGCTACTGAAGAAAACGCACCTCTGCTAATTGAAAATAAATAACATGTTATAATGAAAGAAATGCGCCATATTTAGAGGCGCATTCTTTCACGTTTTGAAATAGAGGGACCCATTCCCTCTCTTATACTCTTAGTAGAAGGAAGGGTGACCCTCTTGAAAAGTATCACAACTAATAAGCTCACATTTTTGGTACTATGTTTCTTTTTACTCGTTTTTGTGGAGCTTACAATTTTTAATAACGGTGGCGCCTTTTGTCTATTGATTGGGGCAGGACTTCTCTATTTAAGTTTCTCGAAAAAAAATCGTTTCTTTAAATGGACAGGAATTTTCTTTATCTCGATTGCACTATTTACAATGTGGAGTTTACGCTTATTTATCGTCATCATTCTCTTATATATGCTCTATCAATACTTGCAAAAAGAAAACGAACCGAAAGTTGTTGGTTTGGAGCTTTTCGAAAAGCTTCCTGCTGCGAAAAACGAATTATTTGGTACAATGCCTGCACCATTAGAAGCCTACAAATGGCAAGATGTTCAAATTCAACGACTTGCAGGCGACATTACGATTGATACAACACAAACAATTTTACCAGCTGGTACAAGTCTCATTACGATTCGACAAGGCATTGGTAAGGTACAAATTTATATCCCATATGAAATTCCATTCCGCTTACAATATACGACCTTGTTTGGTGAATTAAAATGCCTACATGTTGGGCCACAACGTATACTTAATGAAAGTGTAAGTTTCTCAGATGGAAACCCTGAGGATGCAAAGCGTACACTAGTTATACATGTTGCAACATGGCTTGGAGACTTGGAGGTACTACGTAAATGATTGCCTTTATCTCAAGAATATTTACTCTATTTTTTATTTTAATGAGCGCTGCATTTGGTCTCCTTGTCACTGTTTGGGGCGAGCCAAACGAAAAAACATGGGAGCCATTATGGCAGCAGAATTACAATAATTTCCCACTAGGTGGTTTCATTGTCGTCACACTTTTTGGGCTTAGTTTACTGATTGCAAGCTGGATCAGTATGACCGCCCGTGCAAGAGAAGCTCAGGCAACCCGTATCGTGAAACAGTTAGTTGAACCTGATTTTGTATTACCTAAAAAACAGCCTTTACCAAAACCATTGAAAAAAGCTTTAGTTCAAACAAGTGAGTTAATTGATACTCAACGAAAAAGCTTACAGCGCTTATCCAATGAGCGTGCAGAAGCTAACGATAAAATTATTCAAGAGCGAATTATCGCTGAACGTCAACGCCTTGCTCGTGAACTCCATGATTCTGTATCACAGCAATTATTCGCAGCTTCGATGTTGCTTTCCGCATTAACCGAAACCGATGAAAATGCTACAAGCTTAAAGCAGGTCGAAAAAGTTGTACAACAGGCACAGCTTGAAATGCGCGCATTATTATTACATTTACGTCCAGTAGCTCTGCATAATAAGACACTGGCACAAGGGCTCGAAGAACTTATTATTGAGCTGCAACAAAAAGTATTTTTTCATATTGAATATGAGCTTGAAGAAATGTCATTATCTAAAGCGGAAGAAGATCATTTATTCCGTATTGCACAAGAAGCTTTATCGAATACGTTACGCCATGCAAAAGCTAGCGAAGTTGAATTACTGCTTGTTGCCCGCGATGACTTAGCCATTTTACGTATTCAGGACAATGGCCTCGGCTTTGATGTCGAAGCCGATAAATCTACTTCTTATGGACTTCAAAACATTGCTGAACGCGCTGTAGAAATTGGCTGTACGTACAAAATTGTATCAGTGCCTGGAGAAGGTACAATTGTAGAGGTTAAAATTCCCCTACATAAGGAGGTTGAAGTGAATGATTCAAGTGTTAATAGTGGATGACCACGAAATGGTGCGGATTGGTGTTTCCGCCTATCTATCAGCACAACCAGATATCACTGTTGTAGGTGAAGCTGAAAATGGCAAAGAGGCAGTGGAACGTGCTCTTGCCCTACGTCCTGACATTATTTTAATGGACAATGTGATGCCAGTCATGACAGGTGCTGAGGCGACAGCTGAAATTTTAGCTGCTTGGCCAGAAGCAAAAATTATGATGGTGACAAGTTTTTTAGATGATGACAAAGTCTACCCTGCATTAGAGGCTGGAGCAGTCAGCTATATTTTAAAAACGTCAAATGCGAAGCAAATCGCCGAAGCCATTCGCAAAACAATGGGTGGCGAAACCGTTTTAGAGCCAGAAGTAACATCAAAAATGATGCATCGCATGCGCCACGGTAATAGTACCCCACTGTATGAGCAGCTTACCGAACGTGAAATGGAAGTATTATTACTAATGGCTAAAGGAAAAGCAAATCAGGAAATCGCCGACGATTTATACATTGCCTTAAAAACAGTAAAAACACATGTCAGCAATATTCTATCGAAGCTCGATGTTCAAGATCGCACACAAGCCGTTGTCTACGCTTTTCAAAACGGGCTAGCGAAGTAAATTTTGATTTATCAGTGATTTTGCTGGGTTTATCAGCGATTTTCGTCCTTTTATCAGCGATTCTACCCGGGTTATCAGCGATTTTCGTCCTTTTATCAGCGATTCTACCCAGGTTATCAGCGATTTTCGCGCTCTTATCAGCGATTCTACCTGGGTTATCAGCGATTTTTGCGTTTTTATCAGCGATTCTACCTGGGTTATCAGCGATTTCCAAGCTTTTATCAGCGATTCTACCTGGGTTATCAGCGATTTCCAAGCTTTTATCAGCGATTCTACCTGGGTTATCAGCGATTTCCAAGCTTTTATCAGCGAT
>NZ_JBNNTL010000001.1:515509-832437 GCF_050278745.1 Lysinibacillus sp. NPDC094403 | reverse complement strand
TATTCTATCTTTTTTCCAAAAAAATACGAAACTGCATTTTCCCAATGTAGTTTCGTATTTTTTTAACCTAATCTATTAAAAAGTTCTTGCAGCTCATTTACACTGTTTACTATGTATGTTGCTTGTGCATCCGTTAATTCTTCAAGCGAGCCATATCCATAAGTAACACCGATAGAATCAATCTGATTTTCATGTGCTCCAACAATATCGTATTTACGATCCCCAATCATAATATATTGATCGATATTCACTTCATTAAAATGTTCGCGTACAAATGCGATAACTTCTCCTTTTGCTGATCGTGTACCATCTAAATTGCTTCCTGCGACAAGGTCAAAAAAATGTTCAAGTTTGAAATATTGTAGTATTTGTTCTGCAAATACAGTTGGCTTAGATGTAGCTATTGCTAACTGATATCCCTCCTTCTGTAAATATTCTAATAATGAGGATATATTTTGATACAATTTATTCTCATACATGCCAAATTGGATAAAACGTTCACGGTAATAGGCAATCGCTTGCTGTATTTGATCATCATCCAATCCATATATTTCTCGAAATGATACATGCAATGGAGGCCCAATCAACGTTTCAAGCTTATCAAAATCTTCTTCAACTATACCCATTTTCTGCAAAGCATATTGAACAGATTTCGTTATCCCTATTTTAGGATCGGATAATGTGCCGTCTAAATCAAATAAAACTACGCTATACTTTTTCATTACTAGCTCTCCTTTTAATTTCTAGTTCTATGTCTACTCTATTATTGTATACAAAACGGAAATTAATACCAGACAAATTCCTTAATCAAAGAAACCTTTTATTACCAAAACCATTATTATTTTTAAGGAGGGGTTGTGTGGATACTCGATTTACTTATAAGCATTAAGTAAATGAAAATACGTTTTCACTTCTTGATCCGATTTTTGAAGCTACCCTACTTTTTGCTGTTTTGCTACTCATTATCGTGATAATAAAAAAAGTATCAATTTGGTTTTGTTTACTTTTTGCAAGTCTATCAGTCATTGTCACAGGTCAGCTTCTTTGGTTTAGTGGCATTATTGTTGATGAACTAAACCTTGGAGGAAGTTCCAAGGACTTTTACTGTTTTGTTGCCATAATTCTCATTCATTGTGCAGCTGTTTGGATTTCTTTAGCGAAGTCCTCTAAACATGAAAAAATACCGCAGTACTCAGAGGAGATTTAACCCACTGAGTATTGCGGTATTTTATTAATTATAGAGCTTTTACCTTCGCTACAACATTTTCTACTGTGAATCCGTATTTTTCCATTACTAATTCACCTGGTGCAGAAGCGCCGAACTTGTCAATTGCAAGAACGTCCCCTTCAAAACCAGTATATTTATGCCAGCCGAATGATGCGCCCATTTCGATTGCAAGACGTTTTGTTACAGCTTTTGGAAGAACAGATTCTTTATAAGCTGCGTCTTGTTTTTCGAAGCGATCCATAGATGGCATTGAAACAACTGCCACGTCCATGCCTTCTGCTTTTAATGCTTTTTGTGCTTCGATTGCAAGTGAAACCTCAGAACCTGTTGCAATTAAAATTGCATCTGCCACTTCTTTTGTAGCAGGAGACACTGTATAAGCACCTTTAGCAACACCTTCACGTACTGTATCAATAGACGCGTCAAGCACAGGTAAGTTTTGACGAGATAATACTAAAACAGTTGGTGTTTTTTCAGATGCTACTGCAAGCTCCCATGCAACTGCTGATTCATTTGCATCAGCTGGACGAACAACAGATAAATTTGGCATTGCACGTAAAGATGCAAGGTGTTCGATTGGTTCATGTGTCGGACCATCTTCCCCTACAGCGATTGAGTCATGTGTAAATACATAAGTTACAGGAAGACCCATTAATGCAGAAAGACGTACAGCTGGACGAACATAGTCAGAGAATACGAAGAATGTACCACCGAATACGTTAAGACCACCGTGAAGTGCCATACCGTTCATAGCTGCACCCATAGCAAATTCACGTACGCCGAACCAAATATTACGGCCAGCATAATCGTCTGCTGAGAAATCTCCAGCGTCTTTCATCGTAGTTTTATTTGAGCCAGCAAGGTCAGCTGAACCACCGAAGAATGATGGTGTTTTCTTCGCAATTGCATTGATTGCATCTCCAGAAGAAGAACGAGTAGCTACTGATTTACCTACTTCATATACTGGTAATTCTGAAGCGAAATCCTCTGGTAATTGACCGTTCATTGCATTTTCAAATTGTGCTGCTAATTCTGGGAACTCTTGTTTATATGCTTCAAACTTAGCATTCCAAGCTTCTTCAGGTTGTGCCCCTTGAATTTTTGCAGCTTCAGCAAATGTATCATATGCTTCAGCAGGAATTTGGAATGGCTCGTGTGTCCATTCATAAGCTGCTTTTGTTAAAACGACCTCATCTTGACCAAGTGGAGCACCGTGTGAAGCAGCTTTACCTGATTTGTTTGGTGAACCAAAACCGATAACAGTTTTCACTTCGATAAGTGTTGGCTTGCCAGTTGATTTTTTAGCTTCTTCGATTGCTGCGTTAATTGCTTCAACATCTGTACCATCTGCAACTTTTAAATAGTTCCAACCATAAGATTCAAAACGCTTTTGTACATTTTCTGAGAATGATTTTTCTAAATCACCATCTAAAGAAATATCGTTAGAATCGTATAACACGATTAACTTCTCAAGCTTTAAGTGACCAGCTAAGGAAATAGCTTCAGCTGCTACACCTTCCATTAAATCGCCATCACCACAAAGTGCGAATGTATAGTGATCAACGATGTCATGACCTGGTTTGTTGTAAGTAGCTGCTAAATGACGTTCAGCCATTGCCATACCAACTGTCATAGCAATACCTTGACCTAGAGGACCTGTTGTTGCCTCTACCCCAACAGTATGACCATATTCAGGATGTCCTGGAGTTAATGAATCCCATTGACGGAAGTTTTGGATTTCTTCCATTGGTAAGCCGTAGCCACCAAGATGAAGTAGGCTGTATAAAAGCATTGAGCCATGGCCTGCAGAAAGTACAAAACGATCACGGTTATACCATTTTGGATTAGCCGGATTATGGCGAAGTTGTTTTGTCCAAAGCGTATAAGCCATTGGAGCTGCCCCCATCGGTAAACCTGGGTGACCTGAGTTTGCTTTTTCAATTGCATCGATTGACAATGTTCGGATAGCATTAATCGCTAGTTGATCCGCATGTTGAGTCATTATTTTGTGACATCCTTTCTCGTCCTATATATTGTTCTTTTACAGTTTAGTAAACATTGCTTCAGAAAACAATGCTTTTGTTATACTATTAACGTTTTGTTACATACTTTATCTTTATTCAGTAGAAAAATTTATTTAAAATATAATATTTTTTCACAGCAATGAACCGTATAAGACTAACTGAATAAAGAAAATGCCTCCGGCGGATGTCAGTGATTTTAAAAGGAATTAATTGTGCTGCACAATTAAAAATCCAGACGCAATTAGCCGAGGCGTAATTGATTTAAATGTGTCACATTAATTTAGAAATTTATTTTTTTTCGCTTGTTTTACTTTTTCAGGTGTTACATCATTTCCTTCAGCATCTACCACTTTTACGTTTTCAATTGTATCTCGCATCGTTGCTCTAAATGTATCTAGATATTCTTTACGAAGCGCTGATCGTTCCTTAGCTTCTGCCTCTGTTAAAGTACCATTTTTAGACTTAGCAGAAAGTTCATTGATTCGGTTAATTTTTTCTTTTGATAACATAATTACACACCTTTCAATACATATCTTAATGAATATGGTATGCAAAGTATAGCATGTATTCCCTAATAATGCAGTTATACCAACCTTTCTAGTAATCAGATGTTTTTGAAATAAATACCACAAATTACATGACTTTAAAAAATCACAAGTGTATAACTAATTTATAGGGTTCCAAAACAACAATCGATTTATGCTGGGGGGAATGAAATGTTTATCAAAACGAAAAGACTATTAATAAGAGAATTTGAGGTTCAAGATTGGCAAGCCGTCTGGGAATATACTTCAAATCCAAATGTGATGAAGTATATTCCAGAGGGCGTTTTTAATGAAGAAGACGCAAAAAAGTTTGTTTCAGAAAATAGCAGAGAAAAAGCAAAATACTTTCCAATTATTTTAATAAGCGAAAATATTGTTATTGGTCATATTGTTTTCCATCAATATTTTGGTGACCATACGTATGAAATTGGTTGGGTATTGAATCCGAACTATTACAATAATGGATACGCCTCTGAAGCAGCAAGAGCTATACTGGACTACGGATTTAAGGATATGAAACTTCATAGAATTATTGCAACGTGCCAGCCAGAAAATATCCCATCCTATCGAGTGATGGAGAAAATCGGCATGAGACGTGAGGGTTATTTCAAAAAATGTATACCAAATGGAGATGAGTGGTGGGATGAATACTACTATGCTGTCTTAGATGAGGAATGGGTATTCAGGGATTAATAATATCTACTCTACTACCATGTTGATTTCCAAATCTTCGTTTTAAAATAGAGGAGAGAATTATATGAAAAAGACCGCTGTATTATTGTATCCCCAATTTAGTGAATATGAATTGAGTGTAGCATTATCTATATTAATGCAAGGAAATAAGCCCCTTGTAACTGTTGGATTAAACAGAGAAAAAATTAAAGGAGAATCTGGTTTATCATGTATAGCCGATAAACAATTAAATGAAGTTAATCTTGATGAAATCGATAGCCTGATATTACCAGGGTGTATGGATATAGCTTTAATAATAAATGAACAAGAATTAATAGATTTTATTAGTACTGTGAGTGCCAAAGGGGCAATCATTGCAAGTATATCTAGCTCTCCATCTCTTTTAGCGATAGCTGGAGTATTAAAAAACAAAAAGTATACTGTAGGATTGTCACCAGAAGGTATGCAGAAGTTAGGTTTCTTCGATCTTAGTCATTTTTCGGAAGATTTAGTTGTCCAAGATGGGAATATAATAACTGCAAGAGGTAGAGGTTTTGTACAATTTGGCATTGCTGTGGGTAAAGCCCTACACCTCTCTTTTGATGAAAATTGGTATCGAGAATAACGAATTAGCTCTAATTAATATTAAAACTTAGTTATAGGTGATATAAATGTTTTTCAATATTATATAGAATTTATGAGGAGAGGAGTAGAAATCGCTACTTCTCTTATTTTTTCATTTTCTACTGGATACGGTTCTATATCCATGCAACATGGTAATGGATTTTAGTTATTCATTCTATCCCTCACTTTCGACGTTCTATCCGTCATTTTGACGATCCTATCCATCACTTCGCCGTTTCTATCCTTAACCTTTGGAGCTTAAAGCTTTTAAAAATAAAAAAATCAGTGGGACGATAAAACTCCCACTGATTAAAACGTCACTTTATTTTGTCCGCTTCCTTCTTGATGTTCCCGATATCTCCTATGGACAGTAGCTTTGCTTACATTAAAGCCTAGACCTCTAAGAGTCATGGCGATTTCCTCAAAGGTGAAGCCTCGATTGCGTAGGTTGATAATTTCTTCTACAGGAACATCCTTACGTTCTTGACCGTTTGGATTTCCACGGTTGGATAAATTGTTTTCTGGGCGATATCCATTTTCTACGGCACGACGCATGCCACGACGTATTTTAGCATTATGAATTCTACGTTGGTACTCCTCTACAATCGCTAAAATTTCTAGGAGCATCGTATCCATTTCGTTTAATTGTAATGGTCCCTCGTCTCGCATAGAAAAAACATCAGTTTCGGTTTTCTGCAATAAATGCAACACTGCCATTCGAGCATTTCCACGTCCTAAGCGTGTTTCATCTTGCACAAATAATGCTGTTATTTCTTTTTCTTTTATGAAATCGAGCATTTCTAGTAAACCTTCACGTTCCACATCATAGCCGCTATGCTTGTCATTAAAAACACGCTTGACTTCGTAGCCCTGTTCTTTAGCATAGCGCATCAACTCCTCCTGCTGACGCTCTAATGAGGAACTTTGTGTCTCTTTTTCTGTACTCACACGGCAATAGACAACAGCCGATTGTTGATTATTAATCATTTTTCGTTTCTCGCAATTTCAATTGAATTTATAGGATTGGTTTGGTCACCCACTACTGGGATCACTAGGGATTCACCTGCAATAATTTGTACGTTCGATAATTCATTTTCTGTTTTTACAAGCTGAATCCATTCATCCGATTTCATTTTACCACGGTATTGTTCGGCTAACGACCATAAGCTATCTCCTTGTGCAATTTCAATTTCTGTGTACGTAACATCGCCTGGATCTGTTATAAAAAGGTATGCTGCAAATAGTAGACAAGCCCCTAATAAAGTTGTAATATGTGGATTTTCCTTTAACCAATTCATGTTTAAAACCCCTTTTCTAGAATGTTTGTTCGGAATATATGTTCTCATATTAATGCGAACAAACGTTTTTGTCAAACACTTTTCGAACCTATGTTTGCTTAAGTGTTCGCATTCTGTTATACTACTAATAAGTAGAATGATTAGAAAAAAGAGGTGAGCAATCATGAAAAAAGTTTCGAAAAGACAAGAGGCCATATTAGAGTTCATTAAAGAAGAGGTGCGTGCAAAGGGGTATCCACCATCTGTACGTGAGATTGGTGAAGCAGTTGGACTAGCTTCAAGCTCAACAGTTCATGGTCATTTAGCTCGTTTAGAGCAAAAAGGCTTGATTCGACGCGATCCAACTAAACCACGTGCCATTGAAATTCTAGAGCCAGAGGATTCTATTCAAAAGCAACATGTTATACATGTCCCACTTGTTGGTAAGGTTACTGCAGGTTCTCCGATAACTGCTATTGAAAATATCGACGAATATTTTCCACTGCCAGATATTTATGGTACAAGTGAAGATCAGTTATTTATGCTAGAAATTATGGGTGAATCAATGATTGAAGCTGGCATTTTTGACGGAGATCTAGTTATTGTTAAACAAAAAGCAACTGCTGATAATGGGGATATTGTCGTGGCAATGACTGAAGAGGATGAAGCAACTGTAAAACGTTTCTTCAAGGAAAAAAATCATTTTCGTTTACAGCCTGAAAACGCAACAATGGAGCCAATTATCGTAGACCAAGTTTCTATTTTAGGGCAAGTTGTAGGTCTTTATCGCCGTGTACACTAAAAGTTATCTCAATATTAAATTATAAAAAGAGGATATTATGTTCACAGAGGAGCATATACCTCTTTTTCTCATATTCTTTTAGCCTTATTATACAGAACTAAAAAAGAATCCACTTTAAATGGATTCCTTACACGTAAGAAATGTATTTAGTTAATTTAAACGTTTTCGACTAGAGTTTTTCCGATATGAAGTCGTTATCATAATAATGCCTTTAGCTTGCGCTCCCCTACTGGCTCGCTCCAAGGAGTCGCCTCATCCTCAATTTTTAATGATAAGCCTTTAAAACATCGAATTTGCAATTTCAAGTAAATCTTGCACTGTAAAATTTTCTGTTATTTCACTTTCTATACTAATTGAATATTTTAAACTGTCATGAACAAATATCAGTTGATTTACGTTCGGCTGATACAATGCTCTTATTCCATTTTTTAAGGTGTAAATATTTTCACCCTCTGCTGCCTTTAAATTCTCTTCATCGGGTTCAACTCTCACTTGTAACAATCCATGTGAATTTACATTTTGATACCTTATTAGGAGAATATCATTGTTTATACTTCCTTCTACATGCGTAATGTCAAAAGGAAATTGGGATACCGTCAGGATATTCACTATATGCTTGTTCATATATTCCTTAATAATTTTCGATTCATTCATAAATGGATTGGAACCATCGTAAACAACACGAATATCTGTAACTTTTTCTTGATTAAAAGTAATTTCCCATATAAACGCTACTCTATCATTCTCTTTAGGTGAAGGTAAGCCTGAAAATCCACTAATTGGAGTCTCTTCCCTTATTTCAGGAATTTTAACATTTGAAGATACATAAGTTTTTAGCTGTTCTTCCTCTTTATTGGCCATCGCAATCAGAAAATTACTTACTACGTCATCATCATAAGGTCCGGCTTTTACATGTTGAATTGAAAAATATAACAGTAAAAAAGCCAGCACTACCAACTCTATTTTTTTCATGTTTATCACCAAGGTTATTTTGTCCTTGATAAAAAAATCTATGCTTCTAAAGATTCATGCCCCTACCTTGAACTTCAAACTTGCCTGTACAAATGAAGTAAATAATCTCTTTGATACTTCATCTCCGGCAATGGCTAGCTCTTCAGGATGCCACTGTACTGCTAAACAAAATGGTAGATCTTCGTGTACTACCGCTTCAACGATACCATCACTTGATTTTGCTACCACTTTCAATTTTTCTGCTACTACGTTTATTGCCTGATGATGAAATGAATTCACAGCAATTTTTTCTTCTTCAATAATCGTTTTTAATAATGTATTAGGTGTTAGATTAACATGATGTGTAGTAACGCCTCGTGCCGCTTGTTGCATGTGCTTTATTAATTTTCGACTATGGTACTCGCTTTCAATATCCTGATAGACTGTGCCTCCAAACGCAACATTTAGTATTTGGAGCCCTCGACAGATTCCGAGAATTGGCATTTTCCGAATACTGGCCGATTTGATTAACGCAAGCTCAACCGAATCCCTTTCTGGATGAAGCTTCCCTAATTTTGGAGTAGGTTCTGCATCAAAGAGGAATGGATGTACATCATAGCCACCCGATAGTAATAACCCGTCCGTCAACGATAAAATTTGTGCTACATCCTTTTCCACTCCAAGCGGAATTATAAGTGGAACACCACCAGCTTCAATTATACTTTTGCTATACGCAGCATTTAATCTTGAGGACAAATCATCCTCTGCAAAAGCCGTTATACCGATAATCGGTTTCATCTTAACCCCTCCATGATCTACAAGATTTATCCCGCAATAAACTACCTGTAAAGCCTGGTTAGTGAAGACTATTAATCATTGAAGGATCCCCACTGATTAATCACCAAAATCTGAGATACCAATTCATCAACGCATCCCCATAGAAATAAACTATAACAGCTGCTAGAGCAATTGATGGTCCGAATGGTATAGGAATTTTTCTTCCCTGCCTCCTTACCTTTAACACAACTATCCCAACAATCATGCCAATCACGGCGGCTATAAATAGCGTCAGAATTGCATGTATTGTCCCGAGTATGAGACCAAGTAAAAAGAATAATTTAATATCGCCACCACCCATTCCACCTCTTGATAGAACAGCTATACAATATAATATGCCAAAACCTACGACAGCACCTACTATACTATCCCACCATGGAGACAAAGGGGATATCACGCGTCCAAAAACTAGCAATGGTAAAAAGAATAATAGTACCTTATCTGGAATAAGCATATACGCAAAATCCGATACAACAATAATGACTAATAATGAAATTAATAATAGCGCTACAAAAAATTCTGCACTAAAGCCTAATTTCCAATAAGAAAAGGCAAATAATACACCTGTTATAAGTTCCATCAATGGATAAATCCAAGAAATTTTTTGTCCACAGCTACGGCATTTTCCACCTAAAAATAAATAAGACAAAACAGGCACCAAATCAAGCGGCGTCAACTGTCTCTTACAAGAAGTGCAATGCGAGGGTGGACGCATAATGGACTCCTTCAAAGGCACACGTAAGCCAACTACATTAAAAAATGAGCCTAGAACGAGCCCAAAAATAAATACTGTAATTGTATAAGCAATTTCCATTTTTATGTCCTCCTATACTAATAGACGCCCATACATTTGAAGTATGCGCGCTTTTGTCCTTCATAATAGAATGTTGTTGTTATTTGTATAGTAGCTTTTAAAGTTAAATTGGCGTCCTTCTCTAATTGATCCACGTGTCCCTGTTACTTCTTCTGTCTCAGCTAAATCTAAAACAACTTTTTCAATCGCTCTTGTTTCCAGTAGTTTTTGTCTCATCGCTAAAAGATTTGAGGTAGGTACTCTTTACTTTTCATCTAACTTAACTAGTTGCCCTTGCTATTTGTTGTTGAAGTTGCTTCACATCGCTTTCTTTCGATTAGACTTCATTCATTTTAGGTAATATAAAGCAAATAAAATAGCAGCTATTAAAGCTATTAATAGCATAATAGATGATTTTTTACTACTTGTTAATTTATTTTCGAGCACTACCTCCTGTAGTTTCCCAGTCCATTTCACTACCTGTTCTTTTATAATTTCAAAAAGTGCTACCTCATCAATAATTGTCGCATTTTCAACGATGCCCGCCGCAAGAGGATATTCATATCCCTCCTGACTAGGCTCTGGTCCTTTCGCCAGTAATCGGAGATACAAATATATTAATTAAAGAAAATAAGTTATTAGAACAATGATAAAGGTTGTTTTCTTAAAGATTGTTGCTATTGAACTCCCATGAAAGAACTTAATCCCATCTTTCATTTTCTGTGGTGAAGAGCTTATTTCCGCGCTTCATGGATGGCTAACGGTGCAGGATAGTTGAACAAGGAATTATTGTAACGATTTTCTTAGTATCAGATAAGTAATTCAGCAAAATACTTTACGATATTTACTTACGAGTATTTATGTGATATCTTACATATAGTTATATAGCTATATGTTAATGTATTTGGGAAAGGGGAGTTGATTTTTGTTTGATGTGTATAAAGCGATATCAGATCCAACTCGAAGGAGAATTTTGGATCTCTTAAAAGAAGAGGATTTGACTGTTGGTCAAATCACAGAGCATTTTAGAATTTCGCAACCGAGTATATCTCAACATTTGGCTATTTTAAAAAATTGTGGACTAATTGAATCCTCTAAACATGGAAAATATATTATTTATTCATTAAATATGACGATTTTTCAAGAACTTTTAGGATGGGTAATAAAATTTAGTAATGAAAAGGAGAATGATAACTAATGAGACATGTATGGGCATTACTTATTTCTTTTATTTCTGTTCTACTTTTATGGTTTTTTTCGTATGAATATTTACCAATTGAAGTACCAATGCATTATACGAACGGAACTGTAGATAGATATGAAGAAAAATTTTTTGTGATGAGTATTTTCTTTGTATTTAGCTTTATTCTTTTATTAATAACTTACCTTTTCCTTCTTTTTGATAACAAGAATACAAACAAACAAAAAATAAATACTCCTATAACGATTTTTATGATTATTTTTACTTTTTCTATAAATGTTCTATTTTTAATTAATGTAAAAGACGAATCCTTAAAAACAGAAAAATTCCTTTTTGTTCTGATTGGGTTATTCCTAATATTAATTGGAAACTATTCACCAAGGATAAAGAAGAAAAATTTATTTATCGGCATTCGAACTTCAGCTACTCTTAATGATGATACGACATGGAAAAAAACACAGAGATTTGGTGGTATTATATTGGTTATATTGGGAATTTTAATTGCCTTTACTTCTTTGCTTCCCATTCATTTAGCTATTATAATTTCGATTATTCTAATACCTATAGGAATAATAGTTATACATATTTATGCAAATCGAATTGAGAAAAGTATATCCTAAATTATGTAATGGATTGAAATTGTTGATTAGCGAAAAACCTTCAAAATATAGAATAGAAAAGTTACTAATCCATATGAGGAAATTAGTAAATAATCATCCACTACTTTTTACGAATATCCAAGAATTTGTGAAGAAATATACTTCTACTAACGGGTAGCTTTACTTGAAGATCATTGAGCTGTTTTAGACAGCTCTTTTTTCTTATTGTACTAACGGTCAGGTAACACAAAAAGGTTTAAACTATTATGTTAAGAAATATATATTATAGTCTTTGATATATTGTGGAGGTGGTCTAATTTGAAATTTTCATATGTAAATATTAAAAGTGGTAATGCAACCTGTGTTTTAGAGATTAACGAGCAAAAATTTGAGTTTTATCCTACTTTTCATTCAGATGCTCTCGGAGACTTTGTTTCATATTTAGCATCAATACATCCATTATGCAAATTAAGTTGGAAAGAAGGTGCTTTTCATAAAATCAATGGAGGTATTGAGTGGCATACTGGTCCTTATTTATTGCGTTGGGAATTTAAGCGAGATATTGAAGACATAGAAATTATCATTACAGAAGTTCAAAATCCTATTGTAGATAGAAAAAGGAATCCTAATTTGCCTAAAACGGTATTAAAGACGAAATGCAACTTTGATGAATTTGTACTATGTGTAGTAAAAGAATTGGACCGAATTATTAAACAAAGGGGAATTTTAGGATACCGTCAAGAATGGCAAATTTCCACATTTCCAGTCGATGGATTTCTTGCTTTGAAATATGCTTGTCTTTATAAAAAACCTTTCGAAATTACAAAGAAGGACAGTGGCACATCACTTGATGAGGAACTTAATTTGTTGAATAAAAATATTGATGAAATGTAGAGTTAGAAAAGTTTGTGAAGAATTGTTCTTAAACAAACGGGGTGCTTTACTTGAAGATCATTGAGCTGTTTTAGACAGCTCTTTTTTCTTATTGTACTAACGGTGCAGTTTACTTTAAGAAGCATATTATTTAAAACCACGATATAATTCTTATCCATAAAGACATTCACCGCCCCAAAATGTATAATATAGTTAATTGAACTTTTTGGCAATTTCCCCTCGTATATTCAGGTGGCACAGGAATAGTGCTCAATTAAGCTTCTCTCAACAATAAAAGATAAAGTGGCAGTTGTTATAAAGGAAATGTTTACGAGCCTTAAAGGATTTCAAATCGTACAACAAACATTGATTTTATGTGTGATTTTTCTAGACTTTAGTTACGGGATCGTTGAAGGACCTAATAAAGAGAAATAAACAGAAATGAATATGCTTTACTGTATTATAAGGTGGTGTATCAATGAGAAATGTAAAGGACGCTGCGACCATTGCTTTGACTATTATGATTATCAAGTTATTATTCAGACTGATTCCTCCTCATACGAGGTTCGATAGCCTCTTTGAAAAAGGCATCTGGGTTGGACTCGGAATTATTTTAACTGCTTACTTAATTTTATTTGTGATTGTTTACCTAATACTTGTAGTAAAAAGAAGGCATAACAAGAAGGATGTAGAACTTTAACTTTTACATATTTAACACAATAATAGTAGGCAAAAGATAATTTTATAGGTATTGAAGAAAAATAAGATGAAGAAGCCGTTATGCAATAAACTGGGCGCTTTAGTTGAATAAGATAGACAAACCAGAAGCAACAATCTTTGAGAAAACAGCCTTATATAAAGAGGGAGAATTGTTTAAAAACAGCAAAGCCAGTTAGTTAGCTATTGCTGTTTTTTATACTTAAATCTATAGCGTTAGCTCTTTCAAACCTCTAAATCATCTTCTGGTAGATAATCTTGAGAACGCATAAAACCTTTTAACCTTAATATCAAATATTTTAAGATAACCTCTTGAATCCTTGATACGACGGGGTTTTAGGTTATTTTTTTGTCTTTTTTTATTACAAGAAAACTTAAACTAACAAGAACTTTAGTTGAAGAAGCGTCGCTGTTCTTATTAAACTCCCATGAAAGAACTTAATCATCTTTCATTTTCTGTGATGTAGCGCTGGTTTTTGCGCTACATGGATGGCTAACGGGTAGCTTTAATTAAATATTCGATTTACGAAATATCAAACATAAAAACAGCAACAATCTTTAAGAAAACAGCATAATAAAAAAGAGATTCCAACACTACATTGGAATCTCTCTTCTATTATTTCCGCAACAACCTTCCCGACAACAGCAATCCAATTCCACCGATCGTGATAAACAGGACTGCTCGTATTAATAAGTCTAGTGCTGACAAATCAAAGAATATAAGCTTAATAAACCCAATAACTAAAATGACAAAACCTGTTATGCGTAATATTCGTAAATTACGCACGGTGCTAAGCCATAGAGAAATACTTGCTGTCAAGAATAATGTAATCGTTGAGAAGGCAATGCTTAGCTTCCAATCAAGTAAACCGTTGTAGGTAAGATGGGATATGAGACCCAAAACGGATATCATCGTTAGTACAACGCCTGCACTTACAATTATGTCAAGAAGCTTCTCTATTTGCTCTTGATAGATTTGATAAATGCGTCCCTTCATCAGTAAATCAATCATAATTGCTAAGATAACAGCAATGTACACGATTCTTGTCAATATATTTAACCAATCGACACCCTGCATATTGTACGGAATAGCTTCAAGCATTAGTGTGAAGAGAATGAAAAATACACTAAGGACTGGCGTTAGTACACGCCCTTTATATTTTGTTGGCACTAAAAGTGATCCCGCGAAAAGTAAAGCGAGGATGATACACATTAGATGCGGAATATTACCAGCACCTGCAAAGTATGTTACATCAAGCTTTCCGGTATAGGCTAAGAAATAACCAGTCGTTATTACTGCTAAAAAGTCAATCACATATAGATCCTTCATTAACTTTTCAAATACAGTCAGAGTCTCTTTTGGACGTCTTGCGTATAGATAAATAATCAGGAGATATATTCCTGGCATTATCAAGCTAACATGATCTATGCTGAAAAATGGTGTCGGCTCATGAATTATAAAGCTTAACGAGAGTATAATCATAAATGAAAATGAGCTGACAACCTTCAACAAACTTGCTCGCAAACGTAAACTCATCATAACGCCTGCAAAGGTGATGAACGGGATTAGCAAATTATCCACTCTCTCTGGTAAATTCATAACTAGTAGCGTATTACATAGTGTAATAAATGCGAGTGTTACGGCACTATCAAATGCCTCCTGCCATTTTTGCTTATAACCATAACCCGCTAAAGCTGCAAACAAGCAAACTAATATGAGTAATAGTGCTTCACTATAATCAATTGGACTAATGATAAAGTTTAAGAGCAATAAACTAAATGCTCCTAGGCTGAATTGAAGTCCAACATGAATATATTTCAATTTCGAATCTGCATTATATAAACGGCACCAACTCGTGTAAAAAATAGTTAGAACAACAAGGAAACCTATTGCAAAAACAACTCGATTGTCGTGGTTCATAAACGCTATAATGCTGACAGCTAACACTGAGAAAAATGTGGCAATATAGAGAGCCAATTTCTGCTTGTGTTGATGAATCACAAATTGTAGCATCGTAAATAGTACGACCACATAGATTAAGATAATAATAGGACTTAGATTCATATATTCTAGTAAATAAGGTAGTAATAACGAGGTAAACGCTATAAATATTGTTAGCCCTTCATTTTTCTTCAAATAGCTAATAGCAATACCGTACCCGATATAAACAGCGGCAATTACAAGTGCCATCGTTAAACCGATGATTTCATACAATATCGCACTAGCAGCTGTTGTTAATATCCCGACAATAAATGCCCCGCCGTATAAAGAAATCGTTATGGCTGATGACCCTATTTTCCTACGCTCCAATACATAAGCTATTGCGGCTAAAGCAAGCGATAATGCATAGGCGAGGATGATTTTAACCTCGTTCGATAAATAGCCGTAATCACTCACGAGCTTAAGACCCCAAAGCACCCCCATCACTAAAATAACCATAAATAATTTTGGAAGTGCCCACATAATACGCTCCTCAAACGTTCGCTGTGGTTGCACCTTTTTTTCTGGAGCTGGCATTGTTTTGGGCTTTGGTTTTAAATTTGAATTCGACTTTGAATTTTGCACTGGTTTCGGCGCAAATTGATCAACCATGGGCTTCTTGACACTCAATGTACTTGGTTTTTCAACAGATTGTTGACGCTTTAAGCCTTCTAATTCATGCCGTAAATCCATCATTTCCTGCTCAAGCTTGGCAATCCTCTGCTCCATTTCAAGCGACATTCAATCATCCTCCCCGCTATATCAATTTTTTAACATTATAACATATATATTCTTATTGTAAAATTACACTTTTTATTTATTTTCACCCCTGGTTTATCTAGGTCTTCGATACATTAAAGCACGTTGACTATCACTGGTGCCCGATGTAGTTGGATCTATAACAACCCCTATTAAAACGAAAATTGATAATACGGTATTTACGATGCTCATTGTCTGTTCACTTATTGCACTCGTTAAATCATAACCAAAAATAGCTGCTACTTGCTGTGCGAGTAATAAAATCAACGAAAATAGAGCAATTAAGAATGGTTTATGCTGAAAACGGATCATCCAGTTAATTTTCATATATTCTCACCTCCCCCCTTCTCATCCACAGTATATGCTCCGCCGTAACATGGCACATATGCAAAAATGGAGCTATAAACGTGGAAAAAGTGAGGTGCTTAGCTGGTATTTTTTATGGCATTTTAGCATTTGTTAGAATTGCGCCAAAGCTAAAAATCATTAATTTAGTAAATCAATATTCATTCGGGATGTTTTTGATTCATTGGCTTGTTCAGGAATATCTAGTCCCATATACAGCACAAATACCTTCAATCGTTCTTCAAGTACTTAAGCTATTTCTACCGAACTTGGTTGTCTGTATTTTCAATATAAAAAATTTCGTTCTTGCCTTATAGTGCTCATCTAATTGATAAGGCACACAGCAAAAAGCCATCTCAGTATTGAGATGGCTCAAATTTTAGGAAAAATAGCAGTTCAGATATTTGGAAATATTATATATTTTAGACGAAGGTAATCTCTGTTCCAAACTACCCGAAAAGTGCCAAGTCCCAGTTTTGCAGAAGAGGCATACTTTATTTCATTGATTTTCAACACTTCGAACCACCTCAGTAATGAGATGGTTCAAAGCCTTTACGTTTATCAAATCTTCGCGCAACGAAAACTAGCCCGTAAACAAGTGGTGTTGCTACAATGGACGCAAAAAATTTAAACAAATACTGTGTTATAAATAATGTCAGTAACACTTTCATTGGCATTATTCCATAAAAGGCTATCGTAATAAATAATGCCGTATCGATGAGTTGACTTAACATCGTAGACACATTGTTTCGAAGCCATAGCTTACCGTTTCCATGCTTTTCTTTGAATTTACTAAATATCACTACATCCAAATTAACACTGACCGAATAGGCTACAAGACTCGCAATAATGACACGCATACTGCCACCTAGAATTGTCTCAAACTCCTGCTGATGAGTAAAGGCTTGTGCAGGTGGTAGTGCAATGGCAATAGCGATAAAGCATGCTGCAAACACTTGTGCCATAAGTCCTGTTCTTACTGTACGACTGCCCGCTTCCTTGCCATATACCTCACAAATTACATCAATAAGAGGATAAGTAAAAATAATTAAAATCGCCGCAGCTGGAAGTATCATCCATCCACCTATACTAAACACTTTAACTGCTAAAACATTTGCTAAAATTAAAAAGCCTACAAACAGTCCATTTAAATAGTAAAGCATCAGCGATTATCCACCTTTTCAGGATACATATCATGGTTCATCAAACGATGCTCCGCCATTTTTTCATATTTTGTGCCTGGGCGACCATAGTTACACCAAGGATCTATGGACAAGCCACCACGCGGCGTAAACTTGCCCCATACTTCAATATAGCGCGGCTCGATCAGCTTTATTAAATCATTCATGATGATGTTAACACAATCCTCATGGAAGTCTCCGTGATTACGGAAGCTAAATAAATAGAGCTTTAATGATTTACTCTCTACTAGCTTTTTATCTGGAATAAAAGAAATATACATTGTCGCAAAGTCAGGCTGCCCTGTCATTGGACAAAGACTTGTAAATTCTGGGCAATTAAATTTCACAAAAAAATCGTTTTCAGTATGCAAATTATCAACCGCTTCAAGTATTTCTGGTGAATATTCAAATAAATACTTTGTATTTTGGTTACCAAGTAGTGTTAAATCCTGTAAGCCTTGTTCTTCATTTCTTCCTGTCATAAAAATGCCTCCTCAAGTTGTGAGAAGTCCATTACGCATTAAATCTAAAAAAAAATCGCCATATCCGCATTTTTGGGATATGGCGTAAATGACGTCATCCATAGTTTTTTATAGAGGGTATGCGCTATGAACCTCTTTCATATTCGCTTGCTATCTTAACTTAATGAATGCATTCAGTCAACTAAAATTTTTTATATAAAAAATTGACAAAAAAAACCTTATGTTATATGGTTAGTTACATAAGTAATTAACCGATTGACTAAGGAGGTGGATAGCGATTCATTCTTTAAATAATGAAAAACCCATTTTCCAGCAAATTCGTGAACGAATAGAGGATGCAATTCTAGATGGACAGCTACAACCCGAAGATCGCATTCCTTCTACAAATGAATTTGCAAAAGAATATCAAATTAATCCTGCAACAGCTGGAAAGGGTGTGAACGAATTAGTGGACAAAGGTGTAATTTATAAAAAACGCGGCGTGGGCATGTTTGTCAGTACTGATGCGCGCGGGATATTAATTGCAGAGCGTAAGGAAACCTTTTTCCAACAACATATAGAGCCATTGAAGAAAGAAGCAATACGATTAGGTATTTCAGATGTAGAATTACAAAATATGTTACAAAGGGGTTAACGTATGAAAATTGAAGTGAAAAATGTTAGTAAATCATATAGACATAAAGAAGCTTTAAAAAATATCTCTTTTACAATTGAAGGACCTAAAATCATTGGATTTTTGGGTCATAATGGCGCTGGTAAAACAACATTCTTAAATTTATTATCAGGACTCATCTCTACAACCAATGGGAACATTTCTGTCAATGGAGAGAATGTTTTCAATGTACCTTTAACTTTACGTGATATTTGCTTTGTTGCAGAGAGTGGAAACTTTCAAGAGGAGATGACAATTGCACAAACGTTAAAGGCTAATAGCTTCTTTTACCCAAAATGGGATGGCGATCTTGCTATGGAGCTACTGGAAGTCTTTGCTCTAAATCCAAAAGATAAGGTTCGCAGTTTATCAAAAGGAATGGTGTCTGCATTAGGCATTATTACAGGCTTTGCGAGTAATGCAGGGATTACGATCTTTGATGAGCCTTATATCGGACTTGATGTAGCTGCCCGAAATACTTTTTATGATTTATTAATTGAACAACAAACCGAAAATCCAAGACTTTTTATTTTGTCTACACATTTAATTGATGAGGCAAGTGAGCTATTTGAGGAAATACTTATTTTACACGAGGGACAATTACTGCTTCAGAAAACAACGGAGGAATGGCATGAGCATATTGTTGCAGTTAAAGGTGGTCCTGCTGATGTTGAACAGGCAATTAATGGTCTAAAGACTATTTATAAGCATACGTTTATGCAGGAGTTAACTGCAATTGTCTACGCTAATGGTCAATCCATCAACGGGCAGAATATTAAGCTTGAACGTGTTTCATTACAAGAAATGTTGGTGTATTTAAGTAAACAGCGGAAAGCGAGGACTATTTAATGAAAATAATAAAGGGTTGCTTTTATGTATTATTTCAAAGTTATAAAAAACAAATTATGACGTTTTGGTGCATATTATTTTCGATCATCCTATTGTCTGTATTCTTAAGTAAATTCTTTGGGCAAAATATTTCCATTGCCATCTCCGTTTCTATACCTGTTTATATCTTTTACGGTATAATGGCGGCAAAGCTACTAAATAAAACCTTGCCCTATTTTTTAAAACTGGGTTTAAGTCGCTTACAATATATGTTCAATGTAGGACTCTTTTTCATCTCGTGGAGCTTAATAGGTTCCTTCATAAGTACTTGTACACAAAAAATAATCCCTTACGTTTCTAACCTATTCATTATCCATCCTATTTTACTAATTGATAATTCTCCATCATTTTTGCGAATGATGACATTAGATACTGTTTTACTGCTCTTCTTCCTAACATCTGGTCTTTTATTGAATGTTGTCTTTTATCGCTTAGGAACTCTTGGCGGTTACAGTTTTATAGGGTTACTCGGCTTAATTCCGATTGTTACAATCATTTTCAAGTGGTATTCTCCTTTGTTTGACCTACTATCAAATATATCTACCTTTGCTCTATTAAGTAGTTTATTAGTTTTTAGTGCTTTCCTCTACTCTATCATAACAATGGCGATTCGAAATGCTTCTGTCAATCCAGCATAATTCTAGAGGCTATTCGGAATACTTTCAAAAAGAAAATGATGCCAAGCCCTCAATCAATTATGCCTCGGCATAATTGCGTCCAGAATCGGCTTTGTGCTTAGGCCTGCGTGAGGGCCGACACGATGTCGGTCATTTCGGTAATGCCACAGGACGTGGCGTTTTTTCCGATGCAGGTCAGTTAGCCGTTATCACATGGATGCGATGATTTTAGGCTAACATCCTTTATTAACTCCTTTCCGATTCCGTGACATCCGCCAGAGGCTTTAACTTCTTTCAGCGGGGTTTGAACACCCGCTGAAAGAAGTTAAAGGTCTTGGCATTTTTTATTAACTACGCTCATCTTCTTGCGTTGTATAGTCAATAGAGTTAGCAATGTCGACTAAAACTTCAGGTGTCACTTTATCCGAAACCCTTTTATCAATCCACAGCATATATTGCCAATCTCCTCTTTCAAAAGAAAGTACATTGAATCCTGAGATTTCCATATAGATTGAAGTCGTTCCATTTTTCAAGTCGAATGTCTTTACTATATTTCCCTTTTTAGATGGGAACTTAAACTGAATAGGTCGAACTGTTATTTTATAATGATGCTCAGGAAGTTGATTATTAATAAATGTAACTTCAAAAAAATCGTTCATATCACCATCTAGATTATTAAACCGACCAAAATGATGTGTAAAACTAATAGGAGGTACTCGAAGTGGTAGCTTTAGCCCTTGATGATAGTGCCGTTCAAAATCGTAGGCAGCTGTTTCAACCGTTTTATAGCCTATCTCAGGATAGATTTCTTCATAAGGACTGAGCGAATCATTTATATAGGCATCACTTGGTTGAGAAAATAACAAATAACAGGAACTTAAGCAGAGAGAAAAAATTCTGTCCATTTTATCACCTCAGTATCACTTTAAGTGTAGTTTTTCCCAACTCAATGAATTTATGTGTCAACTATTATTTATTCTTTTTTATCATTAAGAGTGAATTTAAAAAAAGCAATTGTTCGCACTAAATTCGAACAATTGCCTTATAAGTCTAAAAAAGTAAATGTGCAACTATTGCTGCGATTGGTAGTGAAATAATCGTACGCATTAAGAAAATAACAACTAGATCTAAAAATTTCAGTGGAATTTTTGTACCTAAAATAAGTCCACCGACTTCAGACATATAGATAAGCTGTGTAACAGAAACGACAGCAATCACAAATCGAGTAGTGTCAGCTTCAATTCCTGCTCCTAAAATTGAAGGTAAAAACATGTCAGCAAAGCCAACAACCATTGTTTGCGCTGCCTCAGCTGCTTCTGGTAAACCAAGCACTGTTAAAATAGGTTCAAACGGCTTTCCTAAAACTGCAAAAATATTAGTAAATTCAGCAAGCATTAAAGCAACCGTACCAAATGCCATAACAACCGGCGCTACACCAACCCATAAATCCAAAACATTTCTAATTCCATCTTTCAGAAATTGACGTGGGTCACGATTTGCATGCGCAACGGCTAAAGCATTTTCTAAGCCATGTGACACAGAATTATAACCTTCTGGTAATTCCTCACGCGATAAATCTACTGGTGTACCGTCGATATAAGTATCTTCTTTGTTAGCAAGCGGGAAAATTCGTGGCATAACTACCGCTAACACAAGACCACAAAGCACAACCGTTAAGTAATATGGAATAAAATAGCGTGACAAATGCACTGTATCTAATACTACGATACAGAATGTGATAGATACTACAGAGAAACTAGTTGCAATAATGGCAGACTCTTTTTTCGTGTAGTTCCCCATTTCATATTGCTTACTCGTCATAAGAACACCAATTGTTCCATCACCAACCCACGATGTAAGTGCATCAACCGATGAACGACCAGGGCTTTTAAAGAGCGGACGCATGATTTTTACCATCATCGTTCCGAAAAATTCAAGTAATCCGAAGTTTGTTAAAAATGGTAATAGTATTCCAGCAAATAAGAAAATCGTAAATAAAAATGTTACTAAACCACCGTCTGGGTTCATTAATAATCCACCAGTATTTTTATTATTAATCGCCGATGGTCCAAAATCAAAGACAACCATTGAGGCAAATACTAAACCGATGACTCTAATAATTGTCCAAAACCAATTTACATAAAATAATGTATATAAAATACTAGGCTCTTTTGTATTATTTCGTGGAATTAATTTGGCAATAAGTGATCCAATTGCCGAAATCGCAAACATAATTATAGTAAAATAACTAATAACCGGAGCAACAAAACCTGCTAGTAAACTTGCTAAAATAGCAATTGGAACTTTCCATCCATCTTCCGTTAAGACTGGTGTCATAAATAATAGGACACCAATAAGAGACGGAATTATGAAGAAAAAGTATGTAGAAGTAGGGTGTTTTTTCATAATTTAAAGCCTCATTTCTCTTGGTTTTTTCGAAGTTTTATACATCAAGCTTGTTAGTTATGTCCTTTAAAACCGCCAAGAAATGTATATCTGTACTTTAATCAGTGGGAATTTCTTTATTCTGCGAGATAAAGATAGAAAACGGATCAAATAAAAAAACACCCCTCTAAAAAGTAATAAAGGAATGCCCAAACACTACTTTTTTATAATTAACATCCGCAAAGCAAAATTTCTATTCATTAAATCATAGCTATAAAAATATCGTAAACCAACAATACATCGGTTAATTCTACAGCAAAATGAATTTTTATTCAATCTAAAAAAAATTGTTATTGTTAGTATTCTCTTCTAATTATCCGCATTTCTTCTTTGTATCATTACCTTTAAGACAAACGTAACTGCCGTTTCACTTACGTTACAAAAACACTTACTGAAAGAAGTTAAAGTTTAGTTAAACTCTACATTAAATCATACCTATTTTGATTGCCTAAGAGATTTAACCAGCCCTTAATAGGCATACAAATAGACCATACTGTCTTTCATCTCATATGTTAATTATGAACCACAACTTATCAAAACAGGAGGTTTTACCATGCATAGACGTATGCATCATCATCACCATGAAGGTCCACATTGTTGTCCACCACAAACATGCCCAACTCAATTTGATCCACCACATTTTTTACCGCCAGAGGAATTTGTTCGCACTAATTATATCCATACGGTCGTACCTCATGTACAACCAGCACATATTAAAACAGTTAACAAACATATAATTGATCATCAATATCATTTCCCTTGCACTGAGTGTGTAGTGGATGAATGTTGCGAAACTCATACACTTTGCGAGATGCCACCTGAGCCGTGCCATATGCCACATCACCATATGGGACACCATCACATGGGCCATCATCATATGGGTCATCATATGGGCCATCATATGGGTCACCATATGGGCCATCATATGTGCGATCCTATGGGTCATCATATGGGCCATCACATGGGCCATCATCATATGGGCTATTAATAGAAGAAAGCGATGGGGCTTTATGTCTTCCCTATCGCTTTCTTACTATTAGTGTAGATTAGAATCTCGTCATTAGTCCATTCTTGAATTGATACAAAGTTATGGGTCGATAAGATATTCTAATCCAGCAGCTCCAAATACTTTTAATGCATAACGCCCATTCGGTAATAGGGGCACACAAAAAAGCGTTGGAGCCTCACAGCTCCAACGCTTTTAAATTAGTACATTTTTAAATATTGATCGCGTTCCCATTGGTGTACTGTTGTACGATACATGTCAAACTCGATTTCTTTTGCCTCTTTAAAGTTTGCATAGATATGCTCACCTAAAGCTGATTGAGCTACTTCGTCCTGAGCAAGTAATGCTAAAGCATCGTCAAGTGCTGGTGGTAAGTTTGCGATACCATTCGCTTTACGCTCTTCATCAGACATTACGTAGATGTTACGGTTAATAGCAGCTGGTGGTGTTAAGTTGTGACGAATACCTTCAAGACCAGCTTCTAAAATAACAGCCATTGCTAAATATGGATTAGCAGATGGATCCACAGAACGTACTTCTACACGAGTTGAAAGACCACGTGCTGAAGGGATACGGATAAGTGGTGAACGATTTTGAGCTGACCATGCTACATAACATGGAGCTTCATAACCCGGTACAAGACGTTTATAAGAGTTAACTGTTGGGTTTGTCACAGCTGTGAAGCCTTGAACGTGAGCAAGGACACCTGCCATGAATTGCATTGCTGTTTCAGAAAGACCTAGTTCAGTAGATTCATCGTAGAATGCATTCTCTTTACCTTTAAATAATGAAACGTTGAAGTGCATACCAGAGCCAGCTTCACCGAATAATGGTTTTGGCATAAATGTAGCATGTAGACCGTGTTTACGAGCAATTGTTTTAACAACTAATTTGAACGTTTGGATATTGTCACAAGCTGTAATTGCGTCTGCATATTTAAAGTCAATTTCGTGTTGGCCAGGAGCTACCTCATGGTGAGATGCTTCAATTTCGAAGCCCATTTCTTCTAGTTCTAAAACGATATCACGACGGCAGTTTTCGCCAAGATCAGTTGGTGCTAAGTCGAAGTAACCACCGTGGTCGTTTACTTCTAATGTCGGTTCACCTTTTGCATCTAATTTAAATAAGAAGAATTCTGGCTCAGGTCCTAAATTGAAGCTTGAGAAGCCCATTTCTTCCATTTTCTTAAGGATACGTTTTAAATTGTTTCGTGGGTCACCAGCAAACGGCTCGCCTTTAGCAGTGTATACATCACAGATGAAACGTGCTACTTTCCCTTTTTCAGAAGTCCAAGGGAACACTACGAAAGAATCTAAGTCAGGATGTAAATACATATCTGATTCTTCAATACGTACGAAGCCTTCAATGGATGAGCCATCAAACATCATTTTGTTTTCTAGAGCTTTGTCTAATTGGCTTACAGGAATCTCAACATTTTTGATTGTGCCAAGAATATCCGTAAATTGTAGACGAATAAAGCTTACGTTTTTTTCTTCGATTAGACGTTTAATGTCCTCTTTTGTGTATTTACCCACAGTTTTCCACACTCCTATTAATTGTCTAGCTTATATCATTACCCTACCCTATTAATAAAGCAATTAACGATGTTACCTTTTATTAATAGAATCGAGATAAATCCCCACGACGGATGGATGATTTTTGCATGCGCTGCGCTTGACGCATTTCCTCTCGCATAACGCGACGTAATTCTTTGTCACTTAAATCTGGTTCATCTGTTGAAACAGGTTCATTCTTTTTAGCGAACAGCTTTTTAATTTTTGCCATGTTCATGCCCTGTTCCAAGTAATCTTTAATTTCCAACAATGTATCGACGTCATTTAATGAAAACATTCGACGATTGCCTTCTGTTCGGTGCGGCTCAATTAAATGGTGTTCTTCATAATAACGAATCTGACGTGCCGAAAGCTCGGTCAATTGCATTACAATATTCATAGATAATAACGGCATAGTTCGTCTAATTTCACGACTCATTTAATTCCCCTCCAATACCTGCTAATAATATAACGAAAAATTCACACTGTCAACCACTCATGTGAGGTTTCCTGACACGGAATAAAATATTTTTTTGAAATGATGAAAAATTGTAAAAAACTAAACTTAATATCCTAACATGTGGTTGATTTCTGTTCCGACTTTGCGTTTTCCTAGGGGCGTCGGGGCAACAAATGTTTTCTGTGCTTCTTCATTCAGTAGGTGTTAGCCCCACTGAAAGGGAACCACATCAGCATTCATTTCACCACCTTCAGAGGTAGGAGTCTTCTATTGAATGAAGATACATGGCATACGCTTTAACAAATGTCATCTTCATCTTTTCGTCCATAAATAAAAAACTATTCAAAATGGAAGTTTTGAATAGTTTTTCGTTACCTATTTTTGGATTTTTTGAACAGCACTACAAATAGCAAATTTTACGTGCTCATATGTTAATCCACCTTGAATAAATGCTGTAAATGGCGGACGAATAGGACCGTCTGCTGTAAGCTCAATACTTGAACCTTGAATAAAAGTTCCAGCTGCCATGATGACATCATCCTCATAGCCAGGCATGTACGCTGGCTCCGGTGCGTAATGCGCATTAATTGGTGAGTTTGCTTGAATTTCACGACAAAAAGCAATCATTTGTTCCGCGGTTTGGAAAGAAACCGATTGAATTAAATCCGTACGATTAGCATCATACCTTGGTGATGTATTCATACCAATCTCTCCTAGCATAGCAGCTGTGAAAATGGCACCTTTTAATGCTTGAGATACAACATGTGGTGCAAGGAAAAATCCTTGATAGAAATCACCAAGCGTGTTTAATGTTGCTCCTGCTTCAGCACCAATACCTGGTGATGTCATACGATAAGCACATTTCTCAACTAAATCTGCACGACCCGCAATATAACCACCAATTTTCGCTAAGCCTCCACCAGGATTTTTAATGAGCGAACCTGCCATTAAATCAGCCCCAACCTCGATCGGTTCCTGTGCCTCAACAAATTCACCGTAGCAATTATCAACAAAAATAACTGCATCTGGTGCTAATTCACGGATTTTTGCACACATTTCTGCAATTTGTGAAAGGGTAAAGGACGGGCGTGTTGCATAGCCCTTCGAACGTTGTATAGCAATCATTTTAGTGTTTGGTGTAATTGCAGCTGCCACACCTTCCCAATCGATTTCTTGATTATTGATTAAATCCACATGGCTATAACCGATTTTATAATCTTTTAATGAGCCAGTATCCTTATCGCCACCATCGACTATTGATTGCAATGTATCATACGGCTGACCCGAAATATAAAGTAATTCATCACCAGGACGTAGTACTCCGAATAAGCTAAGTGTGATTGCATGTGTACCAGAAATAATTTGTGGACGTACAATGGCAGCCTCCGCTCCAAAGACCTCTGCATAAACGCGTTCTAGATTGTCACGCCCCTCATCATCATAGCCATAACCATTAGACGGGTGCAGATGATAATCACTTACTTGGTGCTTTCGAAACGCAGCAAGCACTTTTTGTTGATTGAAGAACGCCATGTCTTCTACCTTCGCATGAAAAAGGCGTACCTTCTCTTCTATTTTAGCAGCTAATGCTATTGTTTCTTCAGTTAAATTGGTTGTAAAAGTCATTATATTCTTCTCCATTTCACATTTGTTCAAATCTTATCTTAACAATTTGTGAGCTTACCTGCAAAACTTGCTATTGTTTCTAATTACATTATGCGCTAAGCTAAATTTCGGACTAAATCTAGTATGTCCTACTATAATAGAATACTTAGTATCTGATAATTCGTTCGATGCTTTTCTTTGCAAAACTTTTAGATACAAAAAGGTAACTTTAAAGTTTTCTAGTATGTAATCTACTACAACATGAAATGATTTATTCACATAAGGGGTGAAAGGGTTGGCTTGGGAGGTTTTTAGTATCATCGGAACAATTGCCTTCGCTATTTCCGGGGCAATAATTGCAATGGAGGAAGAATACGATTTATTCGGTGTATATATACTCGGTATCGTAACTGCTTTCGGTGGTGGAGCTATACGAAACTTACTTATAGGTTTACCTGTAACAACACTGTGGGGGCAAGATATGATGTTCCAAATTGCTATTGCAGCAATTACAATTTTTTTCATTTTTCCACATCGACTCATTCAGCATTGGCATCGCTGGGGCAATTTCACTGATGCTATTGGATTATCAGCATTCGCGATTCAGGGTGCCCTATATGCTGTGAAGCTCGATATGCCTATTAGTGCGGTTATTGTTGCTGCTGTCTTAACAGGATCAGGTGGTGGAATTGTTCGTGATTTATTAGCTAGACGACAACCATTAGTCCTCCGTGATGAAGTCTATGGTGTTTGGGCAGCATTAGCCGGGCTAATCGTTGGACTTCAACTATTTTCCGGGGATATCTTTTTATATGTATTATTTGGCGTGATCACAGTACTAAGAATACTTTCATATACGAAGAGATGGCGATTACCGTTGCGGAAGTTACATCGAGCATAGCTTGTTTCCTTACATCGCTGCATAATAACAAGCCCAAATATCAATTATTTGGGCTTGTTTTGTTGTTTTGATTATTTATATTTAATTCCTTATTCATCACAACAGCGTGCAACCATAAGCACCTAAGAATATGTGAAGGTTAATAAAATTACTTTTCTAACAGCAACATAGATTCTTCTAATGTAGCCATATTTTTCATCATGGAGCATGCTGCGTCCAAAATAGGAAATGCTAAAGCGGCACCAGAGCCCTCTCCCAATCGCATATTCATATGCAGCATTGGTTCTACCCCAAGCATTTCGGCTGCAATTTTTGCACCTGGTTCTTCAGAGACATGAGAAGGAATGATATAGTCTTTTACTTTTGGTTCGAGTTCATATGCAATAAGGGCAGCGATGGTAGAAATAAAGCCATCAATAACAACAGGTTTGCGATGTGCGGCAGCAGCAAGTATCACTCCAGCCATAGCACCTATTTCTAACCCACCAACTTTCGCAAGAATATCAATAGCATCATGACGATTTGGTTTGTTTAATGTAATGGCATTGTGAATGACATCGACTTTATGTTCTATCCCTCCTGGTCCAACTCCTGCGCCGAAGCCCGTCACTTCATTCGGATGACACTCACGTAGAACCGATAATATGGCAGCACTCGGTGTTGTATTACCGATACCCATTTCACCTGTCCCGAGTACATTTATCCCATTTTTAATTTCTTCCGTAGCTACTTCAATTCCTACTTCAATAGATTGAACGGCTTCTTCCCTTGACATAGCAGGACCTTTTGCCATATTGTCCGTGCCATATTTAATTTTTTTTATGATAACACCGGCATCATGTGGAATATCCTCTTTTACACCAACGTCTACTGTGACAATTTTTGCATCTGTGATTTTTGCGATAGCACAGACACCAGTTCCTCCTCTAGGAAAATTTAATGTTTGAAAGACCGTCACATTTTGTGGATTAGATGTCACCCCTTCATCACAAACACCATGATCTGCTGCACAGACAATTACCGCCTTATTATCAATCGCAGGAAATAGGTCTCCTGTAATTCCGGATAGTTGCACAGCAAAGGCCTCCAGTTTCCCCAAGCTGCTAGGAGGCTTGCAAAGTCCATCTATACGTTCTCTTGCCTTCTCCATCATTTTGTTGTCAGCACTTTGAATGTTTTGAATCGTCTGTTGTAATAATTGCATGAAAATTTCCCCTTTCTTTTTTGCCCCTTGTTACTTGAAGAATGATTTAGAGAAAAAAATAAAAAGCCTGTAGTTTATTCCATAACAAATAAACTACAGACTTTTCCATCGTCTATATAATCGAAGCAGATAGGCAGGTCTCCTGGCTCAATTTCAACATTTCATAGAACCTTCCCAGAACGATGCTAGTGGCATTCTCTATGAAACTCCCTTTTACAGTGGTGGGACCGCTAAAGCTTTTCACTTTATTCCCTATTCTCCCGCAATGGGCACCTAATGCTTTTATGCAATTACTTTAAATCTACGACAAAGTGGTTTTTGTGTCAATATATTAGTGAAATTGTATATTTCTTTTCAACGTTTCTGAGTTACATATAGATTCTGAACTTACGTACATTGATAATCACCATTAATTTTAAAGATCTTCTGACAAAGAGAATTTTGGATATCAATCACTTCAATCATTCCTATATCTTAAATTTTTTTAAGTACTATTTCGTGCACTCCACACATTCTTGAAAGCATTAGAAAAATTACACATACAATTTAAATGCAAATTTATCCAAATAACTCAACAAGCAACAGCGGCTAGATAAGCAAACTATAGTATGAACATTCAGAAAAAAATGTTAGTATTAATTTGTAAAACATATCATATAATGTACTTTTTAAGTTAACTACAATTGTGCGTTAGGTGGTGTTATGTTGAAGAAAGACATAAAAAAAGACAAGATAAAAGTGATTTCTGTTTTTGGTATAGGTTCTATTTTAGTTTTATTGGTTCCTTTTCTCTTTAATTGTTTTTTATAGTATGTCAGTAAGCAAAAATACATGATTCAATTTACTCAATTAAAGAATATAATGGTTATTTTTTAAAACAAGCAATAACTCCACCGATACAAGCTGCACAAAGTGGTACTATTCCAGTTCCACTCACAAGCTCCGATGCAAGTTGCTGCTACAATTCTTGCCACAACTAGGTCAACAAGAAAGGAAGATGTGGTTTATAATATTGTGAATGAGTTCACTTAAACTAATGAGGGCGATTGTCCAATTAGAGCAATCGCTTTTTGTGCTACCGAAGCAGATTTGTTGAAAAAGGTGAATGGAATTTTTCGGTAGAATATTCTTTTAGAATAAACACAATGATTTATAGGTGTTAGGGACCATGTTGACAATCCGAAATTTTTTTATTATCATATTAAAAATCGTTAATGAATTCAATAATATTTCGTATAACCCCAATAATATGGTTTGGGGGTCTCTACCAGGAACCGAAATTCCTGATTACGAAGAAAGTACAATACTTGTATTTTCTTTGTGGTCAGGAATTTTTTTGTATTTTAAATCTAATAATTTATTTCAGGAGGTCAAAAATGAACTTTTTAGCATTGCCAAAAATTGAACTACACTGTCATTTGGACGGAAGCCTTAGGGCTGAAACTATTATCGATATTGCACAGAAGGAAGGCATTCAGTTACCCACTTTTGATAAGGATGAACTACAAAAGGAGCTGATTGCTCCGTTAGAATGCGAATCCCTTGATGAGTATTTAAAAAGATTTTTTCTCCCTAATATAGTAATGCAGTCTAAGGAGAACTTAAGAAGAATTACTTTTGAGCTATTTGAGAATGCAACAATGGAAAATGTGAAATATTTAGAAGTCAGATTTGCCCCGTTACTTCACATATTACAAGGTCTTGGCGTTGAAGAAGTTATTCAAGCTGTTATAGATGGGATGAGAGACGCTGAAAGCTGTTTCGAAATAAAGGGAAATATAATCCTGTCCTGCATGAGGACGATGTCTGTAGAAAGTGCATTCGAGGTGGTTGAAAAGGGGAAAAAGTTCCTTGGAAAAGGTGTAGTGGCAATTGACCTATGTGCATCCGAAGAAGAAGGCTTTTGTGAAAAATTCGTAGATCCAATCGCTTTAGCCAAAGAATATGGCTACAGAGTCACTATTCATGCCGGTGAAACAGGAATTGGTAAAAACGTTCTAGAGGCTGTTGAACTGTTGGGTGCTGAAAGAATAGGACACGGAGTATTTATTAAAGATTGTGCCGAGGCTTATAAGATTGTTAAAGAAAGACAGGTAGTTCTTGAAATGTGTCCAACAAGTAATGTCCAAACGAAAGCTGTTCATCATTATTCTGAACATCCGATTTATAAGTTTCATAAAGATGGAATAAAAGTGACATTTAATACGGATAACAGAACCGTATCAAATACTACAATGGCAAAAGAAATCCATTTAGTTAACAATGAATTTAATCTAAGCGAGGAAGATTATCGACAAATTTATTTAAATAGTGTAGAAGCATCCTTTGCCGACCAAGAAACTAAAGAATGGTGCTTGGCACAATTTAAAGAAGAATAGACTTTGCAACAAATTATGCAGAATATATTCACAAACATTTTCCCAAAATCGAAGAAAATACGATAAATAAAATGTTTTCTTCAAAAGAGTATGAAATATTAAAACGGACTTTAGAGGATAAAACTATTTCCATTCCCCTTTACTAAAAGCTCCCTAATGCCAAAAAGGCTTTCGGGAGCTTGCTGTCCGTTTATTGCTGTGATATTAACTTTGTTTTATCTATTTCACTCAGAAATGTTGCACCGAGTAAAAGGATAGCGCCTAGTATTTGTAGGGTCGCCATTTTTTCACCTATAATCATCGTCGAAATCACTAATGATGTCAGTGGATCAATATAGCTTAAAATAGCTATACTTTGCCCTTTTAGATGACGCATTCCCAAAAAGAACAAATAGAAGCCGATCCCAGCATGTACAATGCCCAATGCTATAAGTAAACTAATTGATTTTATATCGATTTGCATTACTTGGAACCCATTAGTCCCCAAAAGGTAAAGAGCAAGGATTAACGCTGCTAAATCAACTAATAATCAGTGGGGATGAAGAAAGTCCCCACTGATTAAAGTTTCACTTTATATAATTTGGCTTACTTACTTTATCAATTAGTAGAATGCCATCATATTGATCGCGTGGAACTAGACTTTCCTCCATGATTCCCCAGCTATATGATAAGCGTGGCTCAAACATCCATGAGTTCCCTACTTCATTTTGACGGTTGCGTAAGTCGATAAATGTGTAAGGTTCATTTGTCGATGAAAGAATATCCTCGATTGATCCTTTTATTGGCGGTAAGACAGCCATTGGTTCGCGTAGATTGTTTGCAGTTTCACCACCAGCCATATAAAGACCAAGGACATAGCTATATTTTTTGTAGATATCTGGTAGACGTTCACCCATTAATTTTACAGAATCAGGGGAACCCTTTACTTCGGATTGTGCTTTACGAATATGGTCATTATGTGCCCAGACTATAAACTTTTCAGTTGGATAAACCTCTTCCGCTAACCAAAGTAGGTTTTCCATCATCGCTTGATCACGCCATTCTATTGTCTTTAAATAAGAATCATATTTATCTTGTTCAAGTTCAATAATTGTTTTAATTGTTAATTCTACATATTCCTCCGCAAAACGGATACGGTCAGCAAAAGTACGTTCCATAAGCTTTACAATATGAGGCTCGCTCGGATAAGCCTCTTCTAACTCTTTTTCTTTAAGCGATACTTGTGATTTTACTTGTTTATATACTGCGATAATGCTTGGTTTTACCTTTTGATAGCCCTTTATATCATTACTGTAGCTCCACTCTGTAAGTTGCTTCTCTGCTTCACCGAACTGTTTAGCAAGCTGACTATTTTGTAGCCAGTCTCCGTTCGTAAATGAACCTTGCAGTTGAATATCAAAGCCTGCTAATTTTAATGGTTTATCTGTATTTTGTGTTTTTTTACTATATTCAAATAACGGCAGTGTTTCTTTTGCCCACCATACGGGAAAAATAGCATCCTTCATCGTTTGTTGCGCTGTTTGTTTATCAATTTGACCTTGGGCATTCATGGCATTCCCCAAACCACTTTCAAAGGCAAGAACGTTGTAGCCCATTTCTTGGTGTAAAAATTGAATAATACGCGTTTTTGCTAGATTTAATTCAGCCACACCATGAGAACTTTCCCCTAAAAAAACGATGCGCTTATCATGTAATAAAGGCTTAAGCATCTCTAAATCTTCAAATTTATTAGCTGGTATTTTTTGTTTGCCAACTGTTTCAGGTTGAATGGATGTTAAGCTGTAAGAATGGTCGTTTGTCCACTTTTTCCAATCTTGAAGTGTTTCATTGGATGTGCGAGCTTGTTTGACTTCTAATTTGTTATCTAAAGCTACACGTTCTTCTACTGTTGGAACTGCTGCTGATGCATTTGATACTCCGTTAAACGTAACAAAGCTTGTTAGAGCAATACTTAATGAAAATAGATTATCTATTTAGAGAGACGAGGGTAAAAAAATGAAATATTTTACTAAAGAATGGCATGAATTGTGTCAAAAAAATAATATCCATCTGCATTTAGAGGAAGAAAAGCAAGCTGAAACATTCTCAGAAGAATATTTTCAACAGCTTTACCACATTGAATTAAATAGTTGGCTTATTGTACAAGAAGAAGCTAATTTAATATTAAAATCTAACGAAACAGCAAACAGAGATGTTGATAATAATAACTATGAACCTTTTAATAAAGAAAAGGGAATAGAACAATTTCATGATATTTTCATACATAATCTTAGGTATTTAAAAAAGCAATTACCAGAAACAATAGTAAAACAAATTGCAGATATAAGGGTGTTTACTTTAGATAAGGCAACTCGCAATGTAATAAATGCTGTAACTCAATTTTGCGAGGAAAATGACGGAATTGTAACCACAGTAATTGAAGATTACAAAAGATATATAAAAGAAAACTCAACATTACTGGATATAGAAATTGATGGGGATTTTAGCTTCCATGATTGCAAAATTATAAAATCAATTAAGAACGATAAATCCTTAAAATTACTCCTTGATAATAAAGGGAGTTATACAAATATAGATGAGGTCATATTTGAAAATTTTAATATTATCAAACAGGATGATTTGTTAGAAGATTCATGGTGGCTGTATGAGGAAATATATAAAGTAAATGACAATTATGAATTTCACGTCTTGCTACAAAATAAAACGATGGATTTAATTGATTTTATTATATCAGCTGAACAAATTTCCTTTATAAGTAGTAAAAATAATCTTTGATAGTAAACTGAGGTGTTTTTTGTATTAAGTCGAAGCGAAGATATTTAAAAAATAAAGAGAAGCCTTATTAAGCTAACGGGTGCTTAGTTAAGTGGAGCAAAGTCTTAAAAGACTTTGCTCCTTTTAAATTTAAAAGTACTTCTGATAATACTCTTTCCTTAGCCTCCCGCTTAATTGAGCGTAGATCCTAGTCGTTTCGCTTTTCTCATGCCCCATAAGACTTTGTATGACTTCTATGGGAGCTCCATTGTTCAACAAATGAGTTGCATAGCTGTGTCTAAATTGGTGTGGATGAATTTCTTTATTGATTTCAGCACGATTTGATATCCACTTGATGATGTATCGCATTTGGGCAACACTCATTTTATGTGGCTGCCTTACTGTCACAAAGATGGCAGGATTATTGTCAGTACGGCTTTCAATATAACGTTTAAGCCATATGTCACAACGCGTATTAAAATAAACCTCCCTTTCCTTATCACCTTTTCCTCTAACGATTGCGGATTGATTGGACCAATTAATATGGTTCTTTTCTAACGCAACTATTTCTCCAATTCGGCAACCAGTAGAAAACATGAATTCGAAAATCGCTTTTTCCATTGCGGAATGACAGGATTCACGGAGGTGTTCAATCTCCCGTTCGGTTAAATACTTGGGTATCCGCTTTCCTACTTTCGGTTCTTTAATTTTGGAAGTTGGATTCTTACTCAGGTATCCTTCTTCATGAGACCAACGAAAAAATGATTTCATAAAGCGAAAACGGTGTGCAAGACTAGCTGGTTTTAAGTGCTTGCCGGATATAGCAAGATACTCCTTCAGTTGATTGGTGTCAAGCAATTCCATCTCTATATCCTTAAAATAACCAATTAATAGAAAAGACTGTAACCGGTAGGCCTTCAGCGTTTGTGATGAAAAGCCCTCTATTCGTTTATCAGCTTCAAACAAAGTCCATGCTTTTGACAGTAACAATTCCACCCCCCTAAAATAGTAATATAAAAGGGATTATTGACAACTTAATAGAATTCTAGACATAAGGGGTGATTTTACTAACGGTGCAGTTTAATTTAATTAATTAATTAATTAATGAAAGGGAGTCTTTAGGTCTCATTTGACACTTACTTCGACATAATGAGAACAAAAATATCCATGATATTCAGAATAACTTGAATACCATGGATAAACAGTGATATTTCCTATAAAGTTAATGGATAAATGTGTATCCTTCAAATACTTTTAGCCCTTCGGCATTTAAAACTTGTTCAACTAAGATCGGCTTATTTGGGCTTTTTTCAATAACTTCTTTACACGAAATCATTATATTACTGCCTGCAATTTCTGCTAGTTGATCGTGTGATACACTGTAGACTATTTTTCCTAAATTAGACCATACCATAGCCCCTGTACACATTACGCAAGGTTCACAGCTAGTATATAAAGTATATTCACTAAGATCAAAAATATTGTTCTCAGAGCAAAATGTGCGTATAAGTCCAATTTCAGCATGGTGTGTAGGATCACAATTACTATTTATTTCATTTTCACCATACATCACAATTTTGTTATTTTTTACCAATATAGCACCAAATGGTTCATTACCATCTTCTCTAGCTTTTAAAGCCATTTTAATGGCTATTTCCATAAACTGTTCATCTTTTTGTGTCATAAATAAAACCTCCTGTTAAATACATTATTACGGAAACTTACACAGTTTGATTATAAAGTGTAATAGAAAATAAGGTACTTATTTGACTAACGGGTGCAAGAGTTAAACAAGGTGGTGCACCGGTAGCATCTTGTTTCTTGTTGAGCTAACGGTGCAGTTTAGTTGAAGAGTGTTGTTTAACAATCGGGCCATTTAATTGAATAACTTACTTTAAAGAAAATCTCGGTTATTTCCATGCATGCTTATGATAAAGATAAAGAGAACTGAAACTTGTTCATTAAGTTGTAAAAATTCCCCCCTTTAAAATAAAGAGGGGGAATTTTTACAATTAAATTAATAACATTGCTTAAAATATTAATTGTTTATGCACTAGTAGATAAATAAACCAACAATCGTTCCAGTAAGAACAGAACCCATCGTAGCAACTAACAGTACTTTTAAACCGACTTTAGCAAGTTGTGATGCCTTCTCACCATTTATCGCTTGTACAGTCCCTAAAATGATACCGATTGATGAGAAGTTCGCAAATGACACTAAAAATGCAGATACAATTGCTACTGTCTTATGTGATAATTCAGGAATCATTTTTTGGAAGTCTAACATTGCAACGAATTCGTTAGCAGCTACTTTAGTGCCCATTACTGAACCTGTACGTAATAATTCATCTATTGGAACACCCATTAAGTAAGCAATTGGTGCAAATACATAGCCTAATACTTCAGTGAAGCTTATTCCAACCGTGTTAGTAAAGATGTAATTTACCATTGCAAGTAAACCAATATATGTTATTACCATTGCTCCAACGATTAAAGCAACTTTTCCACCATCTAGAGCACCATTACCGATCGCTTCAAATAATGATTTTTCTTGAATCATATCTTTTACGTCAATTTCTTCATCTTGTTCAATAGTTACTGGGCAGACGATTGAAGAAAGAATTAATCCGCTAAATACATTTATTGGAAGTGCAACTAAAACATAATTAGGAGGAATCATTTGCATATAAGCACCTAAGACCGAACCTGATACTGCTACTAATGAAGATGTTACTACTACAAATAATCTATTCGGATTAAGTTTGTGTAATTGGGATTTTACAGAAAGAATAGCAGTTGTATCACCAAATACCATTGAGTTTACTGCTACGAATGATTCGATTTTTGGTAATCCTGTAATTTTTGCTACCGCACCACCAATATATTTAATTGCTAAAGGTAAAATGCGAGTATAAGTTAAAATTGATAGTATTGCTGATATGAAAATAATCATCATTAAAACGTTAATAAAGAAATAACCTTTTGCAGATAAATCACCGAACACAAATGCGATACCTTCATGACCAAAAGATAATATTTGATTAAAGAATGCTACAATCTTTTGTAAAACTGTTTTACCGATTGATGTATTTAACATAAACCATGCTGTAAATAATTGAACTCCAAACATAATAATAATTGCTTTGTAATTAATATTCTTCTTATCATTTGACATAACCCATGAAATACCAATTAATAGTAAAATACCAATAATAGAGATAAATAATGTCATGTTACACCTCGTAGTTGCCTCACTGTTTCACAAACCCATTTGTACACTTTACAAACAAGCCTCTAATGCAATTTGCATCATATTATTGAATGTTGTTTGTTTTGCTTCAGCACTAATTTCCTCTTTAGTAACTAAATTCTCTCCAATAGTTATTAAACACGCCGCATTTTTTTCTAATATTCTTGCATTATGGAATAATGCAAAGCTTTCCATCTCTGTACATATACAATTATGATCATTATAAAAATCAACATAATTTGGTACATGGCTTTCGTGATAAAATACATCACTCGAATGTACTTTTCCCTTAACTAGAGGAATATTAATACGATTTGCAGCCTCTTCAATTTTTTGTGTTAATAACTCACTTGGATACTGAATATCAGATTCTACACCTGCTTGAACCTTTGCAAAAGTTGATTCACTCCAGGCACTATCTGCTAGAACAATATCATGAATGTTCAGTTTATCAGTATAAGCTCCTGCACTACCAACACGTATAATATTTTCTACATCGTAAAATTTATATAATTCGTATGAATAAATCCCCATACTTGCCATTCCCATCCCAGACCCCATCACGGATATTTGTTTTCCTTTATAAGTCCCTGTATATCCATACATGTTACGTACACTATTAAACTGAGTTATATTTTCTAAATATGTCTCTGCAATATATCTTGCACGCAGAGGATCTCCTGGCATTAAAACCGTTTTAGCAATTTCTCCAACTTTTGCAGTGTTGTGTGGTGTTGTCATATTATAACCTCTCCATTTCTATTATTTTTAATCACTAAACTAATATTCTTACTTCTTTCAAATATCAAGTAACCTATACAATTTACTTGAAATGTATTCGGTTTCAAAATACAACTAGTTTATCCTAATACCTCTTTTTTTAGATGTAAAATTAATACCTCGAGATACAGTGGTATGTATCGTTGTCTAATTCTTTTCAACTAGATTATATTTCAATCTATTAAATTAAGCAATAACATCTTAAAATTCCACAATATTATGCACCTTAAAAAATTTTAGGTACCTGACTTAAAAGAATAATAGTCGTGTTTTACATTCCACTTAACAGACAAGATTGCGAATAAATTATAACTCGATATAATATTTATAAGGAGTGTTGTTTATGTCGGTTGAAAATAAAAAAAAAACGCCTCTATACGTAGAGGTTTATAAAAAATTATTTAAACTAATAAATGAGGGAGTCTATCCGATTGGAAATAAGCTTCCTTCGGAACAAGAACTTTCTAAGATGATGAATGTTAGTAGAATGACCCTAAGACAAGCATTGGGTTTCCTAAAAGAAGACGGTTATATTGAAACAATCCATGGACAAGGGAACTTTATAAAACAAAATGTGAATGTAAGAAGTGTTGGCTTAGAAAAAATAGATAATACTGTTTTTCAATGTTGTACAGAAATGATTGATGATATAGATGCTTATTTTGAAGTTAGTTTTTCAGACGATAGTGATTACATTAGAAAAATTTTTAATCGCGATTCAGCAGTGATAATTAGGTTTAATAGGTGGTACAAGTGTAAAAATAAAATAGTAGCACATGCTTTTACAATGTTCCCAAGTGAGACAGCTTCCCAATATCAAATGAATCTCAATGATCATCATAGCGTACTAAAAATACTTGAAGAAGATATTCATATGCTAATACATTCATCAACAATCGAAATAAAATTTACAGAATCGGTTCCTCCTTCTTCACACTATGAATTACGTTCAAATAATAATTTATTCGTATTACTAATTGAAAATATATATGACTCAATGGGGAATGTGGTACTTAAAAATAAGATTTATATCCCAAGCGAACTTAGTTCAGTAAAAATTAATCGAATAAACAAATAACATAAAAACGTTCGTAAATGTAGATAAGAATTGATATAACAAAAAAGAAACATGCTTTTAACTTCAAAAATAGTATAAATCCTTAAGTTAATAGATGTGTGGTGCTACCCCTAAGAGGAATTATTCCATTAAAGGGCGCAATTGTGGAAGAAGCGTCTCTGTTCTTATTAAACTAACGGGGTGCTTTAGTAAAAGAAGAAAAGGTTCTACATATTAGTCATATCTAATATGTAGAACCCTTTAATTTTTCTATCTTTTTTAAAATTAGGTCTTGATAAATCGAACGAGGGTTTAAATCGACTATTATTTAAATTCTAACTCTCCATCATAAGCAAGCATGCCGCCTTCAAGGTTTGTTACGTCAAAGCCTTGAGCTTCTAGGTATGCACAAGCATTTGCTGAACGACCGCCTGCTTTGCAAACGATAATGTATGGCTTTGAAGCATCTAATTCGCCTAAGCGCTCAGGGATTGTTCCAAGAGCAATGTGCTGAGCACCAGGGATTATGCCTTGTGCTACCTCATCATCTTCACGAACATCAATGATGTATAGGTCTTCGTTCGCATCTAATAGCTCTAATATTTCTGTTGTATCCATAGTTTTCATATGTGTAGTCCTCCAATATGTCGATTTCCTCTTACATTATAGCCTGTAGTCAAAAAAACAGCTAGTGTCATGAACACTAACTGTTTTACTATAATGTTTCTATTCTTCTGTCTCTAAAAAATCTACTTGCTTTGCTGGAACAAATGTAGAAATAGCATGTTTGTAAATAAGGTGTTGCTTGCTTTCAGCATCTAGTAATAATACTGTAAAATTATCATAGGATTTCACAGTTCCTTTTAACTGAAATCCATTTAATAAAAACACAGTTACAAAAACATTGTTTTTACGTAGATGGTTTAAGAATGTATCTTGCAAGTTAATTGATTTCATCAAAATGCCTCCTTATACTCTCTTTCTACCTCTTCATTCCTATAGTAGCATGTTCTACCAATTTGGCAATTAGTAATTTTTAGAAATTAATTAAAGTATTTCGTCATTATTAACAAAATATACATCCATTTTGTTTCGGAAGTATGTTAGTTGTCTTTTCGCATAGCGGCGAGAATTTTGCTTTAAACTGTCAATGGATTCTTCTAAAGAACATTTTCCATCAAGGTAATCATATAATTCCTTGTAGCCGATTGCTTGGATTGACTGCACACCTCGAATATTTTGCTGCCATAAGCCTTTTACTTCTTCTAAAAGTCCTTTTTCCATCATTATATCGACACGACGGTTAATACGATCATAGAGCTCTTCACGTGACATATTTTGCCCAAGCCCTAAAATCACATGATTGTAAAGTGGAACTTCTCCACGATTTTGTGCTTCGGATGCCTTTGAAACGCCACTAAGCTCAATCATCTCTAAAGCTCGTATAACTCGGCGAGTATTATTCGGATGAATCGTCTCTGCTGTTTGTGGATCAAGTTTTTTAAGCTTTTCATGCATTGCTTCTGGACCTAATTTCTCCAGTTCTTGATAATAGGCTTTTCGTGCCACCTCATCTACCTGCTCCTCTGTAAATTGAAAATCATAGAGGACTGCTTGCACATATAAACCAGAGCCCCCTACAATAATCGGTAGCTTGCCACGCCCTTGAATTTCCGCAATTTTAGCTCGCACTAATTTTTGATAGTCAGCTACTGAAAAGGACTCAGTTGGCTCTTTGAAGCTTAGTAGATGATGTGGTACACCCTCCATTTCTTCCTCAGTAATTTTTGCTGTACCAATATCTAAGCCTTGATAGATTTGCATGGAGTCACCGTTGATGATTTCGCCATTATATTTCTTCGCTAACTCAATGCTTAGTGCCGTTTTCCCAGAAGCAGTAGGACCTACGATTGCTACGACCTCTGCCTGCTGTATTTTATCTTGTATCATATTTTTCTAACCACCGTAATAAAACTTGATAGACTGCCTCTTGATTATCTTCGTTTAGGATTTCATGTCGCTTATCCTCAAATAAGTAAACCGTCACATCCTGTATGTCCGCTGCTGCAAATTGTTCAGCTACAGAGTATACACCTTGGCCTTGTTCTCCTACTGGATCCTTACTACCACTTATCAATAATATAGGTAAGTCTTTTTTTGTTTTTGCTATCTCTTTTTTACGATTTAACGACATAAAACCTGTTGTTAAATCCACAAAAAATTGATTAGTTGGGATAAAGCCGCAATATGGATCATCTATATATTTATCCACCTCATCCTCTACTGAACATAACCAATCATATGCAGTCTTCGAATTTGGGAACTGTTTATTAAAACTACCAAAGCTCAACTTATTTAACAACTTGCTCTCAGTCTCTTTGCCAAGCTGTTTGGCCAATACTTTTGCTACTAAATTACCCATCGTATGCAATGCTGTAACGTTTCCTGTTCCACAAAGAATCACATTATCCACTTGATCGCTGTACAATTGAATATATCTTCTAGTAATGAACGACCCCATACTATGACCAAATAAAATCAAAGGTACATCTGCAAATTGTTCATGCAATAATGTTACTACTTCATGTGCATCCTCTACGACACGATCAAACCCATTTTCTTCAGCAAAAAAACCTAGTGTGCCATTATAAGCTGCTGTTTCTCCATGCCCACGATGATCATGCATTGTCACTGCATAGCCAGCTTCATTTAGGCTATTGGCAAATTTAACATAACGTCCACTATGCTCCGCCATACCATGGAGAATATGAATATGACCAATACATGGCTTCGATGGCTTTAATGTTCTAGTAAACAGAAAATGGCCATCTGACATTTCGATATAACGCATTGCCTACACTCCTTCCTAAGCAAAATTTGTTGCATCTAAAATAGCTTGCTCTAGTTGAGCTACATAAGTATTTCTTTGTGATTCTGTATAGTTAAAATGTTGTTGCATAACTTGAATGACCTGCTGTTTATACCGTTTTACCGCATCAATATCAAAGTATAATAAGCCTGTTCGACGGATAAAGAAATCACTTGGTGTGTACACCATTTCCGCTTCTATTCCATAAAGTAGCATTGCATGCAGGGCTAGGGGCATCGTACTTCCATGTTCATGCAAATATTTCACCTGGTTATATAATGCATCAACATTCGTGCCATATTTTTGTACAAGCTGTTTTGCTTCATCATAATTTAGACCATACTGAACGCCCTCTTTAGCCTTATAAGTACTATAATCAGTGAAATTGATGGCATTAATGCCTTTTGCACCAGAAAGTGACAACTCACGTGTTACACATGGACTTGCGTGCTTATATTTATGGGTTTTCACAATTTTATCAACGATTGTTTCTGCCATTTGACGGTAGCCCGTTAGTTTGCCACCCGCAATCGTCATTAGTCCACTTGGAGCCGTCCATATCTCATCTTTGCGTGAAATTTCGGATGGATCCTTCCCTTTTTCAAAAATAAGTGGACGTACACCTGCCCACGACGATTCAATCGTATCTCTTGAAATATTTGCAGTTGGAAAGACCGTTTTTGCAGCATCAATTAAATAATCAACGTCCTCTTGGGTAGCGACAGGATGTACAGGGTCTCCCTCGTAAACTGTATCTGTTGTCCCAATATAGGCTTTACCATCACGTGGAATAGCAAAGGCCATACGCCCATCCGCTATATCAAAGTACACTGCTTGTCGTAATGGAAAATCCTTTTGATCAAGGACAATATGGACCCCTTTTGTAAGACGTAATTGCTTTTTGTCTACTACTTTATCCTTTTGGCGAACCTCATCTACCCAAGGTCCAGTAGCATTGACGATTTGCGCAGCATGCACTTCGATCGTTTTCCCTGTAACATGATCCTTCACTTGTACTCCAACAAGCTTTTTCTTCTCATATAAAAACTCTGTCATCTCCGCATAATTTAGACAAAGTGCCCCATATTCCACAGCTTTTTTCAGCACTTCAATTGTCAGACGGGCATCATCCGTACGATATTCAACATAATAGCCACCGCCAATAAGCTCATCTCGATTGAGTAAAGGCTCTAGCGCTGCCGTTTCCTGAGCGTTTAACATTGTTCTACGTTCATGCTTTTTAACACCTGCTAATCGATCATATACCTTCAGTGCCATTGATGTTGTAAATGGTCCAAGTGAGCCCTTCTTATATAATGGTAGTAGCATCTTTTCAGGAGTTGTCACGTGAACAGCATTGTCATAAACAATTTCACGCTCACGCCCAACCTCAGCTACGACACCTACATCAAGTTGCTTTAAATATCGAAGTCCACCATGAATAAGCTTTGTTGAACGGCTTGATGTACCCGCAGAAAAGTCCTGCTTCTCAATCAAAGCGACCGATAACCCTCTAGATGCTGCATCAAGCGCAATGCCTGCGCCTGTAATGCCGCCACCAATGACTAAAACGTCAAAGCTATATTGCTCTAAAAAATGCATAATTTTAGGACGTTGTTCAAATGAAAACATAACTTTTTTCCCCCATTAGCTATAATTTGAAAATACGTGTAACCTCTACTGCGTATGCTAGCCTGTATAAATAGTAAAAACTTTAAGCATAAAATCTCTTGTATACCTATAAAATTCCTTTATGCAGCATGGACTATTCATGTTGTCCATGATTATTGTCAGGCGTTACAACTACATTACCCGTTTAAACATTTTTTCCACTTCATAAGTTGTAAAATGTATTAGCACCGGACGTCCGTGTGGGCATGTAAATGGATTATCGGCATTGCGTAAATCTTGTAGCAACGTATCCATTTGCTCTTTCGTTAAATAATGATTGGCCTTTATCGATTTTTTACAGCTCATCATAATAGCTGCCGCCTCACGTAACTTTTTGACGTCCGCCTTTTTAGTTGTCAGTACCTGTTCAATTAAGTCCTCAATAATTTCTTGTTCTTCCCCCTTAGGGAACCAGCTAGGATGCTCTCTCACAACAAATGATGATTGCCCAAATTCCTCTAAAAATACGCCAACAGCTTCTAACTCCTGTCCATTTTCTCTTAATATAAGAGCTTCGTCAGCAGCATAATGGAAAGTCAATGGAAGCAATAATGCCTGACGCTCATTTGGGTTCACCTGACCGACCTTTTCACGGAAAAATTCATATTTAATACGCTCCTGAGCAGCATGCTGATCAATTAAATAAAAGCCATCCTCCATCTGTGCCACAATATACGTGCCGTGAATTTGCCCTACCACTTCAAGCTCAGGGAATGGTTCTTTAATAGGCTCATCCTTTAGAACTTCCATTGGCTCCTCTAGCGTCACTTCATCATCAGGAGGATTTACTTCCATCTGTGGTGTCGGTTGCAAGCTCTCTTCAACAACAGTAGGAATGGATTCGAGGTCTCGCACTATAGGGTCTATTGTGTTCGATTCCTTTACAGTTTGTACATCATAAAGCTTTTCTACAATGGTGTTCATTTTCTCCACATCAAGCTTTGGTGCCGGCTTCCATATATTTAACTGCTCCGTCACCGACTTCACAATTTTCTCCTTTTTTTCCATTTGAGGTACACGAATAACATTGCGGATTTTCTCTCGTATTGTTTCCTCAATTAGCTTAAGAAGTTCAGGCTCTTTACTTAAACGTATTTGATGCTTAGCAGGGTGAACATTGACATCCGTTAAATAAGGATCGCCCTCTATAAAGAGCGCTACAATTGGAAAACGTTCAATAGGCAAATACGTATGATAGGCATCTACAATCGCTTTTTGTACCAAATAATGCTTCACCCAGCGACCATTCACAAACAACGACATATAGTTTTTCGAAGCACGAGTCACCTCTGGTAGTGATACGAAGCCTGAAATTTTATAATCATGCGATTGTCCATTAAATGCCACCATTTTCTTGGCATTATGCACACCGTAAATGGCAGCTAATACTTGCTGTACGTCACCTCGTCCATTTGTTTGTAACAATTGCTGACCGTTATGCAGCAATCTAAACGCAATTTGAGGATTTCCGAGTGCAAGACGATTCATCAGATCAATTGTATGTCCAAGCTCGGTCTGTATTGTTTTCATATATTTTAATCGTGCAGGTGTATTGAAAAATAGCTGTGCTATTGTAATATCTGTTCCTTTACGCAAAGGGCCTGGCTTATGTGTAGCGACATGCCCACCCTCTAGCTCTAAATACGTTCCTGATTCACCATTTGATGTAATGAGTGTCATCTTTGACACTGATGCAATTGAAGCTAATGCCTCACCACGGAAGCCAAGTGTACGAATTCGAAACAAATCATGCTCCTGATGAATTTTACTTGTCGCATGGCGGGAATATGATATTAATGCATCCTCTTCATCCATGCCACTACCATTATCAATTACCTGAATTGAAGTGAGGCCCGCTTCTAGTAAAAACACATCAATGGACGTACTTCCTGCATCAATGGCATTTTCAACAAGCTCTTTAACTACAGAGGCTGGTCTTTCAACTACTTCCCCTGCCGCGATTTTATTGGACAGCCACTCGTCCATAATTTGTATTTTTCCCATAGCGCATCACTCCTTTACTTTTTTGCGTTTAATAGCTGCTGCTGTAATTCGTATAAAATATTCATCGCTTGCATTGGTGAAGTGCCCAGAATATTTACTTTTTCTAGGTTTTTAAGCACCTCTGCCTCGGATGGAGAGAGTGATTCTTCCTCTGTAAATAGTGACATTTGTACTGGCTTTTCAACAACCTCCTGTGACACAGCTACTTCTTTTCCAGCCTCGAAGTTTTCAAGCAGCACTCGTGCTCTAGTTAAAATTTCCTCTGGCAATTGTGCAAGCTGCGCTACATGAATTCCGTAAGATTTATCGGCTGCTCCCTTTTTTACCTTGTGTAAAAAGACAACTGTGCCATTTTTTTCAGTAGCAGATACATGTACATTTTGCAGTCGAGGAAGCTCATTTTCGAGTGCCGTTAATTCGTGATAGTGAGTTGAAAACAGCGTGTTTGCTCCGATTTTGTCATGAATGTATTCCATCATGGATTGAGCAAGACTCATACCATCATAAGTAGATGTCCCACGACCAATTTCGTCAAACAGCATTAAACTATTTTTTGTAGCATGCATAATAGCGTGCTGAGATTCTAACATCTCCACCATAAATGTTGATTGTCCTGCAGCTAAATCATCCGCTGCACCGATGCGTGTAAAGATCTGATCTGTAATTGGTAATCTAGCTTTTTCAGCAGGTACATAACAGCCCATTTGTGCCATGACAACAATTAGTGCAACCTGACGCATATACGTACTTTTACCGGACATATTCGGACCTGTAATAAGCATCATATTGTTATTTTCCTCAAGTACACAATCGTTTGGTACATACATTTGCTTATTGAGCATTTTCTCAACAACCGGATGGCGTCCTTCAATAATTTCTAGCGAACGCCCTCCATGAAATTCAGGCTCCGTAAATCGATATTTCTCTGAAACACTTGTAAAGCTTAATAGCACATCTAACTCACTAATGCTTGCCGCTAACGCTTGGACACGTGGAATAAATGCCTTTAATTCATCACGTATTTCCACAAATAAGTTATACTCTAACGTTAAACTTTCTTCCTCAGCATTTAAAATTAATGCTTCTTTTTCTTTAAGCTCCTGAGTAATATAACGCTCGGCATTGGCCAAAGTTTGTTTACGTTCATAGCGTGTTAAATCAGCTAAATGGATATTAGATTTTGTAATTTCAATATAGTAACCGAAAATTCGATTGTATCCTATTTTTAAGTTTTTAATGCCTGTTTTCGCCCGTTCCTCTTGCTCGAGCTGTGCAATCCAATCCTTCCCATTACGAGAAGCATAGCGAAGTTCGTCTAAGCGCTCATTATAGCCATCGCGAATGACGTCTCCCTCTTTAATCGTAATTGGTGGATTGTCTGTAATAGCACGAGCTAATAATGCCTCTACATCCGCACACTCATCAAGCGCTGCGCCTAGCTTTTGCAAAGTTTCTTTATTGGCACCAAGTAATTGCTGCTGAATTGCAGGTACTTGACGTAATGAATCACGTAGCTGCGCTAAATCACGCCCACCTACATTCCCAAAAGCTACACGCCCAGCTAAACGCTCTAAATCGTATACTTGTTTTAAAGAGGATTGAAGCTCTGTTCTTACAAAATATTCCTCCAATAAATCAGTGACGGTTGCTAGTCTTGCTTCAATGGCAGGACGTGAAGCAAGAGGTTGGTGTAACCATTGCTTTAATTTTCGTCCCCCCATCGCTGTCACTGTGTCATCTAACAGCCATAAGAGTGTGCCCTTTTGATCTCCACCGCGAATAGATTGAATTAGCTCTAAATTACGTTTAGAGCTTGAGTCAATACGTAGAAAGTTTTTCATTTCATTATAGGTAAATGCTTGAATATGTGATAATGAACGCATTTGTGTTTTATCGATATAAGCTAGCAAACGAAGGCAAGCAATTTGTAAATCATTTGGCACCGCATCTAAATAATGTGCAGCTTTATCCAATGTCATTTCATCTGTTCCAATAGAAAGTACGATACCTGCGTTTACTGCATGCTCTGCTAATAGAAGCTGCAAACTTTCCGTGACAATTAATTCACGAATACCGTATGCCTGCATTTGCATTAAAAGTGCTTTTCCATCGCCCTCAATTGAGGAGGCTACTGCTTCACCTGTAGATAAATCTAAATAGGCGTAGCCAAATGTTGTATCATCAAATTGCTCCGCAGCACCAATAAAATGATTGGTTTTACCTTCGAGCGACTTACCTTCCATTATCGTACCCGGTGTAATAAGCTGTACGACTTCACGCCTCACTACACCCTTTGCTTGCTTTGGATCTTCTGTTTGCTCACAAATTGCAACCTTATAGCCCTTTTGCACAAGTGTTTCAATATAATTTTTTGCCGAATGATGCGGGACACCACACATTGGTATACGCTCTTTTGCACCAGCATCCCGGCTCGTTAATGTAATCTCTAAAAGTTGAGAGGCATTAATAGCGTCCTCAAAAAACATCTCGTAAAAGTCGCCTAATCTAAAAAATAAAAAGGCATCCTTGTAATCTTCCTTTACCTGCAAATACTGTTGCATCATTGGTGTATATGTTGTCATTTTAAAATTTCCCTCGCTCTAACCATATAGATATTTTTATTATAACAAAAGATACATGCGAAACGCTTAATTCACCTTTTTTAAGATGCTAGCGCTTCGCATGTATAAAATCTTTAGTATTATCTTGTTCTTTCATCAGGAAACGATGAAGACTCTAAAACATACCTGCCTTCTTCACTAGAGCTAGACGATGAGCTGGAACTGGAGCTAGATGAAGACGAAGATGAGCTCTCTTCAAAGTTCCACTCCTCTTCGAAATCTAGTGGATGTACACTAATACAAATCGTCGTTTCTCCCATTACCTCTACTACGACTTCACGTTCTACTATGATTTCAAACTTCGTACCACACGGAGAAATGATTGCCTCTATGCAGTTTGGCTCTTGAATGACACGTACACGAACATCATCACCAACACTAACTTCTCCTTCTCTAAAAGAAAGCTTCACTTTGTCTTTATAGTGAACTGTTTCAGAAAACACTGCTGTTTTCGAATGATTACTATAGGCATACCATACATTGACATCAAATTTACCTGATACTTCTACAAATTTACCGACTTTTTTCGCGGAGCAAGTATGATTGATAACCCAGCAACCGAGAATACTCGTCGGCTTATTTGATGGACTTAATGTTACACGCTCTTCCGTTCTCTTCTTCCCTTTGGCAACTACTGCTCTCGTCACGATTTGTCGTAAACGTTTCAGCGCAATTCCTCCTTCGACTCTTTTCACTCCATCATATGCAGGTAGCGCCTATTGGGTGAACATATATTTTATAGAATCGAATTGCGGATAAAATTCTTTTTTCATAGTATGTTGTCTGAAACACGCTAATTTTAGCTGTCGATGCGCTTTCGCACAGAAACATTTATTGCTGTCGCCTTGCTTTGCACTGATTGCGGAAGTTTCGTTTTATAATTATAAATTAAAGTGACATGCCAGAAGAGACATGCAATGTGACGTGGTTGATCTTCGTTCCGACTGGGCGACTCCTTTGGGATCAGCAATAACGGAAACCAACCCCTCGTTTTACCGAAGAGCCATACTATATTTTATAGGGATCTTCATTTCATTGACACAATAGTTTTTCAACAATATGAAAAGCCCGAATGAAATCATTCATTCGAGCTTTTCTTTCTATTATTTTTAAGAGCAGCTGCCTGGTCTTGAATTTGCTACCTGTGAGCCAGTTTCTCCATAAAGTAAATCCCCACCAGTTGAGCGAATAATCTCATTTGTAACATTGTTAGCAATTGTGTTCGACACTAATTGCAATAAATCATTTACATCACCTTGAGATTCTTTAAATTGTTGAACCACTGGGATCGCGTTGATCTCTTCTTCGATTTTTTCGATTTTGTCTTCGATTAATTTAAGCGCTTTTTCTTTCCCTAAGTGTTGGAAATTAACAGCTTGCTTTTGTAGGCTTTTTAGACTTGAAATCCGCTCACGTACTAGTTGGTTTTCATTAATTTGTGCTTCTGCCTTTTTGAAAAATTCAACTTCTGGCGTATTGGCAATCATGTGTGCAATTTCGTGTGACTTCTTGATTAAATCATCTTTTGTATATAATACTTGTGACATTTACGCTTCCACCTTTTCATTTTTTACTATTTCTACGAACTCACCACTTAGTGAATAAGAAGTAGCCTCAACTATTTTTACCTTCACTAATTGACCAATTAGATCTGCTGGCGCTTTAAAGTTAACAAGACGATTTTTACGAGTATAGCCAGCTAACACATCATCACGTTTTTTACTTGTACCTTCGACTAAGACTTCTACTATTTCACCCTTCAAGCCCTCTAATGCTTTGCGAGAGTATTCCCCTACAACCTCATTTAAACGGTGAAGACGTTCTTTTTTCACTTCTTCAGGTACATTATCCACCATTTTGGCAGCAGGTGTACCCTCACGAGGAGAATAAATATAAGTAAAGGCCATTTCAAAGCCTACTTCACGGTACAAGGATAATGTCTCCTCAAATTGCTCCTCTGTCTCATTAGGATATCCTACAATAATATCAGTCGTTAGTGTTACTTCCGGAATAGCCGCTTTAATTTTCGCTACTAATCCAAGGAAATGCTCACGTGTATACTTACGCGCCATAATTTTTAGCACATCATTTGAACCAGATTGTACTGGTAAATGAATATGTTCAACTAAGTTACCACGTTGTGCAAGTACTTCGATTAAATGATCATCGAAGTCTCGTGGATGACTCGTTGTAAAACGAATGCGAGGGATATCAATTTTTCGTAATTCATCCATCAAATCACCAAGTCGATATTCAATATCCTCAAAATCCTTACCGTAAGCGTTGACATTTTGTCCTAGCAACATAATTTCTTTATAGCCCGCAGCCGCTAGTTCACGAACTTCAGCAATGATTTCCTCTGGACGGCGACTACGCTCCTTACCACGCGTATAAGGTACAATACAATACGTACAGAATTTATCACAGCCGTACATAATATTTACCCAAGCTTTGATGGAGCCAAGACGTTTTTTCGGCAGATTCTCAATAACATCGCCTTCTTTAGACCAAACCTCAATGACCATTTCCTTAGACATATATGCTTCTTTTAAAATGTTCGGTAAACGGTGAATATTATGTGTACCAAACACCATATCGACATGTGGATAATTTCTTAAAATTTTATTTACAACGGATTCTTCCTGTGACATACAGCCACAAACCCCGATCAGCATTTCTGGATTTTTACGTTTATATTTTAGTAGGAAGCCCAGTTCTCCAAATACTTTGTTTTCTGCATTTTCACGGATAGCACATGTATTCAGTAGCACTACATCAGCTTCATCAATCACATCTGTAGGCGTATAACCTAGCTGCATAAAAATCCCAGCCATAACTTCCGTATCATGCTCATTCATTTGGCAGCCGTACGTACGAATATAAAAAGTACGCCCCGTACCCATACCTGCAAACTCTTCTGCAATGTTAAAGTCCTTATGGTACTTAACTTCTTCTTTCCCACGTTTTTTAGCATCTTTTAATGAAGGTGCCGTAAAGACCGTTTCAAAATATTTACTATAATCCTTTTCAGGCTTGTCTTCTTTTTTTGGTTGATTGACTTGTTGATTTGCTAAGCGTTGTTCTTCATTCATCGCAATCAGGTAACTCCTTTCAAACGAATTCCATACATTTGAATTCCCATTTTACTATTATACTGAATAATTGCAACATCCTACAAGGTTTGCGTACTAAATGTCGCGGTTTAGACTTAATTACTCTTAGCTAGATGAATATTTTCGTTATTTAGTTTGAGGGGGGCGTCAGTTTTGCGGGAGGGGGGCTATCTGTCGCTTTGAAGGTTCATTCCATTTTTTAGGGATCCAATCCTCACTTTGAGGGTTCTATCCATCTTTTTGGGGATCCTATCCTTCACTTTGAGGGTTCTTCCCGTCGCTTTGAATTCTATCCGTCACTTCGACCGTTCTTTCCGTTACTTTGCGAGCCCTATCCTTCACTTTGTCGGTTCTATCCACGACTCTGACCTTTCTATCCACGATTTCGACAGTCCTATCCGTCGCTTGGACGTTTTTTTCCGTCACTTCGACAGTCCCATCCGTCGCTTTGCCGGTTCTTTCCGTCACTTCGACCGTTCTTTCCGTCGCTTGGACGTTTCTTTCCGTCGCTTTGAATCCTTTCCGTCGCTTTGGCTTTTCTATCCGTCGCTTTGCTCACTCTTTCTAACATAAAAAATCACCGAAGATATATCCATCAACGGCGACATTTATTATAGTTCTATATATTGTTTTTGGCGTTGATCAAACCCAATAATTGTTTGAACACCAAAGCTCTTTAGCAAATTTGCATTGGCAAATGTATACTTACCTAAATCGTCTGGGAAATGCGCATCTGAGGAAACTGTAAAGGCTACATCATGGTCAATTAAAATTTTCAAAAATCGAGGTCCGGGGCACATTTCCTTTACTGGATAGCGATAATATAAGCCGGCATTTATTTCAGTGGCAGTTTGTGTTGTCACAAGTGCCTTTGCGATTCTTTCATACCAAGTATCAAGAAAAACCTTATCCTCCACTTGATAGTCAAATACTTTAAAGTTGTCCAAATGTGCTACAAAATCAAACATATTCGAGATGATCATTTTTTCTACTGTGGCAAAAAAACGCTCATAATTCTGCTGTAATGTAGCAGCATTCATTTCCTCAAATATATATTGTGTTTGAGGGTTATCAAAGCCCCATCCATCCACAAAATGGACAGATCCGATGACATAATCCCATGGATATCCTTCTAATAATGATGCTAATTCTTCCTCACCACCGATAAAATAATCTGCCTCTATGCCAAGCTTTAAGGAAATACCATGACGACTCCACTTTTCCTTTGCTCGAATAATGGCTGATACAAAATCATCCATGCTTTCCGTCATGACACGATCCAGCCAGTAACGTTGCAATTTACCAACTTCATTATCACCCAACTGCATATAACGCTCAAAATATGCTCGCGTCTCCTTGAAACGATATAGATGGTCGACAATTCCAACCTCGCGCAAACCAAGCTGCTTTGCCTGTTGTAAATATAAATCTAACCATTCCTCACTATAGCAGCCATTCTGTATTCGCTTTGATAACTGTTGCATTTGCAACTCTATAAATGCTTTAGAACCTTTTGCTGCTCCCTCATCTTCATTAAAAAATCTAATTGCTTGAGAAGTACGCTCTAGCCAACGAAATGAATATGGGCCTTCCTCTAAATGTACATGATAATCAATCATACGCTTTCCCTCCATTGCATACCGTCCACTTTTCCTCATATGTTTGCCACTCCGCTGGGCAATCTATATCACAAAGAATTTCTGAACACTCTTCTATGTGACCGATTTGATAAAAGGACTTACCATTTATTTTAGATGCATCTGCTAATAAAAAGTTCACCTTGCTATGGTCAATCATTTTTTTAGAAATTAACGATTCATCCAAATCATAATCGTATACGATACCTTCACTTATACCACCACAAGATATAAACGCTTTATCAAAATTCATATTTCCTAATAATTCTAATGTCATTGCTCCCGTTACTGAAGATTGCCTTGGGTTTGTTGTTCCACCAAGTAATATGACCTTCCCCGTCATTCGCCGCTCTTCTATAGCCAGATTAAATTGTACAGCCGCAGCGATAGAATTGGTTACGACAGTTATATCATCGACTGCCAATAAAAAATCTGCAATATGCACCGTCGTTGTACCTGTATCTACCACAATTGTATCTCCGTCACATATACGTCTAGCAGCTAAACGAGCTATATTGCGCTTTGCCTCTTTTTGCATTTGAAGCTTACGCAAAAATGCTGGTTCATTTCTAACGTTCGTATACTTCACAGCTCCTCCGTGTACTCTCGTTAATAAATGCTGTTGCTCTAGCTCATCAAAATCTCTCCGAATCGTTTCGGGTGCCACTTGTAATTCATCTGCAATATTGGCAACAACAATTTTTCCATCAGCCTCTAAATGTTTTAAAATGAATTCAAAACGTTCAATTTTTGCATATGTCATGATAATGCAATCACATCTTCTCTCGCCACATAACACACATACTTCTTACCAAGTTCAAACGAATGCCCTCGTTGATGTAGCTGCTCCATCGTAAAGAGACATTCCCCCTCAAACGTTGTCCGAATAACATTCCCGCTCATTAATGACTGCTTCGCCTCTCCGGTAATGCAAACATCCCCCTGTCTCTGATCGAGACGAATAGCTTCTGGTCGAATCGCAAATTTTGAGCATTCTGGTAAAGTCTCGCCAATCATTTTCCCTAGAGCTTGACGCGTAAAGACATTGTAATGACCGATGAAATTAGCGATAAATTCACTTTCAGGGCTTGTATAAATGACAGTTGGTGTTCCACTTTGTTCAATCATCCCATTATTCATAACAAATATTCTGTCAGAAACAGCCATCGCTTCCTCTTGGTCATGCGTAACTAAAATCATCGTTATGCCTAGCTTTTGTTGGATAGCTCGTAAATCTGCTTGTAGTTTCTTACGAATTTGGGCATCTAGTGCACTGAGCGGCTCATCTAACAGCAATACCTTCGGACGTACAATTAAAGCTCGAGCAAGGGCAACACGCTGCTGCTGACCGCCAGATAATTCTTTCGGATATGCGTTTGCTTTTTCACTTAAATGTACTATTGCAAGCATTTCTTGAACACGTTGATCAACTTCAGCAGTATTTACTTTTTGCATGCGTAAACCGAAGGCTACATTTTCTTTCACCGTCATATTTGGGAATAGAGCATATGATTGAAATACCATACCAACTTGACGATCCTTAGGTTGAACACCCATCATATCCTTGCCTTCAATGATAATTTTTCCTGCTGATGCATCTGTTAAGCCTGCTACAATACGCAATATTGTACTCTTACCACAGCCACTCGGACCTAAAAGAGTTATAAATTCACCTTTTTCAATCTTCATATCTATATTTGATAAAACCGTCGTTAATCCATATTTTTTATGAAGTCCTTCAATTACAATATAACTCATAGATTTGTAGCACCTTTCGATTGTTTCGTTAATCTTGCAATAACGAACGTTAATAAGCCCATAAGTACGATATAAACAAAGACAACTGCACTAGCAATATGTCCACTTGTACTAAGCTTCTTCATTAAATAAATTTGCACCGTTTCAAAGCGAGAACCTACCACAAGATTGATCAGTACAAATTCTCCAAAAAGCACTGAAAACGATAATAATGCACCTACAAATAAACCCGTGTAAACAGTAGGTAACAATATTTTTGTAAATGCCTGCATTTTAGTTGCTCCAAGTAATTGCGCTGCATCTAAAAGCTGCCGTGCGTCTACATTTCGTAAACTATTGCGTGTCCCTTGATAAATGTATGGTAGGATACTGATGACATAGGCCCCTAAAACTACTAAAATCATCGGAACACCAAATTTGCTATAAACACGAATGAGCCCGACTGCTAAAATAATTCCAGGGAATGAATACACCATAACAACTGCTATCTGAATCCATTTTTCGTATTTTGGAAAATACAACACGATCACAAAAATGGCTGGTACAATGACGAGCAATGCAATCATTACAGCCCCACTCGACAATAAAACAGAACGTCCAAACGCCTGTATAAATTCTGCATCCTGAAATAATGTAGCGAGCCATTTAAATGTTAAACCTTCTGGCAAAATGGTCTTATTCCAATTTCTCGCAAAAGCATAAAGCATTGTTGCAACAACTGGCAATACTAAATACACCGCTAACAGGAGGAAAAATAAATCAGCAATGCCTCTTTTTTTCACTATAGCTTCCTCCTTGTTTTTGAAATGCTCCACTCGCTTAATAGCATCGCAATCACCATCGTAACTGCTAGTATTACCGCAATAGCACTTGCCAGCTCTGGCTGAGCGAAAATATCGCCCTTAATAAGAGAGCCAATACGAATGGCCACTAAATTGTAACTACTATTTGTTAGAGCATAGGCTGAGGCATAAGCTCCCATTGCATTGGCAAACAATACGCTAAATGTTCCGACTATCCCAGGAAGCATAACAGGAACACCAATCTTCTTCCAAAATTGCCATGTTGACGCTCCAAGTAGTGCCGCTGCTTCCTTCCATTGCTGTTGAATTCCATCATAAATTGGGTATAAAAGCATTAATGCTAACGGTAGCTGAAAATAAACATAAATAAGTAACAAGCCACCCCAGCTATAAAGAGAAAACGACGATAATGCGTCGATACCCCACTTATCGAATAGCAATGTAAAGAGCCCACTATTGCCAAGTAATACGATAAAAGCAAATGCTAACGGAATACCTGAGAAGTTTGATGTTAAGTTTGTTAGAATTAAAATTTTCTCGCGCACTGGCTCAGAAAATCTCATAATCGCATAAACTGCAAATAAGGTAACGATCAAGGCAATTACTGCCGAAATAACGGACAGAGTAATACTATTTTTAAAGCCTTGTAAAATGTAATCATTCGTTAATACAGATTGATATTGTGCAAGTGTAAAACCATCACTGTTTTGAAAGCTTGTGATTAGCATATATAGTAACGGTATTAAGAAAAATAACAGTACAATTACTAGAAAAGGAGAAAGCCAGGCAACTGTTTGCCGCTTCGAAATCAAAACAATCACTTCTTTCTTTATTTAATAGCGGCTATTTAGATTAATCATAATCATTTTTATTAATTAGAAGGCTCATCATCATAACGGGTGGTTGATTTCCGTTCCGGCTGGGCGCGTCCGATGAGCCGCTAATCCCCAAGGTGTCGCCCATAGTTGATAAAAACTGAAATGTTCCGATAAAATGAGATTTTGTTCCGATAAATCTGGATTTTGTTCCGATAAATCTTCAAAGTAATTCATATAAAAATGAGTTCTTCACAATAACATGGGGTCGATTTCCGTTCCAGCTGGGCCACTCCGCTTCGCTGTAGGGTATCATCTATGACACTGATCCCCCAAGGAGTCGCCCAGCCCTCCACTCCAATTACACACCTGATTAAATATTAATTATTAAACCCCTTTTAAAGTATGCATCCCCTCTAATAACAGCGGAACCATTTCATCAGAGGGTTCGATATTCAATAAATGACAGCACAGTGGAGCAATTTGTAGCTGTGAAACAATCTCATCCTTAATGCCTGCTTTCACGCGATTTGAAATAACAAACATTGGTACATGTCGATCCTCAGCTGTCGTTCCTCCATGATTACCATCACTCGTCATCCCATGATCAGCTGTCACGATAACCTCATAGCCCTGTGCAAGACATTTCGGGATAAATAGAGATAATAATGCATCAACTGCTAAAACACGATTTCGATATTGCGCTGAGTCAGCTGTAAATTTATGACCATCATCATCTACATTCATCGGATGAATATATAAGAAATCCGGTTGCTTTTGATCTATTAGCCATGCAGCATCAGCAAATAAATGACTGTCCGGATAGTGATCCTCAAAGTAGAACAAGCCATTCTCAATCGGCAATTGAGTATCTAATTGCAGCCTGTCTTCCATATGCACAAATGGTGCACGATTGTATAGTTCACTTACCCAATAATAGGCAGCTGCTGCTGTAGACAAGCCGTTTTCTTTCACTAAATGAAATAGACTATTTTGAGTGGATAAACGTACTGTCATATTGCTCGTTACCCCATGCACAATGGGTGGTGTCCCCGTTAAAATCGTTTCATATAATGGCCTTGATAGTGACGGGACCTCTGAGCAAACCTTGTAGCGTGCTGCAATCTTACGTTCAACTAGATGGTGCATAAATCCCATATGAGTACAGGCTGTATCAAAGCGAAGTGCGTCAACGACAATTAATACAACTTTATTATTTTCCATGAATTAATACCTGCTCCTGATATAGTTGTGGAATTTGCTTTGTTGTTTCTTCCCATTTCTTTTGATCTTTTACTGGCTGTGCATTTTTGTACATTTCTGCAGGTAATAATAGCTTCTGAACATCTTGAGACAATTGAACCTTGTCACGAATTGGACGAGCATAACCCTTCGCTAAATTTTCTTGCCCTGCATCTGATAAAATGTATTCACGAGCAAGCATTGCTGCATGAGGATTTTTGGCATATTTATTAATGATTGTTGCATAGCCTGACGTTACAGAGCCTTCTGATGGAATAACGACATCAAAACGTTTCTCATCGATTTGGTGTCGATAGCCAAGTGCATTAAAATCCCATAAGATGGCTACGTCAATTTCGCCTTTTTCTAAATTCGCTACAGATGGATCGCCTTTTAAACGTCCTTGTTTTGCTAAGTCTGCAAAAAAGTCTATTCCTGGTTGAATATTCGATTCATCGCCACCAAATGCCATAGCAGCAGCTAAAATAGCAAACTGTGCTTGATTCGCTGTTAAAGCATCACCAATGCTGACAGTGTAATTTCCGTTTTTTATGTCCTCCCAAGATTTTGGGGCGTTTTTGACGTTGTTTTTATCAGTTAAAAATGAAATTGTCCCAGTGTAACCCACAATCCAGTTTCCTTTATCATCCTTTGCCCAGTCAGGTATTTCATCCCAGTAAGATGTTTTGTACGGTAATGTTAAACCCTTTTCCTCGGCAATCGGACCAAAGGCAATTCCGACGTCACCAATATCTGCAGTGGCATCATCCTTTTCTGCCTCAAACTTTGCTAGCTCCTCAGCACTCGACATATCTGTATCCTTATGCTTGAGGCTATATTCAGTACCAAGCTCTTCCCAAGTCTCCACCCAGTTAGCCCATGTATCTGGCATACCGACAGAATTTACAGTTCCTTCTTCTTTTGCTTTTTTCGTAATTTCTTCAAGTGTCAAATCACTTTTCACTTCGTTAGAACTAGATGAACCGTCAGAACAAGCTGCCAACATTGAAATTGCTAACGCTCCGATTAGACCTTTCTTCCACAACTTTTGAATTGCCATGAGTTGGAACCTCCATTTGTTTATGTTTGTTTTCATTTGCCTTACAACATTTATGTTAAAAAACAAACATTAAGCAAGTATGGAGGACGTTAAAATATTCAGTAAAAATTATTAAGGAATTATGAAAATCTATGAACAATTATTAATTTTAGGAGGGATAGTAAAAGTTTTAGGGGAAATAAGAAGGAATCTAGTTCTGTATGCGCACGTTTATGTAGCTTTCCAAGACGTGCACACACTCTAGATTAATTTTATAAACCAAGAAAATCTGCATATGTATGCGGCTCGTTCTCCTTTAAAATTGTTAAAAATGTAAAGGCAAGCTGTACAACTGACCACCATCTCATATTGTAGGACATTTCGAAGTGGGCAGGTCCTAATGTAAAAACATCCTGAAAAATATTAAGTGGATCAATTTTTTCATCTTTTAATATTGAGAGAAATCCTAAAAACAACGTATGGTCCTTGACCTCAATCATTTTACCATCAACAAGTGCATCAATATTTTCTGGTTGATGAAAATTACATTGTGTCGCAACATACCTTTCTAAATCCTGAGCACGCTGCCTTTCTTCGCGTTCTCTTTTCTTTGCAATAAAATCAATGACGTTATCCACGTGCATCGCCTCTTCTTTTTTTCTTTTATTGTAGCATTTTTTACAATACGATTGCCCGAACACACTCCCCATTTTTTCCTTTCAAACAAAAACAAAAAGAATGATATTAACAAATTTGTCAAAATCATTCTTTTCTCAAGATATTTTATCAGGTGTGTGAACCAACCATTTTTATTAATTAAAGGCTCGTCATCAAAAGCGTGAGGTTGATTTCCGTTCCGGCTGGGTGCTTTCCTGGGGGCGTCCGATGAGCCGCTTCACTCGCGTTGCTCGCTCCAGGGTCTCATCTGTGACGCTGATCCCCAAGGAGTCACCCAGCCTCCACTCCAATCAACTCATATATGATATATATATTTTTTCCAATGTCATATTAACAAACTTCATTAGAATTCGCTAACAAAATAGACATATACAAAATAATAAACCTCATTTTGAATAATTTAGTTTTTCTATGCGAAAAGCAAGACAACAGCAAAAACAATTACGCCAATGCGAAATCGGTTGGGATTGTTATAGTCACTTTCCCTCCACCAGCTGATAAATCATTGGCAATAAGCAATGTTCCATCATGACTCTGAACAATGGATTGGGCAATATAAAGTCCCATCCCATGGTGGTTTCCCGCATTTCTGCTTGAATCTCCGCGATAAAATTGTTTGGTAGCCTCATTTAAATCTCTCGGAGAAAATCCACAGCCGCTATCAACAACAGTAAATTGAATAATATCAGCGGCACCTTGAACAGTTAATGTCACCTTGCCATTTTCAGGTGCGTGCTCTACAGCATTGGCAATGACATTTAAAATCGCTCGATAGAACCTCTCTTCATCAATCAATATAAGTGTAGGTAGCATTTCCTTTTGGACATCTACTTGAAGCTTTTTCTCTAACGAAAGTGCTCTCATTTGATCTTCTACTTCTATCATAAATGCATCCGTTTTAACATTCGTTTTTTCACGAACGATATTTTTCTCCATTTTCGATAAATCAATTAACTCTTTCGTAAATTTTTCTATTTCCATTGTATTTTTCAAAATATAGTCATTATATTCTCTTTGAATATCATCTTGTTCAGTATCCTGTAAAAGTTCTGCATTCCCCCGAATAATTGTAAGAGGTGTTTTCAGATCGTGGGCAAGAGCAGAAATTTGCTCTCTACGGGTCTGTTCTGATTCCCATTGCTGTTTTAAAGAACTGTTTAATGCCTCCCTCATATGCTCAAGAGAAATGGATATTTCATCTATTTCACGAATTCCTGAAGTATTTATTGTGAAATCCAAATTTTGATTTTGTATTTTTTCAATTGCTTCCTGCAAGCCAAACATTTTTTTCTTAAGATTTCTTCCAAAATGGATGGCAAGGACAGTTGCTATAGTTACAACCCCTACAATAAATAACAGAATATCTAAAAGCTGCGGATTCGGCAAATATTTCCTTAAAATTTCTGAACTATACTGAGGTACTAAATAATATCGTAATATACAAATCTCATTTTCTCGCTCTATAAACGAGTAAAATTGGCTGATACCTTGAGCTTGCTCTTTTTTCATTGCAGCCCAAGCTTTAAAAGCTTCCTTTTCTGAAAGATTCCCTGCAAGGAATTGTCCTTCTTTAGAAAAGACTGCGTAATCAACAAGGTCTGGGATCAAATCAGCTGTAACCGAACTACTAGACGCAATACGATCCCTTGATAATGAAATTTGAGTTTCTGCATAATTTGCTGGTAATACGAAGTTGGTAGAAAGGGCAAACATCGTTAAACAGATCAGTAGTACCACTAACAGAATAACGCCTAAACTTAGGAAAAGGAGATATCGAAGAAAAAAAGTATGTAATCGTGTTCCTTTAGTCGGCTTTATTGTCTCCATTTATATCCAATCCCCCAAACAGTTTCAATGGCGTCAACATTAAAAGCATGTAGCTTTGAACGAATATTTTTAATATGCTCAGTAATAGCGGTACTGTCACTCTTCCCATCAAACCCAAAAACAGTTTCATAAATTTTTTCTTTAGAAAACACCTGTCCTCGATTTCGAGCTAGAAATTCGCATATTTCATATTCGCTTTTTGTCAGTATTACCTTCTCTTCATTTACAAACAGCTCTTTGCCAGATAGATTGAAGTGAACGTTATCTACAAAAAGAATGCTACGTCTTTCTCTTTTCTCGCGTCTCAAATGAGCATTTACTCTTGCACGTAGCTCCCCAATTCCAAACGGCTTGATAATATAATCATCTGCGCCAAGACCAAGACCATACATTAGATCTTCCTCCAATGATTTAGCCGTTAAAAAAAGGATAGGACAATCTACAGCATGACGTATTTGGCCACATAAAGTAAATCCATCAATTTCGGGCATCATCACATCCAATAAAATTAAATCGAAAGCACCAAGATTCATTTTACTTACTTCTGTCGCATCAGAGACTGCCGTTACTAAATGTTCGTCTTTTAGTAATGCATTTTTTATCAATACTAAAATATCTTTTTCATCATCTACTGCTAATATTTTTGCCATACTTCTACCCTCATCATTTCTTCAAACCCTAATTATCAGACTTTCTTCCTTCCCATTTCCAAAACCATAAACAAGATAGGACTAATGCAAGTAATGTCCCGCAAGCTGAAGCAATAATACCTTCCTGTAGCCCTATTTCCACCGTCGATAGGTCAAGCCCTGACGCCTTCATTTCCCATAATGAAACAAAGTGACCACCCCAACCATAAGGTATAAATGACCAAATACCATCACCTAGTCCTGTGAGGAGTAGGGCTACTATTAGTGATCCGACAATACCTAATCCGATTGAGGCACCTTTACCAAAATGAAAACTAACGAAAAAATGTAAAATATATAAAAATGCAAAGCTAACAAATAGAATACATCCAGCTATGAAATAAAATTGATAACCAAAAGTATCTTCATGCAAAAGTTCAATAAAACCAATACTAAAAATACCGAAGGACAGTAATATTGCTCCAAAACTAAATAACAATAACAGTAGCAACTTGCTTAAATAGGCCACTACTTTTGTTTTAGTAGCTGTTAGCATCTCCTGAAAATGTCCTGCATTTGCTTCTTGCTCCGCTGCCATTGCACAAACTAATCCAATAATAATTGGAAACCCACACGAAAGAGCTTGAAAATAACCGGATATTTTCCAAGCAAAATTCCATGGTGAATATGAATAGTATGCTAAAAACAGCCCAGAAATAATAATCGGTACAAGGAGATGAATTAGTAAAAATGGCGTTCTTTTTACTTTAAGAAACTCTGCTCTAAGTAATCTTAACATTACCATGAACTATTTCGCCTCCCTTTTTTGAAACCAACGTGCAGTAAGGAAGCTGATTAATGCAAACCATGCTAAAGCAATTAATATACCCGGAACTATAACCGACACGCTTAATAACGGGCTACCCTCAGGCACTGGCAGACCATTTGGTAAAATCTCTAATGTTGGACATATTAGTCTTGCTGTAATGGCATAAGGAACGCTATACCAAAAATCCCCATTTGCAAATGCAATCATACCAGCAATATTGCCAACTAAATTTATTAAAATAGACATATAAGTTCCTAATTTTGCCGCAAGGAATAAACAAAGTGGAATTTGCCATAAAAACGTTACCAAAATTATCAAACTACCTGTAAGACTATTAATGAAAGAATAGCTATTACCAAATAATATTCCACCAGCAGTAATACCAGCAAAGAAAATAAGTGTAGTTAATAACAACCAGGCACTACATGCAAGTATTTTGCCAAACCAAATCTTCTTAAGATCGAGCGGCATTGCGAGAATACTATGATATTTCAATTTAGCATCTTTTTCCACCACTAATGCACAACATATCGTCAGAGCACCTGGTAAGAGCATTGTATACCACCAATTATAAGCGCCACTTTGAAAAAACCTTCCTCCCATTAATACGGCAGTTAATAATATCGCCACAATGGGTGCTAGCCAAACTAATTTAGGAATAAAAGTCTTTTTCCATTTTAATCTTTCAGCCTTCATAATTGAGATCATGTTACATGCCTGCCTTTCTATTAGCAGACACTACTTGCATAAATAACGATTCTAATTCCTGACCTTGTGGGGCAACTCCCTGATAACCTAATTTCCCTCCTGCAATGATGCCAATTTCATCAACGACCTGTTCTACCTCTGACAGGATGTGGCTAGATAAAATGACTGTAATCCCTTGCTCAGGAAATGATCGAATCAGTTTTCGAAGCTCTTGAATGCCAATTGGATCAAGACCATTTGTCGGCTCATCAAGTATTAAAAGCTTTGGAGAATTTAATAGCGCAATAGCTATTCCTAAGCGTTGTTTCATCCCTAACGAAAACTGTCCTGCTCGTTTTTTCCCTGTATTCGTCAAGTCAACAATTCTTAATACTTCATCAATACGTGACTGTGGCAATCCGAGGGCAATTGTACGAACCTTGAGATTTTCTCTTGCCGTTAAATTTTCATAAAGCGGTGGTGTTTCAATTAATACACCGATGTCTTTTAAATCATTACGATTCCATTCATGTCCATTAAAAAGTATCTTTCCTGCATTCGGACGCAACATACCCGTAATCATTTTTAACGTTGTTGACTTCCCAGCACCATTTGGACCGAGCAAACCATAAACAGTATTGCGAGGTATCGTTAACGATAGATTCTCTACGATTTTTTGCCCCTTAAAGCTTTTACTAAGATTTTCTGTTTGTAAAATAATATCTTCCATAATAATCATCTTCCTTTCGATGATTATAGTGTAGAAAACGATTATAAGGATTTTATAAGGATAACGAAAAATTTTGTGGAGCATCACTAAGAAAATCAATGAGATATTATAACTTCGGCAAAACAAGGGGTTGATTTCCGTTCCGACTGAGCGCTTTGTTGCTGTCGCTTCGCTTTCGCACAGATAAAACATTTGCCGCTGACGCTTCGCTTTCGCGCAGAGCAGAGCTTCCTGGGGGCGTCCGATGAGCCGCTTCACTCGCGCTGCTCGCTCCAGGGTCTCTGGCCTACACGATGTAGGTCACGAAGGCGTTATCACAGGAAGTGATGCTCTTAGCCTTCGTTCCTCTATCGCTAATCCCCAAGGAGTCGCTCAGTCTCCACTCCAATCAACCACTTCACTTAGCGTGTACCTCTTGGCAATTAATAATATAAAGCGAAACTTTAGCAAAATGGTATATCAATGTGGAAGCATAGTGAAACGTAGTGAGCAGCAACAAATGTTCTGTGCGAAAACGAAGTGTCGGACAAGCAAACGGGAATCACATCACTGTCATTAGCCATAACGCTCATTTTTGAGATGGATAAAATTTGAAAAAGAAACTACCTTCGTCATACTTTATTTAATATGTCATCTTAATTCATTGTCATCGCAGTCTTCAAAAGACACAAAAAGCATTTGGAATGAGTACATCCCAAATGCTTTTTTATCATGCTATATAAAATTTAATTTACATAAATTCTTTCACTAAATCATTAAAATCATTTTCGCTCATTTTAATATCGATATCTGTTAATGGTAGCTCTGAATAGCCTGGTACTTTTTCTTGATATGAAGCTGTTTCAGTATCTTGATAAATAATACCTGTTACTAAACCTTCATGCTCCATTACTGTACGCATTGCCATACCACGGTCAGAATTATCATAGCCTTCAATATCAGCAAGCTTCGTTAAGTTCTCTTTAAACCAATCGTACGTGTTCACTTTGTTATACGTAACACAAGGTGAGAATACGTTGATGAATGAGAAGCCTTTATGATTAATACCTGCTTCAATTAAAGCTGTTAACTCTTTAATATCCGTTGAGAAACCTTGTGCGACAAATGTAGCTCCGCTTGTTAAAGCTACTTCTAATGGTTTTAATGAAGGCTCAATCGCACCACCTGGTGTAGATTTAGTAATAAATCCTGCAGCAGAACGTGGAGATGTTTGCCCCTTTGTTAAACCATAAATTTGGTTATCCATAACAACGTATGTGATGTCAATATTACGACGGATAGCATGAATTGTATGACCCATACCAATCGCAAAGCCATCACCGTCACCACCAGAAGCTATTACGTTTAAATCACGGTTAGCCATTTTTAAGCCTTGTGCAATTGGTAATGCACGACCATGAATACCGTGGAAACCGTAAGAATTAATGTAGCCTGAAATACGACCAGAACAGCCAATCCCAGAGATAACAGCTAATTCGTTTGGTTCAATACCAACGTTTGCCGCGGCGCGCTGAATCGCTGCTTGAACAGAGAAGTCACCACAGCCTGGGCACCAGTTTGGTTTCACTGTATTACGAAAATCCTTAAATGTTGCCATTAGCGAGTCAACTCCTTCACACGATTTTCTAATTCACCTGGCAAAAATGGTGTACCATCATATTTTGTAATAGTCTCGATTTTATCGTGACCGCCAACATTCATCTTCATGATGTTTGCTAATTGACCTGTGTAGTTATTTTCTACAACGATTACTTTTTTCGCTTTTGCTACAAGTGGTGCCACCTCAGCAGATGGGAATGGGTGAATTAAACGGATATGTGCATGGTTCACCTTCATACCTTGAGCATTCAATCGTTCTTGTACTTCTTCAATTGCTCCACGTGTTGAGTTAAAGCCCACTAATAAAATATCGGCTTCTTCGTGTGGCGCATTTGAATGTACTGGATTATCAAATTTCAATGCTGCTAGCTTACGGAAACGTTTATCCATTTGTACTCGACGGTTACCAGTTGCTTCAGATGGTTTACCTGTTTCATCGTGTTCAACCCCTGTTACATGGTGAATACCATTTAATGTACCAGGTAGCACACGCGGTGAAATACCATCTTCCGTATCTTCATAACGTTTGAAGTATGCTTTATCAGCAGCTTCTTCAATGTCGCCAGTAACAATTTTACCGCGACGAATTTCAATTTTATTGTAATCGAATGGCTCTACAGATTGTTTACCTAGAGATAATTGCAAGTCAGTCATTAAAATAACTGGTAATTGTAATTCCTCTGCAATGTTAAATGCTTGGATTGTGTCAAAGAATGCTTCCTCCATTGTAGAAGGTGCAATTACTACTTTTGGAATTTCACCATGCGTACCATATAACATCGCCATTAAATCTGATTGCTCTTGTTTTGTTGGTAACCCTGTTGATGGACCACCACGTTGTGTATCAACAACAACTAGCGGCTGCTCCGTCATACCTGAAAGACCAAGTGCTTCCATCATTAATGAAAGACCAGGGCCAGCAGAAGCTGTAAAGGCACGAACACCACCAAAGTTTGCACCAATTGCCATTGTCGCTGCAGCAATTTCGTCTTCTGTTTGAATAACCGCACCACCGAATTTCGGTAATTTTTTAATAAGGTATTCCATAATCTCAGAAGCTGGTGTAATTGGGTAGGCTGCCATAAAGCGTGTCCCAGCCGCAAGTGCACCAAGTGCTACTGCATCGTTTCCGATCATGAACATACGGCGTTTCCCGTCTGCTGGTGCTAAAGCCCATTCACCTACACGATTGCCTAAAAGCTCACTCATAATTTGGCGGCCTCGTGCAATGGCCTCCATATTTTTTTGAACTACTTCTTCACCTTTTCTGCCAAAAATATCGTCTACAACATTTTGGAATACTGCATTATCTAAATTTAGCAATGATGCAGTTGCCCCAATGGCCACCATATTTTTCATTAACGAAGTACCTAGCTCTGCTGCAATTTCTGTAAACGGTACCGCAAATAATGGCGCCTTTGAATCTTCTGGCTTCACTGGATCAAATTTTGAATCCGCTAAAATAATGCCTGTTTCTGTTAGTTCTTTATAATTGACGTCGATTGTTTCTTGGTCGAACGCTACTAAAATATCTAAATCATCCGCAATTGAACGTACTTCTGTTGGACGAACAGTAATTTTATTATTCGTATGGCCACCTTTAATTCGAGAAGAGAAATGACGATAACCGTATAGGAAGTAACCTAAACGATTCATTGCCATTGAGAAAATTTCCCCTGTACTTTCAATCCCTTCACCCTGTTGCCCACCGACTTTCCATGAAAGCTGATGTAACATGTCAACAACTCCTTAGATCCAATGTGTATACTATTATTTTTCCTTCATAAGTTTAACACGAAGAAACGGTCTGCACTATCGTTATTCCACGATTTAAACGAAAATCAGACCTTTGACTGAAAATCCCGTTCAAAAAGTTGTAATTTTCAAATAGTTAAGTTCGATTTCGCCTTAGCGTAATTGTTGTTGACGCTTCAAAAACATTTGCTAAATAAAGATAAAAAATTCTAGTCATCAGTCTTCACAACTTCTGTACATGACATATGTTTTAGTGTCATTTAACACGTGAATATGTAAAGCATGAACTACGCAACCTATTAAAACGAAAAAAATGCCTTGCAGCTTATTATGTGCAAGGCATTTTACTTCATTACATTTTATCGAACACGTTTTTCCACAAGAAGCTTTAAAGCTGTACGTTCTTCCCCAGCAATTAAAATATCGGCAAACGCCGGTGCGCAAATTAAATCTGTGCCGCTTGGCGCTACAAATCCGCGTGCAATGGCCACTGCTTTCACGGCTTGGTTAAGTGCACCTGCCCCAACTGCCTGCATTTCTGCTTGCCCTTTTTCTCTGATTACCGCGACTAATGCACCTGCAACTGAATTTGGATTAGAGCGTGATGATACTTTTAATGAATCCACAATTATTCCTCCCCGTTTCGCGAATAGTGTTTACGCTCAACAACTCATGTCCCCCTTGTTTGGACCTCAAGTTATTGTCGATAGGTCATTTTATGCTCGGCAAGAAGAAAATAGACTATTTTCATTTCTTATATATTTAAACAATCGAAAAATACTGAAAATTCCTGTTAGAAGTTACTAAAGTATGCCTCTTCGGCAAAACGAGGTGTTTTTCCGTTCCAACCAATTCACTTTCAGGAATTATCGCCCAACTTTTGAATTTTATCGACATCCAACGTCCCAAGAACAAAAAAATCACACACAAAACTGTGCGTGACATCCAATCAACTGATTCACATAGCAAGCATCCTCTGACATGTCGCTTTAATCTAATTGATAAACGTAATTTTAACAACTGGGTTTTGTCTGTGCGAAAGCGTAGCGACAGCAACAGCAACAAAGCAAAGGAAGTGGCTCGACGCTCGCCTACAGGAAAGCGAGTAGCCTGAACGGCAATCATTCTTATTTAAAGCGCCAAAACATTCCCAAATATTTCCTAACCTATTTCCTAACCATCTTGTTTTGCAACAAAAAAAAACTATTGTGCATTTTTTAATACACAATAGTTATTTCCTTATCCTTGAAACGGATAATCTTCATTTATATAAATTCGCTCACAATGTAGAGCTTTTCCTGTTTTATCATCAATCTCTACAAAGAAACCACTTAACACATCGCGTCCTTTTTTAGGCACTTCAAAACGAGATGGCATGTTTGTTTGGAATTTATAAATGACACTTTCCTTTGTCATCCCTAAAATTTCATCGTATGGACCTGTCATACCAACGTCCGTAATATAGGCTGTTCCATTTGGGTAAATACGTGCATCAGCTGTTTGCACATGTGTATGTGTACCAACGACCGCCGAGGCCTTTCCATCTAAGTGCCATCCAAGGGCAATTTTTTCACTTGTCGCTTCTGCATGAAAATCCACGAATACAAGCGGTGACGTTTTATGTGCTTCTTCGATTAATTTCTCTGCCATCGCAAAAGGATCCTCATGTGGAGGTAAAAATACTCGACCATGCAAATTAATAACAGATAAAGTAACGCCATTTTTTGAAATTTGCATCATACCTTTACCTGGGGCCTCACTTGAAAAGTTTGCAGGTCGTATTAAATAATCTGCAACATCAATAAAATCAAAAATATCTTTATTATCCCAAGTATGATTGCCCATTGTGATAACATCTACACCCATTTGCAATAGCTCATTATAAATACTTCGTGTAATTCCACGCCCTGCTGCTGCATTTTCACCATTCGCAATCACAACATCCGGACTAAATTTTTTCTTTAAACGTGGTAAATATTTTTCCACTGCATCGCGGCCAATCGAACCGACGATATCTCCAATAAATAGTACTTTCATTTGGCAAGACCACTCTTTCTTTAATTAGCACCTTTTAGTTTACCACCTACTCCTAGTAAATCGCAAAATAAAACGCAAACCTCTTTGAGTTTGCATTTTGTACAGTGACTGTAGCGATACAAGGACATGATATTTTTATAATTTACGAACATGCTCAAAATTGAAAGCAAGTAAGTGAAATTTTAGTCATTTCATGAAAAGCCGTTTTTTTATTTTATTAACCAGCTTTTTCATATACTATTTTGGGATGATTTCAGATGAATAGGTTGAAGTCATCTCCAACATATTTTGATATTCCCCATTAATAATTTGCTCCCACCATTCTTTGTTTTCCATGTACCATTGAATCGTTTGAGCAATTCCAGTTTCAAAAGTGTATATCGGTTGCCAACCTAATTGTTCTAGTTTTGTTGCATCAATCGCATATCGCTTATCATGTCCTAAACGGTCTGCTACAAACTCTATTAATGCTTCTGATTTCCCTAATGTACGAATTATGGTTTTAACTACTTCTAAATTCGTACGTTCATTATGCCCACCAACATTATATACTTCTCCATTTACACCTTCATGTAAAACTAAATCAATGGCAGCACAATGATCAAACACGTGTAACCAATCACGAATGTTTTGACCATCACCATATATAGGAACCTTTTCTTCATTTAATACACGCGAAATCGTTAAAGGAATTAATTTTTCCGGGAAGTGATACGGCCCATAATTGTTAGAACATCGTGTAATATTAATAGGCACTCTATAAGTATGGTGATACGCTTGAACTAAGAAATCAGAGGAAGCTTTACTTGCACTATATGGACTATTTGGTTGTAACGGTGTTTCTTCCGTAAAAAAAGTTGTTGGATCAAAATCCAATTCACCGTATACTTCATCTGTAGAGACATGAACAAATTTGGTAATTCCTACTTGCCTTGCAGCATCTAATAACACCTGTGTTCCTAGCACATTTGTAGAAACAAAAACCGCTGGATCTGTGATGGATCGATCTACATGACTTTCTGCAGCAAAATGCACAACATAATCAAACTTTTCTTTCTCAAATAAAGAAATAATCACATCATAGTCTACAATATCTGCTTTCACAAAATGATAATTCCCCATTTTTTCTGTATCACGGTGTTTAGTTAAATCACCTGCATATGTTAATACGTCTATATTATAAATTGCATACTCAGGGTACTTATTAACCATGTATTGAACAAAGTTTCCACCAATAAACCCAGCTCCACCAGTAACAAGAATTTTTTTCTTGATCATCTGTCTCACCTCTTTTAAACTTGTTCGACTGAAATAAAAAAACTCTACATTGTCACATGAGAGTTGTTTAATGAATGAGAAACTTCAACCAAATATTTACCATATTCTGTCTTCATTAGAGGTTGAGCAAGATCTAATAACTGCTTCTTTGTTATATATCCTCTTCTGAATGCTATTTCTTCAATGCAAGCAATATATAGCCCCTGCCTTTTTTGTATAGCCTCTACAAAGTTAGAAGCCTCTAGTAATGATTCATGCGTGCCTGTATCTAACCACGCCAAGCCTCTACCAGTAAGTTCAACCTTTAACTCACCTCTTTGCAGATATACATCTATTATAGAAGTAATCTCCACTTCGCCACGTGCTGAAGGCTTCACGTTTTTTGCGATATCCACTACTTTATTATCAAAAAAATACAAACCTGGAACGGCGTATGAAGATTTAGGGTATTCCGGCTTTTCTTCTATAGAGATAGCATTCATCTGCTCATCTACCTCTACTACACCATAGGCCCTTGGATCATTCACATAACAGCCAAAAATAATGCCCCCGGTCGATAAAGACGCAGCAGCTTGTAAACGATTGCTCCAATTAGAACCATAGAAGATATTATCACCTAATACTAATGCGACTGGTGAATCACCAATAAACTCCTCTCCAATTATAAAGGCTTCAGCAAGGCCGTTAGGATCTTCCTGAACTGCATATTCAAAGTTCATCCCTAACTTACTGCCATCTCCTAAAAGCTCCTTAAACCCTACAATATCTCGAGAAGTAGAGATAATTAGAATTTCTTTTATTCCTGCGAGCATTAATACAGAAAGCGGATAATAAATCATCGGTTTATCGTAAATGGGTAGCATTTGTTTAGAAACAGATTTCGTCAGAGGATAAAGTCGAGTACCTGAACCTCCAGCTAAAATAATTCCTTTCATCCGAAATTCACCTCTTGTCGATGTTTAAATAAACTCAAATGAAAATCCTAGATTGCTTTTTTTCAAATCACATCATAATCAGCTAACATCTTGTGAATCTCTTCTATGCTGTTGAACATCATAACATCTATTATGGATAATCCTGGTATGAAATTAAAATGAAATTGATTATATTGCTTCAATTTGTTTTTAATAAACTTTAATTCAATATTATTATCTTTATACTTTTCTTTATTGAAAAAAGATACTCCCCCTGGGGGATTAATATATTCCGTAGCGTTTAAAGCTTTTGAAATATTTAATGCCCATTCGTCAGCACTATTTATTTCTTCAACTGTAATATTCATCTCAGAAAATACTACTATTTCACAATCAAGCCCAAGATAATTACTTATTCCAAGCAAAATATTTTTATTGACATCAACTAACTTTTTAGTATCTTCATATAAAATACTATTCACTAAGTTAATTGTTTCATTGTAAAAGGGAGCTTTTTTATAGACCAATAATTGATTAAACAATGCTGTTTTCCAATCTACTTCATTGTTTATTACAATTTGATTGATTAAAGTATTTAAAGGAGCCTTTTTCACTGGTAATTTTATATAGGTGCTATCACTACCTTTACTAGTAATAATTTTATTTCTCATCATCCAGCTTTTCCTTTGAAATTGGACAGTATCAAGAATAACAAACATATCTGCTGCCTGTAACAAAGAAAAATAACCGATGTAAGGGAAGAAATATGGTTGCATAATAGCTACTCTCATTAATTTACCTTCCTTATTTATTACTTTAAAATAAAATTTCTTTATCATCTTGTTAAAAGGCTGAATTATTTTTAAATAATTCATACATCCTTTTTGGGATATTCAAGATATTCCCTTTTAACAATTCAGACATTCCGTAGATAACTATCAAATCAGGCTCAGTACCTCTCTAAACAATCCTTACAGCCTTCGTTCATAAAGTAATAAGGTAACCCATTTTCTAAACAAAATTTTTCAATTCCTCGTTTTACTAATTAACGTTTCTTTGCTTTGATTCTATGACCCCGATAATATTAATCGCAGCGTCATGTAACGTATTAATTATGTTATAAACGCCCTTAGTTATAAAAATGACTTTCAAATTTGTATTAGACATTTAAGTTCAACCTCTTTATTATTAAGTCGGTTTGCATATATAAATCAAAACTATCCAGATATTACTTGTATTTCTAGCATATCCTTAATTTTATTTAAATCATTAAACATCATGACATCAATAATTGAGAGGCCAGGAATAAAATGTTTATCAAATTGTTTGTATGGGGATAAGTTGGGCTTTACAAAATATATATATATGCCATTTTTTAGATATTTTTCCTGACTATAAAAATCTTTACCACCAATAGCATTAATATAGGTAGTAGCATTTAATGCTTTAGACACTTTAATGCCCCATTCATCTGCCGAATTGGCCGATTCAATAGCAGGAAATTTTTCCGACAATATTGTTATATCTGTTTTTATGCATAATAGGGAACAAGTTTTGCGAAGGAGTATTGTATTAAATTCACTTAAATTATTATGACTACTATTAGGTATACAGTCATTTAAGAAATCTAAAACATAGTTAAAATATGGAGCTTGTTTATAATATAATAATTGATCAAAAAGCTTTTCTTGCCAATTAATATTATTGTTTATTAAGATATCTTTAATTTTTGTTTCTCTTGGAGATTTACTTATAGGGACATTGATAAAAACACTTTCTTTTTGCTCGTTCAAAATTCTATTTCTAGATATCCAGCCTCTTCTAATATGTTGTGCATTATCAAAAATAACGAATTCATCTACAGAATTTATCAATTGAAAATATCCTAAATACGGAAAAAAATAGGGCTGCATTAAAGCTACTCTCACTCAAATCCCCCCTTATGACTTAATAATAGTTACAATTTTATCTATATCATCTAGATTTAAATCAGAGTACAGTGGTAAAGTTAGGACTCTTTCTGCTATAAATTTTGCAACTGGCGTTTCTCTGGTATTAAATCTATTTTTATAGCATTCAAAACTATTTGTTAAGGGGTAAAAATACTTTCTAGTTAAAATATTATTTTTTTTTAATTTTTCATGAACTTCGTCACGGGAAAGTTTGAACCCATCAAATAATACAGGAAAGTATGCATAATTGCTTTTCACAGACTCGGGAGGAAGAGATAGTTGGATTCCTTTAACTCCACTAAGGTGTTCGACATATCTATTATAGACTTTTTTTCTCTTTTTAATTTCTTGATCTACACTTCGAAGGTTGCAGATGCCCATAGCTGCCTGAAATTCATTCATTTTTGCATTACCGCCAATATACTCTATTGTTTCTGGTCCAGTAATACCAAAGTTTTTATGTGCATTTATTACATCTTTGAAACTAGGGTCCTTAAAAGTTAATGCTCCACCCTCAATCGTATGAAAGACTTTTGTAGCATGGAAACTGAACATGGATACATCACCATAGTTTGCGATCCCTTCATCATCGATTGTAATACCAAAAGCATGTGCAGCATCATAAATTACTTTAAGATTATACTTATTTGCTATTCTATTAATTTCAGCAACATCACAAATATTACCATAAACATGAACAGGAATTATCGCCGACGTTTTATCTGTTATCAAATCCTCGAGGTTGTCAGTTTGGATTGTATAGTTATCTGGATCAATATCACAGAAGACAGGTGTCAGTCCATTTCTAACAATCGCATGGGTAGTGGATGCAAAAGTAAAGGGCGTTGTAATCACTTCCCCTGTTAAATTTAAAGCTGCGATGGCATACTCTAACGCAAGATGCCCATTCGAAAATAGCGAAACATTAGGTGTTTTTAAATACTGTTCCAACCCCGCTTCTAGTTGTTGATGTTTTACACCCATATTAGTCAGGCATCGACTATCCCAAATACCTCTAATTTCTTCAGAAAACTCATCAAAATCAGGCATTGATGATTGCGTTATTTGAATTGGTTTCATCTTTTTCCCCTTTTAACTTCAGCTATTTATTTCTAAAAAATCTTTAACATTGATTTGTACCCCGTGTGCCATATTATCCACCTTTTTGCACCGAGAAGAATCGGAAAAAAGAGGGTAGAAAGAAATCTACCCCACCACTTTTTCGGGCGCAACTTCCATACATTTTCAGCTACACAAAAATAACTTGTGTTTTGTTAAAAAACTTTGACGAACCTTTTTTAAATACTTCGATTACTAATTGTTTTTCATACTATAAGATATGTTCACTCTCTATATTGAAATAGCTATAAGTATCAATTAATGATGCTTTTGCAGGGCTACCTTTATATATTTTTCCTTCTAGAGTATTCTTAATTACTAATGCTCCTGATGAAATAAAACAATCCTTTCCAACCTTTATTTCATCATTAAATGTACTATTTACTCCAATAAAACAATTCTCTCCAATATCGCAGTTTCCTGCAATAACTACATGTGAAGAAATAAAACAATTATCCTTAATAACAGAACGGTGTCCCACATGGTTTCCACTCCATAAAATTACGTTATTCCCTACGTTAACATGATGCTGTAATACATTATTTTCAAAGATAAAACAATTTTCTCCTATTGTTACATTTCTCCAAACAAAAGCTTTGGAGCTAATATATGTTACTAATTCATATCCCTTATTTTTCGTTTCATGATATAATCTCGTTCTTAATCTATTAAAATTAGTATAAGGAACTGCAACAAAAGCTTTATACGCAGTTACTGGATAAATTTGATGCACCTCTTCAAAAGGGACAACTGGTAAATCATAAAGCTTGTCATTTTTTATATAGTCTTTCTCAGCAGCAAAAGCTACTATTTCATATGGAGAATCGTAAGTAAAATATTCATATGCTATTTCTGCAAATTCGCCAGCCCCTACAATTACTAACTTTTCGCCATTCTTCAAAGGTTTATTCATTGTATCTATTCACCGTACCCTTTTAATGATTATTTTTTACTTCTTCTTAAATAAACATATGAATAATAATCCGTTGAAATGTTAAAACGACTCATAAAAAAATGGTATTACTGTGATGATCACACAGCAGAAAACACGTTAGTAGGTGGATTGTATATGGAGCTTACTTATAAAACTTGATTAGTAAACCTCTTCAGTTGGGACTTTCTTATTCTTTTTAAAAATTTCTTTCATCGTCGTAACTAAATAAATAAAACATTCTAATCTAAATGTTTTTGCTAACCCAATATATATCATAATGCCCGTCAAGATTTGGATACAGATTGTTACCCCGTCTGATAAGCCAAGCCATTGAATGCAAAATACAATAGCACCCATTATTACTGCTATTAATAAAGATGGCATAATATCGTTCCACTGCTCTTTCACACTATAATTAAGTAATATTAAGTTCGGATAAGCATTAAGCAACGAAGATATTATGCCAAGTACAAATGAACCTATAGCGATTGCATGGACACCTAATGGTATACTAATTATTAAAATATTTAATCCGAGTAATTTTTTTATTATTTCTAGCTTCAAAAAAATATCACTACGACCTAAAGCGTTAATTGCCTGTAAATTAGCTGCATGGATTGGCCATAGGGCATAAACAGCACAAAATATTTGTAAAAATGGAACAGCAGGTAACCATTTTTCTGTTAACAAAATCTTTACTAACGGTTCAGCGATAACAGCTAGACCTATCATCATCGGAAATACAATAAATGAGCTCGTAACAATGACTCTTCTCACCATTTCCTTTACCCTTTCCCCATTTTCTTGATGAGCTGCCAATGTAGGAAGCATGACTGATTGTATGGATCCGTTTATATTACTTACAATGAAACCTGGAAACTGTTCTCCTCTACTATAAAAGCCCAATAATATTGGACTAAACAATTTACCTATTAAAAGTCCACTTATATTCGTATAAATAGTATCAATCAACGAAGATATTAATAACTTCCATCCAAATGAAAATAATCCTATTATTCTTTCCATTGAAAAAAGTAATTTTGGTCTCCATTTGTCTGTAAACCATAAAATAACTATAACCAAAAATTGGCTTGTTAATTGCTGCACAATCAAAGCCCATACACCAAAACCATTATATGCCATTGTTATACCGAAAATCCCCGATACTAAGACTGCCCCTAAACTGCTAAAAAATAATTTCTTAAATTCCATATTTCGAGCAATGTTCGCGTTCTGAATTGAATTAATAGCACCAAAAAATAAAGTTATCGATAAAATTCTTAAAATAAGTGTTATCTGTGTTTCTTCAAAGAAAACGGCAATAATAGGCGCAGAAAAGAAAAGTACTACATATAAAATACTAGCAACAAATAGGTTCAAGAAAAAAACAGAAGAAAAGTCAACTTCATCAGCATTTTTCTTCTGAATTAAAGCTGTATTAAATCCACTTTGAATTAATACATTAGCTAACGAAATAAAAATTGCTACTAGTGCAATTAATCCAAAGTCTTTAGGTAGTAGCAAACGAGCTACCACTATCATTATTATTAATTGAAAGCTCTGCGATCCCCCCCTCTCCATCATTTTCCACAAAAGAGAAGAAAGGACTTTTGATTTTGTTATGTCATTGTCCATTAAACAAATTTCCCTTTTACAGTTTTAAGAAATTTAAAAATACTCGGACTATAATTTTCTATGAATAAAGCAATCTTCATTTTTAATCCTAGTTCTAAATATAACTCTTTAAATTCCCCTGTTTTTGCTTCTTTATAATTACCCTTTTCCAATAATAGAAATAGTTGAGACCGTTTTTTTGTTCTTTTTATTACTTCATCATATTGTTTATTTGTATAATGATTTATTTCTTCTAGCATATCTGCCATTTCATTGTAGTGTTTTTTCTTTTTTTCAATGTTTGAAAAATTTTTGGCCGTCCAAGAACCTTCGTCTCCTACTCGATATGCTGACATAATTTCATCGATATAATATACTGTACCAAGTAAAGATAAATTGATAACTAAAGGATAATCACCAACAGGGGCATTTTCTAAGAAAGCTGGCCTATTAGTTCTAAATTCCGTTGGATACAGCATGGAATTTGTTAAGAAAAGAGATCCACCGCCTTCTATTACTTCAGAAACTGTAAAGACTTTATTTCCTTTATTAGGTCTGTTGTACATTAATATTTTTTTTTCTGTTGCTGACACCACATACCCCCCGTGAACGCACAAACTACATTCAGGATGATTATCCATATAGTCTACCTGTTTTTGCAATTTATATGGATCTGTCCAGTAATCGTCACCTTCACATATCGCAATATATTTTCCTTTTGCTCTTTCAACATTAAGAGAATCTACGGCCACTCCTTTTGAATATTGGTTTTCACTTTGGTAGATAGGTTTTATCAAATCAGGGTATTTTTTTTCATATTCTCTAATTATTTTTGCTGTGTTATCTGTAGATGCATCCTCATGAATTAATATTTCAATATTAAAAGTTGTTTTTTGCATTAAAAAACTGTCAATTGCATCTGCTATATATTTTTCATGATTATAGGTTATACAGCTAACACTAACTAAAATATTATCCATTTGGATACACCCTTTCGCCAATCTCTAGCAATATGATATTCTCCCTTTTTTATCTACGTTCTAATTTCAACAAAAATTTGTAATAAATATATAAAAGTAAACCAAGTTCATATTTTAATGCAGTTAAAACAAACTTTTTCCTTAATGTATACCCTTTCATATCTACTTTTTTCAGAATAGCTTTTAATCTTTTATCTTTACACAAATTTTTTATATTTAGTATTTTCTCTGAATATCCTTTAACATTTTCTCTTCGAACTTCATTTGCTATTGAAAGGATATACATGCTAACATATCTATTCTGCAGCCTTTGTTCGACAATAGAATCTATCTTAATTTCATTCTGTAATAATTTTTTTAAAATTTGATATACCTCATGTTGTATATTTATCATACCCACCCTATAGGATGAAGTTGCAGAATTCGAATTAATCATATAGTGATAATACAAACCTTTATTTATACTAACTTTTTTGCTTTTTAATAATACTTGGACACAAAATATGAGATCTTCCATTAAAGGAATTCCTAATTCAAACTTAAAATTATAATAACTGATAAAATCTCTTTTTATTATTAGGCGACAAACGCTTCCCATAATCGTAGATGCATTACTATTTAAATTAGAACTCCCTATCATATTGGCGATAATGAGATGGACTATTTCTTCTCCTACTAATAAGTTTTGTTTGATATTTAATAAATCTGGAGTAACTTTCCCCTTATTTTCAACTAAATAGTTTCCTATACACACTTCAGCACCCGAAGATTTAACTTGTTCATATAAATTTGTATACATCCCGCGTTCTATCCAATCATCTGGATCAATAAAGCCTATATATTCACCTTTTGCAATCTCAATTCCAGCATTTCTAGATGAAGATACTCCGCCATTAGGTTTATCAACAATCTCTATTCGAATATCATTTTTTTGATATTCTTTACAAATAGACAAACTATTATCCGTCGATCCATCATTCACTAATATTATTTGAATATCTTCTAATGTCTGATTTTGTATGCTCTCTATACTTCGACGTAAGTATATTTCTGAATTATAAATTGGGACAATAACACTAACTTTAACCAATATATTCCCCCCTAAATAGAACGAGGCTACTGAAAAAATATAAAATATGCAAGTTGAACTTAAGAATCCTGCATGCTGTTATCTATACATTCGAGCTGGCCACAAATAACAGACGTTGCATTGCACTCATGCTTTTGCTACTGCGCTTTCGTCTTAGAAAAAATTTGCTAGGCGCGAATGTCCACAGTATTTCTTATTCATTTGAACTTTTTGTTCAATATATAAATATTTTTTTAGCAATTATTTGCTAATGCTTTACTTTTGTTAAAAGGAATTATTGCAGCGGAAGATGTTTTTTGAGCGAAAGGGTAGCTACGGGAACATGTGAATGCGGGCTAAGAGAGACACCGCACGAAGTGTAGGAATAGGACCGACACTCACCCGAGGAAAGGGAAGGGTCAGGTGCAAACTTTTGTTAGAAGTTTTATGAGAAATCCACTTTTTTAGTTGCCTCTAATAAAACAGTAGTGTATAAATTCATCTAAAATATATTTTAGTTGTAATAAGTAATTGCATAAAATAATTCAAGTCCTTGATACATGATCATTCCTGTAGAGAAAACAATACATATAATAACAAAAAGAGTTCTTATCTTTGTTGAAAGACTTTGTAGAATAATATGAATTAAAGGTAATATTAAAAAAGCTAATCCATATAACATACGATTAAAAATTAATACATTTTGCAAAGAACCAAGGGCTACAAATAAGTAAATTATGATAAAAGTAATATAGCGCAGTTGGCCATTAGTATAATTTAAGTGTTTTTTCTTTAAAATATAAAAACAAGCTATCATAATTATCGAAACAAATATGACGTTAACAATAACAACACGATTATCAGTAATATAACTAATTTCTCCATATAATTTTAATAAGTATCCTGCAGTTTTTAATGCTCCAATTGAAGATGATTCTAATAATTTTGATATATAATTAGCAAACATTCCCCATATTATTAACAAGGGGGCTAATTTATACATTTTCGGAGTAAAAACAAATATTCGGGCAATAAGCACAATAATTGTAGATGGGTGAATAAAAATTGGAAGTATATAGAGTGAAAACTTTAAAATACCTTTTCTCTGTTTGAATAGATCCATGTATACTGCCAGAGAGGCTATACTAAAAGCAAAGACATTTCTAATACCGGATATTGACAACACTATGTTAATCAAGGCAAAGAATAAAAAAAAGTTAATTGAAAAAGCAATCGTATTTCTTTCGCGATCAAATTTTTCTTTCAAATCACATGTAATATACGTGAATATCATATACTCAATCAATATAGTGAAAAATACTAGTAAATTATTGTAATCGAATAAAGACACAATATAGTAAATAAAATTAATTATGAAAAGTTCCTTGTATCTTCCTTGTGTAAGAGCATAGTTTATACCACCACTTCTCATTCTATCTATTTCATTGTAATGATGAAACAGATCCCACAGAGGAGGAGGTTTTATTTGTGATGCTAGAAAAGCATATGCAATTCCAAAATAGATTAAAATAAACATATACATTTTTTTATTTACTTTTATATTAATTAAGAAGCCAATTTGGTGTATTAAAACAATAATAAAAATATATAATGCAAATATTATATTCAATACCAACATAATCTATTATCCTTGCTACTTAAGTACAAACTTTCATACTTTTTTACACATTTTTGTATATCGTATTGCTTCGACATATTAAAAGAAACTTCACCGAAACGCTGCCTTAACAATACATTCTCAACCAACTTTGACATTTCTTTTGTAAGCTGTTCTCGATTCCCAACATCAACTAATAATCCATTTTGATTTTGCTTTACTATGTCTATAACCCCACCTGCTTTAGTTGTTACTATAGGCAAACCACTGGCCATAGCCTCGAGTACAGATAAAGGTAATCCTTCATAATTTGAAGTCATTATATATACATCTGCTTGGTTAAGTTCCTCTGCTACATTACTTACAATACCTTTTAAAATTACTTTTTCTTCTAGACCTAGTTCTTTAATTTGTTTTTCAATATCTAATCGAAGTTCCCCATCCCCTAAAATGGTTAACATTACATTATCATACTTTTTTGCAACATCTGAAAATGCGTTAATCATAAGATTATGATTTTTTACATGTTGCATTCTACCAGTGGTAATAAAGTTAATATAATTTGCATTTTGCTTTCTCTCTAATTTTTTAAATATTTCTGTGTTTACTCCGTTATAGATACAAGGTACTTTCTCATCTGGCAAGTCATATTCTTCACATATAGTTGTTTTTACAAAATCACATATCGCTACAGGAGTAAATGAAAAAAAACGATAAGTAATTTTCATTATTTTTTTTAGAAATCCTGTTGACTCCCTACTTGCAACACTATGAACAGTGTGGAACCTATTTTTAATACCATAAAGAATAGTAGCTGGTAAAACATATGGAACAACATTTAGATGTGTGTGTATAGTATGGGGCTTGTATTTTCTTACTACATTCGCAAATGCAAAAATAACTTTCGGATCAAAACCCAGTTTTTTATTCAAAAATTGAATATTAATATTATTCTTTTTTATGATACTTTCAAATTCCGTTCCCATTTTAGGAAATAGAGATAGTAATAACACTTCGTACTTTTGTACATCTAAATTTAAAACAATATCAATCGCAAGCTTTTCACCGCCTCCAATTCCAAGAGTCGGAACTACAATTAATACTCGTTTCCTCATTTATAACCCCTCATATATATCACAAATTTTTTTTATAATAACTTCAGTTGAATAGCAGCTTTTAATTTTATTTTGATTCCATTTAGATATTTGTCTTCTGATCGAGGGATCTTGAATCTCATTAACAGCCCTAATTATTGCAGGTACATCTCCAACATCAAATAAAACTCCGCCTTTTTGTTCAATCATTTCAGGAATAGCGCCAACTGATGTGCCGATAACCGGTAAACCGCAAGCCATAGCTTCTAAAACAACAAGGGGAAATCCCTCCGTATGAGAAGGAAACAGTAATATATCAGCATTTTTCATTTCTATTAATACGTTATCTTTAGAAACTTCTCCAATTAATTTAACATTTTCAGGAACATCGATATTTTTGTAATCATCACTTATATTACCTATTAGACGAAAGTTTATATTAGGGAAGATTTGAGATACCTCAATAATTTCATTACACCCCTTCGATCGATTCACATGACCTACAAAAATTATTGTTTTTATTTCATCAGATATATACTTTAAGCCTGAGTGATTTATATCCTTATAGTCAATAAAATTTGAAACAATAAAACTTTCTCTTTTTAATACTTTCTTAACATACTGATTTGAATCGGAATTTAAAACAAGAATCGTATCAGTATGGTTAATAAGTTCTTTAAAAATCCAAGTTGAAAATTTACTATTTAACATACTTGGTATATTACAGTGACATTGTAATATCAACTTGTAACCATTTTTCTTAATCTTTCTCGCACACAATAAATCTCTGATCATACCAGTTGTAGAACAAGAAGTGTTTAAATGAACAACATCGAATTTGTTCTTTTTCAAAGTTTTAATTAGATTAATATAAATCGAAACATTCCTCTTTATTTCTTCTAGCATTTTCTTATTATTAAAGCTATAAATTCTATCTCCTCTAACGGAAGTATTAATAACTTTTACATTTTGTTTTCTTATACGTTCGCTTTTTAAATACATCTCTGTCCAAGTTGCTATTCCTCCTGCTGGTGAAGGTAAGGGAGAAATTAATAATATGTCTAATCCATTTTTTAAATTAGTCATTTTGATTCTCTCCAAAAACCACACGATTTACATAATCTGTATACGACAAAATAATTCTAAGCACTTTATCTGACACATTTGGCATATTATAATCTACAACTCTTTTTAAATCGTAATTCTCTTGTGTCTTTAAAATCTCTAACCCTTGTAAAACTCTCTCTTTCTTCAGCCCTACCATCATGACCGTAGCCTCTTCCATTGCTTCGGGTCTTTCATGTGCCTGTCTAATATTAAGCGCTCTAAATCCAAGAATGGAAGATTCCTCACTTATCGTTCCACTATCACTTAATACGGCCTTTGCATCTATTTGAAGTTTTACATAGTCATTAAATCCCAAAGGCTTTATTATTTTTACTAAAGGATTAAACTCTATCTCCTTCGCATGAATCATCTTCAAAGTTCTAGGATGTGTACTAACTATGACAGGCATCTGATACATTTCTGCAATAGCATTTAAGCTATCTACTAAATCTAAAAAATTTGTTTCTGAATTAATATTTTCCTCTCGGTGTGCCGATACTACAAAATAATTTACTTCTTTAAGATTTAGCCTTGCTACTACATCTGATTTCTCTATATCCGCTTTTCTTGAATTGAGTACTTCTAACATCGGACTCCCCGTCTTAATAATTCGATCTGCTGGTAGCCCTTCCCTTAATAAATATTCTCTTGCAATGTCACTGTACGTTAAGTTAACATCTGAAATATGATCGACAATTTTTCTATTTGTTTCTTCTGGTACCCTTTGGTCAAAACATCTATTTCCCGCTTCCATATGAAATATAGGAATATGTCTTTTCTTCGCTGCAATCGCACATAAGCAGCTGTTTGTATCACCTAACACCAAAAATGCATCTGGTTGAATTTCCTCTAAAATAGGATCAATTTTCACTAGAATATTTCCTATTGTTTCAATAGCAGTTCCAGTAGCTGCATTTAAAAAATAATCCGGTGTCTTTAAATTGAACTCTCTAAAAAACACTTCATTTAACTCATAATCATAATTTTGACCAGTATGGACTAATACATGTTCGATAACATTTGATTTTTCTAATTTATTTATGACAGCAGATAGTCTAATAATTTCTGGGCGAGTACCTACAACAGTCATTACCTTTAGCTTCTTCACCTTATACCTCCAAATAATTTGTATCTGGTTTTTCAGGATCAAATATTTCATTCACCCACATGATTGTTACCATATCTGTGTCACCTAAATTTTCAATGTTGTGTGTATATCCCACTGGAATATCAACCACTTCCAATTTATCGCCACTGACAAAGTACTCCACTACTTCATTCGAATTAATATTTCTAAATCGAATCACACCTTGACCACTTACAACTAAAAATTTTTCATTTTTTGAATGATGCCAGTGGTTACCTTTTGTTATACCTGGTTTTGAAATATTTACTGATAATTGGCCTCTATCAGGCGTCTTAATAAATTCCGTAAATGATCCTCTTAAATCTACATTCATCTTAAGATCATAACTAAATTGATTTTCTCTTAGGAAACTTAAAAATGTACTGTATAATTTTTTTGTAAACGTGTGGGACATATTAGGAATAGAGCGTTCTTCTCTACTTTTTTTGAAGGAATAAATCAATTCTACAATTTCCCCTAGTGTCGTCTTATGGACAACTGGAATTTGGCAATAGCCTTGGATTGAGTTCTCATTCCCATTCAAGGCTTCAAGCAATTCTTCCACAACATCATCGATGTAAACTAGCTTCATTTCATGGCTAGGATCACTTACTTTTATAGGTAAATCATGTGCAATATTATGACAAAATGTTGCTACAGCACTGTTGTAGTTTGGCTTACTCCATTTACCAAATACGTTAGGCAAACGATAGACTAAAATTTTCGCACCTGTTTTTTTACTGTATTCGAAAAGCAAGTCCTCCCCAGCCTTTTTACTAATACCATAAGGATTATTTTGTTCTGCTTGAGTAGATGATGCTAGCATAACAGGGCAAGTATTTTGGTATTTCTTTAATGTATCAAGAAGAATAGAAGTAAAGCCATAGTTCACATCCATGAAATCAGACTGATCTTTCGGTCGACTTACTCCAGCAAGATGGAAAATAAAATCCGCCTCTTTACAATATTCATCTAACAAATCTACGTTTGTTTCTCTATTATATTCCAGAATATCAGTATAATTTTGGTTTCTAAGCTTTGCTATGAGATTCTTGCCGATAAACCCCTTTGAACCGGTCACTAGTATTTTCATCATAGACCCAACCTTTCAATTCTTCTTGAATATAATCAAGCTTTAATAACCTTTCTTTTATTTGCTGAATATTTAACATTTCTGTGTTGTGAGAATTGTACTCCTCTTGTATGGATAATTTTTGATCACCCTCTAAGAAGTATTTTTCGTAATTTAAGTCCCTTTTATCAGCAGGCACACGGTAAAATACTCCTAAATCTTGTGCAACCACATTTTCCTCTCTAGTAAGCAAAGTTTCATATAGTTTTTCACCATGACGAGTACCAATAATATCTATGTTATTATCCGCATTGAATAACTCCCTGATGGCATGTGCTAAATCCAACACAGTTGATGCAGGCGATTTCTGCACCATAATATCTCCTGCCTCCGCATGTTCAAATGCAAATAATACTAATTCAACTGCTTCTTCAAGACTCATTAAAAATCTAGTCATGGCAGGATCTGTGATTGTTAGTGATTGTCCATTTTTAATTTGGTCAATAAATAATGGGATAACAGAACCGCGTGAAGCCATCACATTTCCATAGCGAGTACCACATATTAATGTTCGTTTTGGATCAACTGTTTTTGCTTTTGCAATAATTACCTTTTCCATCATTGCTTTTGAAATGCCCATTGCATTAATCGGATAAGCGGCTTTATCCGTAGATAAACAAATTACCTTTTTTACACCACTTTCAATTGCCACAGTCAGAACATTATCTGTTCCAATTACATTAGTTTTCACTGCTTCTAATGGAAAGAACTCACAGGATGGAACTTGTTTTAGCGCAGCAGCGTGGAAAATGTAATCTACACCGTGCATAGCATTTTTCAAACTCGATACATCCCTTACATCGCCTATATAAAATTTCAATTTTTCATTTTTGTAAACTTTTCTCATATCATCTTGTTTTTTCTCATCTCTTGAAAAAATGCGAATTTCTTTTATATCGGTATTTAAAAATCTCTTCATAACTGCATTTCCAAATGAACCCGTACCGCCAGTTATTAATAATATTTTGTCTTTAAACATATTATTGTTCCCCCAGTATTTTATGCATAAGATTCACATATTTTCGAGTACATTTTTCCATCGTGTATTTCTCAAGAAATAACTTCCTACAATTCTCTCCCATATTTTCACGCTTCACTCTATCATCAAGGAGTTCTTTAATAATAATTACTAGTCTGGAGCTATCCTTTGCTTGCATAGCGTATCCTGCATTATGATCTATTAAATCTCTAGCTATATCAGAATTTGCTCCTATAATTGCGATTACTGGTTTACTAGCCATCATATAGCTATAGGTTTTACTTGGTACGGCTAGGCCAGTCAATCCATCTGATAAACTTACAATGAAACAATCGCTGATACTAAGAGCCTTTTGAAAATCATGTCCATGTAAAAAATCAAAAACACGTGCGTGATTCAAATTCTCTGTTTCTATAATCTCTTTTAATTTATCCATTTTATTTCCATGTCCTGCAAAAAGAAATTGAACGTTCTTATCATTTTTTAATTGACGGATTGCCTCCAATATCGGATCCAAATCTTGACATATTCCCATATTGCCAAAATAAGATACGACTAGATTTTCATCTGTTTTTATGGATTCTAATAGTTTATTTTCAGATGCTTTAGTGGCATTAGAGAATGCTTTATCCTCGCACCAATTAGGGATTACTTCAATTTGGTGTTTTTTTAATGCTATTCTATGTTTTAATAGATAGTCTTTCATTTCATTCGATAAAGCAACAACTGTATTAACATGTTTAAAAATACATTTATTTACTTTTTTCATCATTTTGCTAATTACACTATCTTCGGAAATAGTGTTTGTAAAGTAAGCTATTTCTGGGTATACATCGTAGCTTACAAACACTACTTTTGTGTTAAAAAACTTATTAGCCAGAGCTGCTATTAACGGTAATATTGGTGGATTTGAGTAAACGATTATTGCCTCATACTTTCTCAATTGTCTAAAACGTAAGGCTACAGAAAATGTAAAAGAAAAATAATTAATTAATCGTCCGATGAAATTACTACGTTTAAGTTGGATATATTTTAGTCTACTTATCTTAATATTTTCATAGGTTTCTTGCAGCGGGACATTATTTGCTAAGTTGTACTCTTTCGGATACCCAGACAATGCACTGACAGTAAAACCAGCCTTACTAAGAGCCACTGCAGTGTTAAAAGGAAGTGTAGCCGACGAAATATATTCAGGATAAAAATACTGGCACAAAAATAATACATTTTTCTTTTTCTCCATCATTAAACCACCCCTACTTTTAGCTCACATGGCTCACTGATCCATATGTCTAAATAAGTTAAGTAGTTATTGCAATGTCCAGATAAATACATTCAACACAATTTCCCCTCGTTGTACTTTATTACAAATTATTAACCTATATAGATTCATCACCGTAACTTGGGTTTAATTTTTGTTCCAGTTGAACACTTTCCGAGGAGCTGCTTCCCTTGCAAGCTCAGTCCAGGGTCTCGCCGTCGGACTCTGCCCCCAAGAAGCTTTGATCTGTAGCGAAAATCGAATTCAGTCAGCTTCACTCGCCCAACCTTCACTCTATTTAACAAGTACTTTATTTATTAAATTGAAAGTCCCGACTTTTGATGATGAATCAAATATTTGTTATATATATTAGAATTAATCTTAATGCTACTTACTTTATAACATTGGTCATTTCATTTTATTCGATAAAGCACATTGTTATAATTGCATATATATGCTCGAACAATATCTATATTCCTTTCTACCGGAAATATAGAAAAAATAACAAATTTATACTCTAATTAAAAAGGGTATAATATCCAATCACATTCACCTATATACTAATGTGTAAATCTGTAAACGAACACTATCAGATATTAATAGTGAACTTATTAACTTTTTAGAATATTTTGGTTCATCACCAAAAGTTGTGGATGACATTTTTAAAAAAATATGCCCTGTATATTAGTTGATTGAAGTGAAGACTGGGCGACTCCTTGGGGATTAGCGTCACAGATGAGACCCTGGAGCGAGCATCGCGAGTGAAGCGGCTCATCGGACGCCCCCAGGAAAGCGCCCAATCGGAACGGAAATCAACCACACGTTTTGGCGAAAAGCCAATATTTTATAAAAAGAATATATTTTTACAAAAATACCCTAAAAGTCATAAAATACTTTTAGGGCATCTTCACAATAAGAAGTTTTGTATATTTTAATATAAATCTAATACTCACTATATTTTGACGCTTTATGTTCTTGCAAAAGTTCCATCATTTTACGCTTATATGTTTCTACACCGGGCTGATCAAATGGGTTGACACCTAGTAAATATGCGCTCATTGTACATGCCTTCATAAAAAAATAAATTAGAAAGCCAATATGATAAGCATCTAGCTTTGGTAATTCCAGCTGTATAACCGGGACATTACCTTCCGAATGAGCACGTGCTGTGCCTTCTTTAGAAATAGCGTTTATTTCATTAAATGTTCGATTCGTTAAATAGTTTAGTCCATCCTCATTGCGTGCATCATAGGGTACTGCCAAATCATCATCAATTTCATGAAAGTGAAGTAATGTTTCAAACAAAATTGGGCTACCCTCCTGTATAAATTGGCCAATAGCATGCAAATCTGTTGAAAAATTTACTGTAGAGGGATAAAGACCTTTTCTGTCTTTACCTTCACTCTCACCAAACAGTTGCTTCCACCATTCATGAAACTTATTTAAGGCCGGTTCAAATGAAGCAAGCAATTCAATTTTGTATCCTTGTTCATATAATGCATGACGTAACACCGCATATCGGTACGCCTCATTATACTCAAGTCTTGATTCTTTAAACTCTAATGCCGCTACCTTCGCTCCAGACATTAAGTTATAAATATCAACCCCTGCAACTGCCATAGGCAAAAGACCAGCAGCAGTTAATACCGAAAAACGACCACCTATGTTTGAAGGTATAACAAATTGTCGATAGCCCGAAGCATCAGCTATTTTCTTTAATAGTCCTCTTTTGGCGTCTGTCGTGACGATAATACGTTCAGCTGCTTTTTCCCCATAATGTAATTCCATATACTGACGTAAAACTCGAAACGCCAGTGCTGGTTCCATAGTTCCTCCAGATTTTGACACAACATTCACGTATACACTCTTATTCTCAATATTCTCCAGTAATTGCTTAATATAAGCTCCACTCATATTTTGCCCTACATAGATCACTTCAATTCCATCATGATGTGCACCAAAATAAGGTGTCAGGGCATCTTGCACAGCACGGGCACCTAGAAAAGAGCCACCCACTCCAATGACAATAAGTACATCTGCAAAACTACGAATTTCATGCGCTGTCTTTTCAATATGAACAAATAATTCATCATAAGCTTCAAGCGGCGCATGAAGCCAACCAGTCGGAACATCCTCTGCCAGTTCTAAATATCGGTGGATTTCTTCTACACTTTTTGTATAATATGACCAATCAATAGTAGCTAAGTCATAATTTAGAATGTTCGTATGCAAAAATTGCTTACTCACAGTATGACCTCATTTCGTATGATTGAATAAGTTGTTAATGCATAAAAGTCCTCTATTTCGCATCAACGCCTTCTTTCTATGAACGATATGATCAATAATAATAATGGTTCTTAGGTGTTTTAATATTATTTAGAACAACGCCCAAAATTTGCGCTTTTGAAGAAACAAGTGCAGCCTTCGCTTTTAAAACATCTACTTTTTGTACTAAATCCATATTCACAACTAATATAGTACCATCACATTTATTAGACAAAATTTGCGCATCTGATACTGATAATAATGGAGGTGCATCTAAAATAATGATGTCATAATCCTTCTTTAAATCATGCATAAGTATTTCCATTGTCTTCGATGATAGTAGGTCAACCGGATTTGGTGGAAGTGGTCCGCTTGGGATAATACTTAACTCTTCCACTGATGTTTTTTGAATAACATTAAAGTAAATCTCCTGCCTTGTTAACACATCTGACAATCCATTGGTATTTAAAGTACTAAATGTATGGTGTAAAGTTGGTTTACGCATATCGGCATCTATGATGATAACTCTTTTACCTTCTTGAGCAAAAACAACACCGAGATTTGCAGCATTTGTGGATTTACCTTCCCCCGGTATAGATGAAGTAACGAGTAGTGATTTTTTTTCTTGATCTGGCAAAGAAAATCGAATATTTGTACGTATCGTTCGGAATTGTTCAGATATGATTGATTTTGAATCTGTCACTAGTTTACGTGCCATTATAGTTTTTATTTTTTTACTTTTTTTCAAACCAAATATGGTTAGTTCCTCCTCACTCTACGTGATTTCATAGATTTATTCGTTTCTTTTTCCAGAGCGATTACTCCAACCAAACCAATAATTGGTAAATTTAATATTTCTTCTATTTCATGCTCGGATTTAAACCTTGTATCCAAAAACTCTAGTAAAAAAGCAAAAATGATTCCCACCATTAAACCACCAACAGTTGCACTGATAATATTTAGTAGCTTATTTGGTTTTACTGGTTTAGGATTATCTATTAGATTAGCCACTGATAAAATTTCTATATTATCAACATTCATTAATATAGGGATTTCCTTTTTAAAGACATCTGCCAACGTATTCGAAATTTTCACGGCCTTAGATGCTTGTTTGTCCTTAACTATAATATTTACAACTTGTGAGTTATTTGCACTAGATACTGTAATTTGTTCCGCTAAACTATCTGATGTTTTATCTAACTCAAGTTTTTCTATGACTTTCGATAATATTACAGGGCTTTTAATGATGACATTATACGTATTTATTAATCGTAAATCTGTTTCGTTATTTTGTGCCCATTGATATTGTTCGATATTAGATCTTTTTTGATTTACTAATATTTGCGTTTCTGCTTGATAGATTGGTGTTAATAAATAGTAGCTAATGATTGCAGCTGCAGCACTTGCAATAACTGTACAGCTTAAAACAAGGAACCAACGTTTTCGAATTGTTGTCAATAAGTCTTGTAAAGTAAGTGTTGTCTCCAATGATCTTCACCCCTTATCCGAATACCCTGTTAGTATATGTTCAAAAAAATATGTCGCTACTGTGCCATTCATTTTCAAAAAGCTATCATTAATAGAATCGGATTCAGAGATTTTTTCCTTCTCTTCACTTTTGATTATATTATTGTACTCCTCAGTTTATTCTAAAACCTTTCCTCATAATTATGAGCCTATCATTTTTTCATTAGTGAATTTACTTCAACCAACTAATAATAAAAATGACTTGCAACATATTTATGATTATTTTCAAAAAATCAATACTTCCATTTTTCGGAAGAACCACTTTCATCAAATAATATCTATAAAAATACCTCTATTTATTGATTAAATGCCTGTTGAAGCTGTAGTAGTTTATCGGCTGCTACATCATGATTTTTCCCTACTACTCCAAAGTAAAATTTGCATTTAGGTTCTGTGCCAGAAGGACGAATAGCTACCCAGGAACCGTCTGCTAACATATACTTCAGCACATTTTCTTTTGGTAACTTTAATACTTCAATTGAGCCGTCCGCAAGTTTTGCTTCCCCACTTAAATAATCTTCCACACGTACAACTTCAACACCGGCAAGCGTAAGCGGTACATTTGCTCGGAAGTTTTCTAAAATTCCCTTCATCTGCTTTCGCCCAGCTTGCCCCTCAAACACATGTGACTCAAGCGCTTCCTTGTAATAACCGAACTGCTCGTATAAATCGTCCAGCGCATGCAACAATGTCTTGCCTTGCTTGGCATAATAACCCGCCATTTCTGCTGTGACAAGTGCCACTTGCACCGCATCCTTATCCCGTACAAATTTTTGGATTAAATAACCGTAACTCTCCTCATATCCAAAAACAAATGAATGGTCTCCTGTTTGTTCAAATTGCTCAATTTTTTCAGCGATATATTTAAAGCCAGTTAACGTATTTACTGTTGCTACACCAAATGCCTTCGCCACAGCCGCGCCCAGCTCCGATGTGACAATTGTTTTCAACATCACGCTATTTGGCGTAAGCGTACCTTTTTCAGATTTCGCCTGCAAAATATACTGTAACAACAATGCACCAAGCTGATTCCCTGTTAATAATTTATAGTCATCCCCATCACGGACAGCCACACCTAGTCGATCTGCATCTGGATCTGTAGCTAATAGTATTTCAGCTTCTTTCTCTTGCCCTAGCATCATCGCTAGTTTAAATGCCTCCACGTCCTCAGGATTAGGATAACTCACTGTCGGAAACGCTCCGTCCTGCGCTGCCTGCTCAGTTACTACAGTTACCTCACTAAAGCCCAAAGCCGACAGTCCTTGCATTACCGGTACTAAGCCCGCACCATGTAAAGGCGTGTACACAATACTCAAATCTTTCGCTACTTCCACATCACTTCGCTCCTGCAAATAAGACAAGCACGCACTATAAGCTTCATCGATTTCATCTAACATAAACGTACTTATTCCATCCAATTGTAGCTGTTCAAAATTTATCAACTCAACAGCAAACAAATCTTCAATTTCATGCATATAAGACACAATCGCATTTGCACCTGCCGATGTAAGCTGCGCTCCGTCTTCACCGTATACTTTAAAGCCATTATAAGTCTTTGGATTATGACTCGCTGTAATGACAACCCCTGCCACTGTCCCTAAATGGCGTACTGCAAACGACAGTTCCGGCGTTGGACGAGATTCACTAAAAACAAAACTTCGTACACCTAGCGCACCTAGTACACATGCTGTTTCAAGAGCAAACTCATATGAAAAATGACGTGTATCATAGGCAATTGCCACCCCCCGCCGCTTCGCTTCCTCACCAAACGACGTAACATAACGAGCAAGACCGTACGCCACACGACGAATTGTATACACATTCATACGATTTGTTCCAGCACCTAGTAACCCACGCACCCCACCAGTACCAAATTGTATATACTGATAAAAGCGTTCCTCTATTTCTTTACTATCTTCCTCAATACTTTGTAGATCCTTGCGTAAATAATCGGGGACATTTGCCGCTTGCCAAGCTTTAAAGCGTTCCAGAACGATTATTTTTTCCATTACACTCACATCACACCTTCTTTACTCTCTTCTATACATACATATATCATCATAAAAACATGCAGAACCTTACTAGCATAGAAAGAAATAAAAATCATATAAAATAATTTTGGTTGATATTTCAAACACGTAATATTTCTAATGTCAAAATCGATATGAATAAACAATTTAAAAATTCTGATATTTATAAGTGGATCTACATAATCTCTAAAATAATTCTAATCACGCGTTTTAGTTTTGCTACTGCTATTTTCCAATCAGTGGGCAAATAAATACCTGTTTCAAATAAACTTCACTCACAATATCGGTTCCTTTATGCGCATTAAATGGACAATATAATTTAAAAATGTGCCTTCAAATTCTTGCATCATCTTTATACGTTCAACTTGACGAAATGCTACTGCATATCGATTATATATAGCACCTTTCGGCAATACCATCATCTTTTTCTAAAAATTGGATGCAACCAAGTACTACATTCCGTTTTCTATTAGTTCAGTATTTAGTAATAATTTTTTCCCACCATTTATCTCTCTTAATCTCCGCTAGTTCTAACATAATAATTGGTTGATTGTTAATAATCCTATAATTATTTTCTAGTAAAATATCAATTGCATCTAATTGCTTTTTCCTTTCCAAATAATAAAGTCCCTCTTGAAAATGATATGGTCTTGTCGTTAAATTATGTGCATCCGAGCCATATGTGTGAACATAGTTAGCTCGTATAAGATTCAATGATAATTTTTGAATTGCCTTTCCAAAATGTCCTGCAAGACTTCCAGCTGTGATTTGAGTAAAAGCTCCTTCGCGGATAAGTGACTCAAGTTTACTAGGATTTTTTGCAATTGCAAGATTTCGTTCAGGGTGCGCAATGATTGGTGTATAACCAGATGCCTTTAGTGCGATAATCATATCCTTCGTGTAGGTTGGAACTATATTTGAAGGTAACTCTATAAGTACATAATTTGAATTTGCCAAAACATGTAGTTGTTTATGATTTAATAAATTCACCATTTGGTCGTTTATTCGAATCTCATGTCCGCTATGTAACGTAAGCGGTATTTCATTTTGTTCAATTAATTCACGTAAATGCTTTAATTTTGTTTGTACTGTTGAATAATCAGCATCAAAATGAGGATTGAGGGCATGAGAAGTTGATATTATCTCCGTTATTCCCTCCTTTACGGCTTGTTTCAACATCAGTAATGATTCTTCTTCTGTTTTTGGTCCATCATCTATATCGAATAATATATGTGTGTGTATATCAATCAAACGTATCACAGCTTTCTATTTTTTATATTCAATTACTCATCAATATTTATTTGAATCGCAATTGTCATAAAACTTATTGAATAATAAAGCTTTCCCATATCTATTTTTATGAAATGATTTAAAAAAAATGCTACGATCAGTGAATTTTTCAATGATTCCTTCAATTTATTTTTGGACGACAAAAAAGCTCTGCAAGACCTAAGTCTCACAGAGCCCCTATTATTATCTGTTATTTCGCATACTCTACGGCACGTGTTTCACGAATAACCGTTACTTTAATGTGACCTGGATAATCAAGTTCTTCTTCAATTCGCTTACGAATGTCTCGTGCTAAGCGATGTGAAGCCAAGTCATCAATTTTTTCAGGTTGTACAATTATACGGATTTCACGACCAGCCTGAATCGCAAAGGATTTTTCTACACCATCATAGCTTTCGGAAATTTCCTCTAATTTTTCAAGTCTACGGATATAGTTTTCAAGTGTCTCACTTCGAGCACCCGGACGAGCTGCTGATAACGCATCAGCTGCAGCTACTAATACGGCAATAACAGATGTTGCTTCTGTATCACCATGGTGAGAAGCAATGCTGTTTATAACGACCGGATGTTCTTTGTATTTTGTTGCTAATTCCACACCGATTTCGACGTGGCTACCTTCAACTTCATGGTCGATTGCCTTACCAATATCATGTAATAAGCCCGCACGTCGAGCTAATGCTACATCTTCACCAAGTTCAGCAGCGAGCAAGCCTGCTAAATATGCAACCTCAATTGAATGTTTTAGGACATTTTGTCCATAGCTTGTACGATATTTCATGCGGCCTAAAATCTTCATTAAATCTGGATGTAAGTTATGAATGCCTATTTCAAATGTTGTTTGCTCACCTGTTTCACGGATTTGTTCATCCACTTCACGACGAGCTTTTTCCACCATTTCCTCAATTCGAGCAGGGTGAATACGGCCATCCTGTACAAGTTTTTCAAGTGCAAGTCGCGCCGTTTCACGGCGAATTGGATCAAAGCCTGATAAAATAACCGCCTCTGGAGTATCATCAATAATTAAATCTATACCTGTTAACGTTTCCAAAGTTCGGATATTACGACCTTCACGACCGATAATACGACCTTTCATTTCATCATTTGGCAAGTTCACGACAGATACTGTTGTTTCTGCAACGTGATCTGCTGCAAAACGCTGCAGTGCTAGTGATAAAATTTCACGTGCTTTTTTATCTGATTCTTCCTTCGCACGTGTCTCAGCTTCCTTCGTCATCACAGCAATATCAGTTGTTAACTCTTTTTCTACTTCTCCTAAGATAATAGCTTTTGCTTCATCTCTAGTTAAAGCAGAAATTCGTTCTAATTCTGCTTTTTGCGCGGCAACGAGCTCGTCCACTTTGCTTTCCATCTGTTCAATATGCTGTTGTCTTTCGGTTAGAGCTTGTTCTTTACGCTCTAAGCTTGCTTCTCTCTTATTTAGAGTATCATCTTTGCGATCAAGATTCTCTTCTCTTTGCAATAAACGGTTCTCTTGTTTCTGAAGTTCTGAACGACGTTCACGAATGTCATTTTCTGCTTCAGTACGAAATTTGTGAGTTTCATCTTTGGCTTCAAGTAGTGCTTCTTTCTTCAATGCCTCCGCTTCTCGTTTTCCTTCTTCAACGATTGTTTCAGCGACATGTTTAGCACCAGTGATTTTTGAGTCATTCACTTTTTTCATGTAGATTAAGCTAACAGCGGCACCAACGATGAGTCCAAGCAAAGCGGAGATGATAGTAATTCCATCCATATGAACACCTCCTCTTGCTATTTGGGTATTACAGTTTCAGTCGGCGCATACATCTATTTCGCCTTGGCATAATTGTGTTCCGGATTTTGAATTGTTTCAGGCCTGCACGAGGGCCGACACGATGTTGGTCATTTCGGTAATGCCATAGAACGTGACACTTTTACAGATGCAGGTCAGCTAGCCGTTTTCGCAGGATACGAAGATTTCAGGCCAACATCCTTATATTCATTCCTTTCAAAATCCGTGACATCCGCCAGAGGCTTTCTCTTCATCTAAACGAAGATAAAATGTACTGCCTATTTAAAGTCATAATTCAGAAATTATACATATTTAATTGTATAGCTAGGCTCAAACTCTGTCAAGGATAGTCGGGCACATGTTCGCCCCTCCAAAGAAAAAAAGTCAGCCATATCCATTAAAAGAATTATTTCCCTAATACTTTTACACTAACCCTTATTTTATTACATTAATACATAGAAGCAGTACTTAGGAAGTATTTTTACAACTAATTATTTTTGATGAAAACTTTATATACCTGATTCTACATCAAATGTTACGGTATAGAAAAATATGAAGCTTCCGTCACTTTAATAATTCTATCCGTCAGTACCTCTTCCTGTCCTCCGGCTCACTGCCAAGCCTCCTCGATTTGTTGATACAAACACTGCGGTTCCTGACTAGCCCACCATAACATATGGTTGATTTCTATTACGACAGGGCACTTTCCAGGTGCCGTCAGGGCAGCAATTGTTTTCTGTGCGAAAGCGCAGCGACAGCAACAATTGTTTTCTGTGCGAAAGCGTAGTGCTAACACAGCGGCAGCGGCAAGATGTTTTTTGCGCGAAAGCGAAGCGACAGCGGCAAGATGTTTTTTGCGCGAAAGCAAAGCGGCAGCGGCAGGATGTTTTTTGTTTTAACAAATGTCTTCCACAACTTTTGCTGATGAGCCAAATGTATGGATATCCTAACAATTATTATAAAACCATATTCCCAAGTATGTGTAAATAAAAAAATGCATTGCTCTCACTATAAGAGTGGGAACAATGCATTTATATTATTCATCTTCAAGAAGAAGCTTTAATTCCTCATCCATTTCTTCCTCGTCATCATGCGCAGCAATTGTGTAAGATGATGATGCAATACCGTAAGAAGCACGGATTTTATTTGCGATGTCGTCAAGTACTGCTGGATTTTCTTTTAAATACTGTTTAGCATTTTCACGACCTTGACCTAGGCGCTCATCACCATAAGCATACCAAGAACCGCTCTTTTGAACGATGTCTAGTTCAACACCTAAATCGACTGTTTCGCCCTCTTTTGAAATTCCTTCACCGTACATAATATCAACTTCTGCTGTACGGAATGGTGGTGCTACTTTGTTTTTCACAATCTTAATTTTTGTACGGTTACCCATAATGTCATTGCCTTGTTTAATAGCTTCTGCACGACGTACTTCTAAGCGAACAGAGCTATAGAATTTAAGTGCACGTCCACCAGGTGTTGTTTCTGGGTTTCCGAACATAACACCGATTTTTTCACGTATTTGGTTTATGAAAATAGCAATCGTTTTTGATTTATTGATAGCACCTGAAAGCTTACGTAAGGCTTGAGACATTAAACGCGCTTGTAAGCCAACATGCGAATCACCCATATCTCCTTCGATTTCCGCTTTCGGAACCAATGCTGCTACTGAGTCAATAACGATGATATCAATAGCACCACTACGTACTAATGCTTCTGCGATTTCAAGCGCCTGCTCTCCTGTATCTGGTTGAGATAATAGAAGCTCATCAATATCGACGCCTAATTTTTGTGCGTAAATTGGATCTAACGCATGCTCAGCATCGATAAACGCTGCTTGTCCACCATTTGCCTGCACCTCTGCAATGGCATGAAGAGCAACCGTTGTTTTACCTGACGATTCAGGGCCGTATACTTCAATAATACGTCCACGTGGATAACCGCCAACACCTAATGCAGCATCAAGTGCTAACGAACCACTTGAAGATGTAGCGATTTCTAAATCGGTCTTTTCGCCAAGTTTCATGATGGAACCTTTGCCAAAATTCTTTTCAATTTGTTTTAACGCCTGTTCTAAGGCAGCTTTACGATCACTCATTCATTTTCCTCCTTCGAAAACTGTTCACTGTTTTTCTCTATCTCTACTATACTTGTTTTTGAGAGAAGACGCAAGAAAAAAGCGAACATTTATTCGTTTTTCTTCAAAATAAAAATTTGGGTAACTTTCCATTACCCAAATTCCTATTTTCAACTATATTATGGATCACCACCAAAACGTATGGTTGATTTCCGTTCCAACTGGGCGCTTTCGCGCAGAGCAGAGCTTCCTGGGGGCGTCCGATGAGCCGCTAATCCCCAAGGAGTCGCCCAGCCGTAACGAAGATCAACTTATTTACATAGTAGACGTTTTAACAAAAGTAATCCGCAACTTTTGGGGATGAACCTATATTATGTCGAGGCATAATTGATTAGCGTTTTTTAAAGCCTCTTTCTTCCAAAAGCTGCATTAAATAATGACAAGTAAATTTCGTAGCGCGCAGTCGATTTGTATTACGCATACCCGATAAATGAAGTAAATACGTTATCGGTTCTTCATCGCCAATTGCAATACCAATCCAAACCGTCCCTACTGGTTGATGATCATGGGCTGTAGGACCTGCTGCACCTGTTAATCCGATACCTATATCTGTATCAAACTTTTTACGTACAGCACTAGCCATAGCCGCTGCACATTCACTGCTTACAATCCCATGTGTATTTAATAATTCTTTTGAAATACCGAGCTGATTAATCTTAGCCTCTTCTGTATACGTCACAACGCCACCAACAAGGGCATCCCCTACACCTGGTATCTCTGCAAGCTCTGACTGAAATAATCCCGCTGTTAAACTTTCTGCTGCAGAAATCGTTAACTTATTATCTAGTAACATCTCTACTGTTTTAGAGGCAAGAGAATCATCATCTATACCGTATTGATAGTCCCCAACAAGCGCTTGAATTTCTGCTACCTTTGCGGTAATAAGCTGCTGTGCTTCTTGCTCCGTTTCTGCCTTGGCAGTTACACGCAATGTAACCTCGCCATCAGCAGCAAGTGGAGCAACAGTTGGATTTGTTTGCGAATCTAAAATATTTTGGACGCGTACCTCAAGCTCTGCCTCTCCAATTCCATAAAAACGCATAACATGCGATGTAATAACCCCTCCAGCATTTAACATCGCACCAAGCTTTGGCTTTGCTTCAAACTGGAACATTGGCTCAAGCTCTTTGGGTGGTCCAGGAAGCAAAATATACGTACGCCCATCTTTTGTTAGTATCATGCCTGGTGCCATACCGTGATGGTTTGCAAGCACCCCACTACCAGCTAATATTAGAGCCTGCTTACGATTATTGTCCGTCATTGGACGTCCTCGTTTTGCAAAGAACTGCTCAATATTAGCTAGTGCGATATTATCAAATTCGAGAGAAACATCAAGATGACGAGCAATCGTTTCCTTTGTTAAATCATCCTTTGTAGGACCAAGCCCACCAGAGAAAATGATTAAATCAGCACGAGTCTCTGCAATGGAAATAGCCTCTTCTAAACGTTGTGCATTATCTCCTACAACAGTGTGATAATACACATTTATCCCTAACTCAGACAACTGACTAGAAATGAATCTTGCATTTGTGTTCGAAATTTGACCAAGCAATAACTCTGAGCCAACTGCAAGAATTTCAGCATTCATGATCCTCAAGACCTCTCTTATTTAGACTCAAGTAAGACACGTCGATTTAGATAGAAATAATCCCATCCAGACCACAGTGTAAAGAACAACGCGATATATAACATAATTTTATCAAATGGAATACCAATAAGTGTAAAGATTGTATTGTGTAAAAGTGCTGCTCCGATGGCCATAATTTGGGCCCAAGTTTTAATTTTACCAAGCTGGTTCGCTGCTACAACTTCTCCTTCACCTGCCAATATCAGACGAAGGCCAGTTACTGCAAACTCACGACTGATAATAATAATTATTATCCATGCAGGCGCCATATCAAGCTCTACCATTAAAATAAAAGCTGCTGAAACTAGTAATTTGTCAGCAAGTGGGTCTAAGAATTTCCCAAATGTTGTCACAAGATTATATTTACGTGCATAAAAACCATCCACCCAATCAGTCGTTGAAGCAATAATAAAAATGAGTGCACCTACAAAATGATGAACAGGCATCTCCGCACCGAATAGTGACATTGTTCCCCAGCCAAAATCAAACATCATAACAATGACAAAGAACGGAATAAGTAAGATTCGAGAGATGGTAATTTTATTTGGAATGTTCATTTTTCTAACACCTTTCATGATGAAAGAAAGTAGCCATCGCTAGATGACTACTATTCTTTATTGAAATTGATGACGATGTTTTGCGTTACAATTTGCTGTGCATACGTTAAAGGCTCGTCATTAATGTATACTTTAGCTTGTGTTGAATTACCTAAGCGGATACGAGCATAATTTTGAGAAGTTGCGTCGAATTCTACTACTTCTCCTGCATTATATACACGAGTATCTGTTAGTATTTCTTGTTGCTGTTGGTTTCGAATACCGATAAATGTAGGACCAGATACTTCAATACGTATTTTGAATGTTTTTGCACCTGTTAACGTGTACGAAGTTGTAGCCTTATCCGCTTCAACAGTCCCAGCTGATATCGATTGCTTAACCTCTTCAGTTTGCTTTTCGTCCGGTGTTTCCTGTGTTGAATCTGTTGAGTCTTGTTTGTCATTTGTTTGAGCTTTTTTATTTTCTTTTTCTTTATCTTTTTCTGTATCTATTGGTTTTGCTTTTGTATCATATTCTATTTCTGATGGAGTTGAATCGTCTCTATCATTTGGTCCTGCACTATTTCTAGACTGCATAAGCACCCAAATTGCTACAATAATGACAATGATAAATAAACCAACGATTATTTTTGGCATTGCCTCCATCATTTTAGTAGAAGGGCCCTTTGAAACTTTTCTTCTACTTGGGCTATTCGTTATCGATTGACTTACTTGATTGTTTGTAGTACCTGGCAGCTCGCTTTTATACGTTTCTAAAATTTCCTCTGCGTTCAAATCAACAGCGTCTGCATATTGCTTAATAAAAGCTCGTACATAAAACGAACCAGGCATAATCGAATAATTGCCCTCTTCAATACCTACTAAATAACGCTTTTGAATTTTCGTTATTTCTTGTAAATCGTCTAAGCTGTAGCCTTTAGACAGTCTCGCCTCTTTCAGTCGAGTTCCTAATTCCGCCACTCATAACACCTACTTTAATATCAAATTAAAAATTAAATCCTCCAAATGAATTGGATTCGGACATCAACTGGGTTTTTTCCATTATTTCATACGAAATTTCTTCATCTGGGTGATGACGTAATTCAATGATATAATCAAAATCCTCAATCTTATATTCTGAATGCTGAACAAACATGTCTGGATGCTCGACGACCTTAATGGAAGGCATACTCATCATTTCACGCACTAGTTGTAAATGCCGCTCATCAGTTGAACGACGTGTCACAATGCCATCTAATATAAAAATATTATTGTCACTGAATTCATCACCAGCGAGTTTATTGCGAACAGTCTGCTTAATCATTGTAGATGATAAAAAAATCCACTTTTTATTGGCACATACACTTGCCGCTACAATTGACTCGGTTTTGCCAACACGAGGCATTCCACGTATTCCAATGAGCTTATGTCCTTCTTTTTTAAATAGCTCAGCCATAAAGTCAACTAAAATACCAAGTTCATCTCGTACAAAGCGGAAGGTATTTTTTTCATCTGCATCTCGAGGAATATAATGACCGTGCCTAATGGCTAAACGATCACGGAGTTTAGGTTGTCGAAATTTGGTCACGTTAATATGTTCCATTGTCGAAACAATTGTACGAAAACGCTCAATTGTCTCATCATTGTCTGCATGCACTAACATACCACGTCGATCCTCATCGACACCATTTATTGAAATAATATTGACACGAAGCATCCCTAAAAGTGAAGCAATATCTCCTAATAATCCAGGGCGATTCACCTGAATTTCATATTCAAAGTACCAATCGCTCAAAACACATTCGTTCCCTTCCTATTAGTTAACGTAAAAAATCCTTTATAAGTTCCATCATAGCTGATTTTTTATGTAATGGAAAGTTAGAATACATGGAATTATGGTGTTATTTTTAAAAACTTACTAATTTTTTTTTGAACGTTTAAAATAGGCTTACATACGTTCCCTTTTCTATGCGAAAATTGTTTTTTTATATAAAAAAAAGAGGAGATAGCTCTCCTCTTTTTTTACTGTACATGCTTAGTTTGTACAAGTTTAACGACACAATTCGCCAATGCATGTTTTTCATCTTCAGAGGCAACGCTCCATAAATCCGACAGCACTCGCTCTTGTTCATTTTTAGGATCGACATTTGTCGCCAAATATTCCCCAATTTGTACAGCAGCTGATTGAATCATTTTCTTTGGCATGCCGCTTGATTCGGCTTGCATAACATTTTGACCTAAAAACGATGTCCATTTTTGCCAGTTTTCTAAAATGGTCATATGTTCCTCCTCCTTTACACATGTAGTATGTGCAAAAAAGAACATTATATGTACCAGCCACCGTTTAATCTAATTATTTGTCCCGTTACATAATCTGCATTGCCAGAAAGGTAAAAGCGCACCATTTCAGCAACATCTGTTGTTTGTCCAATTATACCTAGGGGAATGTCCTCTAAAATATATTCAAGCTCCTCTTCGCTTAAATGACTGTTCATCGATGTATTAATAAAGCCAGGGGCAATGGCATTAACACGAATTCGTGAAAGTGCCACTTCTTTCGCATATGACTTCACAAAAGCATGCTGGGCGCCCTTCACAGCCGCGTAAAGTGCTTCACCTGCCGATCCAGCCTCTCCCCAAATCGAACCGATAAAAAGCACATAGCTGACATCATGAGCGCGAAGCTTTGATGACAGCAATGCCGTCAGATGCATTGGATTTTGCACATGGACACGCCATAATGCATCCATATCCTCCACCGTAGTATCTTCAAGAAGAGAATAATGCGCCTGACCATTTGCAAAAACAATCGCTTGCACATCAAATATTTGTGAAGCTAACAATTGCGCCCCAGATATGTTCGAAAAATCTGCCTGTACAAGCATAAATTCCTGTTCAGGGAAGCTTTCTGAAAGGGAGCAGTATAAAACCTGTGCTGCTTTCTCATTGTTTGAAAAGTGTATGTAGAGGGACCAGCCGTCTTTTGCCAGACTCTGACAAATAGCACGACCAATCTCACCAGATGCACCTAATACAAGGGCAAACTTTTTCACTGTACACCCTTTTCTGTAGGTAAAATTTTAAAGACAGTTTGTTGAGACTCACCTTGAACTGAAGAAAATGCTTTTTTCAAATCTTCGATCGTTAGTTCTTCTAGTACAGGCACGACATCGAACAAATTCATATCGTTAAACGAATAACGTGTAAATTGGTTGGCGATAAATTCAATAGAGTTCAGAGCACGTAGGAAGAAACCAATTTTTTTACGTTTTACTCGTTCTAAATCGACACTTTCAAATTGTGCATCTCCATCAAATTTTGCTAATTCTTCCTTAATAGCTTTCTCTAATGCAGCCGGCTCTGTAGAATCTGAGCCAATCATAGCAAAACCAAAACCATTTTCTAACGTGAAATCAAATGCATACGTTTCATCAATTAAACCATCTTCATAGACACGCTCATAAAAATTAGATGTACGTCCAAAAATAAGCTCAAGTGCGATTTGAACAGACAGCTCATGTTTTAACATGTCACGACCGGAAAGATTTGTTTCTTTTGCTTTTAAGCCGATATAAACCTTTGGCTTTTGTACATCCATATGCAACTCGCGTTCTTTAATAGCGACCTCAGTCGGTTCTTTATCAAAGAAGCGTTGAATTGGTGTTGGTTCAGGGAATTCTTTTTTGCCTTGATTGTCACGAATAAACGTCATCATTTCATTAGGATCTACTGCGCCTATGACAAACAATAACATATTGGACGGATGATAAAATGTATTGTAGCACGTGTATAAATGGTCCGCTGTAATGCCATCAATCGACTCTATTGTACCAGCGATATCAATTTTTACTGGGTGATTATGATACATATTTTCGATTGCACCAAAATATAGGCGCCAATCTGGCTGATCATCGTACATTGTAATTTCCTGACCAATTATGCCCTTCTCCTTATTGACTGTTGCTTCAGTAAAGTAAGGCTCTTGAACAAAATTTAATAATGTTTCTGTGCTGTTATAAATATTGTTCGTCGAAGAAAATAAATACGCTGTACGTGTAAATGATGTAAAGGCATTGGCTGAAGCGCCGAATTCACTAAACTTTTGGAAGACATCTCCATCTTCTTTTTCAAACATTTTATGCTCTAAGAAGTGGGCAATGCCATCCGGTACTGTAATGCTTTCAGTTCCACCAATTGGCACAAATGTACGATCAACAGAACCGTATTTTGTGGTAAACGTCACAAATGTTTTGGAAAAGCCTTTTTTCGGTAAAATATAGACATCTAAGCCATTCTCTAATTTTTCATAATACAATGTTTCATCTAATTGTTTGAATTCAATTGTTTTCATTGTGCGGCTTGCTCCTTCCCAGATAAGAAATAGACCGCTTCAAGCTGTACTTGCTTTGCCATTTCAACAATATCTTCCTTTGTTACAGCTTTCCATTTGTTTGCCCAAGTTTCAACAGAGAACTCCTCAGGTAAATCTTTATATTGGTCAAAAATTTCTATTTGTCCTCGTGCAGAATCCAATGATTCTTTTAGCTGATTCGTCAGCATTGCCTTTGTTTGCTCTATTTCCAAATCTGTAATATCGCCTGCTTGCATAACAGCAAGTTGTTCCTTAATAAGTGTTAGTGCTTTTTCTTCATTCTTTGGTTCAATCCCAGACACAACAAAGACTAAGCCATAATGTGATGCATATGAACTTGACGCATAGTAGGCTAAACTTTCCTTTTCACGAACATTCATAAATAATTTGGCATGAGGATAGCCACCGAATACACCATTAAAGATTTGCATTTTGGCGAAATCAGGGTCACCAAATCGTACTGGTGTACTAAAGCCAATATGCATCTTCCCTTGCTTCATTTCTTGTTGTTCACGCACATAATCATTTTGTGGATGCTGTTGCGGAAGCACAGCAGGGACTTCTTCAGGTGTACGATCATTAAATGGTAGCGCTTTTTTCAGTTTCGCTACGATTTCGTCTTCATTGATATCACCCGCGACATAAATGTCTATTTTATCGTCAGCAAGCATGGATTGATATGCTTCAAACAATGACGTAGGGGTAATTTTTTGAATGTCCTCGACAGTTCCGTTAGCAGAAATAGAGGCTGGTTCATTTGGACGTAAAATTTGTTGAATGCGTTGCTGCGCAAAACGTGATTTATCGTCAAAAATGGACTCAATACGCTGAATGACCGTTTTCTTTTCACGTTCTACAATAGATTCCTTAAATACATCGTTTTCTAAATTTGGTTCAAATATTGCTGTATGCAATAAATCAAGTACCTCGTTTAAAACACTTGTATTTGCCAAAAAATGATCATTAACGGTTTCTACATTCATCAGTACTGTATGTTCATTACCACGTTTAGCTGTGTCAAAATATAACACTGTGCCATACAAATCATCCAAGAAACTTCGGAATGCAGCTGTTGTCTTATATTTAGCATTACTGTGTTGCAACACATTTGTTAACACTGTACGTTCAGACGCATTTGTGGCCGTTAATGCTCTTCTCCATTTAATTGAAAAATTTACGGTTTTAAATTGGGTTGTTTGTCGGATATGCAAATTTACACCTTTTGCAAAAGGTATTGTTTTAAACATATATAGAACCCTCCTTATCTTTCTTAATATAACAAAGTACTACACATACTATACATGTCTATTGTCTATAATTGCAAAAAGAATCCAAAGTATGTATATGATATGTGTGAAATTGCATTTGGTTGATTGATGAACCTGTTTATACTAGCAAATAAAGATCAACCTCCAACCATTATTTTCCCAAACACTCAAGATATGTACAAGGAAAAAGACTGAGCATTTTCGCCCAGTCTTTAGTGTAAATAATTATCTATTTTTTAGCGTTTACCCTTAATATAAGGTTGACCACTAGCTTTTGGCGCATTTGCTTTACCGATAAATCCTGCTAATGCAAAAATCGTTAAGACATACGGTAAAATTTGTAGGTACACAGCAGGAACATCTTGAATGTAAGGAATTCCGCTTCCTGCAATACTTAACGTTTGCGCTACTCCAAAGAATAATGCTGCACCTAATGCACCGATTGGATGCCATTTCCCGAAAATCATTGCTGCAATGGCCATAAAGCCTTGACCGGCAATTGTTGCATGTGAGAAATTAAGTGTAATTGATTGTGCGTATACTGCCCCACCAAGACCACCTAATGCCCCAGAGATAACAACAGCAATATAGCGCATTCTATTAACATTTACGCCCATCGTATCTGCAGCCATTGGATGTTCACCAACAGCGCGTAAGCGTAATCCAAACGGTGTTTTATAAATGATAAACCATGCCCCAATAGCTACTGCAAAAGCTAATATCGATGTACTGTAGACATTTTGGAATAATAATGGACCAAAAAACGGGATGTCCTCTAAATAAGGGATAGCGAAACGATTTATTGCACGGGCTTGGTCAATCATATCTGTTTGACCTTTACCATAAATCATTTTTACTAAGAATACAGTTACCGCTAAACCTAATAAGTTGATAGCAACACCCGATACCGTTTGATCTGCACGGAAGGAAATCGAAGCAACTGCATGGAGAAGTGCGAAGATTCCCCCTATAATGACAGCTGCCAGCATTGCCACCCAAACCGTTGCTGCACCGAATGTCGAAGCAAATTCTAGATTAACAAAAATACCAACAAATGCACCAACAATCATTAAACCTTCTAGTCCGATGTTGACAACACCAGAACGTTCAGAGAATACACCACCGATTGCCGTAAAAATTAAGGGTGTTGCATAAAGAATTGCAGAAGGGATGATGAAATATAACATTTCTAAAAAGCTCATGTTATTGCCCCTCCTTTTTCTTGCTCAATTTTTGTAATGCTACTCGTATGATATAGCCTGATGCTACAAAGAAAATAATTAAGGCAATAATAATAGATACGATTTCCTCTGGAATACCCGCAGCATTTGGCATATTTAGCGCTCCGTATTTAAGTGAGCCGAATAATGAAGCCCCAAATACTACCCCTAGTGGTGTGTTGGCACCAAGTAAGGCAACGGCGATACCATCGAAACCTATACCAGTAAAGCCTGGTTTAATAGAGGCGTTTCCGAAAGTACCTAGTGCCTCCATCGCACCACCAAGACCAGCGAACATACCTGAAATCGTCATAGCTAAAATAATGTTTTTATTAACGCTCATACCAGCATATTCTGCAGCATGTTTGTTAAAGCCTACCGCTTTTAGCTCATATCCACGTGTTGTTTTTTCTAAAATGAACCACATAACTACTACCATTAATAGTGCAACAATGATCCCATAGTGAAGACTTGAATTGTCTGTAAGCTCTCTTAAAAACGGAGAACGTAAAGAAGCTGATTCATGAACACGTTCTGTTTTAAAGCTACCGTCAGACAATTTTTTAATCACTGCATTCGCAATATAAAGTGCAGTGTAGTTTAACATAATTGTCGCAATAACTTCGTGAACTTTAAATTTCGCTTTTAAGAAACCTGCAATAAAGGCCCAAAATGCACCTGCAGCTGCTGCCGCAAGTAATGCTAATGGTAAGTGAATAATTTTAGGTAGTTCAAATGCATAGCCTACCCATGCAGCTGCTAACCAACCTAAAATTAGCTGACCTTCAACACCGATGTTGAATAAACCTGTGCGGAAGGCAAATGCTACCGCAAGACCCGCCAATATGTACGGTGTTATTTGACGGATTGTGTTCCCAATTGAATATGAATCTCCGAAAATACCTGTCCAAAGGGCACTATAACCTTGTACTGGGTCATAGCCGCTGACTACCATTACGATAGCACCAACAATTAAACCGATAATGATAGAGATGATAGGAACGAGTATATTAATGACACGATTAGACATTAGTCGTTCCCCTCCTTAGCATCATTCATGTTATTTTTACTACTTTGTCCTGCCATTAATAGACCAAGCTCTTGTTCTGTTGTTTCTTTTGGATGTAACTCATCAACAATTTGACCATCATAAATAACAGCGATACGGTCAGAAACATTCATGACTTCATCTAATTCAAAAGAAATTAACAGTACTGCTTTTCCTTTATCACGTTGCTCGATAAGGCGAGAGTGAATAAATTCAATAGCACCTACGTCAAGGCCACGTGTCGGTAAAGCAGCAATCAATAAATCTGGATTACGATCAATTTCACGACCGATAATAGCTTTTTGCTGGTTACCACCTGAAAGGGCACGTGCTGGAGTCATTTCACCATTACCAGTACGCACATCATATTCCTCAATGATTTGGCGTGCTTTTTCAGACACTTTCTTATAGTCCATGACAAAGCCCTTAGCGATTGGAGACTGATAATATGTTTGTAATGCGATATTATGGCCAATTGGGAAATCTAATACTAAACCGTGCTTATGGCGGTCTTGTGGGATATGCCCAACGCCTTCCTCAGTTATTTTTCGAGGTTTCATATTTGTAATATCTTTGCCATTTAATTTAACAGAACCACTCTTTATTTTACGTAGACCAGTTATGGCTTCGATTAACTCAGATTGTCCGTTGCCATCGATACCTGCGATACCAACAATTTCACCTTTTCGTACTTTTAAGTTCAGGCCTTTTACTTTATCGATATTACGGTAGTCTGTAACAATTAAGTTTTCGATTATAAGTACTTCATCAGTTGGTTTTGCTTCTGTTTTTTCTGTTTTAAATTCGACTTGGCGACCAACCATCATTTCAGCTAATTGGTTCGGATTTGTTTCAGCAGTTATTACTGTTCCAATCCCTTCACCTTTTCGAATAATCGTCACACGATCAGAGACTTCCATAATTTCTTTTAGTTTATGAGTAATTAAAATAATAGATTTGCCCTCTGCAATTAAACGGCGCATAATTTGAATTAACTCAGTAATCTCCTGTGGTGTTAAAGATGCCGTAGGTTCGTCAAAGATTAAAATTTCTGCACCACGGTATAGTGTTTTTAAAATTTCAACTCGCTGTTGCATCCCTACAGTAATATCTTCGATTTTGGCATATGGATCAACATCTAAACCATATTTTTCAGAAAGTGCTTGCACTTTCTTTGCCGCATCTTTAATGTTTACAATCCCCATTTTTGTAGGTTCAGAACCTAAAATAATGTTCTCGGTCACTGTGAAATTTTCCACTAACATAAAGTGTTGATGGACCATGCCAATCCCTAAATCGTTGGCCACATTTGGGTTTGTAATTTTAACAGCCTTCCCACGAACTCGAATTTCGCCACCCTCTGGTTGATACAAACCAAAAAGGACGTTCATTAAAGTCGATTTACCTGCACCATTTTCACCTAATAATGCATGGATTTCGCCTTTTTTCAGTTGGAGGGTGATGTTATTATTCGCCACGAAATTACCGAATTCTTTTCGGATTCCTAGCATCTCAATCACGTGTTCCAATTTCGTCACTCCCTTAATAGGCACTTTTATCAATTTCGCCTTAGCGTAATTGTGGCTGTCGCCTTGCTATCGCCACAGAAAACATTTTGTAGCTGTAGCTACAGATAAACAATACGTCCAATTTTTGAAACAGTTATTTAGATTTGTTTGAGACAAACTTAATAATACTAGCCATAGTCACTGTTAGTTCAACGTTTTTTCACATCGACAGCACTGACTTCAGCCAGAGGTTCCATCTTCGTTCAGCGGCATTATACACCCTATTAACAAAAAATTCACGCATATTTTGTCCCACTAATAGAGGTAGATATTCTTCTGAATGAAGATAAATTAATACAGGAAAGGTCATCGTTAGAAACCTTTCTTCTATTAACTTGTTACCATCATTACTATTCTTACGATAAACTCATAGAAAAATTACTACCTCTATGGTAACTAAATTTAATCAAATAGAGTATTGCAAATAGTCAAAATATAACGATAGATTGAAAAATCATCATAAGGGCCTTTTTACAGTCCCTTATGATGATCAAAAGATGAATTATTTTTTCACTTTTTCTGGAACTTTAATTTCACCTTTAGCAATTTTTTCTTTATATTCGTCAATTACAGTTTGTACCTCTGCTGGAATTGCACCGCGAGAATCTGCAAGTTTCACTCCGTCTTCAGCTAAACCATAAGTAAGTGTTTTGCCTCCTGGGAATTCACCGTTTTTCGCTTTATTTGAAATATCAACAACTGCTGTGTTAACACCTTTTAACATAGAAGTTAAAGTTACATTTGTTTTATCGTCTACTTTACCTTCTTCGTATTGGTCAGCGTCTACACCAATTACCCATACATTTGCATTAGGGTCTTTTTTCTTACGTTCTTTTGCCTCAGAGAATACACCGTTACCAGTTGCACCAGCAGCGTGGAAGATTACATCTACACCTGAAGAGTACATGCTGTTTGCAGTAATTTTACCAAGGTCAGCTTTATCGAATGCACCAGTGTATTTTGATTGGATTTCGATTTTTGGATTTACAGCTTTTGCACCTTCAACGAATCCAGCTTGGAAGCGGTTAATAACTGGAATATCTACGCCACCTACGAAACCGATTTTACCTGATTTAGACATTTTCGCAGCAGCTACACCAGCTAAGAAAGCGCCTTCTTGCTCTTTGAAAAGAACACTAACTACGTTGTCTGCTTTTACTTCAGCATCGATTAATGCAAAATGTTTTTCCGGGTTGTCTGCAGCAACAGCTTCAACTGCGTCAGCCATCATGAAACCGATTCCATAAACTAAATCAAAGTTACGACGTATTAAGTTGTTTAAGTTTGTTTCATAGTCTGCGTCTGTTTTTGATTGTAAGTAGTCGATGCCACCTTCACCTTGTTTTAGGTTATGTTCTTTACCGTAAGCTTGAACACCTTCCCAAGCAGATTGGTTGAATGATTTATCATCAACGCCACCTACGTCAGTAACCATTGCTACTGAGAACGCTTCTCCTTTGTTACTTTCGCCTGATGATGCATTTTCATTTTCTTTTTCTTTTGCAGGTTTTTCTTCTTTCGCACCACATGCACCTAGAATTGCACTTGCAGCTAATACTGATGATAATACTAAACCAAATTTACGTTTTTTCATTTTGTTAACCCCCCAAAGGTATTGTAATTAGCAGGAAAAAATTTAGAAATGTTCTACACCCGTTTACGAACTACATGGAAGCTGAATTTATCAGCTCGGAAATAATTTTTTGAATACAGCACTACTTGATCATGATCATCGTAATGCAACTGCTTTAATACTAAAAGAGCTGTTTCACGCCCGCAATTTAAAATCGGTGAAGCTTGCTCATGATACCCTATTGGATCAATATATGTAACAGCATAGGCAACATGAATTTTACCGGATTGTTCAAGTGCAGAGAAAAGTGAAACTTCTTTTTTTTCTACAAAGTCAGTTGGCAGGAAGCTTGCTGGTAATCTGTCTATGCAGTAAACTACTGGCTCGCCATCCGCTGTTCTGACACGTTCAATTGTGAGTATTTTATCTTCGCCATCACATTGGAAGCGTTTTAAATCTTCCTCAGAAGGTATGTTTTCCGTCGCCTTTAAAAAGCGGGAACCGGGTTCCATACCTGCTGCCTCGATCATAGAAGAAATGCTCGATAAATGCTCGATACCTGATGTAAACAACGGCTTAGGGTTTACAAATGTACCAACCCCATGTCGACGCACAATAACATTTTCCTCTTCCAACAGTCGTAGCGCTTCTCTAAGTGTTGCTCGACTGACTCCTAGTGATTTCGATAATTCAAACTCTGAAGGCAGTTTTTCATTTTCTTTAAAAACGCCTGTTTCAATGTCAGACTTTAAACGATCAATTACTTGAAGATAGAGATGACGATGATCTGCTTTAATAGTCACATATATCACCACCAAAATCAGAGATCAGACATCTGATGTACAACATTCCTACTAATCGTTCATAAATATAACATTTTTATAGACTGAAATCAATTACACCTTAGCGTAATTGCATCCGAATTTTGAAATGAATTTGGGCCTACCCGATGTATACAACATTATTCAACTTCTTGTCGTTATTTCGGCTCTAATTATCGTATTGATGAATGAGCACTTGTCGAGGTTTACTACCCTCTGAAGGCCCGACAATACCGCGTTGTTCCATTTGATCGACTATACGAGCAGCTCTCGAATAGCCGATACGGAAGCGGCGCTGCAACATCGAAACAGAGGCCGTTTGCATACTTACAACTAACTGCACAGCCTCATCAAACAATTCATCCGTTTCTTCTAAAATTGTGTCTTCTTCAGTCGGAATCATTTCCTCCTGATACTGCGCCTTTTGCTGTTCTATAACAAAGTTTACAACTGACTCAACTTCTTGATCTGATAAAAAAGCACCCTGCACACGTTTTGGTTTAGATGCACCGGCAGGTAAAAACAGCATATCTCCTCGACCGAGTAAACGTTCTGCTCCACCCATATCTAATATCGTTCTAGAATCGATTGCTGACGACACCGCAAAGGCAATGCGCGAAGGAATATTTGCTTTAATAACACCTGTCAACACATCTACACTTGGTCGTTGAGTTGCGATTATTAAATGAATCCCTGCTGCACGTGCCATTTGTGCTAAACGTGTAATAGAATCCTCTACATCACTTGAGGCTACCATCATTAAGTCTGCTAACTCGTCTACAATTACCACAATATAAGGTAATTTCGGATGTTTTTCATCCGTTTGTTCATTGACTTTTTGTACATGACCATTGTAGCCTTCGATATTACGAGTACCTGTATGAGAAAATAGATCATAGCGGCGTTCCATTTCTGCCACAACTTTCTTCAGCGCTTGAGACGCTTTACGTGCATCCGTAACAACTGGTGCTAGCAGATGAGGAATCCCGTTATAAACATTCAATTCCACCATTTTCGGGTCGATCATCATCAGCTTTACCTCATGTGGTTTTGTACGCATTAGGATAGATACGACAATACCATTTATACACACACTTTTCCCACTACCTGTTGAACCTGCAACAAGTAAATGCGGCATTTTATTGAGCTCAGCAAGTACTGCCTGTCCAGTAATATCACGACCAAATGCGACTTGCAATAATGCTTCTGGTTTTGCACCGTCTTTAGCCTCTAACACTTCCCGTAGTGTAACAATAGCTACTTCACTATTCGGTACTTCAATGCCAATCGCTGACTTTCCGGGAATAGGTGCTTCCATACGAATATCCTTCGCAGCAAGTGCTAAGGCAAGATCATCCTGTAAGTTTACAATTTTACTTACTTTCACACCTATATCTGGTAGTATTTCATATTTCGTTACAGCTGGGCCTAAATGAACCTGCGTTACTTTTGCCTTTACACCAAAGCTTTGCAAAGTTTGCTCTAGCTTTTTCGCATTTGCCTGTATTACAGAATATTCGCCACTTTGGTCATGCTGTGGAGGTAATTGTAATAAATTAAAAGAAGGAAGTTGATAATCTGCATTTTCTACAGCATCTGTGCCTTCAATATGGACATCATCAACAATCTCACCATGTTCAATATCTTCATTTTCAACAGCTGCAAATGCTTCTCGTTCATGAGACACATTTTGAGTAAAGGCAGAGATAATTGGTTCATGAGAAACCTCTTCTTCCTCTTGTACCTCAGGCTCCTGATCGACAGCTGCTATTTCATCTTTGCTTTCTACTTTTGAACGACGATTTTTAAGTTTCTTTGGCATATTTTTTTTCTTATCACGATGTTTCTTTTGCCATTTGCCAAAAAGGTCGGGCATTTTTTCCGCTAAATATGGAACAAGCGCCTTTCCTGTTACTAAAATTAGTCCGATAAAGAAAATAACCCATGCAACAACCTTTGCACCCGTTGCCTCAAATAATACATGAAGAGCACTAAATAACAGTGCACCTATCATACCGCCGCCAAGTGCATTACTTCTATGGATGATACCATCAGTACTAATTAAAATTCTCCAAGATTCTCGCAAAACAGAGTCTGATAATAAACCACCAGATTTTGATAATTGCTCAAAAAGAATGCCATGACTAAAAATTGTTAAACTCATAACAATTAAGAACATACCTAATATTAGACGATCATAAATACTTACTTTTTTCCGACCAATCATCAGTAACAACGCAACAAATATAAGCATAAATGGCACAGCAAAATGTAAATTTCCTAAAAGAAACATTGCTATTGTTTCTAGAATACGTCCTATCATGCCATATTCAAAAATCATAATAACCGCTAACGCAATTAAGATAAGCCCTAATATTTCATACATAAGCGGATGCATTTCTTTTTTTTCTGTAGTCGTTTTTGCTTTCGTGACTTTTCTTTTTTTACTAGTCGCCATCTATTTCACCTTCTTTTGTAGTCCTTCTTTATATGTAGCGAATAATAACATGTAGAACTTGATTATTTCAAAAAAAGAATCTTCACCATAACATGTGGTTGATTTCCGTTCCGGCTGTGCGCTTTTATCGCTGCCGCTTCGCTTTCGCGCAGATAAAACATTTGCCGCTGACGCTTCGCTTTCGCGCAGAGCAGAGCTTCCTGGGGGCGTCCGATGAGCCGCTGTGATCCAAGGAGTTGCCCAGCCTCCACTCCAATCAACTTATTATACATGGCATATGTTTTACCAAATGACATCCACAACTTTTGGTGATGAGCCTACACACGGCGTATATCACAATAAGCGTCATCTCTAACTTTCTAGATTGAGCTAAAAAAAGGATTTTCCACCGTTTACATTCGGTTAGAAAATCCTTTTTCATTCAACGATGATCTTTCGTTTTTAATATTCCATAATGATTGGGATAATCATTGGGCGGCGCTTCGTTTTTTGGAATAAATAAGTATTCAGTGTATCTCGAATTTCTTGTTTAATATTTGTCCATTCAAATGTATCTTTACCAACGTATTTTTCTATAACATTTTTTGCAATATCAGAAGCTTCCACCATTAATTCTTCTGATTCGCGTACATATACGAAACCACGCGATAAAATTTCTGGACCAGATGCAATTTTCTTTTGAGCACGGTTTAATGTTACGACAACAATGAAAATACCATCTTGCGATAATAGCTTACGATCGCGAAGTACTATGTTACCTACATCGCCAACACCAATACCGTCTATTAATACATTACCAGCTTGTACACGGCCACTCATTCGCATTTTACCATTTTTATATTCTACAATATCCCCTTTATCGGCGATAAAAATTTGTGATTTTTGCATACCTAGCTGTTGAGCAAGCTTAGAGTGAGCAATAAGCATGCGGTACTCACCTTGCACTGGGATAAAGTACTTTGGTTGCATTAAGTTTAGCATTAACTTTAAGTCCTCTTGGCTACCGTGACCCGACACATGTACATTTTTGCTAGATGTTAGAATCTCAGCTCCTGCTTTTGCGATAGAGTTCATCGTATTAGCCATCTGCACTTCCATACCAGGAGACGGTGTAAAAGTAATTAATACTGTGTCGTTTTTCTTAATTTTAATGTCTCGGTGATGTTTGCGGACGATTTTTTCTAACGCATCAAGTGGCTCCCCTTTATTACCTGTAGCAATAATAATAATCTCATCATCTTGATACTTTTGCATTTCTGAAATAGGGATGATTGAATCTTCATCTACTGTTAAGTAACCTAGCTGTACACCTAAATCCACAGCTTTTTCTAAAGGTTTTCCTACAATGACTACTTTACGGAACGACTTTTGAGCTTGTGAAAATACTTGTTGAATACGAATAAAATTCGATGCATATACAGCAACTAAAATACGACCTGGTGCTGAATGGAATGTTTTTGATAATTGCTCTTCAATCACAATCTCAGATGTCGTATAACCTGGTCGCTCAGCTTCACACGACTCAGATAACAGCATAAATACGCCTTCTTCCCCTAGCTGAGCCATCTTTGCTAAATCAGGTTTAAATTTTCCTGTCGCTGATTGATCGAATTTAAACTCACCCGTATGAACAATTGCTCCTTCAGATGTATGGAACACTACCCCTAACGAATCGGGAATACTATGTGTTGTATGGAAGAATGTCACATACGTTGAGTTGAAATTCATACGACTACGGTTCGTAACCTCAAAGAATTTCACCTGATGTGGTGCAGGCAATTCCTTTAAATGTTCCTTTGCAAGTGCAATTGTTAATTTTGATCCGTACACTGGTGCTTTCACTTTTTGTAATACATAGGCTATCGAGCCAATTGCATCTTCATGACCATGTGTTAAGAAAATCCCTTTTACACGATCTTTATTTTCTTCTAAATACGCAATATCTGGAATTACAATATCAATGCCCAACATTTCATCTTCAGGGAACATTAATCCGCTATCCACCACAAATAACTCATCGTCAATTTCTACTACGTACATTGCTTTTCCAATTTCGCCCACGCCACCAAGTGGGATGATGCGAATTAATTCATTTTTCTTTTTTGTCAATTTGTTTCCTCCTAAAAAATATCCCGAACAGCAACCACTTAAGATTTATTATACGGTTTGCAAAGCTTTTGCACAAATTAAAAATACATCTTTCATGATGGAAACAGAAATTTATTTCTAATTTCATTACTAATAGATGGAAAGAAGGTTAAGCATGTGGCATTGTTAAAGGTCTAATTTTTGTCTTTTATTAAGCGTCGTAGCTTTTTGGGATTGGATATATCGCCGTTTGTAATCCATTCTCTGTAAGGTTGTTCTAGCGCCGGAGCGGATTTCGATCATACTTGAGCATTTCCCCTCTTACTCGAGCGGATATCCGCCTTACCTGAGCAGTTTTTCCTCCTACCCGAGCGGATACTGTCTTATCCGAGGGGGCCTTCTTCCAGGGCTATGGTCTTATTCTTTTATATTTCTTACAAAAGAAAAAAGACCGTAAACAAACTAAAATTTCTCACGTTTGTTTACGGTCTGAGGATTTAACTAAAGGTACTTATTTTTCTAAAGCTTCTCGCTTTTTCTTGATAAGTATCCCAAATTCGGTCAAAGTTTGCTTTTTCTTCATCTGTCATTTCCATCATTGGCAGACGAACATTAAGTGTATCAAAGCCTAATTTGGTCATCGCGTATTTTACAGGCGATGGGTTTGGCTGAGCGAACAGCGCACGTACAAGTGGTAATAATGCTCGGTGAATTTTGGCCGCTAGCTCGTGATTTCCTTCTTCAAACGCTTTAATCATTAATTGCATATCATTACCAACAACATGGGCAGCCACTGAAATAACACCTGCTCCGCCGATTGCTAGTAGTGGAAGTGTTAAACCATCATCCCCACTATATACTAAGAAGTCATCATCTGAATCAACATTCTCAATAACATCGCCCATTTGATCTAAATTGCCGCTCGCTTCTTTAATCCATGCAATATTAGGAATTTTACTTAAAGCAACGGAAGTTTCATAGGCAACATTGACACCTGTACGTCCTGGCACATTATAAAGCATGACAGGTAAACTTGTTTCTTTAGCAATTGTTTCAAAGTGCGCAAAAATACCGCGTTGATTTGGCTTATTATAATACGGTGCTACAAGCATGATACCATCCGCACCATTTTCTTCAGCCTTGTGCGTCATTGCAATAGAGTAAGCAGTTTCGTTATCCCCAGTACCTGCAATAACGGGTACACGACCTGCTACTTTTTCTACTGTAAAGCGTACAACTTCAATTTTTTCTTCTGTGGACATAGTTGGGTTTTCAGAGGTTGTGCCACATGCGACAATACAATCTGTACCATTATCAATCAAATGATTAATAATACGTTCTAGTTCTGGATAATTAATCGTGCCATCTTCTTTGAACGGCGTAATCATCGCCGTTCCAATTTGACCTAAATTCATCCTTACACCCCTCTTATAGTAAGTTATCCTCCAGCATTGCTTCTGCAATTTGAATAGAATTTAATGCAGCGCCTTTTAAAAGATTGTCAGAAACGATCCATAGGTGGAATCCTTTTTTATTGTCTAAGTCTTGACGGATACGTCCTACATAAGTAGCATCTTCCCCTTCTGCATAGATAGGCATTGGGTAAGTTTGTGTTGCGATATCATCTTGTAATACTACACCTGGTGCACTGCGTAATACTTCAAAAATCCCCTGTACCGTTGCTTCTTTTTCTACTTCAATATAAACAGATTCAGAGTGTCCTGAAACGACTGGCACGCGAACACAAGTTGCTGCTACGTTTAGCTCTGGTGCATTCATGATTTTTTTCGTTTCATTAATCATTTTCATTTCTTCGTATGTAAAGCCATTGTCTGTAAATTTATCAATTTGTGGAATGACATTACGTGCGATTGGGTAATGACGTTTGTCGCTACCAGAAGGTAATATATTTGCTTCTACATCCTTACCTGCATCCCAGTTTGCACTTTGTGCCTTTAATTCCTGAATAGCAGAAATACCTGCACCTGAAACGGCTTGGTATGTTGATACAATAATTTTAGTTAAGCCAAATGCGTTACGAATAGGTTCAAGTGCAGCCATCATTTGAATCGTAGAGCAGTTTGGATTCGCAATGATCCCTTTATGCTTAGCAAGATCGCCACGATTTACTTCAGGAACAACTAGCGGTACGTCTGGATCCATGCGGAAATGGCTCGTATTATCGATAACTACTGCACCGCGTTTTGCCGCTTCTGGCGCCAGCACCGCTGATACCGAACCACCCGCTGAGAATAAAGCGACATTGACGCCTTCAAAAGCTTCAGGTGTCGCTTCTTCAATTGTATATGTTTTACCATTAAATTCGATTGGTTTTCCTGCTGAACGTGCAGAAGCTAAAAACTTAATATCTCCGATTGGAAAATTCCGCTTAATTAGTTGCTCCATCATTTTTGTGCCAACTGCCCCTGTTGCTCCAACAACCGCAACTGTTAACTGCTTTGTCATCTGTCATCTCTCCTTGAATACAAGTTCTATAATGTGTGCTATTGTATCATAAAAATACTGAAAATTGTGTGTAATTCGTGAATTATTTGAAATATTGTACTAACAGCGGTTGTAATTGCTTTTTCTCAGTAATTGCTTCATGAACAGTCGCGACCATTTGATCGAAATCAGCAATCAAGGAATTTGGCTTTGAATGTGGTGAGTCCTGCCCAAATGGAATAAAATAAATGTTTTTAGCATTAAGCAACCTCATAATATTCATACCATTTAAGCCAAGAGCATCATTTGTTGATATGCCTAAGACAACAGGTGAACCGTTACGTAATGTTGCCTTTGCAGCCATTAATACCGGACTATCGGTTGCTGCATTAGCAAATTTACTTATACTATTACCTGTCATCGGTGCTATTACCATCGCATCCAGTGGATTGGATGGTCCGAATGGTTCTGCCTCTTTAATAGAAGAAATAACCTTTTCTCCAGTTAATTCCTCTATTTTTGCAATCCACTCCTCCCCCGTACCAAAACGCGTAGCCGCATGTAAAACGGAATGCGTAATTATTGGAATAACTGTTGCTCCTGCATCTATAAAGTTTTGAATTTTAGGTACTACATCCTCATACGTACAGTGGGAGGCTGTAATACCTAAACCAATTCGTTTCCCCGTTAGCAATTTTCTTCCTCCTCTATTGCCTTGCACAATATTGTAGCTGCATCATGTGCAAAGTATTTCCCAGGCAATGATGGTAATAGCACATATGTTTGTAATTGTTCAGCGTCTATATCTAAACAGCCAGGTTCTGAAGCCAAATCATAAAGGACTGCTGGGACATGCTCTTGGAATGATTCTGTAATCCACTTAGCTGGAATCGTATTAATAAATATCCCATCATTAATTGACCATTGGCGATCATCTAAATTCGTTGCTTTATAACCATATGCCTTTGCTTCACTCACTTGTACAACCGAACGCGCTACTATATGGACATTAGCGCCCATCTTGACGAGTAAAGATGCGAGCATTTTGGCTGTGCGTCCAAAACCTGCGATAGTAAAGTTTTGTCCGTAAATACATTTTTGCTCGAGTCCGTAAAACGTGGCGATAAATCCCTCCGCTGTTAATCTTGCGTTTTGCCAAATGAAAGATTCTTGTTGTAAATAGCAATTCGTTTCATTTCTCTCAAGCAATTGCTTCCAATGCATAGTCAAACGCCCTGTATAAAACTTAACTTGAGATATCCCATAAAGCTGTTCCACTTCAATTTTTAGTGGAAGAATAGGAAGAATAATTCTATTTGGTTGGAATTCCAATACAAGCTTATTTAACTCTTCATTCCAAACGGATGTTCTTTTATAAAATACCGTTCTCGATGGGCTTCTTAGCATTGTAGCTAATTCCTTTAACCTTAGATCCTCACCGATAACAAGCCATTTTTCATTTTCCAAAAGCTCACCTCACTGTAAAAATTCTGACTGTACCGTAGTTGTTTTGTTAAATAAAATCCGATCTTCACCAATTAGTATAATTTCATGCCAAGGTATCATTTCACTAACTTTCACTTTCTTTTTTTGGAATGGCAATTTATCTTTAACAATCTCAAAACCATGAATTTTTCCTGTTTGCACATCTAATAGACATTCCGTATGTGCCAATATACCAAAGTGTACGCCACCCTCAACTTGAATTAACTCTTTATCCACCATCTCTGATAGTAGCATGCCTCATCTCCCTCCTTGAACCGTTACCCCAATATATGCCGAGTTTTTGCAATTCGTGACCCTTACCCAAAGTATGAAAATATTGCATTTACCAAATCAACCGTATATAGTGTATATATACAGTTGTGCGAGGTGAGGAATTTATGCATATCCATTTAAGCAACGCTAGTGATAAACCCATTTATGAGCAAATAACCGTACAGCTTAAGGAAGCGATACTAGCCAATAAATTACAGGCGGGCGACGCACTTCCATCTATTCGTGCACTTGCAAAGGATTTAAAAATTAGCGTTATGACAACGAAACGTGCTTATGCTGATTTAGAGAGGGATGGATTTATCGAAACGGTAGCTGGGAAAGGAAGCTTTGTTACAGAACGAAATCAAGATTTTCTACGCGAGGAATTATTGCGTCAAGTTGAAGAACATTTGCAAAAAGCAGTGAAAACGGCCAAAACTGCGGGAATGACAAAAGAGGAATTACAGGAGTTACTTTCATTAATTTTGGAGGAGGACAACTAAATGAATGCTATTGAAGTTCATGATTTACAGAAGAGCTTTGAAGGGTTTTCTCTTAATGATGTAAGTTTTTCAGTACCTCAAGGAACTGTCATGGGTTTTGTAGGAGAAAACGGTGCTGGGAAGTCTACTACAATTAAATGCGTACTTAACTTACTCAAAAAAGAATATGGCGAAATTTTGCTATTTGGTAAGGATGTTGTCGAACATGATTTATCGATAAAAAACGACATCGGTGTGGTTTTTGACGATTTACACGTGCCCGAAACACTTAATGCGACGCAACTCGACAAAATTATGAAAAAAGTTTTTAAAACATGGGATTCAGGCTATTATTTTGAGCGATTAACGCAATTTAAAATTCCAAAGAGGAAGAAGGTTAAAGAGTTATCCCGAGGAATGAGGATGAAGCTGTCCATTGCATTAGCCATGTCGCATCATCCAAAGCTGTTAATTTTAGACGAACCAACGAGTGGACTAGATCCGATTATACGTGATGAAATTCTTGATTTATTTTTAACGTTTATGCAGGATGAAACACATAGCATTCTGTTTTCTTCTCATATAACAAGTGATTTAGAAAAGATAGCCGACTATATTACATTTATTCATAACGGCGAAATTCTATTTAGTGAAGGTAAAGACGTGCTGCTCTATGAGTACGGAATATTTAAAGGCAATAAAGAGGAAGTAAGTGCAATACCAGAACATGCCATTATAAGAAAACGTAATGGAGCCTTTGGTATAGAAGCCTTAGTTCTAAAAAATGAAGTAAATGAGGTATTTTCCCTTGAGAAGCCTTCTATAGAGGATATTATGCTATTTTATGTGAAAGGTAGTGTTTGATTATGGCAGGTCTCATCTTGAAAGATTTAATGTCGATTCAACGTCAAATAAAAGCACAGGCCATCATGTTGATTTTCTTCCTATTTATATCAATTTTTATGCAACAAGGTTTAATACTCTTTACAATTATTATATTTATCGTGACCTTTCAAGCTATAACTGCTCTTACGTATGATGAACAAAGCAACTGGGATAAATATGCAAATACTTTACCCATTTCAAAAGGGGACATCATACTTAGTAAATATATACTTAGTATCCTTCTTATGCTTTTTGGGCTTATCATTGCACTACCGATTGTATTTATCATTCATCGTTTTACGAATAACTGGGCATCAGCAGAGTTTTTTCTAACATTTAATCTTCTTGTGACATTAGCCTTTTGTATGCTAGCACTCTTATTACCGATCTACATTAAATTTGGTTCTATAAAGGGAAGAATGTTTCTTATTGCTCTTTGCTTCATACCTGGTTTCTTATTTAGTCTATTAAAAGATTACTTTCCAGATATGACATTAACATTATCCAACTTAAAACAGTATATGTTTTTAGCTCCTTTTGCCGGACTTTTAATCTTATGGCTGTCCTCTCTCATTTCAATCGCAATATATCAACGCAAAGAATTCTAGAAGGGGCGGAGACAATGCAGGATTTACTTTTACAAAGAATAATGGTGCAAAAATGGTCCGTTCTTTGTATATAGCAAGAGAGGTAATTTGAATAGGGAAAGTATTATGTCAATGAGATTAAGGTGTCCTAATCAATTAAATAATTCTTTTATTATAAAGGAAAGCGTGACTAAAATAATAGTATGATACATTGCGTTGTTTGGAGAAGCATCGCTCGACTCCTGCGGGAAAGCGAGACAGACGAGACCCCGCACGAAGCGAGCGTAATGCTTCGGAAAACAACAGTAGAGTCACAGTGCCAAATGAAAAAAGCGAGGTATTCAACGATTTAATCGTTGAATACCTCGCAATGTGAGAAGATATGGACTTTTTCAGTGCCCTCCCTATTTATGGCAACCTTTTTTTAAGCTTCTGGGCCAATAATTGAAATGGCTGGCTCAGCTTTCATGATTTTTGCTATTAAGCGGTCGATCGATTCCATTGATACTGCATCGATTGACGCTAATACTTCATCAACTGAACGATGTTTGCGATGCACTAACTCACTTGTACCGTTGCGATTCATACGAGCACCCGTACCCTCTAGACCGAGTACAAAACTACCCTTTAGCTGTTCCTTCGCATTTATAAGTTCTTCCTCAGTCACTCCACCTGCTACGATATCAAGTAATGTCGCATCAATTGTATGTTGAAGCTGTGATAATTGCTGACGACTTGTACTACCATAAATCGTAAATGCTCCAACATCAGCATAACAAGATTGGTAAGAAAATATTGAATATGCTAAACCACGTTCTTCGCGTACTTCTTGGAACAAACGAGAGCTCATATTACCACCAATAATATTATTAAGTGCAATAAAGCTATACATATCTGGATCCTTTACACCAATTGCTGGATAAGAAATGGCTAAATGCGCTTGCTCCGTATCACGAGTTTTTGAAATCTCTCCTGGATAAAAATGAGGATTCGAAAGCACAGGCTCAACTGCAAGTGGAGATGGCTGATATTGGCCAAATAAATCTTCAATTGTTTGCATAAGCTTTGCAGAAATATTTCCCGCTATTGAAATAACAACTGATTCTGGACCATAATGTTTAGCCATATAGTTACGTATCATATCTGCTGTAAATGTTTTTAATGTAGCCGCAGTTCCTAGTATTGGGCGACCGAGTGCATCGTTTGGATACATGACTCCCCATAGCTTTTCATGAACATCGTCATCAGGTGCGTCTTCACTCATTAATATTTCCTCTAGTACAACTTGTCTTTCCTTCTCTAATTCTTCTTTTGCAAACGTAGAATTAAAGAACATATCTGCTAATATTGTGACTGCAAGCTCAGCATGATGGTCTAAAACCTTTGCATAATAACAAGTATTTTCCTTGGATGTAAAGGCATTTAACTCTCCACCAATTCGGTCAAATTCTTCAGCAATTTGGCGAGCTGTTCGAGTTTTTGTCCCTTTAAAAAGCATATGTTCTATAAAATGCGTAATGCCATTTTCCTCAGGTAGCTCATAACGAGATCCTGCATTAACAAAAATGCCTAGCGCAACGGATCTTACATGATCGATTTGCTCAGACACAATACGCACACCATTCTGACATGTATGTACTTGTACCATAAAATCTCCCCCAATTATAACTCTGGTTCTACATCAAAGGGTAAGGCACCATGTGAAGCTTCCCACAAATATTATAGAACCAAATTCCTTATACTTTATTTAAAAAAGGCTGCGCATTATACGCAGCCTTTTCTACAATTTATTATTTATCTTGCTCAGCGCGTTCTTTTTCCTCTTGGATAACAACTTTACGAGATAAATTCACACGACCTTGCTTGTCGATTTCAATAACTTTTACAAGTAATTGATCGCCAAGTTTTAAGACATCTTCAACTTGTTTTGTACGTTCCTCTTGAATTTCAGAGATGTGAAGTAAGCCATCTTTTCCTGGGAATATTTCACAGAATGCACCGAATTTTTCAATACGTTTAACTGTTGATAAGTAATACTCGCCAACTTTTGCTTCACGAACGATGTCTTCGATAATTTGTTTTGCACGAGCGTTCATTTCTTCATCTGCAGAAGAGATGTAAATTGTACCATCTTGCTCAGTATCAATTTTTACGCCAGTTTCTTCAATAATTTTATTAATTTGTTTACCACCAGGTCCGATGACATCGCGAATTTTATCAGGATTAATTTTCACGATTACAATTTTCGGTGCAAATGCAGATAATTTTTCACGTGGTTCTGCAAGAGTAGCAAGCATTGATTCTAAAATGTGCATACGTCCAATTTTAGCTTGTGTTAATGCTTCTTCTAAAATATTGCGTGATAAACCATCAATTTTAATGTCCATTTGAAGTGCTGTTACACCTTTAGCTGTACCTGCAACTTTAAAGTCCATATCTCCAAGGTGGTCTTCCATACCTTGAATATCAGTTAAAATAGAGTAATGTTCGCCTTTTTTAATAAGACCCATTGCAATACCTGCTACAGGTGCTTTTAATGGAACACCAGCATCCATCATCGCTAACGTTGAAGCACAGATAGAAGCTTGTGATGTAGAACCGTTTGACTCAAGTACTTCTGATACACAACGGATTGTATATGGGAATACTGATTCATCTGGAATTACCGCATCAAGAGCACGCTCTCCTAGTGCACCATGACCGATTTCACGACGACCTGGTCCACGAATTGGGCCTGTTTCCCCTACAGAGAATTGAGGGAAGTTATAGTGATGCATAAAGCGTTTTGATTCTTCTACACCTAAACCGTCGATAATTTGTACATCACCAAGTGCACCTAATGTACAAATAGAAAGGGCTTGTGTTTGTCCACGCGTAAATAATCCTGAACCGTGAGTACGTTGTAATAGGCCTGTTTCAGAAGAAAGTGGACGGATTTCGTCTAATTTACGACCATCTGGACGAACTTTATCTTCTGTAATTTGACGACGTACTTCGTCTTTAACCATTTTATCTAGAATTGTATAAACTTGCTTCATTGTTACTTCATCCGCTTCTTGCTCTTCATAAGAAGCAATAACACGGGCTTTTACCTCTTGAATAGCCTCATCACGTGCATGTTTTTCTGCTGTTTGAATGGCATCATGCATGTCAGTCTCACAAGCTGCTTTTATATCTGTTTGAATCGCTTCATCAATTTCAAATAATGTTATCGGTAATTTTTCTTTCCCTACTTCTGCAACAATTTGCTCTTGGAAAGCAATAATTTTTTTGATTTCTTCATGACCGAACATAATAGCTTCTAGCATTACTTCTTCCGGTACTTCTAGTGCACCTGCTTCAACCATGTTGATAGCATCCTTGTTACCTGCTACAGATAAATGGATTGTTGATTGATTAGATTGTTCTACTGTTGGGTTCACGATAAATTTACCGTCAATATAGCCAACTTGTACACCTGCAATCGGTCCGTCGAATGGAATATCCGAGATAGCTAACGCTAATGATGAACCAACCATTGCAGCCATTTCTGACGTGCAATCTGGATCGTTAGACATAACCATTGAAATAACTTGTACTTCGTTACGGAAACCGTCTGGGAACATCGGACGAATTGGACGGTCAATTAAACGGCTTGCTAGTATTGCTTTTTCAGATGGACGTCCTTCACGTTTAATAAAGCCACCAGGAATTTTACCTGCTGCATATAAACGTTCTTCATAGTTTACTGTTAATGGGAAGAAATCAAGTGGTTTCGGTGATTTTGACATTGTTGCTGTTGAGAGCACAGAAGTATCACCATAGCGTACTAATACGGCTCCATTTGCTTGTTTTGCTAACTGTCCAACTTCAATTACAAGTTGACGGCCAGCCCATTCATAGGAATAGACTTTCTTTTCGTTCATTCAATGAACCCCTCTCTATTATAAAAACACTTACTTCGTCTGTATGTACTAATAGTAAGTGTACCAAAAATGCTTGTTCTATGCTAAATATTTCATGAAATAATAATACATTTAAATTCAGTTATTGCCAATTTATTTAGGATTTATTTCTGTATTTGATTGGAACAGTATTCTTTTGCTTAAAATTCATGTCATATATGCTTTTTTTCTCAATAGTAAAGTTTACTGTCTTCTTAAAGTTTATTAAACATAAAGAAAAAGCGGGATTAATCCCGCTTTTCGATGCCAATTAGCGACGTAAGCCTAAACGAGTGATTAGTTCACGGTAACGTTGTACGTCAGTTTCACGAAGATATTTTAATAAGTGACGACGACGACCTACCATTTTAAGAAGACCACGCTCAGAGTGGAAATCTTTTTTGTGTGTACGTAAGTGAGCGTTTAGAGCGTTAATATCCTCTGTTAATACTGCAACTTGTACTTCTGGAGAACCAGTGTCACTTTCGTGAGTACGGAACTCAGCAATAATTTCGTTTTTACGTTGTTTTGAAATAGCCATTTGTATGGACCTCCTAAATAATTGTTAATCCCCATTAGCACAGTAAACGTTGGAGTCATCGATATACCGAGCTAAGGTTAAGCATATTATGCACTTATGAATGTTACCATAAATCAAAAGGTCAAGCAAGCGTTAACGTTAGCCTACTTATATGGTAAAGTAGTTTTAATTTGCAAACTCGATAAAATATGGCTCACACCGTAACATGTGTGGTTGATTTCCGTTCCGGCTGGGCGCTTTTATCGCTGCCGCTTCGCTTTCGCACAGATAAAACATTTTGTTGCTGCCGCTACGTTAGCACTACGCTTTCGCACAGAGCAAAGCTTCCTGGGGGCGTCCGATGAGCCGCTTGGGCCAACAGGATGTTGGTCACGAAGGCGTTATCACAGGACGTGATGCTCTTCCCCTATGTGCTGGCCCAGGGTCTCATCTGTGACGCTGATCCACAAGGAGTCGCCCATCCTCCACTTCAATCAACTTATATTCATGGTATACGCTTTAACTTTTGGTAATAACCTTAAAATATTCAATTGCTTCTTGTTTATCCTTTTCGATTTGTGCTTTCAATGCTTCAATACCATCGAATTTTCGTTCACTTCTTATACGTTTATACCAAGCGACATGCACTTCTTCACCGTAGATATTTTTTTCGAAGTTTAGTATATGGACTTCGATGGATAATTGCTTGTCATTTGGATCTTTAAATGTTGGTTTATAGCCTACATTACATACACCATCATACCAGTTATTTTGAACAAGTAATCGAACCGCATACACACCGCTCGCGGGGATATAAGTACCCTCTAACGCTTGGACATTTGCAGTTGGGAAACCTATTGTACGTCCTCGTTTATCACCATGTACAACGATACCCGTAATTTCAAATGGTCGTCCTAGAAGGAGTCTTGCTTCTTCCATATCTCCCTCTTGCAAAAGCTTACGGATACGTGTAGAGCTAATTTTTTCAATATCGTCGGTTTTCTTTTCAACAACCGTTACACCGTAATCTCCATTACTCAATGCACGCATATCTTCCATTGTACCTTTACCAAATGCACCAAAAGAATAATCAAAGCCAGCTGTAACATGCTGAATGTTCAACTCACGAATAAATGTATCAATAAATGCATCCGGTGAAAGCTTTGCAAAATCAGATGTGAAATGTACAACAAATGCTGTATCAACACCCTGTTCTTCAAAAAGCTGCAATTTTTGCTGTAATAACGTTATATAAAATACTTTTTCGTTACGTCCGCCAAGCACTAAAGAAGGATGTGGATCGAATGTCATAACAGCCGTTGGAATTTGACGCTTGTCTCCTTCTTCCTTCGCTGCCTTAATAACCGCCTGATGCCCTCTATGTACACCATCAAAAAAGCCAAGTGCTAATGAATACGGCTGCATGCTTTCTCGTTGCTGTAGTTGGTGTGGGTATTTTAAATGAATGACCTCCATACAAAAAATCCTCCTACTCTATCGTCGGAAACATCTTATGTGGCTTCATAAACCCTTCCTTTGTAGGATGGGCATGATAGACCGCAATTGCTTTCCCACTGATTCCAAAAACAATTTTATCATGTATCTTTAATAATGCATCCGCGGGAAGCACTTGTCCATTGAAAATTTCTTTTTCATTAGCAGAATTTATCTCAATATATGGATAATCTGTTAGTGCATACTCAACTGGTAAAATACATGTATCAATTTGTTCAGCTTCCATCAGCTCAGCAACTTGTGCCAACGTAAAGCAATTTTCTTGTGTAAATGTACCTGAAGCTGTGCGTACGAGCTCTTTCATATGCGCAGGATAGCCAAGTGCCGCTCCGATTTGCACAGCTAGTGTTCGAATATACGTCCCTTTACTACATGCTATACGTACAGGGAATGTAATTTCTTGTCCTTCATATATTTCTATATCATCTAGTAGCTCTAATGCATAAATAGTAACCTGACGTGTAGGTCTTTCGACAAATTCGCCTTTTCGAGCATATTCATAGAGACGTTTACCATTTACTTTGACAGCTGAAAACATCGGTGGCGTTTGCTGAATAACACCTGTTAGCGAGGCTAAAACTTCTTGCAATTGAGTACGTGTGAACTTTTTATTTGTACTATCTTGCTCAACCGTTTCTCCTTCTGCGTCCTCAGTTGTCGTTGTACGGCCAATCGAAATAACAGCTTCATAGGTTTTTCCTGCATCAGTTAAATATTCTGCGATGCGTGTTGCTTGACCAATACAAATGGGAAGAACCCCCTCAACACCTGGATCAAGTGTCCCTGTATGCCCAACTTTTTTGGTACGTAAAATTTTTCGTAATTTAAAGACGCAATCATGACTTGTCATGCCACGTTCCTTCCAAAGCGGTAAAATACCGTTCATAAATTTCCTCCTAAAATCAATTCATTTTTAGCATCATAATCAATTTTGCCTCGGCATAATTGCGTCCGGAATCGGCTTTGTGCTTAGGCTTGCATGACCGTTGCACTTACGTTATAAAAGACATTTTGATAGATTTACATAATCTTCTGTTGCATTTCCTATGAATGTAAAAAGTCTGCCTGCATGAACATGCATATGGCAGACTTTTTTAAGTTAAGCTTATTCTTCGTGTAAACCACGTAGCAATGAATCAATACGGTTCCCATATTCAATCGATGAATCGAATTCAAAGATTAGTTCTGGTGTACGACGTAAACGGATTCGTGAACCGATTTCTGAGCGAATGAAACCAGAAGCCTTTAATAAAGCTTTTAGTGTTTCCTCTTTTTCACGTTCATTGCCTAGAGTTGTAATATAAATTGTCGCTTGCTGTAAATCACCTGTTACCTCAACACCAGTAACAGTAACGAAACCAACACGCGGATCTTTTATTTTACGTCCAATAATATCACCAAGCTCTTTTTTCATTTGCTCAGCGACACGGTTTGAGCGTAGAGACATAGTTTGTCACCTCAATTTCGATGTACAGATCGTTGTGTCCTACTTCACATATATCTATATGCAAGATATGACTAAAAACAAACACAACGATCTAATGTTACTTATAGATAGTCTCTCCACACATTTAGCTGTTCCCAAGCCGGATTTGACTGTAAGTAGTGGAGCGCGTGATTAATTTCACGCTCGGCTGCTTCTTTTGAAGAAGAAACAGCAACAAGCGCTAATTTTGTGCGTTGCCATACATTTTGATGGTCAATTTCCGCAATGGATACATTAAATTTTTGCTTCGTGCGGGTAAGCATACGCTGTAAGACAGCACGTTTTTCCTTCAACGAATGGGCAGTTTGAATCATGAATTCAACCTCTGCATAAACAATCATTATGCACGTTTAACTTCTTCCATAATATAGGCTTCAATAATGTCGCCTTCTTTAATATCGTTGAAGTTTGTAATTGTAATACCACATTCGTAACCTTTTGCAACTTCTTTTACTTCATCTTTGAAACGTTTTAGTGTATCTAATTCACCTTCAAAAATTACTACGTTTTCGCGGATTATACGTACGCCAGAATCACGAGTTACTTTACCTTCTGTTACGTATGAACCAGCAATAGTACCAACTTTTGATACTTTAATTGTTTGTCGAACTTCTGCTTGACCAATAATTTTCTCGACGAATTCTGGATCAAGCATACCTTTCATTGCTTGTTCAATTTCCTCGATTACTTTATAGATAATGCGGTGTAGACGAATATCTACGCCCTCTTCTTCTGCTGCACGTTTTGCATTGACATCTGGACGAACATTGAAACCAATAACAATTGCATTTGAAGCCGCAGCAAGAGAAATATCTGATTCTGTAATCGCCCCAGCGCCAGTGTGAATAATTTTCACGTTTACGCCTTCAACATCAATTTTCATTAATGATGCAGCCATAGCTTCTACAGTACCTTGAACGTCAGCTTTAACAATTAAGTTTAGCTCTTTCATTTCGCCTTGACTCATTTGTTCGAATAAGTTATCAAGAGTTACGCGTTGTTTTTCTGAACGTTGTGCTTGAATCGCTGACATTGCACGAGTTTCTCCAACTTGGCGTGCTGTTTTTTCATCTTCAAAGACAACGAAACGGTCACCAGCTTGTGGTACTTCATTTAAACCTGTGATTTCTACTGGCGTTGATGGTCCAGCTTCTTTCACGCGACGCCCTTTATCGTTCACCATAGCACGTACACGTCCGTAAGTATGACCAACAACAATTGGGTCCCCAACTTTTAATGTTCCATCTTGTACTAAAAGAGTTGCTACAGAGCCTCGACCTTTATCTAGCTGTGCTTCAATTACTGTACCTAGTGCTAAACGGTCAGGGTTTGCTTTCAATTCTCCAACTTCAGCAACAAGTAGAATCATTTCTAATAATGTGTCAATGCCTTCACCTTTTAACGCAGAAATTGGTACGAAAATAGTTTCGCCGCCCCAAGCTTCAGGAACTAGGCCATGCTCTGTTAATTCTTGCATCACACGGTCTGGATTAGCTGAAGGTTTATCCATTTTATTGACTGCAACGATAATTGGTACTTCTGCTGCTTTCGCGTGGTTAATCGCTTCTACTGTTTGTGGCATAACACCATCATCAGCAGCTACTACTAAAATCGTTAAATCCGTTACTTTCGCACCACGCGCACGCATAGTTGTAAACGCAGCGTGTCCTGGAGTATCTAGGAACGTAATTTTTTTGTCGCCTTCAGTTACTTGATAAGCACCGATATGCTGAGTAATACCTCCAGCCTCTCCAGCCGTAACTTTTGTATTGCGAATAGAATCTAATAATGTAGTTTTACCATGGTCAACGTGCCCCATAATTGTCACTACAGGTGGACGTTCTGATAAGTCCGCCTCGTTAACTTCTTCTGTTTGTTCGAAGTGTGTTTCTAAATCCGTAATATCTACACGAATTTCTTCTTCAACTTCTACACCATAGTCTGCGCAAATTAGTTCAATTGCATCCTTATCTAATTCTTGGTTAATTGTTGCCATTACACCAAGCATAAATAATTTTTTAATAATTTCTGATGGCTCACGGTGTAATTTTTTTGCTAATTCCGCTACAGAAAGTGATTCAACAAAAGTAATTTTTTCTGGTAATTCCTTTTGTTTCACTGGTAGACTTGGTTGATGTGTTTTTGGATGGCGACGTTTCCCGCCATGAATTCCTGGTTTTGGACGTTGGTTGTAACCGCCGCCACCTCTACGATTATTATTATTATTATTATTATTATTATTATTATTGTTATTTGTCATATTTCGATTTTGACTACCTTTTGTATTCTTAGATTTTTCGTTAGACGAATTTGAGTTTTGATGCGTTTGTTGCTGATTATTTGTTTTAGGCTTAGAAGTAGCAGATTGTTGCTTTTGCCCTTCTTGCTGTTTCACCGATTGCTGTGGTTTTTGTTGGCCATTAGATTGTGGTTTTTGCGATACGTTTTGAGTAGGTTTCTTCACTGCTTTAAATGTTTGGTTTAACTTTGCCACAATGTCTTTTTCTAACATAGACATATGGTTTGTTACACTCATATTTAATTTATTTAGTGCTTCAATAACCTCTTTACTCGTTTTATTCACTTGTTTCGCATATTCATGAACTCTGATTTTGGTCATCTGCTCACCCCCGATTATTTTTCGTTGAGTAGACTAGACAATTTGCTTGCAAAACCTTTATCGGTAATAGCTAAAGCCACTCGGGCCTCCTTACCTGTAGCATGTCCTAGATCATAACGATCACCAATTACATGATACTCAACGTTGTAATACGTGCATTTATCTTGAATTTTTTTGCTAGAGTTTTTAGAAGCATCGTTTGCAAGCAGTACTAGCTTAGCATTACCATTGCGGACTTCCTTTACTACTAACTCTTCTCCTGAAATCACTTTACGGGCTCTTGCCGCTATTCCAAGCAAATTATGCACTGCTTGATTGATCATATAATAGACTCCCTACGAATCAACAAAATAAGTTCCTCGTAGATTTCTTCAGGGATTTTCACATCAAGTTGGTGCCCTAAAACATTTTTCTTACGGGCGATTTCAATCGCCTTCTCCGATTTAGAGACATAGGCACCACGTCCGGGCTTTTTCCCGGAGATATCAACACTTACCTCGCCCTCTTTCGAACGAACTACACGAATCATTTCTTTCTTTGGTAGCATTTCTCCAGTAGCTACACATTTTCGAAGAGGTACCTTTTTATTAATAGCCATAAGAATCACCTTTCCTCTCTGAAGCTTGTCGTAAGAGGTGGACTAGCCATGCGCTACATTGGCCATAAACTCGGATTTACATTAAACCCACAGAATTTTCCATTGTAGGCCTCTGCCATTATTCAGTTGGCGCAGCCCAACGCCCACTGAATAATGGCAGCTAACTAGTCACACGGGCTTTCTTACTTATTCTTCGTCGTCTTGATATAAGTCAACTGCCACATCATCAAAATCACTTTCTTCATCCTCAGCAGGTATGAAAGTGCTTGTAGCAGATGGATAAATACCTAACTCACGAGCATCTGTTTCACTCTTAATATCAATTTTCCAGCCAGTTAGCTTGGCAGCTAAACGTGCATTTTGTCCACGTTTACCAATTGCCAGTGATAATTGATAGTCTGGGACAACAACCGTAGTTGATTTTTCTTCTTCATTTACTTGAACATCTAAAACTTTTGATGGGCTAAGAGCATTTGCTACAAATACAACTGGATCTTCTGACCATTCAACGATATCGATTTTTTCGCCGTTTAATTCATTTACAATTGTTTGCACACGAGCACCTTTTGCCCCTACACATGAACCTACTGGATCTACCTCTTCGTTATGTGCATGAACAGAGATTTTAGAACGATCTCCTGCTTCACGAGCAATTGACTTAATTTCTACAATACCTTCATAGATTTCAGGTACTTCCATTTCAAATAAGCGGCGTAATAAACCCGGATGTGTACGTGAAACAATAACTTGTGGTCCGCGTGTTGTTCGTTCAACCTTTGTAATATAGACCTTGATGCGATCATGTGGACGATACGTTTCACCTTGAATTTGTTCGTTTTGTGGTAATGCAGCCTCTACTTTTCCTAGACCTACATAAATATTACGAGCATCTAGACGCTCAACTACACCCGTTACGATATCATCTTCACGGTCCACATATTGCTCGTAAATTATACCGCGTTCTGCTTCACGTACACGTTGTGTAACAACTTGTTTCGCTGTCTGTGCAGCAATACGACCAAAGTTTCGAGGCGTCACTTCCTGCTCAACCACATCATCCAGTTGATATGCAGGGTTGATAGCCTTGGCATCTTCTAAAGAGATTTGTAAACGATCATCCTCTACTTCTTCAACAACATCTTTGCGTGAAAAAACACGAATAGAGCCCTTATCTAAATTTAAGTCAACACGAACATTTTGTGCTTGATTGAAGTTGCGTTTGTAAGCTGTAACTAATGCCGCTTCTATTGCTTCAATTAACACATCTCTTGAAATTCCTTTTTGTTCTTCTAGCGCATTTAGCGCATCTAACAAATCACTACTCATTTTTGTTTTCACTCCTAAATATGCATTATGCTTAAAAATCGATGGCAAGTCGTGCCAATGCGATTTTTTCTTGTTCAATTGTTACTGTAATTTTACGCGTTTTAATGCGTACTTCCATCACTAATGTATGTTCATCATATGAGGTTAAGTAGCCTTGGAATTCCTTCATGTCCTTGATGGGCTCATAGGTTTTAACATAAATAAATTTGCCAATCGCTTTTTCAAAATCAGTATCTTTTTTTAATGGACGTTCTGCTCCAGGTGAAGAAACTTCTAAATAATAGTTTTGTGTAATTGGATCATTTTCATCCAATAGCAAACTTAGTCGTTCACTAACTTGAGCACATTGTTCAATGTCAATTCCACCTTCAGGTGTATCCACATAAACACGTAAAAACCAGTTACGTCCTTCTTTTACGAACTCGACATCTACAAGCTCAAGATTCAACTCTTCAACAATCGGTTTAGCGAGCTCTTCAATTAAAGATGGTACTTTGCTCATTGTTTCCTCCTGTATCTATCTAATTCTTGCGTAATAAAACAGAAATTCCACCAGTAGCTTTGGTGAAATTTAACGGTCTTACCTGCTGTTAGTCAAAAATTTGTTTTGCTACGGTATAACAACAGAAAAGAGCGGGAAGGTCCCACTCTTTTGCTGGAAAAATATCAACAAATTATTACCATAAGGATAGCATAGTTTACAGCACAATGCAAATTTCCTTATTCTAGACGTCTATTTGGTATGGCCATAATTGTGTCTAGAAATTGAAAGTTGTGCTAAATTAGGCTCATCACCGTAACGTGAAGTTGATTTCCGTTCCGGCCGGGCACTTTCCCGTGGGCGCCCAGCTTTCACTTTAATTTACTTATATACATGGTATCCATTTTAGCAAATGACATCCTCAACTGGATTAGCCTTAATTTGAACATAAGACAGATAAGTTATTCGTTATTGATTAAGACGCCTTTAGACTTACCTTCATATTTTAGAAAAGCGATAACTGATTAGCATCAGGCATTCCTTCTAAACAACCCAATTGATCCATGTATTCTATTAATGTCTTGGATACTCGACCTCGTTGCTGTAAATCTTCTTTCGATAAAAATTCTCCGTCCTCACGCGCTGCAACAATTTGTTTAGCAACGTTCGTACCAAGTCCAGGAATCGCATCAAATGGTGGAATTAAAGAGTTCCCATCAATGATAAATTCACTAGCCTGTGAACGATATAAGTCCACCTTCTGGAAGCTCATACCGCGCTCACACATTTCAAGTGCTAGTTCCATTACAGTTAATAGGTTTTTTTCTTTTGTTGAAGCATCCAAGCCCTTCATATTGATTTCATCAATTTTTGCACGAATCATTTGCGGACCCTGTACCATGGCAATTAAATCAAAATCATCTGCACGGACTGTGAAATACGCTGCATAATAAAGAATCGGGAAATGCACCTTAAACCATGCAATACGAACTGCCATTAGCACGTAAGCTGCAGCATGGGCTTTCGGGAACATATATTTAATCTTCTTACATGATTCGATATACCAGCCTGGTACATTATTCGCTAGCATATCCGCTTCGAATTCTTCAGATAAACCTTTCCCTTTACGCACGGACTCCATAATTTTAAACGCCAGTGACGGTTCTAGCCCTTGATAAATTAAATACACCATAATATCGTCACGACAGCCAATTACTTCTTTCAGTACACATGTACCATTTTGAATTAACTCTTGCGCGTTACCAAGCCATACGTCTGTTCCGTGTGAAAGTCCTGAAATTTGTACGAGCTCTGAGAATGTTGATGGCTTTGTATCTTCAAGCATTTGGCGTACAAAGCGGGTACCGAACTCAGGAATGCCAAGTGTTCCAGTCTTACAGCCAATTTGTTTTTCTGTTACGCCTAAAGATTCAGGGGAACTAAAGATTTTCATAACGACTGGATCATCTGTTGGAATAGTTTTTGGATCTATTCCTGATAAATCCTGTAACATCCGAATCACAGTCGGATCATCGTGCCCAAGAATATCAAGCTTTAAAATATTATCGTGAATGGAATGGAAATCAAAGTGCGTTGTACGCCATTCTGCATCCTGTGCATCCGCAGGAAATTGCACTGGTGAGAAGTCGAAAATATCCATATAGTCTGGTACTACGATAATCCCCCCAGGGTGCTGTCCTGTTGTACGTTTTACACCTGTACAGCCTTGCACTAATCGATCTACCTCAGCACCGCGGAAATGTAGGTTGTTATCATTTGCATAGCCCTTTACATAGCCATACGCTGTTTTTTCTGCGACTGTACCGATTGTCCCGGCACGATATACATAATCTTCACCGAATAGTACCTTCGTGTAGTTATGAGCTTGTGGTTGATATTCCCCAGAAAAGTTCAAATCGATATCAGGTACCTTATCTCCTTTAAAGCCCAGGAACGTTTCGAATGGGATATCCTGACCATCCTTTTTATATGGTGTTCCACATTCTGTACAATCTTTATTTGGTAAGTCATAGCCTGAGCTTACTGAACCATCATCAAAAAACTCGGAATGCTTACAATTTGGACAAATATAATGTGGTGGAAGTGGATTTACTTCAGTAATCTCCATAAAGGTCGCCACTAATGAAGATCCAACAGATCCACGGGAACCTACTAAATAGCCATCAGCTAATGATTTTTTCACAAGCTTTGCAGAAATTAAATAAATTACTCCGAAACCATGGCCTAAAATTGACTTTAATTCCTTTTCAATTCGGGCCTTCACGATTTCTGGTAGCTCTTCTCCGTATATACTGTGTCCCATTTCATAGGTTAAATTTGTGACCTCATCATCTGAGCCTTCAATTTTTGGTGTATATAAATCATCTTTAATTGGCTTAACATCACCAATCATATCTGCAACTTTTTGAGAGTTAGTGACAACTACTTCCTTCGCAAGATCCGGTCCTAAAAAATCAAATTCTTTAAGCATTTCATCAGTCGTTCTAAAATGAACTTCAGGTAGCTTCGATCTATTTAAAATGTTTGCGCCACCTTGAGAGCCAATTAGAATTTGTCTGAACATCCCATCTGTCGGATCTAAGTAATGGACATTGCCGGTTGCTACAACTGGTTTATCCATCTTCTTCCCTAGCTTTACTAACTTGCGAATAATATCTTCAAGTGTCCATTCATCACGTATGACATTGCGCTCAATTAACGGTGCATACACTGCCTTTGGTTGAACTTCAATATAATCATAAAATCTCGCAACTTGCTCCGCTTCCTCTGGGGATTTATTCATCATCGTCTCAAATAATTCACCATTATTACAACCTGATCCGACTAATAAACCTTCTCTATATTGCTCTAGAACCGCTCGTGTTACGCGAGGTACACGATAGAAAGTTTTTGTATGGGAGTGGGTGACTAATTTAAATAAATTTTTTAGTCCAGCATTATCTACCGCTAATATTGTGCAGTGCATTGGTCGTCCCTTTTTATAAGCATCTCCGCCACCAACATGCTTATTAAAGTCGTCGTGGTATTTAATTTCTAATTCATCTGCATCTTTTAACAGCTGTAAAAGTAAATAACCCGTTGCCTCTGTATCATATATAGCCCGGTGATGCTGGGTTAATTCAATATTGAATTTTTTACAAAGTGTATTTAAACGATGGTTTTTCATCGTTGGATAAAGCATTCTCGCAAGCTCCAGCGTATCAATAACTGGATGAATCGTTCCCTCTAGCCCGAACTTTTTATAGCCTGTGTATAAAAAGCCCATATCAAACGATGCATTATGGGCTACTACTATGCCATCTCCGATAAATGCATGGAACTCCTTAATGACTTGCTCCACTTCTGGTGCGTTACGTACCATATCATCTGTAATACCTGTCAGTTCAATGGTCGTTGCTGAAAGGGGATGATGTGGATTGGCAAAGCTTTCGTATTTATCTATAACATTTCCATCTTGAATTTTAACCGCGGCAAGCTCAATGATAGTATCGTAAGCAGTAGAGAGACCTGTCGTCTCTACGTCAAACACGACATAGGTAGTATCAGCTAAAAATCGGTGCTCAGGTGCATAAGCAATCGGTACACCATCATCAACTAAATTAGCTTCCAAGCCATAAATAACTTTTATTCCATGCTTTTTCCCCGCTGCATAGGCCTCTGGGAAGGATTGTACAACAGCATGGTCGGTAATAGCCACGGCTGGATGACCCCACTTTGCAGCCTGCTCAACGAGTCTACCAACTGGTGTCACAGCATCCATTTGACTCATTGGTGTATGAAGATGTAGCTCCACCCGTTTTTCGCCTTCTGGTGCGTGGTCCTGACGTGTTGCTTTTTTTATTTCATTGATATCATTTGCCATAACGATTAAATCACGAATGAATGTGTCAGTTTGTACAGAGCCTCGGACTTTTACCCACATGCCTTTTTTCAAATGCTTCATAAGTTCCGCATCATCATTATCACGTGAGAACATTTTTACTACTATAGAATCCGTATAGTCGGTAATTTTAATTTGTAATAAAGAGCGACCACTTTTCAGCTCCCTAATTTCCGTATCAAAAACAAAACCTTCTATGATAACACGACGTTCTTCCTCAACAATGCGTTTAATTTCCATTGTTTCATCATCTTTAATTAACATACCAAGTTGGAATGGTCGGTCGCCAAGGTTCGCAATAGCTGGATTTTCTTTCTTCTCTTGCTCACGTTTTTGATAATCTTGTATCGCTTGCTGAGCTAAAGCTGCTTCCTCTAAACGTCTCTGTTCCATGAAAGCTTCCTGTGCCGCAATCATTTCTTCCGTTTGATCTTGAAGCACAAAATCTATCACAATCTGTGGGAAGCCAAATTGGCTATAGCTTTCGGAAAGCTTTTCTGCATACTTTGTTTTCAGCATCATAAATTCCATTTCTTGCATGCAAGATAAAGTGATTTTTTGCCCATTCCACATAGGCATTTGCGATGCTAGACAATGTTTTAAAGGTGGCGCCATCTCATCTATTTGTTCTACTACTGTTAGCCAATATTGTTGGACAAGTTCTTCCGTAACATTTTTCTCTACCGTATCAAAAGTTGTGTGGATTTGAGCGATAGATGAAAATTTTTCAGTCAAACGAGTACGAAAAAGTTGGTATAGTGGAAAAGGAAGTACATCTCGTAATTTAATAGAAAAATTCCATAGCCTGTTCTTTTTGTGCACAGTTAGTCGTGATAATTCGCCTTCCTCAAAGAAGGACATATACACATCATCTGTTAACTCTAGTTGTTGCAAGAGCATTTGAAATCTCGTTCTTGCTTCTTGTTGCTGTTCCAATCTATTGACACCTACTTTCAAAAAGAGGCAGTCTTAAAGCCCCTTGTTTTATTTCCTCACCAACGTTTACGAATCAAAGAAAAAATTCGCTCCCTTTCCGCGGGCGACCGTCAAGCCTCACAAATCCTAAACATCTATGAATTCATGCTTGGCTCGCTGTCCCCGAGAAGTGGCGCGAATCTTTTATCTATTTAATGCCATTTTCATCCTTTTTGGGACAAGCATTTCTAAAGGAAATTAATTTTGACGGAAAAATTCATTTAAGCGATCAATGACCTCTTCTTTTTTCCATTCGAACGTTTCACCTGTTTGACGGAATTTCACTTCAACAATACCTTCAGTTGCTTTTTTACCTACTGTTACACGGACAGGTAAGCCAATTAAATCAGCATCCGCGAATTTAACCCCAGCGCGCTCAGCACGATCATCAAATAACACATCATAACGGTATGATTTCAATAAGCCATATAACTCATCAGCTAATGCAACCTGTGTTTCATCCTTTGTATTAACAGGTACAACATGGATATCATAAGGAGCTAATTGTGTTGGCCAAACAAAACCATTTTCATCTTGGAAATGCTCTGCAACAGCAGCTAAAATACGTGATACACCAATACCATAGCATCCCATGATAAATGGCTGTGCCTTACCTTGCTCGTCTAAGAATGTACCATTCATTTTTGCAGAGTAAGTTGTTCCTAATTTGAAAATATGACCAACTTCGATACCTTCTGCAAATTTGATAATACCTTGTCCATCTGGAGATGGATCACCCTCTTGAATAAAACGAATATCTAAGTATTCATTCACTGCAAAATCACGCTCTGGGTTAACGTTTACTAAGTGGAACCCATCCTCATTCGCACCAGCTACACCGTTACGAATCGACTTAATAGCATTGTCAGCTACTACTTTTATGTCTACTGGTAATTTAACAGGTCCGATTGAACCAACTCCACAGCCTAATAAGTCACGAATCGCCGCTTCACTAGCAAGTTCAACAGAACCAGCATCAAGCGCATTCTTCAGTTTGATATCATTAATTTCATGATCTCCACGAGCAAGAACAACAACTAATTCACCGTCAACGTCAAACACTAAAGATTTAATAACATTTGAAGGCTCAACATTTAAGAAAGCTGATACTTCTTCGATTGTTTTTTGATCTGGTGTTGCCACTTTTTCATAGCCAATTAATGCTTCATCTGATGGCTGATAGTCTACAAGAACTTCTGCCATTTCAATGTTCGCAGCATATTCAGACGTGTCAGAGTACGCAATTGTATCTTCTCCAATTTCAGAAAGAACCATAAATTCATGTGTACCTTTCCCACCGATTGAGCCTGCATCTGCAATAACTGCACGATAATTTAAACCAAGACGAGAGAAAATATTTGAATAAGCACGATACATATCATCATATGTTTCATCTAAGCTTTCACGTGACGCATGGAAAGAGTATGCATCTTTCATAATAAACTCTCTGCCTCGAAGTAAACCAAAGCGTGGACGTTTTTCATCACGGAATTTAGTTTGAATTTGATAAAGTGTTATCGGTAATTTTTTATATGATTTAATTTCATCGCGTACTAAAGTTGTAATGACTTCTTCATGTGTTGGCCCTAATGCAAAATCTCGATTATGACGGTCCTTCAAACGCATTAATTCTGGACCATATTTTTCCCAGCGTCCTGATTCCTGCCAAAGTTCCGCAGATTGTAATGAAGGCATTAAAAGCTCAATTGAATTGATTGCTTCCATCTCTTCACGAATAATATTTTCTATTTTTGTTAACACACGTTTTGCAAGCGGTAAATACGAGTATACCCCACTTGTATTTTGACGAATAAACCCTGCACGTAGTAATTGTTTATGTGATTTTACCTCTGCATCAGCAGGTATTTCACGTAGCGTTGGGATAAATGTTTTACTTTGCTTCATTCAGTGTTCCACCTTTTTTAATAGATAAGTTTTATACTCTAATTAGCATAAACAAATTTAGCTTTGAACGCAATGTTTCAAAAGAATTGCGCTCAAAGCTATGTTTTTTCAATCAATTTTCACCTTGGCATAATTGCCAGGGCTTCTTCTAAATATGTTTTCTTGAAAAACTTAACTTAACTTAACTTAACTTAACTTAACTTAACTCATTTGGTTAAAAGAAAAATCTTTGTATATCGTTCCATGTAACTACGACCATTAAGATCATCAATAGTACGATACCTACAAAATGCACAAGACCCTCTTTTTGACGATCAATTGGTTTACCTCTTACTGCTTCGAAGCCAAAGAATAATAGACGACCACCGTCAAGTGCTGGAAGCGGTAGTAAGTTCATAATTCCAAGGTTAATACTTAACATCGCAGCCCAATTCATTAAATTTATGAATCCATATTGAGCTACCTGCTCTGTCGCTTTATAAATTCCTACTGGACCTGATAGAGCATCTATAGTAAACTTACCAGTAATTAACATTCCGAGCAATTCAAATATTCGAGCAGTCATATTATAGGTTTCTTGAGCGCCATAAACAACAGCCTTTAATGGATTAAATTCACGCGGACTCTCATACTTAACCCCAATTTGACCATGTTTTTCATCATTTTGTACTATTTCTTTAACCTTCATATTTAGGTTAACTTGCTGACCATTTCGATCAACTGTTACAGTGATATTTTCACCTGGGTGATCTTGTACAAAAGCAGCTAAATCTTGCCATTTTTCAACTACTTGTCCGTCGATGGCAGTTACTCTATCTCCTGCAAGCATCCCTGCTTGTGCAGCTGGATCATTTTCTACTACTTCTGTAATGATTGGTTCATACGTAGGCACACCATGAATTAATCCAATTAGCAAATAAATAACAAAAGCTAATATAAAGTTAAATAATGGGCCTGCAAAGATTGTCATAGCTCGTTGACCGACTGTTTTAGCGTTAAATTGACGATCATACGGTGCAATTAACGTTTCTTTACCGTTTTCTACGAGAATACAATCTCTTGCAACACTATAACGAACTAATTTTTCTTCTTCATCATAGCCTTCTACAAACAATTCTTTTTCTAAATCGGCACGCTCAACTTCTAAAAATAATAAATCTGGTAATTGCTTATTATTTTGATTGAAAATAATTTTCTTCACCACATTATCTTCATCTACAATAAGCCCTACGCGGTAGCCCGGCTGTAATTCGGTGCCATCCATGTCCTCACCAGCCATACGAACGTATCCACCAATCGGCAATAAACGTACCGTGTAGATTGTTTCACCATGTGTTCTCCAATAAATTTTTGGTCCCATACCAATGGCGAATTCTCGAACCATGATTCCCGCGCGTTTCGCAAACAAGAAGTGACCGAATTCATGGAAGAATACGAGTAGGCCAAATATTAAAATAAATGCAATAGCTGTTTGCATAATACCCCACCTTTTAAAGCGAATAGTTAACGATATCTTCTCTTTTTATTTTACCATGTCTAACACTGTTTTTCTTGTTTCACTGTCCACATGCAAAATTGTTTGCAAATCTGGCACTACTATGTTGTTATGTGCTTGCATTACACGCTCAATCGTTTCGTCAATTTCAAGGAATGTTATTTTCCCTTGTAAAAATGCCGCAACTGCCGCTTCATTCGCTGCATTCATTGCTGTTAAAATTGTACCGCCTGTGCGCCCAGCCTCATATGCTAGTCGCAATGCCGGATAACGTTCAAAATCCATTTCTTTAAAATGTAACTGACCAATTTGTGCTAAATTAAGTCGTTGTCCATTATGCAGCGGCATACGATCAGGGTAGCTTAATGCATATTGGATAGGTACACGCATGTCCGGCGTACCTAGCTGTGCAATGACACTAGTATCATGATACTCAACTAGGGAGTGAATAATACTTTCTCTATGCAAAAGTACATCAATTTTTTCATAAGGCATATTAAATAAGACATGTGCTTCAATGACTTCTAGTCCTTTATTCATCATTGTAGCTGAATCTATCGTAATTTTCGCACCCATTGACCAGTTCGGGTGATTTAGTGCATCTGCAACCGTTACATGCTTCAATTCCTCGCGTGTTTTGTCACGGAAGCTACCACCAGAAGCTGTAATAATTAGACGTTCAATATTTTTCGGATTCTCACCATTCATCGATTGGAAAATCGCAGAATGCTCACTATCAACCGGCAAAATGGTTGCATTGTATTTCTTGGCCTCTGCCATCACTAAATGTCCAGCGGTTACAAGTGTTTCTTTATTGGCAATGGCAATTGTTTTGCCCATGCGAATTGCAGCTAATGTCGATTCTAGTCCAACACTTCCAAGAACCGCATTTACAAGCACTGTCGAATCAGGATGTGTAGCGACCTCTACAAGCCCTTTCGCGCCAAACGTAAAGTGTACTTGTGGATATTCCTTAGCGAGCATAATTGCATCTTCTTCTAATTGAACAGATACAAGCTCTGGCTTTAAAGTTTCAATCATTTCACGAGTTTTTTCGATATTTTTTCCTGAAGAAAATGCCACTAAATGAAAGGCATCGCGTTGTTCTTTCAAAATATCATAGGTTTGCCAACCGATTGAACCAGTTGCACCAAGTAAACTAATTTTTTTCACGACAAATTGTCCCCTTTTTCTATCTCAGCAAATGATATAGCACAATTATTATCACTCTGTTTAGAGGAAAATGCTATTGTTATGACACATCACCATAACATAGAGTTGATTTCGGTTCCGACTGAACGCTATTGTTCCTAGTTACCAAAAAGATGTAAAAAATGCAGTAAAGGCACGACGAATAATAGACTATCAAAGCGATCTAAAATACCGCCATGCCCAGGTAAAATATTGCCTGAATCCTTTACGTCAAAATGACGCTTGATAGCCGATTCCACTAAATCGCCCATTTGACCGATAATTGACGCAAAGATTGTGATGAAAATAAGTGAGACATAACCATTCGCAAATGGATAAATCGCCTGCATCCCTACAGCAAAGATTACTGCAATGACAATTCCCCCAATAAAACCTTCCACGGTCTTCTTCGGTGAAATTTCTGGCCATAACTTATTTTTCCCTAGTTTTCTTCCAACAAAATAGGCACCTGAGTCAGTTGTCCAAACTACAAGTAAACAATATACAACAAACTCTAAACCATAACTTCGTGTTTCGATTAAGTAATGGAAGCCTAACCCTACATAAAACGCACCTAATAAAATAAAAGCAACTTCATCGAATGTAATTTTATTTTTTACAAGTACTACGTATATGAGCAATAGCATCATTAGACCATACACAACCATTAAATCGGAGGAATAGCCAATTGCATCTACTACCTTATTCGACCAGTTCGTTGGTATTACAAGTAATATTAATGTTAGTAACCCTAAAAATCCAGGTATTGAAAAAAGTGAAATACCTTTCATTTTTAGTATTTCATAAAAGCCGACAACAGCCATTGCAAGCACAAGTATTGTAAATGGCACTTTTCCATAAATAACAAATGGAATAAATAGCGCTGCTGCAATTATTGCTGTGATAATTCGTTGTTTCAAGTTGTTTCTTCTCCCTTCAACCCACCGTAACGGCGATTACGTTTCTGGTAGTTTTCCACCGCTTCCAGTAAGTTTTCCTTACTAAAATCTGGCCACAATGTATCTGTAAACCAAAATTCTGTATAGGCGAGCTGCCATAACATAAAGTTGCTTAATCGCACTTCTCCGCTTGTACGAATTAATAAATCTGGCTCTGGCAGATGAGCTGTCATTAAATGAGATGTCAAGCATTCTTCTGATATGTCTTGCATCGTTAATTGACCGTCCTGCACCTTTTGAAGCATTGTTTTCATGGCACTAACCATTTCCGAACGACTTCCATAATTCAGAGCAAAATTTAAAATTAATCCTGTATTATGTTTCGTCTCCTCCATTGCCTCATACAACGCTTTTTGCGTATGTGCTGGTAATAAAGATGGATCTCCAATCATTTCAACACGTACATTGCGTTCCATCATTTCAGGTAAAAAGGAACCTAAAAATTCTACAGGTAAACGCATTAGGAAATCGACCTCTGGTTTTGGTCGCTTCCAATTTTCTGTAGAGAACGCGTACACCGTTAAAACTTTAATCCCTAAATCTGACGCAAATCTAGTTACCTTTCGTACCGTCTTCATACCTTCATGGTGCCCAGCAACACGTGGCATGGCACGTTTCTTTGCCCAACGTCCATTTCCGTCCATAATAATCGCTACATGGGCAGGAATCGGCTCGTTTTTAGCAAGGGCAACACGTTCCTCCAATGATAGTGAATCCATATTTATTTGTTTACCTAATAGCTTTTTAAACATGCTAACTCCCCCACTACAACTAATCGGACGTATACTAACCTATCATAACAAACAAAAGCGCTTTTTGTCTTTTTTTTCCCTCTAAATTGACTATGTATGAACTAGCTTGTTTTAGAACTATACACATTTTAGGCTTATCACCATAACTTGTCGGAATGAAAATTAACTTTTCTTAAGACATCCCAACCTTCGGTAATGCACTCTTTTATAAAGAAGGGCTTTTAAAGCTTTTATCACGCCCATTAAACTTTAGGTTAAAAGGGGTGATTCCCTTATTTCGTTCAATCTTCTATAATATATTACGCTTCACTTAAAGAACAGTTCCTCTTAATCTTAAAAGAAAGCAAAAATAGATGAAAGATATTTTCTCTAAAACAATTAAAGTTTAGTGTATGCTTTTACATAATAATTTAATAGTAAAGAGAAAAGACGTCCTGTTATTTATAGGACGCCTTCATCTCATCAAAAAGTTCCATCATAGGTATGCAAAATGAATTGCTTACACTTCTAGAATTTCTTTTTCTTTATCTTTCGTTACCTGATCTACTTTTACAATGAATTCATCCGTTAATTTTTGAATATCTTCACCGTAGCCACGTAGATCATCCTCTGTGATTTCGCCAGCTTTTTCAAGTTTTTTCAGATCATCATTGGCATCGCGACGAACATTACGCACAGCGATTTTTGCATCCTCTGCTTCTTTTTTCACTTGCTTCACAAGATCTTTACGACGTTCTTCTGTTAAAGCAGGAATCATTAAACGAATGACAGATCCATCATTTGTTGGAGTAATACCAATATCTGATTTCATAATTGCTTTTTCGATTTCACCTAAAATTGTTTTATCGTAAGGTGTAATAACTAATAAACGCGCTTCTGGTACCGAAACACCTCCAAGCTGATTAATCGGTGTTGGTGCACCATAATAATCAACCGTAATGCGATCTAATAGAGAAGCATTTGCACGACCTGCACGGATTGAAGCTAGTTCACGTGAAAAAGCGGCAATTGTTTTGTTCATTTTTTCTTTAGCTTGTTCTAAAACTTGTTTAGCCATTATACATTCCTCCTAACAACTGTTCCAATTTTCTCGCCTTGTACGGCACGTTTAATATTACCTGGTTCCATAATTGAGAAGACAATTAGTGGAATATCGTTATCCATACATAAAGTAGAAGCTGTTGAATCCATTACTTGTAAGCCTTGTTGAATAACGTCTAAGTATGTGAGTGTATCATATTTAACGGCAGTTGCATCTACTTTCGGATCTGCAGAATAAACACCATCTACATTATTTTTTGCCATTAAAATCGCATCTGCGTCGATTTCAGCTGCTCGTAACGCAGCTGTAGTATCAGTAGAGAAGAATGGGTTACCTGTACCTGCCGCAAAAATTACTACACGTTTTTTCTCTAGATGACGAACTGCTTTACGGCGGATATATGGCTCTGCTACTTGTGTCATAACAATAGAAGATTGCACACGCGTTTCAATCCCTAATTTCTCCAGTGCATCTTGTAACGCTAAAGAGTTCATAACCGTTGCTAGCATACCCATATAGTCGGCCGCTGCACGATCCATCCCCATTTCGCTACCGATTTTTCCACGCCATATATTACCGCCACCTACAACAACAGCAACTTCTACATCAAGATCTACTACTTCTTTTACTTCTTCTGCAACAGCCTTGATTATTTTTGGTGATAAACCGAAGCCCGCTTCTCCAGCTAACGCTTCACCACTTAATTTGATAACTACTCGTTTATATTGTGGCACACTCATTGTAAACCTCCGTCAGACTTTATTTAAAACATCTCTTTTCCTTTTCCATTATAGTATAAATAACAATAATTGCTAGTTACGAATAAGGCAGAATAGGAAATTATATGGCTCATCACCATAACCTGTGGTTGATTTTCCGTTCCGGCTGGGCCGCTTTCCTAGGGACGTTCAGCCTTTACTCCAATCAACTTATATACATAGCATGCATTTTAACAAATGTCATCAACAACTTTTGGTGATGAACCAATTATATCTTTTTTTCGCTCTTTTCGGAAAAATAGGGAACACGCTATGTTGTGTTCCCCATTTTTTGTCTAGAAAATCTAGATATTATTTGATTAGGATCAAATACAAGCTAAATTAGTTACCTTTAACTTGGCTCATTACTTCTTCAGCAAAGTTATCTTCACGTTTTTCGATACCTTCACCTACAGCGTAACGTACGAAGCCATTTACTGAACCGCCAGTTGAAACAACGAAGTCACGTACTTTTTGATCAGAGTTTTTAACGAATGTTTGGTCAAGTAAGCAAACATCTTCGAAGTATTTACCAAGACGACCTTCAACCATTTTTGCTACGATGTTTTCTGGTTTACCTTCGTTAAGAGCTTGTTCAGTTAATACTTTACGCTCACGTTCAACCTCTTCTGCAGAAACTTCATCACGAGAAACATAAGTTGGGTTAATAGCTGCGATGTGCATAGCAACATCTTTTGCAGCAGATGCATCTGAAGAACCTTCTAAAGTTACTAATACACCGATACGGCCACCCATGTGTAAGTAAGAACCGAATGCATCTGCATCAGTTTTTGTTTTCACTTCGAAACGACGAAGAGTGATTTTTTCACCGATTGTTGCAATTGCTGTTGAAATTTGGTCAACAACTTTTACACCTTCAGCATTTGCAATCTCTAATGCAGCTTCAATTGATGCAGGTTTAGCAGCAAGTAATTGTTCAGCTAATGAAGCAACTAATACTTGGAATTTATCGTTTTTAGAAACGAAGTCAGTTTCAGCATTTACTTCAAGGATGATTGCTTCGTTACCATTTTCTAAAATGTAAGTTGTACCTTCTGCAGCGATACGGTCAGCTTTTTTAGCAGCTGAAGAAAGACCTTTTTCACGTAGGAAATCGATTGCAGCATCTAAATCGCCATCAGTTTGTACTAACGCTTTTTTACAATCCATCATTCCAGCGCCAGTTTTTTCGCGTAATTCTTTTACTAATTGTGCAGTAATGTTTGCCATTTAGTGTTTCCTCCTCAAATTGGTTGTGCAAATTTTAGTGATAGGTTCTAAAAAAGGTGATAAGGGTTTTGAGCCACTTATCACCTTTTTGTAAACGTGAATTACTCAGCAGCAGCTTCTACAGCTGGAGCTTCCTCTTCACCTTGTTTTGACTCGATTAAAGCGTCAGCCATTTTAGCAGTTAAAAGTTTAACAGCGCGAATAGCATCATCATTAGCAGGGATTACGTAGTCGATTTCATCTGGATCACAGTTTGTATCAACAATACCTACTAGAGGGATGTTTAATTTAATAGCTTCTGCAACAGCAATACGCTCTTTACGTGGGTCAACCACGAACATTACGTCTGGAAGTGCGTGCATATCACGGATACCGCCTAAGAATTTGATTAGACGTTCGTGTTCTTTTTTAAGTTGGATTACTTCTTTTTTAGGTAGAACTTCGAAAGTTCCATCTTCTTCCATTTTTTCGATTGCTTTCATACGTGCAACACGTTTTTGAATAGTACCGAAGTTTGTAAGAGTACCACCTAACCAACGTTGGTTGATGTAGTAGTTGCCTGAACGTTCAGCTTCATCTTTGATCGCTTCTTGTGCTTGTTTTTTCGTACCAACGAAAAGAACTTTACCACCGTCTTGACCAACTTGACGCATGAAGTCATAAGCTTCCTCTAATTTTTTAACAGTTTTTTGTAAGTCGATGATGTAGATCCCGTTACGCTCAACGAAGATATATTTCTTCATTTTTGGGTTCCAACGACGAGTTTGGTGACCGAAATGTACACCAGCTTCAAGTAATTGTTTCATAGAAATTACTGACATGTGTATTTCCTCCTAGTATGTTTGGTTTTTATCCTCCGCATTTATCACTTGCAACAAGCTACCCTAAGCTTAGAGCACCACTTACTACATCAAAATGCGTGTGTATTAATAACACCATTTGCAACTATATCATAGCTTTATCCCATTCGCAACAGTTTTAGTGATGAAATTTCAATAAAAGCTCGATTTCTGTTTTTCCTTTTTGAAGCTGCTTTGCAATTTCTTCCGGTGTTTTACCTTGTTTCGCTAATTCAACAACTTGTTGCTCTATTGTTAATGGCTTCGCTTCTTCCTTTTTAGTTGCATCAGTTGGTTGCTGGGCTGAATGTACCATCTTAGTTTCAGTTTTTGCCCTAGTTTGCTGCTGACGTGAATAAGCATTAGCTACGATATTTTTGGGCACATAAATACGCGTTTCATTATCTAAATTAATAGAACCGTCTACAGGACTTTCTTCCTTCGTCAGAGAAGGCAGTTGTTCCTGTTCCTTTTGTCTTATGATCTGCTCTCCCTGTTTCACAGCATTCATTTGAGTTTCAGACTTTGAAGCTCTTTGCAGCTCTTGAATTAAGCGATCATTTTCATCTTTCATATCAGCTAAATAGACACTGATGGTGTCATCCATTTCACGCATTAAACGCTCCTGTTTTTTTTCTAAGTCCTTAAATTTTGCTAGCTTCGTATTTAAAATGATAAGGAAATAAAATGAAAGTAGCTGTAAAAAAAATAGAACCGCAATTAGTATGGTTGTCATAGTAATCTCCTATCCACTAAAATCCACGAAATTCCCTTTAAACGGATGCTGCGCCTGCTTTTCTTGCTTCTCGTTATCCTTGTTTTTCTTTTTTCGAGTACCTTTTATATACTCGCCACCTGCTTCTTCATCTTCACTAATCTCATCCATACCCTCTGAAGTATTCACAACTTTTTGCTTGCGTTCTGTTTCTTTTTTTAACGCTTCATTTGCATGTGCTTGCTGAGCCAAAGTTTGTTGATGTGCCTGATCAGCCATTTTTCCTGCTTCAAATGTTTTTGGAATAGCTATTTGTAATTCGACACCTTTTAAACTCATGTGACTCCCTCCTTCAATGATGTGTATAAAGGATTATTATGCATTAATCATTTCATTGGATAATAATTTCCGTAGCTTTAACAGCGCCTTAGAGTGGATTTGTGAAATGCGTGATGTTGATAATTCAAGCATTTCTCCAATTTCTGTTAATGTTAATTCCTCAGTATAAAATAAACTAAGCACCAGCTGCTCCTTATCATTGAGCTTTTGGATATTTTCCGCTAAATCCCCTAGTAGTTCTGACTTAACGACAGCTTGCTCAGGTGTCTTAGTCGTATCATCGCGAATAACAAATGACTTTCCTTCAGTTTCATCTTGATCTTGCTGCTCATTAATGGAAAGTACATTTGAAAAGAAGTGCTCCTGTACAGTTTGGTAAACTTCCTCCACAGGTAAAGCCATATGTTCCGCAAGTTCCTCAGGTGTTACATGACGCATATATTTTTGTTCTAACTGTTCAATCTGTGCATCTAATTTTTTCGCTTTCTCACGTGCAGAACGTGGCAACCAATCTTCCTTACGTAAACCATCAATAATTGCCCCTCTTACTCTAAAAGAAGCATATGTATCAAATTTCAAGTCTCTCTTAATATCAAATTTATTCAACGCGTCAAAAAGACCGACCATACCTAAGCTCGTTAAATCATCTCGCGATACACTCTTTGGTAAACTCGCACCAATGCGTTGTACATGATAAGATACTAGGGAGATATATTTTTTTATTAGTAAATCACCAGCATCTGGATCACGTTCATTTATCCAGCGGTTCCACAGCTTTTGTTCATCGTTCAGAATTGGTTGTGTCATGTAATCCACCTCTCTTAAGAAAAACGCATTTACGCGCCTGTTTGCCACTGTCTTATATTCCCTTTTTGTTTTTTAAGTTCACTCGTTGAGGGTAACAAAGCGCCACTAGCTATGATCCTCTAACATAAAACCAATGTAATTCTTTCCTATATTATAACAAGAATCGACTATAATTTCATTTGTTTCTCCTACTCTATCACAGATTCTTTAAATTTATGTGTCGGGCATTTTTTAGTTTGGATTTAGTCCAAGTTCACTAAGACACCATAAAATTAAAAATATGCAAGAATTAAGATATCTATAAAAAAAGAGCCGCTACTCGCGACTCCCATTTTTAAGCATTATTGACTTGAAGATCATCCTCACGACTCATCATTGTGCGTACAACTTGAGCAATTTCTTCTGAGTTTTCATCTTGAAATTCAACGGTAGAGTTGACCGTCGGTGTTTCTTGATTGTCTTCCTCGCGATTGTCGGATTCGTTTTCTTCATGATCACCTTCACCTACTTCTTCATCACCCTCAGGCGTGAATAAAACGTAGGCAATTAAAAATCTAACAATATACATGACGAAAAACACAATTATTCCCGCCACAAATGACCCTATGATAATTCGTAGTGGTGTATAAGGTTTTAGAAATGTACTAAAAAAATATAGAGAAAAGGCAATTAACGCTCCCCATAGGTTATAAAAAATAGAACCAAACATTATATTTCGCTCACTCCTTGGTTAACCGTTCGAATATGTAATGTAGTCGTCGCAGGATCAAATTCAATTGTTCTACCACTATTACCGCCCGTGTCTTCGGCAACTAAACGAATTCCATGACGCTTCAGCTCATGCTTTACAGCTTCTACATTACGTGGGCCGATGCGCATGGAGTCTTTATCTGAAGTAAATTGAAACATCTGCGCACCACCCGCAATTTTTGCCTTTAGCTTGAATTTTTGAACGCCTTCTAACTTTAATAAGTCAATCATTGCCGCAACACCTGTATCAGCAAATTTAGCCACATTTATTGACTCTTGTCTACCTAAACTCGAATCTGGCAACATCACATGTATTAAACCGGCAATTTTTTTTGATTCATCATATAAAATAACACCTACACAAGATCCAAGACCTGATGTTCTTATCGTATTTGGTAACTTTACTACATCCATTTGTGCAATTCCAACTTTTATAACTTGCCCATTACCACTGTTTAGCATCATCTACGAAACTCCTAATGCTTTAAAAATAGCATCAAATGAGTCTGGATCTGGTAATAAGAAGAAATGGCCTCTTACTGTTTCCTGATCCTCTACACCGTCTTCAAAAATGGATGTGTTTATGACGATAACATTATCGCTAACGTGTGATAATTCAATCAAACCAATACTAATAATGGCACCAAACATGTCGACACTTAGTCCAGGCACAGTTGGATAAATTTTTAAATTTGTAAAATCCGATAATGCCGATAAATAAGAACCAGATAAAATATTACCCATTTCCTGCATAGCTGATAAACCTAACTCTGAAACAGGTCGTTTTCTAAAGTCGAATGATTCATCAAATATGAGACGACGAATAAAACGATTTGCTTGTTCAATTGGCAGGATAAAGAACATACTACCTTCAGCATCACCTTCAATGCGTAGATAGATGCCAACGACGACATTTTCAGATCCTCCAGCAAGCTCCATCATGTCATTAAAGGACACCATTTCAACTTTTGGTACTCGCATATCAATTTTTTTACCAAGTAAATTGGAAAGTGCTGTCGCAGCATGCGCAGCACCTATATTACCGATTTCTTTCAATACATCTAAATGTAGTGATGTAATCTTTTGATTAAATGTCATTATCGATCCCTACTTTAGTGGATTTAGTACTTTCTCTAAATGCAATAAAATTAATAATCGTTTATCTATTTTAGCCACACCTGAAATAAACTCTTCTTCCAGTGAGCCTACTACTTCTGGCTGTGGTTCAATTGCGTTAGCTGGGATATCTAACACATCATTTGCAGAGTCTACAACGAAGCCTACTTCCATATCCTCTAATGAAATAATGATAATACGTGTTGTTTCTTCATGCTCAGAGACAGGTAATTCAAAACGTTCACGTAAATCCACAATTGGTGTTACGACACCGCGAAGGTTTATAACACCTTTTACATATTTCGCCGTTTTCGGTACACGTGTAATATGCATTAGTTTTTCAATCCCTTGTACATGTGACACTGGAATTGCATATTCTTTATCTGCTAATTGAAAAACAATTACTTTAATACTTTCTTGTTCCACTGCGTTTGTCATTGTTTACACCTCTCTTATTCATTCACCTTATTTAATAAGTGCGTTACAATCCACAATTAAGGCTACTTTCCCGTTACCTAAAATTGTTGCACCTGAAATTGCAAAGATATTCGTTAAGTAGTTTCCTAATGACTTCAGCACAATTTCTTGTTGGCCAATGAATGAATCCACAACTAAACCAGCAAGCTTCTCACCTTTTCGAACGATGACCACTGAATGGAATTCGTCATCCTGTGGTTCTTTACGAGGTACCTCAAAGATTTCTTCTAAGAATACTAGTGGAACTACTTTGCCACGGAAGTCGATTACTTTTTGATTATGCGCATTCATTATTTCTGATGAACGGATAATTGAAGTTTCAATAATTGATGAAAGTGGAATTGCATAAATCTCTTTTTCGATTTCTACTAGCATTACAGAAATAATCGATAATGTCAGTGGTAATTGAATCGAGAATACTGAGCCAACATCTTGTGTAGATTCAATTGAAATATTTCCACCCAATGATTCTATTGTTGTTTTAACAACGTCTAATCCAACGCCTCGGCCTGATACGTCAGAAATAACATCTGCCGTCGAGAACCCAGAAGCTAAAATAAGTTCATTGATTTGCTTATCTGACATTGAATATGATTGTTCCTGTGTAACAATACCTTTAGAAATAGCTTTCGCTAGTACTTTTTCACGGTTAATACCTGCTCCATCATCTTCAATTTCAATAAAGACATAGTTACCACTATGATAAGCACGAAGTACAACTGTTCCTTCTTCCGGCTTACCTTTTGCAAGGCGAGCTGTAGGATTTTCAATACCGTGGTCAACAGAATTACGAATTAAATGAACAAGTGGATCCCCAATTTCATCAATTACTGTACGATCTAGTTCTGTTTCAGCACCAATAATTTCAAGGTTAATTTTCTTGTTTAAATCACGAGATAACTGACGAATCATTTTCGGGAAGCGATTGAATACTGTTTCTACAGGAACCATACGCATCGTTAAAATAATTGTTTGTAAATCACCCATGACGCGGCTCATGCGCTCCACAGTTTCATTTAACTCTCCATGGTTAACTTCAGTTGAAATAGATTGTAATCGTCCTCGATCTATAACAAGCTCTTCAAATAAGTTCATCAAAATATCAAGTCGCTCGATATTAACACGAATTGTTTTATTACCAACAGGCGCATGGCTCTTATCAGTCTTAGCAGGCGCTGCTGCTTTTGCAGGTGTAGATGCTGCAGTATTTTTTTCAGGTGCAGTAGCAGGTTGAGCCTCAACTTCTACCGTTGCTGTAGCTGCTACTTCTTGAATTGCTGGTTCTTTTTCACTATGTTGCTTTTGTTCAATAGTTGTGACAATCACTTCTTCGACTTCTGAAACTTTCATAATCTTTTTCTGCATATCTTCAGCAGATTCTTTTGTTACGAGGGCTACGTAAAATTGTTGGTCAAACTGTTCGTCTTCAAGCTTTTCTACAGATGGATTTGATTTAATAACATCCCCATCTTTTTCTAATATTTCAAACACCATGAATACACGCGCAGCTTTTAACAGACAGTCCTCACGTAGTTTCACTGAAATTTCAAATGCATTGAAACCTTGTTCAGCAGATTGTGCAATAACTGTTTGTTCAAAACTGTCATACTCTAAAACACTCGCTACAGCAGTAGCTGGTTTCCCAATAGTTGCGACAATTACTTTTTCAACTTCTGAAACTTTCATAATCTTATTCTTCATATCTTCAGCAGATTCTTTTGTTACGAAAGCTACGTAAAATTGTTGATCGAACTGTTCGTCTTCAAGCTTTTCTACAGATGGGTTTGATTTAATAACATCTCCATATTTCTCTAAAATCTCAAACACCATAAATACTCGTGCTGCTTTTAAAAGACAGTCCTCACGTAATTTCACTGAAATTTCGAATGCATTGAAACCTTGTTCAGCAGATTGTGAAATAACTGTTTGTTCAAAGCCGTCATACTCTAACATACTTGCTACAGCAGTAACTGGTGTCTCAGTAGTTGCTACTACTTCAGGAATCGCATACTCACCTAATTCAATACGCTTTAATTGAGCAACAGTTGAAGATACATCACGTTTTCCATCTCCGCCATTCGCAATGTCCATCACCATTTCTTCTAGATGGTCTACAGACTCGAAGACAACATCTAAAATTTCAGGAGATACATGGATTTTCTCATTTCGGATCGCATCCAACACATTTTCCATTTTATGAGTTAAATCTGCTAAATCTTCAAAGCCCATTGTCGCAGACATACCTTTTAATGTATGCGCAGAGCGGAAAATTTCTCCAACAATCGCCAAATCGTCTGGATTTTTTTCTAGTTCTAATAAATGTTCACTACACGCTTGTAAATGGTCTTTACTTTCTTCGATAAACATCTCTAAATATTGATTGACTTCCATAAGAGGACACCCCTTTAAGGCAAATATTTCATTATTGTTTGTGCAATATCATCTACATCTGCTACTTCATCGACAAGCTGGGTTTCCACTGCTGCTTTCGGCATACCATACACTATGCAAGTTTCAGCTGACTCAGCGATTGCAATCACATTACCAGTACTTTTTAGTGCTTTTAGTCCGTTTGTGCCATCATGGCCCATACCTGTCATAATTACTGCCACTTTATCAAAATCTTTAAATTGGCTCACATCTTCAAACATCACATCTACTGAAGGGCGATGTCCAGATCTAGGTGGTTCATTATTATCAAGAACTATGCCAAAGGAGGTACCTACTTTTCTAAGTTTTAAATGATACCCACCAGGTGCAATATACGCCACTCCATTTTGGAGAATATCTCCTTGCTCAGCTTCCTTTACGGTAATCTCACTCAATTGGTCCAAACGAGTAGCTAGAGATTTTGTAAATCCTGCTGGCATATGCTGGACAATTAAAATTGGTGCTTGAATTGATTTTGGGATTTTTGTTATTACTTCTTGTAATGCTCTAGGTCCGCCAGTGGAAGTCCCAATCAGTACAATTTTCCGGCCTACTTTATTCCATTCCACATGTGGCTTTGATAATTCTGCCCTTGTAGGGAAAGCATTGACAGGAGGAGTCACCCTGCCTTCACTAAATGATTCTCTTCTAATGGTACTCGCTATTAATGTATGTTCTTGTTGTCTTCTACTACCAGAAGGTTTCTTTAATTTTGAAATAGATACCAATGATGCTTGTTCAACCTTGTGGACAAGTTCGGTTTGGATTTTATGTAAATCAAGAGAAATTGTTCCGCTCGGCTTCGCGACAAAATCTACTGCCCCAAGTTCAATTGCTGATAAAGCATTTTCTGCTCCTCGTTGAGTTGTACTAGAGAGCATAACAACAGGTACTGGACATATAGTCATGATTTCTTTTAAAGCATCAAGCCCATTCATTTCAGGCATCTCAATATCCATTGTCACAACTGTTGGCTGCAATGTTTGAATCTTTTTTATCGCATCTTTCCCATTTCGTGCTGTTCCAACTACTTCAACCTTCGAGTTGCCAACAAAAAAGTCACTAATTAGCTTTCTCATAAAAGCAGAATCATCAACAACTAATAGCTTGCTTTTATGTAAAAAGTCCAATTAATCACGTCCTTTCGAAAAAATACTTCTTAATTTAGTTAAGAATTTACCCGCTGACTGATCATGTGCATGAACTTCCTCCGCACGGTGTTCCATAAAACGCGCCACTATAAGTTGAAGTGTCTTTGAAATAAGTGCGTCTGGATAAGCAAGTGAAAATGGTACTTGCTCACGCACAGCCTTACGCACAACAGAATCTTCAGGTAATGAGCCTAATATCGTAACCTCTTTGTCCAAAAAACGTTTCATCGTAAGTTTTAGTCGTTCATTGGTTTCCATACCTTCTTCTTTACTATAAGCTCGGTTACAAAGTATATAAAATTGCTTGTCCGCATCTCGCATATGAATGTATTTCATCATTGAATATGCATCTGTTATAGAAGTTGGCTCTGCTGTTGATAAAACAATGATTTCATCAATAGAGGTTAATAAATCTAATGACCAGTTAGTAGCTCCTGCTCCCATATCAAATAAGATGTAATCAAAGCTTTTTTGAAGCTGCTCAAATGCTTGAATGAGTCGTTCAAACATAACCTCTGACCATTCTAAGACACCCGACATACCGGATCCCCCAGCAATATACTTTAAATCGTAAGGACCTTCAAATATTACTTCATCCAGTAACTTATTTCCTTCCAAGTAATCTTTTAAACTATAAGAAACATTTTTTCCAATTAAAATATTGATATTGCCCATACCAATATCCATATCAACAATTACAACTTTTTTCCCTTTATTGGCTAATGTAGTTGCAAAATTCATTGAGAAGTTACTTTTACCGACCCCGCCTTTGCCACTTACAACCGCTATAGCCCTACCTAATTCGCCCTGCTGTTTCAACATTTTCAAGCGTAATGCTTCAGCTTGGTCTCTCATTTTTCTTCACCTTGGAAAAATAAATTTAGTACTACTTCTAGATCAGCTTCCTCAATATCCTCTGGTACTTCTTGACCATCTGTATAGTAAGCAAGTCCTTTATTATATTTAATCATTAAATTGATCATTGTGCCAATAGAATTTGTTTCATCAATCTTTGTAAAAATGAATTTTTCAATTGGTAATTGCTTAAATTGCTCCACAATGTTTGCCATATCCTTTTCTTTCGTTGTCATAGCAAGTACTAAAAAGGACTCTGCTTGATCATCAAATTTTATGAGGCGCTGTAAATCGTCTACATATTTTACCTCTTTATAATTACGGCCTGCTGTATCTATAAACACTAAATCTAAATGGGCCAATCTTTGGATTGCTTGTTCAAAATCTGTTGCATTATAGGCAATTTCGACAGGAGCCTGCAATAGTCCTGCATACGTTTTTAATTGCTCAATTGCGGCAATTCGGTAAGTATCCGTCGTAATAAATCCTATTTTTTTCTTTTTTTCTAAAACTGCTCTAGCTGCCATTTTAGCAATTGTCGTAGTTTTTCCGACACCCGTTGGCCCTAAAACATTAATGTATTTTTTTTCATAGGATATTCCCCCAACTGGGAGATCCTCTAGTTCTTTGCGCAATAAATTTTTCGTAATCATCTTACATTGAGAAAAATTGATTTCTGACGCTTCTCTGAAATGCGTAAAAAGCTCATCACCAACCGTTGTGATGAGCTCCTCACTTAGCTCCTGCTGTCTTAAGTATTCAATGAAGGGTAAGAGTTCATCAGGATATTGATCTCGGATAGTCTTCTTATGCATGGAATGCATTAAAGATTTTAAATCTGCAATTTCCTTCATCAAATCTTCAGAAATGCCAGTTTCCTCGTGTAAGGGCGCATCATTCTGTGGCTGCACTTGGTGTATTTTAGCTTGCACAGCACTCGTAATCTCTTGTAACCTTGCATTTTCTTTTTTAGGTGTTGTAATTTGTGAAGCTGCGGGTGCTGGAGCCACATTACTTGGCTCCATTGAATCAATCCCTGCAACAACCTCAAAACTTTTCTTTTTAATGATTCCAAAAAATTTTTTTGTAATTACTACTTTTGAATTCAAAATGACAGCGTCCTCACCTAATTCAGCACGAACAAGCTTCATCGCTTCTGGTATGGAGGATGCATAATATTTTTTCATTTTCATTCAACACTCACCACCCCAACACTTTGAATTTCAACCGTAGCGTCAAGTTCATTGTATGATAGAACTGGAATTTGCGGGAAATAACGCTCCGTTAGTTGGCGTAAATACATACGAACTGCTGGAGAGCATAAGATAATAGCAGATTGTTCCATAAAGGAAACGCGTTCTACTTCTGCAGCAATGGTCTCTAAGATCGTTTGAGAATCTTGTGGGTCCATCGCTAAGTAATTTCCGTGATCAGTTTGTTGAATACTATCAGCAATCATTTTCTCAACTCTACCCGAAACAGTTATAACCTTCAACGATGAGTTATCCCCTACATATTGAGACGTAATCTGGCGCGCCAATGCTTGACGGACATACTCAGTTAATATATCGGTATCGCTCGTTAATTTTGCATAGTCTGCTAGCGTCTCAAAAATAATTGGTAGGTTTCTAACTGAAACATTTTCTCGTAAAAGTTTACCCAGTACTTTTTGAATTTCTCCTGTTGATAACGGTGTAGGTGTCAATTCTTCTACTAAAATTGGATGCGTTTCGCGTAAATGATCGATTAACTGCTTCGTCTCTTGACGACCAAGTAATTCATAAGCATTTGCACGAATCATTTCCGTTAAGTGAGTTGACACGACGCTCGGTGGGTCAACAACTGTGTAACCGAACATTTCGGCATCCTCTTTAACTTGCTCAGTAATCCACTTTGCAGGTAGGCCAAATGATGGTTCAACTGTGTCAATACCTTCGATAGAATCATCATCACCTGGACTCATTGCTAAATAATGATCAAGTAGAAGTTCACCTCGTGCCATTTCGTTACCCTTTATTTTAATTCGATATTCATTTGGTTGTAACTGAATATTATCTCGAATACGGACAACAGGAATGACAATCCCTAATTCTAATGCTAACTGACGACGTATCATAATGACTCGATCTAATAAATCGCCGCCTTGAGCAGCATCTACTAACGGTATTAAACCATAGCCAAATTCAAACTCAATTGGGTCCACATTTAATAAATTCACAACATTTTCAGGGCTCTTCATGCCATCTGTTGCCACTTCTTCCTCAATTTCAAGTAATTCGTCTTCATCCTCTGGTTTCTTACGATCCATCATATAAGCACCAGTAATTAGTGCAATACCAATTGGAAGTGTAATCCAATTAGGTATTGGCGTAAATAATCCTAGTAAAACAATTGTTCCACCTGCTACATAAAGCAGTTTCGCTTGGGCAAAAAGCTGCCCTGTAATATCTTCGCCAAGACTTCCCTTAGAAGATGCACGTGTTACGACAATCCCTGTCGCTGTAGAGATAAGTAGCGCAGGAATTTGTGAGACAATACCATCCCCAACTGTTAACTTAGAAAAATGATTTGCTGCATCTGCAAATGAAAGACCCATCTGCGCAACTCCGATGATGATACCAAATAATAAGTTGATAATAACCATGACCATTGAGGCAATGGCATCCCCTTTTACGAATTTTGTGGCACCATCCATCGCTCCATAGAAGTCCGCTTCGCCCGATACTTTATCTCGTCGCTCACGTGCTTCCCGCTCAGAAATAACTCCTGCATTTAAGTCAGCATCAATACTCATTTGTTTACCCGGCATCGCATCCAGTGTGAAACGTGCTGCTACTTCTGCTACACGCTCCGCTCCTTTTGTAATAACGATAAACTGAATTAACACAAGAATTAAGAATATAACTAAACCAACTAGTACATTTCCGCCGACTACAAAATCACCAAACGTTTCAACTACAGCACCAGCATCACCATTTGCTAAAATGGCACGTGTTGTTGAAACGCCCAGTCCGAGTCGGAACAGAGTTAACAATAATATAACTGAGGGAAAAATAGAAAAATCTAACGCTTCCTTCATACTCATTGCTGTTAAAAGTACTATTAATCCTAATGTAATATTAATGACGATTAAGAAACTTAACATCCACGGAGGAAGAGGAATGACGAGCATCGCAACGATTAAAATAACCGCACCTAAAACCCCTATATCGCGAACTTTCATTTGTGTCCCTCCTACTAAAAGCTTTAAATTTTCCGCTTAATTCGATAAACATAAGCAAGCACTTCTGCTATTGCTTTGAAAAACTCTTCTGGTACTTGATCGCCGATTTCTACTTGATCGTACATTGCTCGTGCTAATGGTCTATTTTCAACCATAATCACATCATGTTCTTTCGCAATCAGCTTAATTTTTTGAGCGATAAAGTCTGTCCCCTTAGCAACGATGCGTGGGGCATCCATATTTTCCTCATCATACTTGAGGGCAATCGCATAGTGAGTTGGGTTTGTTATGACAACATCTGCGCTTGGAATCTCTGACATCATTCGACGCATCGCCATTTCGCGTTGGCGTTGTTTGATTTTCGATTTTATCAGCGGATCTCCCTCACTATTTTTATATTCATCTTTAATATCTTGCTTAGACATTTTAAGATTTTTTTCGTAATCATGTTTTTGATACATCCAGTCTAAAAAGGATACACAAAGTAAAACGAGGGAAGCCGCAATTCCCATCATACCAACAAGCTTACCTACTGTAATAAGAGTCACCCATGGGCTTTTAAAGGATAACGCCAAAACCTCTGGCAAATTTGTCCAAACTATAATAGTCGTAACGCCACCGATGAATCCAATCTTTAACACTGACTTTAAAAGCTCTATAATGGCTTTAACAGAAAATATTTTTTTTAACCCTTTTATTGGGTCCATCTTTTTCAAATCAAACTTCATCGGCTCCATTGTAAATAGAAAGCCAAATTGTATGAAGTTACCTGCCAATGCTCCAACAAAGGCAATTCCCATAATTGGACCAACGATAAAAGCCATTTGCACTAATGTTTCTGTAAATAGGTGCATCACACTATCGATTGTTAGTGTTTCTATACGTATGTTATTAATAAAAGTTTGCCTAAAAAAAGCTAAAACATCGTCCCGCAGTGAACCAGCAAAGAAGAATAAAAAGATAAATACCATGAGCATGACAATCGCACTGGAAATATCCTGACTTTTGACAACCTGCCCTTTTTTTCGAGCATCTTGTCGTTTTTTAGGCGTCGCTCTTTCCGTTTTTTCTCCCGCAAAATACTGTAAATCTAATTCCAGCAGTAGCAACATTTTACCCACCACCTAAAATAGCCATTAAATCACGCATAGCATAAATCATAATTGTAATAAGCTTTTGAATAACTTGAACCATTACAGCCATCATTGTGAATAACACTAGAAAACTAACACCGATTTTAATAGGAAAACCAACAACAAAAATATTTAATTGTGGTACCGTTTTCGCTGTGATTCCTAGCGCCAAGTCGACTAAAAATAAAGTTGCTACGACAGGAGCAGCCATTTGAAAGGCAATAGCAAAAACTGCCGTAAATGTTTTGATAATAAACTCTATATAATTGTCATTTGCGAAATTAGGAAATCCTTGATCCATCGGTAAGAATTGATAACTATAATAAATTCCATCAAGAATCATATGATGTCCATTTATAGCTAGTAGAAAAAGTATTGCTAGCATATTAAAAAATTGTCCTATCAATGGACTTTGTGCACCTGTCTGCGGGTCAATAATATTGGCAATGGCAAAACCCATTTGAAAATCTATAAAGCTTCCGGCAATTTGAACTGCCGACATGATGATATAGGCTACTAGACCGAGTAACAGTCCAATGAGCGCTTCTTTCATCACTAAAAGTATGTAATCACCATTAAATGCAAATGGCTCGACGTCAATTGTGTAATACATCATCCAAGCTAAAACTAATGCGAGAGTTATTTTGACTTGTGGTGGTATCGTTCTATACGAGAAAAAAGGCACAGTGACAAAAAATGCCGATACGCGCACAAGTACTAATAAGAAAACCGTAAAATGCGGGATTAATTCATTCATCTACTCACCCTATATAACGCGTTAAATTCTCAAAAATGTCTCTCGCATAGCTAGTCACTTGTGATAACATCCATGGACCAAAAAATACGATAGCAGCTAATACAGCGATAATTTTTGGAACGAATGCTAAAGTTTGCTCTTGAATCGATGTTGTTGCCTGAAAAATACTTACCGCTAAACCAGTGATTAAAGCAACTAATAATAGCGGACCGCTTGTTAGAAGGATAATCATAATGGCACGCTCTGCAATTGAAATAACCAATTCACCTGTCATACTGTATCATCCCCTAAAAACTTTGTAGTAATGATTTCATCACAAGATACCAACCATCAACGAGTACAAATAATAAAATCTTAAACGGTAATGAAATCATAACCGGTGGTAACATCATCATCCCCATCGACATTAGAGTACTTGCGACAATCATGTCGATTACTAGGAAAGGAATAAAAATCATAAAGCCAATTTGAAACGCTGTTTTAATTTCACTCAATGCGAAAGCAGGTACGAGCATTGTAAGGGGAATTTCTTCTACAGATGCTGGTTTATCTGCCTTATTATACTTTAAAAATAAATCAAGATCCTTTTGCCTTGTTTGCTTACTCATAAACTCTTTAAACGGCACACTGGCACGATCATACGCTTCTTCAATTCCGATTTTCTCAGAAAATAATGGCTGCAATGCCTCTTTATTGACCTCTTGAAATGTTGGGGCCATGATAAAGAAAGTTAAAAACAAAGAAAGACCTACAATAACCTGGTTTGGTGGCATTTGCTGTGTCGCCAACGCAGTACGAACAAACGAAAGTACTATAACAATTCGTGTGAACGATGTCATCAAAATTAAAATACTTGGTGCCAGTGATAGAACTGTTAACAACAGAAGAAGCTTTACAGCGCTAGAGACATTTGTCGGATCGCTGTTGGAAAAAACACTGATTACATCATTCATTTATCATCATTCTCCTTTTGCTTCCATTTCTCCAGTTCCTCACTGCGCTCCTGTTTAATTTCGGAAATCTTTTTTTCAAATAGCTCACCAAAAGAGTTTTGTTTTTGCTGTGTTAGTGAACTCTTATTATTTTTTCTCTTAAACTTAGAAAATACTTCTGCAATATACGGTGATGTTGCTGCAAGATCTTGTCGTTCATTATAAAGTGCTAAAAGTGTTGCAACTTCATCAGGATCAGTAATTTCACGTAACAGCTGGACATCCTCACCGACACCAACTAAATATAGTGTTTTACCTACTTGTAATAGTTGTACTGACTTTTGAGCACCTAACGATAAACCGCCTAAATTTTGTACTAATTGATTACGTTGAAAGTTTAAATTCCTTTTATTTAAAAACTTCATTAATCCATAAAATAAAACTACAACAAAAATAAGCGCCAAAACCATTTTTATGTATTCCCATGCAGATATGTCTCCAGCTGCTTGCAGATTTGAATCTTGCTTAGCAGCTGGAGTATTATCTTCATTACAATCTCCTTTTTTAATGCAGTCGTTTACACTATTCGTATCAGTGGCTGCATACACAGAAGTCGCTGTAGGGTACAAAAACAGGAAGGATACAAGAAATGCGAAAATCATCGTTAGACGAAATGATTTTAACATTTTCATTCGATCATCCTAGAGCTTTTTGAATCGCTTCAATTACACGATCAGCTTGGAAAGGTTTAACAATAAAGTCTTTCGCACCAGCTTGAATTGCATCGATTACCATTGCTTGTTGTCCCATTGCTGAACACATAATTACAGTTGCATTTGGATCTGAACCCTTAATTGCTTTAAGAGCAGCAATACCGTCCATTTCTGGCATTGTAATATCCATTGTTACTAGATCTGGTTTTAATTCGTTGTACTTTTCAACAGCCTGTAAACCATCAGCTGCCTCCCCTACAACTTCAAACCCATTTTTCGATAAAATATCCTTGATCATCATGCGCATGAATGCAGCATCATCTACAATCAAAATTCTTTTAGACATGGTTAACTCCTCCAATTGAAACTATCTTAAATTATTTAAACGCTCTGCTTGACTTAAAACATCTGTAATGCGGACACCGAAGTTTTCATCGATAACAACGACTTCACCTTTAGCGATTAAACGGCTATTAACTAAAATATCAACTGGTTCACCAGCTAATTTATCTAGTTCAATAATCGAACCACTTGATAGTTCTAATATCTCTTTAACAGAACGCTTTGTACGTCCTAACTCTACAGTAACTTGCAATGGAATATCAAGTAGCATATTTAAATTTCTAGCTTCAGATTGCGAGATAACATTTGGATCAAAACTAGCAAACTGTGCTTGTTGTACATTGACCGGTTGAATTGGTCTTGTTGCTTGAGGAATCTGTTGTTGCTCCTGATACATTGGTTGCTGCACAGGTACAGCCTGCTGATTATATACTGGTTGAGCAGACGGTGGTGTTACCGGTGCTTGTGCTTGTACAGGCGGCGGTGCTACTGGCGCTTCAGGTGCTATTGTTGCAGCCACAGGTTCCTCGATTGATTCTGTTTCTCCTAATAGAGATTTTACAATGTTTTGACTAAATTTCAGCGGTAATAATTGCATTAGGTTGGAATCAATTAAATTACCAATTCTCAATCTGAAGGATACTTTTACAAGTAAATCATCTTCAGGAATATTTTCTCGCCCTTCATTTTGAGAAATATTCATTAAATCAATAGTCGGCGGAGAAATATCCACTTTTTTGTTAAATACTGTCGACATTGAAGTAGCCGCAGAACCCATCATTTGATTCATAGCTTCTTGAACAGCACTTAGCTGAATTTCACCTAAGTCTGGTTTCGGATTTAAGCCATCTCCACCTAACATTAAATCAGCAATAATCGCTGCATCGGATTGTTTAATAACAAGTAAATTCATACCTGTTAACCCAATTGTATATTCAACCTGCACGGCAACATAAGGATGAGGAAATTCCTCTTCTAATTTATTACGGTTAATCATTGAAATACTTGGGGTAGTAATATCTACTTTTTGGCCTAATAACGCTGAAAGGGCTGTAGCAGAGCTACCAAAAGAAATATTACCTACCTCACCTAATGCATCTTGGGCAAAGGAATCTAGGTAATCCTCTACTCGTATATCATTCATATCCTCATTTGTAGAAGCTTCAGTGCCGCTGTTTTTATCTTCCAACGTTTCGCCCCTTAATAACGCTTCAATTTCTTCTTGGGAGAGCATTTCATCACTCATCTTCGTCTCCTCCTTTCAAAGGGTCGATAATCTGGATTGCTAATTTTTTGCCTTTCTTTCCTGGTTGAACTGTAAATTTCGGTAAAGTTCCTACTTTTAATAGTAGTGGATCTTCAATTTTTTGTTCTAATTGAATGACATCCCCAATTTGCATTGTGAGGAAATCCTCAATAGTAATGTCTGTAATACCTAGTTCAACGGAAAGAGGTAATTGTGCTTGTTTCACACGTGTTTCAAGCATTTTTGTTTGCTCTGGAGACATCTCTTTTGTATTTGTCTGCATCCAGTAACGAACAGAAAGATTTGGAACAATTGGCTCCAATACAACATGCGGAATACAAATATTGATCATACCGCTTGTCTCACCGATGATCGTATTTAAAGAAATAACGACAACCGTTTCATTTGGTGAAATCATTTGTAAAAATTGAGGGTTGACCTCAAGCTCTACTAAAATTGGATCAATTTCCGCAACATTTTCCCATGCCTCGCGTAAATTGTCGAATGAACGTTCAAAAAGGTTTGTCATAATTTTTGTTTCAATTTCTGTTAAGTTATCCACATTACTATGACTCGCCCCACTACCGCCCATTAAACGATCTAACATCGAGTAGGCAATGTTCGGGTTTATTTCCATCAATATATTACCATCTAATGGCGGCACTTCAAACACATTAATGAGTGTCATATTCGGAATCGAACGTACAAACTCTTCAAATGGTATTTGGTCCACTGATGCAACAGTAATCTGCACATAGCTTCTCAGCTGTGCAGAAAAGAAGGTTGTCAGTAATCGTGCAAAATTTTCATGTATTCGGGTCAAACTTCGGATTTGATCTTTTGAGAAACGCAGCGCTCGTTTAAAGTCATACACTTTAACCTTGCGTCCCTCGTCCTCTTTTTTTATGTCATCAGCTGACATTTCCCCAGTTGATATTGCGGAAAGCAGCGCATCTATCTCTGATTGAGATAACACATCTCCTGCCATTTGCCCACCTCCATTTCAAGCAGTTTCTTTATTATTGGGTGATGAAGGAGGTAAAATAAATTTCCTGAACTTCTCCCTCTTGCATCAATTCATTTAATCGTGTTTTTAATGATTTTTGGAAAATTTGTTTACCTTGCTTACCTTCTAAATCTTTTTGCTCCATCTCAGAAAGCTCTTGGATAACAATGTTTTTCACTTGGAAATCACGCTTCGTTAACTCAGCAGCAGCATCTTTATTTGTTGTTTGAATTTTTAACGACATGCGTACAATTTTGTTATCAGCTAGATTTGTCGTAATTTCTGGAACTTCTACTGAAGATGCTACAATTTCATCAATGGTTGGCTCAAGAGAACCTGCTGGCTTATTAAATTGAGTAAACAATACAAAGCAAATAACCCCTATAAGTATGATTGCTACTAGTACGATGATAATCATCGTTAACATTTTGTTATTCTTCATCTTCTTCACCTCGTAGATGCGGGTTTGATAGTATTTGTATATTTTTATAAAAGGCTGTTACCTTTTGTCGCACCTCATCTTCACTCTGTAAAACAATGATTTTGGTTCCAGACGTTAATGTTATAGTCGTATCTGGAAAAGATTCGACCGTTTCTATGTATAAAGCATTTAATGTAAATGCTTTGCCATTTAGACGTGTTAGTTCAATCATTGAAATAGGGCCGGGTCTAGCACGAGAGCCGGCCCGACCCTCCCTCATATGAAATTATGTTTTTAGTTTTGAGCACTTTGTAATCTTAACCGGTATTTCTTTATCTACATATTAAGTATATATCTCATACTAAAATCTACTTATTCAAATCTAGCGTTTTAAATTAACAAGCTCTTGAAGAATTTCATCAGAAGTTGTGATAATACGTGTATTTGCTTGGAAACCACGTTGCGCAACAATCATCTCTGTAAATTCTTCAGATAGGTCAACGTTAGACATTTCTAGTGCACCTGGCGTAATTGTTCCCATTCCTGCTACTTTAGCTACTTGTGCGTATGGTTCGCCTGAGTTTGGTGTAGGTTGGAAATAATTACTACCCACTTTTTCTAAACCACCAGCATTTGGGAACTTAGACATAATAATTTGACCAGCGAATTTTAAATCTCCGTTAAAATCCGTATAACTAATTGTACCGTCAGGACCAATATTAAATGATCGAGCAGTTGTAGGAATACGAATTGTTCCTACATCACCAGCGTTTGGTTTCAATTTACCATCTTCCATTAAATTCTTACCATCTGCACCTGAAACATCTGGCTTATCGGCTAACTTAACACCATTATCATTATTTGCATCTACAGAATAATCACCTGCTCTTACACCAACTAAATACTTTCCTTCAGCGTTTACAAGATACCCATTTTGATCCATGTAAAAGTTTCCTGCACGCGTATATAAAATATTGCTGAATGCATCATCGCCAGTTTCTGTAATAACACCATCAGTACCTGGTGGTGTTCCATCTGCTACCATAAAGAATCCTTCACCATCAATTGCAAGGTCAAGTCCCCTATTTGTTGTTTGGCGTGAACCAGATCCATGAACTGTGTCTATTGCAGCAAGTGTTGAACCAAGGCCAACTTGAATTGGATTCGTTCCTCCACTAGTAGCTGTTGGCCCAGAAGCACCTGCTGATGTTTGGGACATAATATCTTTAAAAACTACACGTCCCTTTTTAAAGCCATGTGTATTAACATTTGCAATATTATTACCAATAACATCTAGCTTTGTCTGGAAGTTTTTAAGACCTGAAATACCTGAGTACATAGAACGTAACATTTGTTGTCGTTCTCCCTTCTTTTCTAAATTGTGAGCCTCAATCAGTCAGCTACACATAGGCTTCCTTTCAAAGGTCCAGCCCTTATAGCACAATTGTGCCATCAATATTTGTAAATATTTGCTGCTTTGCTTCCGTGCGATCCATTGCTGTAATGACAGTAGCGTTTTTAGCACTGACAATTAAAGCTGCTTGATCCATCAAGACTAATGGTTGTTTGACACCTTTTGAGTGCGCTTCAAATACCTTGTCCGATACAACTTGCCATTCTTGTTCAGAGATCGCTATATTACGCTCGATAATACGTTCATGCGCATGCTTGCTCACTTTTAGTTCTTGTTGATTGGTAGCTTCCTGTAGATGAGCCTTAAACGATTGCTGTGATTGTAAAGGCGTAGGTTGTTTCTGGCGAATAGATGGATGCAATGGTACACGATGAATTAAAAACTTATCCATCATTTTTCTCCACCTTTATTCGCTTATTACGGTAAATTCTTTATCTGTTAATTTTTTGTCATTGTCTAAAACATAATGATTTACGCCATCTTTATTCGTTACAGAAACGATACGTCCTTGTAGTTCTTGCTCGCCGGCCATATACGTAACATTTTTACCAATTAGCTTGCTAGCTTGTACAAGTGGTGATTCCGAGACTGTATTGCCATTTGAATTTGTTCCTGATCTACCCAAAATTTCCGAGATATTGCCAGGTTGTATTTTCTTACCATCCGTTAATAAGAACTCTACATTACCATCAACAAATTTTAATGATTCAATAATACCTGTTCCTTCCTTGACTACAAAATCACCTTTTTCATCCTTCTTATCTGTTATCTCATGCCATTTTACTTCCTTACCAATAAAAGATGAATAACTCATCATCTGTGTTTGTTGCTGGGAAGCTAGTAATGATTCCATTGCCTTTGACATATTTTGCATTTGTTCAAGAGAAGAGAACTGAGCCATTTGAGAAATAAACTCTCTGTCATCCATTGGATTTGTTGGATCTTGGTGTTGTAATTGCGTAATTAATAATTGAAGAAAGGCATCCTTGCCAAGTTCACTATTACCTGTTTGCTTTGTCGGCTTCTTATAATTTGAATAACGCAAATCATCTGTTATTGTTTTATTTGTAGCATTTGTTGTTGTATTTGTCGTTGCATCTGCCATGTTTATTTACACCTCCTCACTTATTAAATAGTCACTAAACGATTTACCTTCATCGTCATCGTCGTTTTTTTGCTCTTGCTCATCTTCCTGTTGTTGCTTAAAGAAATTATTGAAGAAGCTTTGATCACGTTGTTGGCGATCTGCGTCTTGCAATGATTGGGCAATATCGAGACGATCTACTTGAATATTTTGCTGTACAAAAGCTTGCTTTAATTGATGTGCCTGGCTATCAAGTAATTCACGTCCTTGAGCTGTTGAAGCAAGTAAACGTGCTGTGATGACACCATCATTTTGCACAAGCTCGATACGTATTGTTCCTAGATTTTCCGGATACAATTTCAATGTTAAGCGTGTAATACCTTGTGCATTAGAGATTTGGGCTCTATTGATGATTCCTTGCATCTCTTTCAAAAATGCCTCAGACTGTCCTGGTTTTGCTACTGGCAATGTAATTTGGAACGTGTCTGCCTTTGTTTGGACTGTATTTGAAGTCACCATTTCATTAGCACTTGTGTCTGTCTGCTTTGTAACTTGAACTTGTTGAACTACCTTCTGAAAACCTGGCAACGGAAGCGTAACTGTTGTTTTAGTTGTTACCTGTTGTTCAGATTGAGTCGTCTCTACTTGTGTTTGTATCGTTGTTAAAAGACTCTTTATGTTAGTTAGCAAATTTTCCTGTGGTGCTGTTAAGTCCGTTTTTTGCCCAACTAATTGTGCTAACTTTAACACTTGAAGCAATGGCGCTACTTCTTTCGGTGTCACTTGCCCTTCACCTTGTATAGCTGCTACGACTTGTGCTTGAAGCATTGGTGCCTGAGCATCTACTATTGCTAAAAGCTCCCATACATCTTTGGCTTCTTTATCCTCTCCTAGCAACTGTTGTACTAATTTTTGAAGTTGCTCGGTATCAATCCCTAATGCATCCTTAAGGTTATCAAGATTTAACATTTCATCTGTAGCAACAGCTTTGCCTTCATCACCAATTTGAAGCATTAACAAGCCATCGTCGTGTGGAATACCTAGTAAGTCTAGTACGTCTTCTATAGATTCAGCATTTAAAACTGCTGTCAAATCAGAGGTGTCTTTTGTATCTGTTGACTGTGTTGGCTGCTGTATTTGATTTGAAGAAGAAATAACCTGTCCAAAAACTGAACCAAACGTTGCTAAATTTTCTTTGCTCGACGGTCCATTTACTTTAACATTGGAATCGCCTGGCGTTGCAGGTTTTGTAGCCGCTGTTTTAGTTGGTATAGCCTTAGACATCATTTGCATCATTGCCACATCCATCATTTCACCTCCTTTCAGATTTTCTTATTGTTTAGCCATCATTTCTGTATATTTCGCTGCATCTTGTGGATTCATTTTTTCTAGAATCGCTGCTAACTTATCTGGCTTTAAGTTTGTTAAAATACGTAGTGCTTCAGTATCGCTCATTTTAATAAGCACTGGCGCTGCTGCTTTAGGAGACATCTTATCAAATGTTTTTAAAATATCATTAAAGTCACGCTTTACGTCACTTTGCTCTCTATTTAATTTTTCAATTTCAAATTTCAGCTGTTCATTTTCTGTCGTCAACTTTTCTTTATCAGTTGTTGCCGTATCCATTTTCTTTTGCAGCTGAGCGATTTCCGCATCTTTTTCTTGTACTTCAGCCTGTAAATTTACAACCTTCGAATCATTATTAACTACAGCATCTTTTGCTTGTTGTTCTTCTGAAGGAACGAATGGTAAGCTTTGAACTGCCTTCTTCCCTAAATCAAAGACATTCGTATTCATTAGGGTTGCAACAACAAGTAGAACTGCCGCCACAAACATGATAGGTATTACAAACCACGTAAAAAACTTTCGAAAGCCACCTGATTTACGTTTAGGCGGTTGTTCTGCTAAATCTGTTTTAAGTCGATTGTCTGTTTTTGCCATGAAATCACCTGATTTCTCTCTTGTTATACGTAAGCGATGAAATTTCATCTAAAAAAATGCCTTCGATACGATCCTGTTCCTGCTGAAATACTTTAAAATCTTTTTCTCGCATTTTTTCAAATTTACGTACTTCCAAGTTTTTTTCTATTAATTTTTCTTCGTGCCAATTCATTTTTGCACGAGCTTGAACAACTTTCTGCTGTACATCATCAATTGTTTTTTCGAGGCTATCAATAAATCGTGCATAGTGATGAACCTCCTCTATTGATGAACCTACAGCTAAACGCTCTTGCTGAAACTCTATTAAATCTTCTTTCTTTTTTAACAAATCAAATAGCTTAGTTGCTACTTCTTCAAAAGAACGTACAGATTCTTTATAGGCAATTTCAGTTTCATTTTTTTCCTGTTCTCGAATGGTTAACACTTTTTCAAAACGATATATATAGCTGACCATCCTAGTTTCCACCACCGTTCGATAATGAAATTAACTCATTCATACTTTCCTCAAGGGTCACTTTATCTAAATAGCCCTGCTTTAAATATGCGGTAATGAGAGGTTCATAGTAAATTGCTTCATCAATTTCTTTTGATGTACCTTTCTTATAAGCACCGATATTAATTAGATCCTCCGACTTGTCATATGTATAATAGAGCTCCCTTAATCGTTCTGCAGCCTTTTTATGTTCTGGTTCTGCCACATGATTCATCAAACGGCTGACGCTTTTTAATACATTAATAGCTGGATATTGACCTTTATTGGCAAGGTTTCGATCAAGAACTATATGACCATCTAAAATCCCTCGCACAGTATCTGCAATTGGCTCATTCATATCATCACCATCGACTAACACTGTATAAAAGGCAGTTATTGAGCCTTTTTCATTAGTACCTGTGCGCTCTAATAGTTTAGGTAAAATCGCAAATACAGATGGTGTGTATCCTTTTTGAGCTGGTGGTTCACCTGTCGCAAGACCAATTTCACGCTGCGCCATCGCAACACGAGTCACAGAGTCCATCATCAACATGACATTTAAACCGCGATTTCTAAAATATTCAGCAATTGCTGTTGCGGTAAAAGCTCCCTTAATGCGCATGAGTGCAGGCTGATCTGAAGTGGCAGCAACAACTATTGATCGACTTAAACCCTCAGGTCCTAAATCACGCTCTATAAACTCACGGACCTCACGACCACGCTCTCCGACGAGCGCAATTACGTTTAAATCCGCTTGCGTATTTCGCGCAATCATACCGAGTAATGTACTTTTCCCGACCCCAGAACCAGCGAAAATACCTACACGTTGTCCATTACCAACTGTTAGCATGCCATCAATTGCTTTAACACCTACTTCAAGTCTTTCATCAATAGGTGGACGTGTTAGTGGATTTGGTGGGTCCTGCTCTGTAGGAACGGACATTAATCCTTTCGGTAATACAGTTCCATCTATTGGATTTCCCATAGAATCAAGTACCTTGCCGATTAGCTCTGGGCCTACTTTTACCTCGAGTGGTGCCCCTGTACCTTCGACTAGGCAGCCAATTGATATTTCTCGAAGAGAGGTAAAAGGCATTAAGACGACAATTTCATCTTTGAAGCCTACAACCTCTGCTAAGATGATTTGATGACCGTTTTTGGAAGTTTCCACATGAATTTTACAGACATCACCAATGGAACTGTCTGGACCTTGCGACTCAATCATCAAGCCGACAACTCTAGTTACTCTACCAAATTTTTTAAAGGTTGGTATTTGAGGAATTTGTTCGATTAATTGAGCCGTTTTCATCTAGATCATTCCTTACTTTCTAATATTTCATGTAGCTTCAATCTTAGTTCATTTAATTGCTCATCAATACTTACAACAATACGGCCATAATTTGTTTCAATATAGCATTCTGTTTCATTTTCTAAATCCTCATTTACAAAAATCATAAATGGTACGTCAGTTGGGAACATTTCAACTAGTTCATCTCGATTAGATGTAATTAATGCATAGTAGGTAGGTGAAACGTAAATTTTTATTTCTTTCATTTCTCTCGCTTCTTTAAGCCCTCTACGAACGATTGAAACAAATAATTCATTGTCTCGCTCTAAAGATGCATCAATAATTCGTTCTGCTGCGGTTAAGCCTAGTTCTAAAATAATTGATTCCTGATCTTCGATATATTTACGGGCATTCTCCCTCGCATGAATGATTATTTCATTGGCTGTTTGGAGGGATTGTGCCATCGCTTCATTAGCTTTGTTTGTCCCATCCTCATAGCCTTGACCAAATCCTTCATCATAGGCCTCTTGCACTCGATTAGGTCGTTCTTCTTCCCAACCTTGCTTTAAATGCTCAATTTCCTGAAAGAACATCTGCTGCTCTTGTTCAAAAGCCTTACGTTCAGCCTGCAAAGTAGCTCTAGCCTCTGCAAGTAAACGATCACGCTCTTCTAGCACTTCTTCTATAGTAATTTGTTTTTGAGGTGAAACTTCTCCATTTTCCACCTCATGCATCTCAAACATGTCACGAATTTGAATCTTTTTGACATGATCGCCATTGGACTGTGTGTATACAGAACGGATGATTCTAGACAATGACGTCATCTCCTCCACCACGTGCAATAATAATCTCACCAGCATCCTCTAAGCGACGAATAACCGCAACAATTCGAGATTGCGCTTCCTCTACGTCACGTAAACGTACAGGCCCCATAATTTCCATTTCTTCCTTAAATGTATCAGCCATACGTTGTGACATATTACGGAAAATAATATCTTTTACTTCTTCACTTGAAACTTTCATTGAAAGTAGTAAGTCTTCATTTTCACAATCACGAATAACACGTTGAATCGAGCGGTTGTCGAGTGTAACAATATCCTCAAATACAAACATACGTTTTTTGATTTCTTCTGCAAGCTCTGGATCTTGAATTTCGAGTGCATCGAGAATCGTTTTTTCTGTTTGTCGGTCTACACCGTTTAACACTTCAACAACTGCATCAACGCCACCCGTTTCCGTGTAATCCTGTGTCACAGTTGATGATAATTTACGCTCTAAAACAGATTCAATTTCACTAATAACTTCTGGTGAAGTTGATTCCATTACGGCTATACGTTTAGCAATATCAGCCTGCACTTCCTGTGGCAATGAAGATAAAATAACACCCGCTTGCCCTGCCTCTAAATAAGATAGAATAAGGGCAATTGTTTGTGGATGTTCATTTTGAATAAAGTTAAAAATTTGTGCTGGATCAGCTCTACGTGCAAAGTCAAAGGGACGCACTTGTAAAGAAGATGTTAGACGATTAATAATTGTTTGCGCCTGCTCTACACCAAGTGCTTTCTCCAATACTGTCTTCGCGTAACCAATACCACCTTGTGTAATATAATCTTGTGCAAGTGCAATATTGTGGAATTCTTCAATAATTTCCTCTTTAACATTTGCTTCTACTTTTTTAACGCTTGAAATTTCTAATGTTAAACGTTCAATTTCCTCTTCTGTTAAATGTTTATAAACAGAAGCTGAAACCTCAGGCCCCAATGAAATTAACAAGAGCGCGGCCTTTTGTTTTCCGGTTAATTCTTTATCTTTCTTGGACACAGTCGAACCTCCTAGTTAGTCTTCCGCAATCCAACTACGCAGTAACTTCGCAAAATCGTCTGGCTTATCTTTTGCCATTTTTTCAAGCTGCTTACGACGCATTGTAGCTTCCGTTTCAATTTCTTCATTAATATCTTCAATCATTAGTTCTTCTTGTTCATCTAGGATACTAAGTTCTTCTTCTTCCTTCGCACGTTTACGTGAACGGATAATGAAGAATGCAAGCAATAATATTACAGCTAGTAATATGCCGCCGATTACCCAAACCCACCATGGAATAACAGATTTTTCGCTAGCTGTCTCTGTCGCTTTACCATTTAAAGGATGCACTGATACGGCTACTTTTTCATCGATTTGCTGTTGAGTGAGTTCAGCTGCTACATCTTTAGAAATCGTCGTACGAACAATAGTACTTAAAATTTTCTGGATATCCTCTTGGACCCCATTTGGTAAAGTTCCCGCGTCAGTGGCTGTCGGTGGTTCAACAATTACTTGGATACCCATATCTTGAATTTTATATGGTGCCTCTTGAATTTCTTTGTTTATACGGTTTACTTCATTATTAATTGTCTCTTCAGATTTTTCGTAATTCCCATTACCATTTGCGCCTTCGTTATACGTTGTGAAGTTATCTGTCGTCGTTTCAGCTTCAGGTGTACCAGTAGCTGCAGCTCCTGTACCAGAGTATTGCTCTGAAATACGTTGAGCACTTATAGCTATTCCTGCCATATTCTCTACGTCAACCGGAGTAACTAGTTTTTCTTCACGATTTTCTTTTTTGAAATCGATGTCTGTTGTCACAGAAACTACTACTTTGTCTTGTCCCATAAGTGTACCTAGCATACTTTGAACTTGTCGTTGTAGGTCACGCTCAATCAATTTCTTCGCTTGTAACTGACCTTCTGCTGTCGTCGTTGAAGTTCCATCAGTTGTTGCAGCATGCAGATCAAAGTACTCAGAAAACTGGTTAGAAATAACAATATTATCCGTATTTAAATTTGGAACACTTTTTGCTACTAAATTGTACATAGTCGCAATTTGTTGTTCTGTAAATTTATAGCCGGGGTCAGTATTCAAAACAATAGATGCTGTCGCTTCTTCTTTAACATCCTTTAAGAAAACTCCCTCTTCCGGAACGTTGATCATTACCTTTGCATCTTTTACACCATCTAGATTTTTAATAAGCTTTGCAACTTCTGTTTCAGTTGCTGCTTTTTTCAATAGATTAAATTCATTATCTGTCATACCAAACCCAGAGCTATTTGCAAAAGAGTAATCAATCGATCCTGTTTGCGGATATCCTTCCGATGCCAATTGCACTAACAATGAATCTACTTGATCATCAGGTACTAAAATTGATGTCCCTCCTGGTGCAATTTCGTACTTTACACCTTGGGAGTCCAACGCTTCCTTCACTTGACCGATTTCTCTCGTCGATAAATCCTTATAAAGTGGTACATATGTAGTTTTTGTAGCAAAAAGTGTAATAACAGTAGCAAGTGCTATAACCCCTAATACTGAACCAATCATTACAATTTTTTGTTTTTTACTACGACTTGTCCAAAATTGGCTGGTGTCGTTTTTTATTTTCGTCAATCGTTCATTCATTATGAATCCTCCGGTTATAGTGAATAACCTATCCATCTAATAATTCGCGAAAACAGTGATATCCCATAACATTCAATCATTATCACCATACACCACCATAACAAGTTGATTTTCGTTCCGACTGGGCGCTTTCCCCGGGCCTCCGATGAGCCGCTTGAGCCAGGATCTCATCTGTGACGCTGATTCCCAAGGAGTCGCCCAGCCTTCACTCCAATCAACTTTATATACATGGCATACGTTTTAACAAATGTTATCCCAATTTTCGGTAATGAACCTTTAATCATTCATTCAAAAAGTTGAAATTATAGGATATATTCTTTACTTCAATAGTGAATGTATCACTTGTTCAAATAAAGTTAGACACTCATTCGCATTATTTCTTGGTAAGCTTCAATCACCTTATTGCGAACTTCAATTGTTGCATTTAATGTAATGCTCGCTTTTTGTGATGCAATCATCACTTCGTGCAACTCTACATCTCCACCATTAATTAACTTTTGAGTAAGATTATCAGAAGTAATTTGTTGATCATTAACTTTCGATATTGCCTCTTTTAACGAGTTCGCAAAGCTTTGTTGTGCTTCATAAGGTGTCGTGTTAAGTTTTTTTGTTTCATTTACAACCTGCATAGGTGTCATTTGTGAAACGGACGAAATTGGCATTATGTATCTTCCTTTCTACTTATTATTTTCCAAGCTCTAAAGCCTTTGTCAGCATGGATTTATTTGCATTCAATACCGTTATGTTTGCCTCGTAAGAACGAGTTGCTGACATTAAATCTACCATTTCTTTCAATGGATCTACATTTGGCATATTTACATAGCCATCTGCGTTTGCATCTGGATGAGTTGGATCATACACAAGTTTGAAAGGTGTTTCTCTATCTTCTTTTATTTGTGTAACTTTTACGCCGTTGCCAACGCCACTTTTTGCGTTTTTACCAAGTGCGACATTAAAGAACTTTGAAAACTGTCCTTCTTGCGCTGATAACGTTACAGACTTCCGGCGGTATGGTTCCCACTCCCCATTCACTTGTCTAGAACGCGTTGAATCCATGTTTGCCATATTTGAAGAAATGACATCCAATCGTAAACGCTGTGCTGTTAAAGCTGAGGCAGTGGTATTCATTCCATGAAAAATAGACATCTATTATCTACCTCCTTTAATAACAGTATTTAATGTATTTAACTTACCGTTCATACGTTCAACTAGTGCACTATAATAAATTTGATTTTTTGCTAATTTCGTCTGTTCAGCATCCATATCTACGGCATTACCATTATTTCGATAACGTAAGCCATCAATATTATACACACCAGGCGTTGATTGTCGAATCGCGAAATCATAATGTCTATTATCAGTACGATATGCCGAAATTGACATTTGTTTTTCATTCTCCAACATATCTTTAAAACTTACACTTTTCGCCTTATAGTTCGGCGTATCGACATTCGCAATGTTATTAGCGATTGTTTTATGATTCAAAGTTGCATAGGAAAGTCCTTTTTCCAGGCTACTAATAGTTCCTCCAAACAAATCCAAAACCTTCACCTCATTTTATGTACTTCTTATTTTATCCAATAATACAATTGTAATTAAGATGATACGTAGTGTCTATTGTCTTTTGTCACTTTTTAATAGTATATAGGCCCTATTTTTATTCATAATTAACCAGGACAATACTTCCGCATCCCTTGCGCCGACTGGGTTCGCGGCAATTCATCTTCTTTCTAGTCAATTTACACTATTTCGACAGTGTTTACGATTTTATATTGGTTTTTTCCCTTTTTTTCAACATAATCGGTAGACACACTGTCTAAATTAGAGTCCCTTTTTACTATTTCAATGTGAGTTAGAAATATCCCATGATTTTCCTGATGGATATTACAAGACAGTCTTAACAAGTACCAATTGGAGCATGCGATTTTTACATTTATGCTAATAGTAGCGCATATTCTAAAAATCCAATTTAGGGAGAAAGCAATAATGATAGCCTCCACAAGGGTTGAAAACTTACCTATCAAAAATAAGGAAAAGAATTAAAACATAGATGAATCCTCCCCCCTATTTAGTACTATATCATAGTTTGACTTAATTGAAGCAATGTAAATCAGCCGTGAATTCCGTCGAATCTTCGTCGAATTACGAAAAAGTTCAAAAAGGCATTTGAAAAAAAATTATTCAAGATGCTTCATGTTACTAATGAAATTTAGAAATCATATTTAATAAAGTATCCCCTTCGACAAAACGAAGAGTAATTCCCATTCCGACTAATCGTACTCCCAAGGGCGTCAGATGAACCGCTCGGACCAAAATGATGTTGGTCACGAAGGCGTTACCACAGGACGAGATGATTTTAGACTTCGTGCCTTCACCGACTGACTCACTCAAGGATCTCCCTTATGGCACTGTAATCCCCAAGCAGAAGTTCAGTCTACACAACAATCAACCCACTTGTTTAATACGTATCCTTCAAGAATATCACTCATATTTATAGTGATAAAATCGAAATTTCAGCAATAATATTTATCTCTGTTCGAAAGTACAATACTAATGTAGGAGGAAGGGGCTCAACGCTCACCCACAGGAAAGCAAGAAGCCTGGCAGGGCACAATATTTATAAGGATTTCCTTTTTCCATTTTGTTTAACACAAAAAAGGCATCTGGAACAAATTTATTCCAGATGCCTTACACCGTTCCAAAAGAACGTTTTATTATTATTTCATTTTAATCTCAGCTAATGCATTTAAGAATTTATCGTTTAGCACTTTAATGTAAGTACCTTTCATACCTAGAGAGCGAGATTCGATAACACCTGCAGATTCTAGTTTACGTAATGCGTTTACGATTACTGAACGTGTAATACCAACTCTGTCTGCAATTTTAGAAGCAACAAGTAAGCCTTCATGTCCGTCAAGCTCTTCAAAGATATGTTCAATAGCCTCTAACTCACTGTATGAAAGAGAGTTAATTGCCATTTGTACAACAGCTTTGCTACGTGCTTCCTCTTCAATTTCCTCAGATTTCTCACGTAAAATTTCCATACCAACTACTGTTGCACCATACTCAGCTAAAATTAAATCATCATCCTCGAATTGTGAAGATAAACGAGCAAGAATTAATGTACCAAGACGCTCACCACCACCAACAATCGGCACAATCGTTGTTAATGCATTTTGGAATAACTCTTTGTTTTCAACTGGGAAAGCAGTATGTTCGTCATGAATATCTAGGTTTGAAGATGTTTCAGAAATTGTAAACAAGCTATGTGTATATTCTTCTGGGAATTGACGCTCTTCGAACATCTTTTTCATACGTTCGTTTTCAATTTGTTGGTGAATTGAAATGCCTAAAAGCTTCCCTTTACGGCTTACAATATAAACATTACTGTCAATAATATCTCCTAATGTATCTGCCATTTCTTTAAAGTTTACTGGCTTACCAGCAGATGCTTGGAGCATCGAGTTAATTTTACGTGTTTTTTCTAATAAATTCATTATATGTTCCTCCTATAAATAATCCGAAGAGTATTTACTTAATATTCTAAAGGTTTTCACAACTGAATGAAACTATTCAGCCTTATCTTACAATATAAACTGTGACAAATCTTTGTTTTTTACTATACCTGCAAGTTTTTGATCTACATACGCAGCTGTAATTGGAATATTTGCAGGCGCAATTTCAGCAGCTTCAAACGATAATTCTTCCAGCAAGCGTTCTAAAATTGTGTGTAAACGTCGAGCTCCAATATTATCAGTCTCCTGATTGACCTCGGTTGCAATTTCTGCAATTCTTTCAATCGCGTCTTCCGTAAAGCTTATTTCCACACCCTCTGTTTCTAATAATGCCTTGTATTGCAGAATAAGTGATTGGTCTGGCTCTTGTAAAATACGTACAAAATCTTGTTTCGTTAATTTTTCAAGCTCTACTCGAATCGGGAATCGACCTTGCAATTCTGGAATTAAATCTGACGGCTTTGACATATGAAATGCTCCAGCAGCAACAAAAAGCATAAAGTCTGTTTTTACAGCGCCATACTTCGTCGTTACAGTAGATCCTTCAACGATTGGCAGAATATCACGTTGTACACCCTCACGTGATACATTTGCAGAAGAGTTACCTTCCTTACTAGCGATTTTATCAATTTCATCAATAAAAATAATACCTGACTGTTCGGCTCTTGAAATAGCTTCTTGTGCAACTTCATCTGCATCTATGAGCTTACTTGCTTCCTCGATTGTTAAAATACGGCGTGCATCTTTCACTTGAACACGGCGTTTCTTTTGCTTTTTAGGCATTAAACTAGATAGCATATCTTGCATACCACTGTTTGCAGACATATCCATGCCCGTTCCTTGCAACGCATCAAAAATAGAAGGATTTTGTTCCGTTACTTCAACTGTAACCCATTCATTTTCTAATTTACCGTTACGTAAATCGATAGCGATTTGCGCACGTTTGGAGCGTACTTCAGTTTCTTCTGAGGAATCGTCATTGCCTTGCTGTTCTTTCCCACCAAATAACATTTCAAACGGATTTTGCATGGACTGTTTTTTTCGTAAGGAAGGAACCAATAGCTTAACTATAGCTTCGTTTGCTAATTCTTCCGCTTGGTCCTTCACAGACTCCATCATCTCTTCTTTTACAAGACGATGAGAAGCTTCTACTACATCACGTACCATTGACTCTACGTCACGTCCAACGTACCCTACTTCTGTAAACTTCGTTGCTTCTACTTTCACAAATGGTGCATTCGTTAGCTTTGCAATTCTTCTGGCAATTTCAGTTTTTCCGACACCTGTAGGTCCAATCATCAAAATATTTTTCGGAATTACTTCAGCCTTCATCTCATCACTTAATAGTGAGCGACGATATCGATTACGTAATGCAATAGCTACCGCTCGCTTCGCTTCATTTTGTCCAACGATATAACGATCCAAATGCTCAGTAATTTGTCTTGGCGTTAAATTATTTTGTGTCATTAGTTAAGCGCCTCCACGATAATATTATGATTCGTAAACACACAAATCTCAGCAGCGGTTTCTAATGCTGCTTCTGCAATTTCGCGAGCAGACATTGTATCACCCGCATATTTTTTCAGAGCACGGCCTGCTGATAATGCATAATTACCCCCCGAACCAATTGCCAAAACTCCATCATCCGGTTCAATTACTTCTCCCGTACCCGAAACAAGAAGGAGCGTACTTTTATCCATTACAAGTAGCATGGCCTCTAATTGACGTAGCATTTTATCACCGCGCCATTGCTTGGCAACCTCTACTGCTGCACGTTGTAAGTTGCCATTGTATTCATTTAACTTTCCTTCAAACATTTCAAAAAGTGTAAAAGCATCGGCAACCGATCCTGCAAATCCAGCAAGTACCTGCCCATTAAACAGACGTCTGACCTTCCTCGCTGTGCCTTTCATTACAACCGCATTCCCTAGGGTTACTTGACCATCACCTGCCATAGCGCAACCTCCATTATGATGAACTGCAAATATCGTTGTCGCATGAATTTGTCCCATTTGCCTTCCTCCTTAGCTCTATTATGCCCTTGGATGAGCATTCATATATGTTTGACGAAGATGCTCTTTTGTCACATGTGTATAAACTTGTGTTGAAGTTAAATGAGCGTGGCCTAATAACTCCTGCACCGTACGTAAATCTGCGCCATGATTCAATAAATGTGTGGCAAAAGTATGGCGAAGCATATGTGGATATATTTTCGTATGGAGCGAGGCCTTGTCAATCATTTCAGTTAAAATATGACGTACACCTCGAGGAGTAAGTTCCCCACCGCGCATGTTGACAAACAATTGCTGATGACTTGTTTTTTTCATCAATCGTGGACGAGCTTGTTCTATGTATTCCTGCATAGCTGAGCTCGCAAATTGCCCGAATGGAATAATTCGTTCTTTTCGCCCTTTCCCCATTACCCTAATAATTGAATAATGGAAATCAACATCTTCTACTTGAATTGAGGTGAGCTCACTTACACGAATACCTGTCGCGTATAACAGCTCTAATATAGCCGTATTTCTTAATGATTTCAAATCATCGCCAACATTCGCATCAAATAGCTGCTTCAATTCCTCTTCGTAGAAAAAACTAGGTAAGCGTGATTCTTTTTTGGGATGATAAAGTAATCGAAACGCCCCATCATCTAATCCGTACTGTCTATTTAGAAAGCGAAAGAAGGAGCGTATTGAGGAGATTTTCCTTGATACAGATGATCTTGCTCTCTTTTCATCGTACAACTTCGTTACATAAAGACGTGCATGTATATACTCAACACTAGCTAAATCATTTACGCCTTCCGATTGCAAAAATGCTAAAAAATCTAGTAAATCCGATTCATATTCTCGCACCGTATGAACAGAGAAGTTTTTTTCAACCTGGATGTAAAGCATGAACTGTTCAAGTGCGTCTTGAGACGAAACTAACATTTAAAGATTCACCACCAACGAATTATTGATAACCTTCTCAAATTACGGCTTATCACCATAACGTGGGGTTGATTTCCGTTCTGACTGGGCTCTTTCCTGTAGGGCGTCCGATGAGCCGCTTGGGCCAAAAGGATGTTGGTCACGAAGGCGTGATCATAACGTGATGCATTTAGCCTCAGTTCTTCTACTTGCTCTCTCCAAGGTCTAATCTATGACGCTGATTCCCAAGGAGTCCCTCAGTCAGCACTCCAATCAATTTATATACATGGCATATGTTCTAACAAATGTCATCCTCAACGTTGGGTAATGAGCCCAAATTACTTACACTTGCCATTAAAAGAATGTACTATTTTGTTTATCCCCTTTAGTTTGTCACTTTGGGTATCGTTAATGAAGATAAACATACATACTGACACTATACCTATCTTCATCATATAGCAAGTGGAAATGTTTATATTTTGAGAAAATCTTCATACAAAATAATAAAATACGTGTAAATTAGCATTTTTTATACAAAAAAGAAAAAGCCTCTAAGAGTATATCAACTTTTAGAGGCTTTTTGCAATCAAATTGTTTGTGAATTCACAAAATTATGAATTGCGCTTATTGCGCGGGTAGCATGCATCTCTGCACGCTCTGGTTTTGAACGACGACCTGGCGGTAGTTCTGGGAAAATTCCGAAGTTGACGTTCATTGGCTGGAAGTTTTTCGATTGTGCTTCTGTTATATAACGCGCCATACTTCCTAACGCCGTTTCAAATGGGAAGATAATTGGTTCTTGTCCTAATACGAATCGAGCTGCATTAATACCAGCAATTAATCCACTACCAGCAGATTCAACATATCCTTCGACACCTGTCATTTGGCCAGCAAAGAAAATATTTTTTTGCTCACGAAGCTGATAAGTTTTCTCTAGAACCTTCGGCGAATTAATGAACGTATTTCTATGCATTACTCCATAACGAACGATTTCAACATTCTCTAATCCCGGAATTAATTGCAATACTTCTTTTTGTGGTCCCCATTTTAAATGTGTTTGGAAGCCAACGATATTGTAAAGAGTTCCTGCTGCATCATCTTGACGTAATTGAACTACAGCATATGGTCGTTTCCCTGTTTTTGGATCTTCTAGACCAACCGGCTTCATCGGTCCAAATAACATTGTTTTCTCCCCACGAGCAGCCATTACTTCGATAGGCATACAGCCCTCAAAGTAAATTTCCTTTTCAAATTCTTTTAAAGGCACAACCTCCGCTTCGATTAAAGCTTGACGGAAACGATCAAATTCTTCCTTTGTCATAGGACAGTTTAAATAAGCCGCTTCCCCTTTATCGTAACGAGATTTTAAATAAACCTTTTCCATATCAATGCTATCTTTTTCAATAATTGGTGCTGCTGCATCATAGAAATATAGATAGTCTAATCCTGTTAAGCCCTGAATTTTTTCAGCTAACGCTTTCGATGTTAGTGGTCCTGTGGCAATCACAGTAATGCCTTCTGGAATTTCAGTGACTTCTTCATGAATTACTTCAACAAGAGGGTGATTTTTCACTGCGTCTGTCACATAGCCTGCAAATTCATGGCGATCTACTGCTAAGGCACCGCCTGCTGGAACTGAACATGCATCTGCTGCTTTCATAATAACAGAATCAAAAATACGCATTTCTTCTTTAATCACACCTACGGCATTTGTTAATCCATTTGCGCGTAGTGAGTTCGAACAAACAAGCTCTGCAAATTTATCAGTATGGTGAGCCGGAGTTTGCTTCACTGGACGCATTTCATAAAGTTTAACTTTCACACCACGTTTAGCAATTTGCCAAGCAGCCTCACTACCTGCAAGACCTGCCCCTATTACATTTACTACTTGTTCAGTCATGTTCTTACCATCTTTCTATCATTGTGTAGGTGTCTCTTCATAGTCACATTTCGTACACTGAATTTGCACACCTTTTTTTATTTTTTTCTCTACTAATAATGAACTACATTTCGGACATGGTCTACTAATTGGCTTGTCCCAAGAAACAAATTCACACTCAGGGTACTGATTGCAACCATAGAATAAACGCTTTGTTTTACTCTTTCTTTCTACAATTTCGCCTGTTTCACAGGAAGGACATTTCACGCCAATAGGTTTCATAATAGCTTTTGTATTACGGCAATCTGGGAAGTTTGAACAAGCCATAAATTTCCCATATCGTCCAAGCTTATAGACCATAGGTGATCCACAAAGCTCACAATCCTCGCCAGCCGGTTCATCTTTTATAACAACCTTTTCCATAGCCTCATCTGCATATTTTACATGGACCTCAAAATCCTTATAAAACTCATGTACAACTTCTTTCCACTGACGATCGCCTTCTTCAATATGATCCAAATCCTGCTCCATTTGTGCTGTAAATTCGATATTTATGATATCAGGGAAAAACTCAAGTACGAGTTGATGCACGATTTCTCCTAGCTCTGTCGGCATAAATCGCTTTGCATCTAATACGACATAGCCACGGCGCTGAATTGTATCGAGGGTCGGTGCATATGTGGACGGGCGCCCTATACCTAACTCTTCCATTGTTTTCACAAGACGCGCCTCTGAATAACGTGGTGGTGGCTGAGTAAAATGTTGCTTTGGTTCAATTTCAAGAGATTTTACTTGATCGCCAACTTCCATTTCAGGTAGAAGCTTGGTTGTTTCTTCTGTTTGATCATCTGTACCCTCAATATATAACTTCATAAAGCCCGCAAATTTAACTTGTGAGCCGTTTGCACGGAATAAAACATCACCATTTTGTAGATCAACAGCAACTGTATCAAGTACAGCCGGCGCCATCTGACTCGCGATAAAGCGCTCCCAAATTAAACGATATAAGCGCAATTGGTCGCGACTAAGCACTGCTTTTAATTCCTCTGGAGTTCGCATCGTACTAGTTGGACGAATGGCCTCATGGGCATCTTGTGCATTTGATGCTTTTTTAGCCTGCTTCGTCTCTGTGGAGATGAATTCTTTGCCGTATTTGGATTCAATGTAGGCAATTGCCTCTGTTTTTGCTGTATCCGAAATACGCGTAGAATCGGTACGCATATACGTGATTAAACCGACTGTCCCCTCTTTTTTACCAACATCAATACCTTCATATAATTGTTGCGCAAGCATCATCGTTTTCTTTGCACGGAAATTCAACTTACGTGCGGCCTCTTGCTGTAATGAAGATGTTGTAAAAGCAGGTGCTGCATTTCGTTTACGTTCTTTCTTGGATACATTGACAACCTCAAAGCTTGTACCTTTAACATTTTTTAATATAGATTTTACTTGTTCTTCATTTGTTAATTTAATTTTTTCTTTGCCATCACCATAATAAAGCGCATCGAACGTTTTCTTACCTTTTTCAAAAGAACCTTCAATTGTCCAATATTCTTCCGGTTGGAAGTTTTTAATTTCATTTTCACGATCAATAATCATGCGTAGTGCTACAGATTGTACTCGTCCTGCTGATAATCCCTTTTTAACCTTTTTCCAAAGAATTGGACTAATGTTATAACCAACAAGTCTATCCAATATACGACGTGTTTGCTGTGCATCTACTAAATCCATATTAATAGGACGTGGATTTTTAAATGATTCTAAAATCGCATCTTTTGTAATTTCATTAAAAACGACACGACAATCTGAATGAATATCAATATTTAACGCAGTCGCAAGGTGCCAAGCAATCGCTTCTCCCTCGCGGTCTGGATCGGCCGCTAGAAAGACTTTCTTCACTTTTTTAGCCGCAGACTTTAAGTCCTGTAAAACAGGCCCCTTACCACGAATCGTAATATATTTAGGTTCATAATTATTTTCAGGACTAACGCCCATTTGGCTACGTGGTAAATCACGAACATGCCCGATAGACGCCTTTACTTTATATTTTTTTCCTAAATATCGTTCAATTGTTTTTGCTTTCGCTGGTGATTCTACAATCACTAAATAATCCGCCATCTATGTCTCCCCCTTAGCGAGGTCTATTGCTAATTTTTTAAGTTACCTGTTGCAAAATGTATAACAGATTTTAAGATAATGCAACTTTTTTTCAATTTTTGTTAGAAAAGAGAGCAAGTGTTTCAACGATTTCGTGACCATTGCACACTGGAATGGCTCCCTCTAATAGTAGTTTATTTGTACCTTTTGATTGCTCCGCATTAATTGGACCAGGTACAACAAATACATCTTTTCCTTGCTCTAATGCATACTCTGTTGTAATAAGCGTTCCACTTCTTAATGCTGCTTCGGTTACAACTAAAGCTCTGGACAACCCACTAATTATTCGGTTACGCATTGGAAAATGCCATTTCTCAGGCTTCATATATGGAGGATACTCTGTGACAAGTAACTGATGCTCCGCCATATGCTCAGCGAGAGACTGATTTTCTTTAGGGTATATATAATTAAACCCGTGACCAAGCACTGCAATCGTGGAACCATCAACTTTTATGGTAGTCTCATGAGCTATCGTATCTGCCCCTCTTGCAAGCCCGCTAACAATTGTATATCCGTGTTCAACAAGAGGTGGAACGATTAGGTCCATCGCAATCTTTGTATAAGCTGTAGCCTTTCTAGAGCCTATAATGGCTACTTGTTTTTCGTTCGTTAATAGAGAATACCGACCTTTCACATACAATACAGTAGGTGGACTGGATATTTCAAATAATTGCGCCGGGTAAAAAGGATGGTGAAAAGGTATAGGGGAAATATCGGCCCGTTCGTAGGCTTCTTCAAACGACAATGTCATAACTTGTCGGAATTTCCGGGATATTTCCAATGCACTGCGCGATGATATTTGCAGGGCTTTTGCAATCTCGTAGGGGGGCGCTTCTTCAAAATAACTTAATATATCCACCGGGGACAATAATTGCTGAAGTTTTTGAAGTGGTAAAGGGTAAATATAATGTAAAGCTAGTAATCTCTGTGTATCGACTGAAAAAATCATTTAAAAACCTCCTTTTAATAGAAGAAATTAAATGACCGCATTTTTAATTTTCACAACAATAAACAATATGACACAGCTTTTTTAGGAAGGGTCCTTTTAAAATAGGTCAGTAGGAAGTTAGAAATTGCATCTCTTGAACAAATTTCATTAGAACCATGTTAAGCAGTGTCTAAATAAGGAAAAAGAAAAGATGTAGCCACAATGTGCTACATCTTCCATTTTAATGGGTTTTACACTTTTCGTATAGCCCTTTTTCTTTTATTACTTTAATAAGCGTATCGCCAATGACAGATGGCGTTTCCGCTACTTCAATACCAGCAGCATTCATTGCCTTAATTTTCTCTGCGGCCGTTCCTTTACCACCAGAAATGATAGCACCAGCGTGACCCATACGTTTACCTGGAGGCGCTGTTTGTCCACCGATAAAGCCAACGACAGGTTTCGTCATATTCGCTTTAATCCACTCAGCCGCTTCTTCTTCAGCTGTACCCCCAATTTCTCCAATCATAACAACCGCATATGTTTCTGGATCGTTGTTGAACGCTTCCAAAACATCGATAAAGTTTGTACCATTGACTGGGTCTCCACCGATACCTACAGCTGTAGTCTGACCAATACCAGCTTGTGTTAATTGGTGTACGGCTTCATATGTTAACGTACCAGAGCGAGAAACAACTCCTACATGCCCTTTCGTATGGATATAACCAGGCATAATACCAATCTTACATTCATCTGCAGTAATAACACCTGGACAGTTTGGACCTACTAGACGTGTGTTTTTACCTTCCATATAACGTTTAACCTTAACCATATCAAGAACAGGAATATGCTCAGTAATACAGATTGTTAATTCTAATTCAGCATCAACAGCCTCTAAAATAGCGTCTGCCGCGAATGGAGCTGGTACATAAATAACTGAAGTTGTCGCACCTGTTGCAGCTACAGCTTCCATAACAGTATTGAACACTGGCACTCCTTCGATTTCAAGACCGCCTTTACCTGGTGTTACTCCAGCTACAATTTTAGTACCATACTCAAGCATTTGCTTCGTATGGAAAAGCGCTGTTTCGCCTGTAATCCCTTGTACAATTACCTTCGTATCTTTATTAATAAATACAGCCATTGTTCTCCCTGCCTTCCTTAGCCTACTAGTCCCACAATTTTTTGTGCACCGTCAGCCATTGAATCCGCTGCAACGATGTTTAAACCAGATGCATTTAAAATCTCTTTTCCAAGTTCTACATTTGTACCTTCTAAACGTACAACTAACGGCACAGCTAAGCCAATTTCTTTGGCAGCTGTTACAACACCCTCAGCAATAATGTTACATTTCATAATTCCGCCAAAAATGTTAACAAAAATGCCTTTTACATGTGGATCAGAAAGGATAATTTTGAAAGCTTCTGTTACTTTTTCAGCCGTTGCACCGCCACCTACATCTAAGAAGTTAGCAGGGCTTCCGCCATAATAACTAATTGTGTCCATTGTAGCCATAGCAAGACCAGCTCCATTAACCATACAGCCAATGTTACCATCTAGTGAAATATAGCTTAGGTCATATTTTGACGCTTCGATTTCCTTTGGATCTTCTTCATCAAAATCACGTAATTCGACAATATCTTTATGACGATACAACGCATTTGCATCGAAATTAAATTTAGCATCTAATGCCATAACCTCTCCTTGTCCAGTTACAACAAGTGGATTAATTTCTACAATAGAAGCATCTTTGTCGATAAATGCTTGATACAAGCCTAACATTAATTTAACAGCTTTCCCTACTAGGTTAGCTGGAATATTCATATTGAACGCCATGCGACGTGCCTGGAAACCTGTTAACCCAACAACAGGATCCACAACTTCTTTGAAGATTTTTTCAGGATGTGATTCAGCTACTTCTTCAATATCCATACCGCCCTCTTCAGACCCCATCATTGTTACACGGGATGTTGCGCGGTCTAATACTAAACTTAAATAGTATTCTTTTTGAATATCAGAACCCTCTTCAATATATAAGCGTTTTACTTCTTTTCCTTCAGGACCTGTTTGATGAGTCACTAAAATTTTACCTAATAATTCTTTTGCGTATGTACGCACTTCGTCAAGGTTTTTGGCAATTTTTACCCCACCCGCTTTACCGCGTCCACCTGCATGAATTTGCGCCTTGACTACTGTCACATTAGAGCCAAGTTCCTTCGCTACTTTCACAGCTTCATCAGGGGAAAAAGCAACTTTTCCGTTCGGTACAGCTACACCATATTTTCTTAGAATCTCTTTCCCTTGATATTCATGGATATTCATAATACATCCTCCCATCAAACATTTGCATAAAATTGTTTTACTAACATAATCTATTCTAACTAAAGATTCTGATAAAGTCCACACTTTGTCTTTTATTCATTTTTTATCTTTTAATATGACGTTTTATTCTACTTCGTGTACTAAAACAGGGTTTTGCGAAAATCAGAATTATCTATCTTTTCTATATATTTGCGCATGTTGTTGATCTAATCGATAAATAAATGCAAAAACCTCAGCGACGGCTTCGTACAATTCTTCTGGAATGGACTCATTTAAATCTAATTGTCCAAGTAATTGAACAAGGTTAGGATCCTCATAAATCGGGACATCATGCTCATTCGCGCGTGCTAATATATTTTCTGCTATTTTCCCTTTTCCTTTTGCTACTACCGTTGGACTATCAAATCGTCCTAACTTATACGTGAGAGCGATAGCCTCTTTTCGAGTAAATTTTTCTTCACTCATATGCGTAAATCCACCCCACTATGTTCCTCCTGCTGTTCTACTACAGGGGTTCTTTCAGGTTGGGCTTTTTCAAATTGTTTAATAAAAACTCCTGAAAGTTGATACTCTTTTTCAGCTAAACCTTTTTTTAAGACTGCTTTTAGTGGTTCTGCAAGCGGAATAATATCATTATTTTCATTAAATACTGTCACAGAAACTACACGATTTTGAACTTGCATATCAATAACCGTCTCTTTCATAGATTCCATTTGTAAATAAAATAATATTCGCGCATAATTGGCATCAATTTTACCATCTTCCTTCATGCGTCCATTCCACTGTAATGTTGCATCCATTTTCCTGCCGAAGAATTCCAATGGTACTTGCATAATAAGCTGATGCTGATGGCCATTCTCTCCTGATGCTAGCTGCATGCCGTTCATACGTGCCATTAACATTTCTGCAGCTTCTTTCAACTGCGGAGTAACATGTGTTTCCTGCAATAATGTATGCAACTGAGGTTTTAATTGATGTGCAATCTGCTGTAAATCTGCGGACTTATTACTTAATGCCGCTTCATAGCTAACCCCCAGATTTTTTAATACCGTTTTAAGTGCATGTTCCATTGCTTTACTGTTCATAGAATTTTGTACATGAGCATCCGCTTGCGTAACAATCTGCTGAATCATTGATTGCGGGGATTCAACACTATTTTTCATGAGATTTCGCATGAATACTTCGTTTTGTAGTGGAGTAGTGGCTTCATGCTTTAAAAGAGATAATAAATGGTCCTTTACTGAAAGAGCATTGGCGTCTTGTGTAAATAATCGCTCCGAGGAATTTGCTACAAATGCTTTTATAAGTTGTTCTTGCATCTGTTTTGCAAAAATCTCTAGAGTTTGTTTAGTTGCTGGTAGCTTATTAAATCTATCGATAAATTGATTTATTTGCTGCTTTTGTTCATTCGTTAACAAACTTTGATTCGCTGTCCATAATTTAAGCTGGTCGACAAGCTGCTTTGTATTGTCAGGTTGTGCCGTTAGAATCATTTGAATAACTTGTCCAGCCTGTTGAAGCTGATTTGGTTGAATAGACTTTAAAGAGCTGAGACTTGACCAGTTTTGCAAGGTTGCCTGCTGAGGTAGTATGCCTGCCTCCTTTAAGATATTCATGGCTTGAATCTTTTCACTCATAGAAGCCGCATTATTAGTTAATATTTGTATGGACTTAGCGAGTACTAAACCACCAGTTTCTACTTCAAAGGGCTTTGCAATTACCTGTACCTGTTGCATTAGATTTTGCTTAAGGTTTTCGGGTAAAGCTATATCCTTAGCTAAAAGTTGTGTAAAGTTCTCCATTACGGAAGTCATGCCTGTAGTTTTTTGTCCACTAATAAGAGCTTGAAAAACATCATTTGTCATTGGCATTTTAAGCTCTACCATTTTTTGAATGGCTTGCAGGGCATCCATTTTAGTAACACCCTCTGGTAATGCCTTTAACCACATTTCTGCTTGCATTAGCTGCTCTTTTGAAATCGGTAGCTGCTCTTTCATAAAATGAGCTAGAAGTTGCTGCATTTCAGCTGTTTTTGGCAAATTCATTGATTCCAGTAACTGATTGATTTGTTGGCTTTGGGAAGCCGTTTGCGCCATAGGACCCGTAACAACTTTTACTTCTGTTTGTGGGCTTGTACCAGTTACTTGAAAGAAATGGGCATCACCTGCTTTTAGCGGAACTTCAAGTTTAGCAATAAACTTCTGATGACCAACTTGTATTTCTGCCATCTGATCTGGATATAATTGTTTGATTGTTCCTTGAAATACTTGTCCTTGTTTTAAAGTAAGTGGCTGATTATTTGAGGTTAAAGCAGTTTGTTGCATTTGAATCGGATTAAAAGATGTGGCTGTCATATTCGTACCCCTTTCATCAATTACTCCTTGGCGTAATTGGCTTCTATTTTTATTTGGCTCATCACCATAGCGTAGGGTTGATTTCCGCTCCGACTGCGTGCTTTGTTGTTGCTGTCGCTTCGCTTTCGCACAGATAAAACATTTGCTGTCGCTTTGCTTTCGCTACAGAAAACATTTGTTGCTGACGCTTCGCTTTCGCACAGATAAAACATTTGTAGCTGTCGCTTTGCTTTCGCTACAGAGCAGAGCTTCCTGGGGGCGTCCGATGAGCCGCTGTGATCCCAAGGAATCGCCCAGTCTCCGCTCCAATCAACTTATCCACATAATATACGTTATAGCAATTATCCTTCCTAGGTGATGTGCCTTTTATTTTTTGTATGCTATTATGTTTTCAAAATGCCTTAAAGCATTGATTTTATTGGCTCAAACGACTTGCGATGATGAATAGTTGGACCGAAATCTTCAAGTGCTTTTAAATGCTGCTTTGTACCATACCCTGCATGTTGAGCAAAACCATACATAGGGAACTCTTTGTCCAATTGATCCATATAATCGTCTCGGGCAGTTTTCGCCAATATTGAAGCAGCTGCAATAGCTAAGCTTTTAGCATCCCCTTTAATTATTGAATCCTGCGGAATAGAGATTGGCAGTGTCATAGCATCAACTAGTACATAATTAGGTTTAATAGATAACGATTCTACACTTGTCTTCATCGATTGCTTTGTCGCTTCGTAAATATTTAATTCATCAATTTGTTGTGCTGGTTGGAAATGGATAAAATAACTTAATGCATGCTCTTTTATTAAAGCGGCATAGGCATTACGTTTATCCTTTGATAATTGTTTTGAATCATTTAATCCGATTAGAGCCTCACAGTTTGCAGGTAAAATAACAGCAGCTGTTACTACTGGTCCTGCTAACGGTCCACGCCCTGCTTCATCTACCCCTGCAATTAAGGTATCTTCTCCTCCGTAGCTTAGATCGAAATCGACTTTCGCTTGATGCTCTTGTAGTAGCTGTTGTTTTTTTTCTTGACGCTTTTTCCAACTTTGCCAAGCCTTTTGCACACCTGCACGTTCATCAGTTGCTACACCTGTCATCCAGTCCTGCCATTCCTCCGCTTCCTTCAATGCTGTTGTAATTTCTTTAATCGTTTTCATATATTTTCTCCCTTTTGGTTCTTAACAGTTAATAGCTAATCTTTCGTTCTAATACGTTTCCACGATGCTTCTTTCAAGTAGTTTATCAGTTTTTTGTTAGAGAGCTGAGGATTCGCCTTAACGTTTTGGCATCTCTCCCAATATATATCCCTTTTTATATAAATGGCTCATCACCAAAATATGTACTTGAATGTACATTCATTTCAGGAGGAAGTTTTTCGCGCTTGTGTGGTCTGAACCTCCTCGTCGCTCACACTTTGCTCCATATGCTTTTATACTAACAATACTTTTTTATAAAGAACAGATTTTGAATCACACTAAAATCCAAAATTACATTTAATGGTATTCGTTGCACATATATTGGTTGGAGTGAAGGCTGAACGATCATGGAAAGCGCCCAGTCGGAACGGAAATCAATCCTATGTTATATTGAAAAGCTCCGAATTGATTCAAAAATATTTATTGCTTCTTTTTCTCGTTCTATGTCATTTATCGGCAAGAAGAAGTATTCCTAAAAGAAAAACTGTCATGCTCACGATTTATGGCGTGAGTATGACAGTTTTCTTTATTACTGTTCTGTTTCTTTTTCAAGTTGTTCGTCGACAAAGTCAAATGTTAGTTTGCCTAATTGTGATCCACGAATATCTCGAACGATTAGTTGAGCTACTTGATCATAATCAATTTCTCCTCCAGGACCGAAAACACGACGAAGTTTACCGATATGATCGAAGGTATCAACTAAATCTTCATGTATAAACTGGAAGCCATAGCGTTCTTCCATTCGTGCTGGATAATGAATGGATAAAAAGCGTAGACCATATACAGCTAAATCCTCCATATTAGTTATAGTATCCTTTATAGCACCTGTTAAGGCTAATTTGTATCCTACTTCTTGATCTTCAAACTTCGGCCATAAAATACCTGGCGTATCGAGTAATTCAAGCTCTTTACCAACCTTTATCCATTGCTGAGCCTTAGTCACCCCTGGAGTATTTCCTGTTTTTGCTATATTTTTCTTTGCTAGTCGATTAATTAGCGTCGATTTCCCTACGTTTGGAATTCCAACAATCATTGCACGAATGGCTCTTGGTTTCATCCCTCGTGCTTTCATACGGTCAAATTTTTCTTTTAATATTTCTTGAGCAGCCTTTGTAACCTGCTGTAATCCTTTGCCTTCAAGAGAATTAATCGCTACTGCCTTATGGCCCCGTTGTGCAAAGTACTCAACCCACTTACGTGTTTCTTGTTCATCTGCCATATCTGATTTATTTAAGATAAGGAGACGTGGTTTTTGATTAATCACTTCATCTATCATCGGATTTCGGGAAGATAGCGGTAAACGTGCATCTATTAATTCAAATATAATATCAACGAGCTTTAATTTTTCTGTTACTTCTCTGCGGGCCTTTGCCATATGCCCTGGAAACCATTGTATAGTCATATCTATACCTCCTAAACTAAAAGAAAAAGGGAGTGTTTAGCCCTCCCTTTCAAGAATTACTTTACAATTTTAATATCACTAAACGGCCAGAAAATCAGACTTGTATTACCAATAATCTCTTTCTGATCGACGACTCCAATAATACGACTGTCCTTACTGTAACGACGATTATCTCCCATTACGAAAACACAGCCTTCTGGAATTACATCCATGTTTACATCAATATCTTTTAATGTAAAATCCTCTGTTAAAGTACCTTCTGTAATTTTTGATTTGTAGTCATCTAAATAGGGCTCGTCTATCGGTTCACCGTTAATGTATAATTGATCATTTTTATATTCCAAAGTCTCTCCTGGTAGCCCAATAACACGTTTAATATAGTTTTTCTTCTCAGGAGCATGGAATACAACAATATCAAAGCGTTTTGGTTCACCTATTTTATAACCAATTTTATTCACAATCATACGGTCGCCATTTTCAAGGGTTGGCATCATGGATTGGCCATCTACTGCAATGGGTGTAAATAAAAAATAACGAATAATCGCTGCAATCGCAAATGCAATTAGAAGTGCCTTTGTCCATTCCCATAGTTCATTCTTTTCCTTTACCTGTTTTTCCATCGAGATTTGCCCCCCTTGTCTATCCTCATTTTAGTTGATAGCTATTTAAGATGACAAGCAAAAAGAAAAGGGGCTTGTTGTACAAGCCCCTCACTTTTAAGTCATAATTATCGAATTTCTTTAATACGAGCAGCTTTACCACGTAGGTTACGTAGGTAGTAAAGTTTAGCACGACGTACTTTACCACGACGTACAACTTCTAAGTTAGCGATTTTTGGTGTGTGTACAGGGAATGTACGTTCAACACCTACACCATAAGAAATTTTACGAACTGTGAAAGTTTCGCTAATACCGCCACCACGACGTTTAATTACTACACCTTCGTATACTTGGATACGTTCACGAGTACCCTCTACTACTTTCACGTGTACCTTAACAGTATCACCAGGACGGAAAGATGGTAGATCAGTGCGAAGCTGAGCTTTTGTAATTTCTGTAATAATGTTTGACATTGTTTTCTCTCCTTAGACAGATGCTCTTGCACGCAATCTATGCCACAGCGGAACACCGTAATTCAGTACTTCACATAGAAGTACAGATTAGATGTTATCATAAATATAGATAGCAATCAAGCATCTTTATTGTTGTTTTTAAGTTTTTCTAAATACAATTTTTGCTTATCTGTTAATGGATAATTCTCGAGTAAATCCGGACGACGCTCGAATGTTCTTTTCAGAGATTCTTCCTCACGCCATTGTTCAATCTTTGCGTGATTGCCAGATAGTAAAATATCAGGTACTTTCATTCCGCGAAATTCAGCAGGTCGTGTATAATGTGGGTGCTCTAGAAGACCTGTTGAGAACGAATCTTGTATGTGAGAATCCTCTTGGCCTAAAACCCCCGGCAGAAGTCGTACAACGCTGTCTATAACCGTCATAGCCCCCAGCTCTCCACCAGTTAATACGAAATCTCCAATTGAAATCTCATCTGTGACAAGATGCTGACGAATGCGTTCATCATAGCCTTCGTAATGGCCACATAAAAATACTAGGTCTTTTTCCTGCGCTAGCTCTTCGGCTTTTTTTTGAGTAAAGCGCTCACCTTGTGGACACATCAAAATGATACGAGGATTTTTCCCTTCAGTAATGGCCTCGACAGCACTAAACATCGGCTCTGGTTTTAACACCATCCCCGCACCACCACCATATGGATAATCGTCTACTTGATTATGCTTATTACCCGAAAATCCACGGAGATCAGTTACTTCCAGCTTTACAGCACCTTTTTCCTGCGCCTTCTTTAATATGGATGCTCCAAAGACGCCTGTAAACATATCCGGAAATAAACTCAACACATGAATATTCATCATAGTAGACCTTCCATTACATGTATCACTATTTTCTTCTCATCAACATCAATTTCCTTGACGATATCCTCGATATATGGGATGTAATGCTCTTTTTTAGTGCCCTTAACTACCCATACATCATTAGCACCTGTTTGAAGAATGTCGGTCACTGCTCCGATTGTTTCGCCTTCTTCAGATACAATTGTACAGCCAATTATTTCATGGAAGAAAAATTCATTTTCCTTTAATAAATCATCTGTCAATTGATCTTTCGTAATTTTGAGCATTCCTTCTTTAAAAGGCTCAACAAGGTTGATGTTATTCATTCCTTCAAATGTTAATAAAATAAAGTTTTTATGACGACGCATTGATTCAATTATTACCCATGTTGGCTTTTTATCGTCTTTTTTAAACGCCGCAAGCTTTGATCCTACCACGAAGCGCTCTTCTTCAAAATCTGTTGTTGATAACACACGCACCTCACCACGAATACCGTGTGTATTGACAATACGACCTACATTAAACCATTCCATTCAAATCTCACCTCGTATAAAAATGCTAAAACATGCTCATCCCCGTCAAGCTACTTGCTAACCAGATCAAAAAGTAACCTTTCTCTCACCTTTCACCTACAAAGCAGTTTAACTTTTGGTGGACGGTGTTATAGCTTAGACGTTGACCAGTCATCCTCAATGTCATTATGTTCAATTATCTCTCAATGTAATTACGATAATGAATCAATTTCGCCTACCCCACTGGATGAAGATAAAAAAAGGAAGGAACCGGCAAGCTCCTTCCTTTTAAGTCCAGATTTTACGCTTTACCTCAAAGCCACTTCGAACCCCTAAGCGCATGTAAACATACCTATCAGGACTCTCCTGTGCTTGTTGCATGTAAAAGAGCGTGAAAATCTTTTCTATCAATCCAATATATCGACGTAGGTCTTTTTTTGATGGTGACTACCCGCCGCTGAATAAACAATTGTACGAATCGCTTTCGCTACTCGCCCTTGCTTGCCTATGACTTTCCCTCGATCCTCTGGATGAACAAAAAGTTTATAAACAATTCGATTTGCATTTTCATCCGTCTCAATACGAACTTCTTCTGGATAATCGACTAACGGTAAAACGATTGCTTCAATCAGCTGCTTCAAAGACGTCGCCCCCGATTATTTACTGAATTTTTGGTTATGGAATTTTTCCATGATACCTTGTTCTGAGAACAAGTTACGCACTGTATCTGATGGTTTTGCACCGTCAGCTAACCATTTAAGAGCTTTCTCTTCATCGATGTTTACAGTAGCTGGTTGAGTTAGTGGGTTGTAAGTACCAACTGTTTCGATTGAACGACCGTCACGTGGTGAACGAGCGTCTGCAACTACGATACGATAGAAAGGAGATTTTTTAGCTCCCATACGTTTTAAGCGAATTTTAACTGCCATTTTAATAGCACCTCCGAATAAGTTTCACACAAGATAGTATATTATCAATGTTTAGGTTGTTTGTAAAGTGTTTTTTCTTAACACCTATAAAATATTATTTAAACAATGAATCGAAGCCTGGTAGTTTCATCTTTTTCTTTCCTTTGCCACTTGCCATGCCTGTCATTTGCTTCATCATTTTTTTCATTTCTTCAAATTGCTTTAATAGACGATTTACTTCTTGAATTGATGTCCCAGAACCCTTCGCTATACGCTTTTTACGGCTACCGTTAATAATTTCTGGATTCGTCTTTTCAGCAGGTGTCATCGAATAAATAATCGCTTCTACGCGCCCCATTTGCTTATCATCAACTTTAACATTGTCTAAGCCTTTGATTTTGCCGGAACCTGGTAACATTTTCAAAATTTCGTCAAGAGGCCCCATTTTCTTTACTTGTTGCAATTGTTCAACGAAATCATCAAACGTAAAGGTCTGGGATTTAAATTTTTCCTCTAGTTCTTTAGCCTTTGCTTCGTCAACATTTGCCTGAGCCTTTTCAATAAGTGATAAAACGTCACCCATTCCTAATATACGAGACGCCATACGCTCTGGATGGAAAGGTTCCAGCGCATCCATCTTCTCACCCATACCGACAAACTTTATGGGCTTCTGTGTAACGGAACGAATTGATAGCGCCGCACCACCACGTGTATCACCATCGAGCTTTGTTAAAACAACTCCAGTAATACCGACCGCTTCATTAAAGCTTTCTGCCACGTTGACAGCATCCTGACCTGTCATAGCATCTACAACTAGGAATACTTCATCCGGCTCTTTTAACGCACGAATATCTTTTAATTCTTGCATTAAATCTTCATCGATATGCAAGCGACCAGCTGTATCGATAATAACGACATCATGATGTTCTTCTTTTGCCAATTCAATTGCCTGACGCGCAATTTCTACTGGAGATACATCAGTTCCTAACGCAAAAACAGGTAGGGATAACTGCTTTCCTAATGTTTGTAACTGCTGAACAGCCGCTGGACGATAAACGTCTGCAGCAACAAGTAATGGCTTACGATTATATTTTTTACGTAACACATTTGCCAATTTACCTGTAGTTGTCGTTTTACCTGCACCTTGTAAGCCGACCATCATAATAACAGTTGGTGGCTTTGTATTAAATTTAATTGGGCTTTGCTCGCCACCCATTAATTCTGTTAATTCTTCTTGTACGATTTTAATAACTTGCTGACCTGGTGTTAAGCTTTGCATAACATCTACACCGACAGCACGTTCACTGACCTTTTTAACGAATTCTTTGACTACTTTTAAGTTAACATCCGCCTCGATTAAAGCAAATCGGACTTCGCGCATCATTTCTTTAACGTCTTGTTCCGATACTTTACCTTTACCTTTAATCTTTTGGATCGTTCCTTGGAGTCGTTCCGCTAATCCTTCAAAAGCCATTGCTTTCGCCTCCTAATCCCATTCTTTCAACTGTTCTATAAGCGTCAGCTGATCTTCAACGGTCATACTTTGTTCTGTAATCCCTGTTGTCAGTTGCGCAAGCATTTGTGTACGTTGTTGAAATTTTTCAAGTAAACATAGTTTTTCTTCATATTCTTCAAGCATCGCTTCTGTTCGACGAATATTATCATAAACAGCTTGGCGTGAAACCCCATACGATTCAGCGATTTCTCCAAGTGAGTGATCATCTAAATAATAGAGCTCCATATAACTTCGTTGCTTATCTGTTAATAATGCTTGATAAAAGTCGAAGAGAAAGTTCATGCGTGTTGTTTTTTCAAGTAGCATCGAATGTTTCTCCTCCCGTTATTAGTCATTTGTATCATAACGAAAAGCGCCCGTCTGTGTCAAGGTAATCTCCTTGTCTAAAAGCTTTAATTAACTGCTTTTTAGGCGTTTTTCACCTAAAGCTAGTATTTCTCTTTTAAACAATGCGATTCCCTGTTTACAGACGAGCACTTCAAATTGCTTGTGAGCTATTAGTCCTCACTATTTTGTAATTCTTTATCTAAACCCTCAGCAAATAAGCCATACACATAGCGCTCTGCATCAAATGGTTGCAAATCATCCATTTTTTCACCAAGACCAACAAACTTCACAGGAATGTGTAATTTATTACGAATAGCGAGAACAATACCACCTTTTGCAGTGCCATCAAGCTTTGTTAAAACGATCCCAGTTACATTTGTAACTTCCTTAAATGTTTGTGCTTGAACAAGTGCATTTTGACCTGTTGTTGCATCTAATGCTAAAAGTACTTCATGCGGAGCATTCGGTATCTCTCGAGAGATTACTCGATGAACTTTTTCAAGCTCATTCATTAAGTTTACTTTGTTTTGTAAGCGCCCTGCTGTATCACAAATTAACACATCTGCATTACGGTTTTTCGCTGCACGAATTGCATCATACATAACCGCCGCTGGATCTGAACCTTCCGATTGTTTAATCACTTCACAGCCTACACGGTCTCCCCAAACTTGTAATTGATCGATGGCACCAGCACGGAAAGTATCACCTGCCGCTAAAACAACTGTTTTACCTTGTGATTTTAAACGATGGGCAAGTTTACCGATTGTCGTCGTTTTCCCAACACCATTTACCCCTACGAATAAAATTACCGTAAGCTCACCTTTAGGTTGCATATTAAGCTCGATTAAATCTTCTTCTCCTTGCTCATAAATCTCCACAAGTTTTTCAGAAATAATCGTTTGAATACCGCTTGTATCTTTTATATTTTTACGCTGAACCTCGAAGCGTAATTTGTCCATTAACTCCATTACTGTTTCAAAGCCAACGTCCGCCTGTAATAATAAGTCTTCTAATTCTTCAAAGAAATCTTCATCCACTTTTCGATAACGAGCAACTAGGTCGTTTACTTTCGAAGTAAATGAATTACGCGTTTTTTCAAGTCCAGCCTTGAACTTTTGTGTAATAGACCATGCAGAAGGTTTTTTCTCTTTTGCAGGTTCTTCTACTATTGCGACCTCTTGCACTTCTTGTTGCTCTTGATCTTCACTTGCTACAGGAACTTCTGTTTCAATTGAGCTTTCCGTTACAGAAACTTCCTCTACTTTTTCAACTTCCTCTACAGATGTTTCAATTTGAGCAGGTTCTGTTGCTTCAATTTGAGCAGGTTCTGTTGCTTCGTCATGCTTCTGTTCAGCAACTTCTTCTTCATTGATCGCCGCTACTTTTTCTTCTGCGGCAGGGTTGCCCATCATTTTATCTTTTAAACGTTTAAAAAAACTCATGCTTGTTCGCTCCTTTGCTCCGCAAGTACGGGTTCATCTTCTAATTTTACTGATACAAGTTTAGATACGCCAGATTCCTGCATTGTAATACCATACAACACATCTGCTCCCTCCATCGTTCCTTTACGATGTGTGATCACAATAAATTGCGTATCACGGCTAAATTTCTTCAAATATTGGCTATATCGATCAACATTTGCCTCATCTAAAGCCGCCTCTACCTCATCGAGAATACAAAATGGTACAGGTCGTATATTTAGGATGGAGAATAATAAAGCGATTGCAGTTAGTGCACGTTCACCACCTGAAAGCAAACTTAAATTTTGTAATTTCTTTCCTGGTGGTTGTGCCACAATTTCTATACCTGTTTCTAGCAGGTTTTGAGGGTCCAATAACACTAAATCTGCCTGCCCTCCACCAAACAACTCACGGAATACACGTTTAAATTGCTCTCGAATGGCATAGAAGGTTTCGCAAAAACGTAGCGTCATTTCTTCATCCATTTCTTTAATAGCCTCATGTAACGTTTCCTGTGCAGCAAGTAAATCCTCACGCTGCTCTGTTAAAAATGAATGGCGTTCAAGTACACGATCGTATTCCTCAATGGCACTTAAATTAACAGGGCCTAGCTCCTCAATAGATTTCTTCAGTAATTTCACTCGACGTCGCATATGCTCCTCATCTTCAATTGCAAGGGCTAACTCCTCAGCTTCCTCAAATGTGAGCTGATAGTTTTCTTCTAGCTGTTCATTAAAATTATTGATTTCAAATTCTACGCGACTTCGCTTCAATTCATTTGCACGTATCGCTTCAAGGTAGCCTTTATGTGTACGCTGTAATTCTTTTAGCTGTTCTTCTAAAGTAGTAAGCTCTTGTTGTTGTGCTACTTTTTCATCTTTTTTCTGTGAAATAGTATCCTGCAGCGAATCTCTTCTAGCTTTCCACGTAGCAACTTGCTCATCCACTTCTTCATCGCTTAAAAGTTTTGTCGATTCATCAGATTGAAGCCAGATTATTTCCTGAGAAATATTGTCGACTTTTTGACGACCTTTGTTTAATTGTAGGGCTAACTCGGCTGTAGCAATTTGTACTTGTGACATTTGTTCCTGCATAACCGCTAACTGCGAGCGTTTTTCTGCCGACTGCTCACGAAGTACATCTTTCTCCGTTTCACTTTGTAACTTCACTTTACTTAGTTGTTCCACGGTTTCGTTGATCTCTAACAGTTCTGTTGCTAGTGCTGTTAAACGCTCTGTAGCCGCTTCCTTTTGAGCTAACAATGCTTCTTCGCGAGTTTTTACATCTTGTGTTTCATTAGAAGCAAAAGAAACTCGTGCAGATAAGCTTTTCTCGACAACCTCTAGCTCGCGTATGCGACTCGCCTGCTGCATTTCATCTTTTCGTAGTTGCTCACCATCAAGCTTCAATTGCTCTACTTTGTCACGCAATGTTGCAAGCTTCTCTTTTTCAGTTGAGACAGCCTGTTCAGCACTATAAATAGATGCTTCCAACGATTGTAGCTTTACTATTAAATCATCTAATTCTGCTTTTCTTGTAAAGAGTGAAGATTGCTGCTTCGTTGCACCACCTGTTAACGAACCGCCTGCATTGACGATATCACCTTCAAGTGTTACAACACGATATCGAAACCCACATAATCGAGCAATTTGACTTGCACCTTCTAAACTTGATGCAACGATGACATTACCAAGGAGGTTCTCAACAATTGTGCGGTTGGCTTCATCGAACGTTACAAGTGCATCAGCCATTTGGACAAATGCTGGGTGCTCAGTGGCTAGCTGAATCGCAGATAGATTGATTTTACGTGACTTGATAACTGTTTTGGGTAAAAATGTTGCGCGTCCAGCTCTCTTTTGTTTTAGCCAACGGATTGCCTGTTGAGCATATTGTTCATCGGTTGTTACAATATGCTGAGAGGCTGCCCCTAATGCTGTTTCAATAGCTTGAGAATATTTCCCATCCACTTGAATTAACTCAGCAACGGCTCCTTCAATCCCAGCTAATTCACCTTTATCACGTGCTAATAATATTTCTTTTACTCCATGGAAAAACCCAGAGAAATCTGCTTCGAGTTCAGCTAGTGTATCTTTTCTAGCCTTAAGTTGCTGCTGATGCTGATACGCTTTATAAAGCATATCTTGCTTTTCATTAAACGATGCATTGACATTCTTAAGCTGTATTTGCAATGTTTCATATTGCTCAAGTTTTTCCTGCAATTCGTTAGTTGTTGTAGTATGAGCAACAACTAGCTTCTCTTTTTCTGCTAGAATTTGCGCAAGCTCTTGCCCGATTTCGTCAGTTTGGTCTGACATTCGTGTCGCCATCGCTTTTTGCTGCGCTAACTGTTGTTCGATATTTTTTAATTCATTTTTAACTGTTGCTTCTTCGTTTAAAGAGTCGATATATCGGTTTTTTTGTTCTTCAATTTCTTGTTCAATTTCAGAAACCGAGCGATTTAAGGATTGCTCTAACTGCTTAATGCTTTGTTTCAGCTCTGATACCTCTTGCTGTTTTTCAGTGAACAATTCTTTTTTCTCTTGCTCTTGAGCTATAAGAGCCTCAACCTCATCTTTAGCTTCTTGTAATGCTGAATTCAATTGAAGTAGTTGGTTTGAAGCATTCTGCCGTTTTTCAGCCATTAACGCTTTACGACCATCCCAACGCTCTACCTCCATCGTTGCATTGACAAACTCAGCCTGAGTCGTATCTAGATAGTCATCTAGCTCTTTTAAAAGCTTACGAATACTTGCAGTTTGCTTCTCTATCGAAGAAATATTATGAGCTTGTTTTTGCTCTGTTTCATATAGTTCTGTGTATTCAGCTTTCAGAGCATGCAAAGATTGTGCACAATTTTTCAAATCGTGCACAAGGATGGCGATATCAAAATCCTTTAACTCTGTTGACATTTGCACATAATCTCTTGCACTTGATGCCTGAATTTCTAACGGCTCCAGACGACTGTCTAGCTCATGTAAAATATCTAAAACACGATACAAATTTTCATCTGTTTCAACAAGCTTATGCTCTGCCTTTTTCTTTCTTAGTTTATACTTTAACACGCCAGCTGCCTCTTCAAAAATTGAACGTCGGTCATCAGGTCGGCTATTTAAAATTTCATCGACACGGCCTTGTGAAATAATGGAGAAGGCTTCTTTCCCAAGTCCTGAGTCCATAAACAAGTCCGTAATATCCTTCAGGCGACACTGCTGGTTATTTAGTAAATATTCACTATCACCTGAACGGTATACGCGTCTTGTTACGCTGACTTCTGTATATGAAAAAGCAAGCTGTTCATCTGTGTTATCTAAAATTAATGTTACCTCTGCAAAGTTTAGTGGCTTACGTGAGTCACTGCCAGCAAATATAACATCCTCCATCTTTGCCCCACGTAACGACTTTGCCGATTGCTCCCCTAGTACCCAACGAATGGCATCAGTGACATTACTTTTCCCACTACCATTTGGCCCAACCACCGCTGTAACTCCGGGTACAAAATCAATTCCAATGCGCTCCGCAAAAGATTTAAAGCCAATCACTTCGAGTCGTTTTAGGAACATTTATTAAGCCTCCTCTTTTGCAGTTTGCTTATGCATTGTACGCATTGCACATTGCGCAGCTTGCTGCTCGGCTTCTTTTTTTGATTTCCCACGACCAATACCAAGCTCCTGCCCATTTAATAGTACGCTCGATACAAAGGTACGGTTATGTGCAGGACCCTTTTCATCAATAATTTCATAATGAAGAAGACCGTTACTTGTTTGCTGTACCATTTCTTGCAATTGGCTTTTAAAATCCATCACATGCGAAAAAGCACCGACTTCTACTTTCGGGAATACGATTCGTTCTAAAAATGATACGACCGTTTGTAAGCCTTGATCTAAATAAAGGGCACCTACAAATGATTCAAATACATCTGCAAGTAGCGCTGGGCGTTCCCGTCCACCTGTTAATTCCTCACCTTTTCCGAGTAATACAAAGCGACCAAAGCCTAATTCATTTGCAAAGATAACAAGTGATGGCTCACATACTATGGATGCTCGTAGCTTCGTCAGCTCACCCTCACTCATATTAGTGAATTTCTCAAAAAGGTATTTAGAAACAGACAGTTCAAGTACTGCGTCCCCTAAAAATTCAAGACGCTCATTATCCGTAAACAATTTACGGCGATGCTCATTCACATAGGATGAATGCGTGAATGCTTGATACAATAAATTTTTATTAATAAATGTGATATTTAATTCATGCTGTAACAGCTCGAATTGATTGCGTACTTTTTCAGGAAGCACGCCAGATTTCTGCATAATTCCTTTTCTTTTCATAGCCATTGAACAATCTGCCTTCCTAATAGTTTCTACCGTTTAAGTGTACCTTTTTCAAGGCATTTATGCAAAAGTATTTCGGTTTAAATACAATGTTTTGGAAATTAATTATTTTCCAAAATCAAAAAGAGGACGATCACAGTTCGCTAAACGAACCATTTCGTCCCCTTTTTAAACATGCCTCAGCATAGTATCTACTCTTCACACCGAAGAAAAACATGAGTAATTTCTGCCAAAGGCTTTAACTTTATTCAATCATAAACATTTATTGTATAATGACCGCATCCATGTCAGCACCAGTAGAGGTGATTAATCTCTGCTATATAAAGTTAAACGATTAGTTTATTTTACTTTCGATGTATGAAATTGCAGAACCAACTGTTGAGATTTTTTCAGCATCTTCATCAGAAATTTCCATATCGAATTCGTCTTCAAGCTCCATTACAAGCTCAACTACGTCTAATGAGTCAGCACCTAAATCATCACGGAAAGAGGCTTCTAGAGTAACTTCACTCTCTTCAACACCTAAACGGTCCACGATTACTTTTGTTACGCGTTCTAATACTGTAGACAAATCATTCACCTCCCCTCAATGATTATACAAAAAATCATTATCTATGACTATTTTAAATTACATTACCATGCCGCCATCTATATGTAACGTTTGACCTGTCATATAGTTAGCATCATCTGAAGCTAGAAAAGCTACTGCCTTTGCGATATCCTCAGGCTGCCCAAGTTTTGCTAGAGGAATTTGAGTAAGCATACCTTGCTTTAGATCTTCTGGTAGTTGATCAGTCATTTCAGTTTCTATAAAGCCTGGTGCAATCGCGTTTACTAGAATATTACGTGATGCTAATTCCTTGGCAGTCGTTTTAGTTAATCCAATAACGCCTGCTTTTGCAGCTACGTAATTAGCTTGCCCTGCATTACCAGCTACACCAACAATCGATGAAATATTGATGATACGGCCAGCACGTTGCTTCATCATTTGACGTGTTACTGCTTTTGTACAAAGGAAAACACCTTTTAGGTTCGTATCTAAAACATCGTCCCATTCATCCTCTTTCATACGCATTAACAAGTTATCACGTGTAATACCCGCATTATTTACTAAAATATCAAGCGAGCCGAATGTTTTTACTGCTGCATCCATTAATGCTGTAACTTCCTCTGTTTTTGAAACACTCGCTTGTACAGCTATAGCCTCGCCGCCATTCTCTTGAATCGACGCGACAACTTCTTCTGCCTTCGCCTGTGACCCACTATAGTTAACGACAACTTTAGCACCCTCATCAGCAAGCTTAAAGGCAATAGCGCGTCCTATACCACGCGAAGCACCAGTTACAACAGCTACTTTACCCTCTAATTTACGCATTAATTGTCCACTCCTTCGCCGCTTCTAGTACAACCTCTAATGATGCTTCATCATAAACACAATATGTCGCAACAGATCGATCAATTTTCTTCACTAATCCACTTAATACTTTGCCCGGTCCACATTCAATAAAGACATCCACACCTTGTGCAATCATTTCACGCACAGATGCTTCCCATTGCACAGCGCTATATACTTGTTCTACTAACTCATGTTGAATAGCTGGAACATCCTCTAATTCTTTTGCCATTACATTGCCGATTACAGGAATTTGTGGAACTGACAATGATATATCAGCCAACGTTTCTTTTAATTTTTCAGATGATGGTCGCATTAGCTCTGAATGGAATGGACCACTAACAACTAAAGGAATTGCTCGTTTTGCACCAGCTTCCTTTGCTGCTAAAGAAGCCTTTTCAACGCCTTCCTTTGTACCAGAAATAACGATTTGCCCTGGACAGTTTACATTCGCTACCTGAACTGGATTACCTGCCGCAGATATTTTTTCAGTTACTTCATGCAGTGCATCAAACTCCATCCCTAGAATGGCTGCCATAGCACCTTGCCCTGCAGGTACAGCTTCATTCATATAAAGCCCACGCTTATGCACAACAGAAACTGCGTCCTCAAACGATAGCACACCAGCGATTACTAATGCACCGTATTCTCCCAGTGAATGTCCAGCTGTGTAATTTGGCGTAATACTTGCTGCACGTAATTTTTCTGCAACCATCACACCAGTAGTTAAAAGTGCCGGCTGTGCATGATAAGTTAATGTTAGCTCCTCAGCGGGTCCCTCTAACATAAGCTTAGACAACTCAAAGCCAAGTGATTGATTTGCACGCTCATAAAATGCTTTACTTTCTGCCGCATTCTCGATAAACTCTTGCCCCATCCCAACTGCTTGAGAACCTTGGCCCGGAAAAATAAATGCTATTTTCGTCATTTTTCATTAATCCCCTTTTTAATCAATTACGCCTCGGCAAAATTTGCGTCCGGAGGCTTTAGGCCAACATGATGTTTTTTGTGCGAAAGCGCAGTGCTAACGTAGCGTCAGCAACATGATGTTTTTTGTGCGAAAGCGCAGTGCTAACGTAGCGTCAGCAACATGATGTTGGTCACTCAGTCGTTGCCACAGGACGTGGCGTTCTTAGACTGAGTTCCTCTATTTCAGTGGGTGTTTGGACACCCGCTGAAAGAAGTTAATCAATTTCTAAGTGACGTACTGTATCTGTAATCGTCGAGATGACTGTATGCTCAACCATCGTATTTGCCTGGCGGATTGCACTGTATATTGCTTTGGCATTGGATGAGCCATGTGCCTTAATCACAGGTGCTTGTAAACCAAACAAACCTGCACCACCGTACTCTGTGTAATCCATTTTATTTTTTAGGTCACGCAAATTATTTTTCATAAGTGCTGCCGAAATTTTTGTTTTTGTTGAAGACATGAACGCCTCTTTTAGCATTGAAAATAACGCGCCAGCAGTACCTTCTATCGATTTCAGCACCATATTACCTGTAAAGCCGTCTGTTACAACAACGTCCGCTACCCCTTCAAGTAAATCTCGAGCTTCAACATTACCGATAAAGTTTAAATCTGCTTCTTTTAATAATCCAAAAGCTGCCTTCGTTAAGTCATTTCCTTTTTTATCCTCAGTACCGATATTTAACAAGCCGATACGCGGCTTTTGTAAGCCACCTACCTTTTTCGCATAAATATCGCCCATAATCGCATATTGCAATAAATGCTCAGGTCGTGCATCTGCATTTGCTCCTAAATCAAGCATTAAAAAGCCCTTACCATCTAAAGTAGGAAGTGTAGTGGCTAGAGCAGGTCTAGCAATCCCTTCAATACGTCCTACTTTAAATAAGCCTCCTGCCATTAAAGCACCTGTATTACCTGCTGAAAGACAAGCATCCGCCTTTCCTTCTTCAACTGCATCCATCATTTTTGCCATCGATGAATCCTTTTTACGACGAACAGCGCGTGCTGGATCGTCTGTTCCTTCAACAACTTCATCACAATGTACTACAGTTAATCTATCATGTATTTTTAAAAATGGTTCAAGCTTTTGCTGCTGACCATATAATTGAATTTCTAAATTTGGGATTTGCTCTAATGCTAATAAAGCACCTTCAACAACTGATTTTGGTGCGTTGTCTCCACCCATTCCATCAAGCGCTAATTTCATTGTTATTCACCTTTACCTTTCGTGCGGTACATATCAAATTCACCAACAAAAACTGTTTCACCGTTAACTGTGGACGTTAACTCTACTTTTGTACGATGATTATTTTCATCACGTCCGATAACGATTGCTTTTGTAATAACACGATCTCCAGCTCTAACAGGTTTCACAAAGGTAATGTTAGAATGTACTGTCAATGCTAATTCGTCGTCAATAACTGCTACCGCTAATGAGTTTGCCTGCGCAAACAAATGATGTCCACGTGCGATGCCATTGCGCTGAAAAACATGTTCTTCTTTTACGTCAAAAATAGATAATGCACGATTATCCAATTCAATATCAATTATTTCTCCGATTACTTCATCAATCGGTAGTGATTTTACTTCATTTTCATAGGTTTTCGAAGCAACATCTTTAATTCGTTCTCGTAATTCTGGAATCGCTAATTCCATACGATCTAAACGAATTGTTTGGACACTAACCTGAAACTGTGTTGCTAGCTGTTCATCTGTGACGAATGGATTATCAGCTATCGTTTCGGATAATAGTCGCTGTCGCTCTTTTTTCGTTCGTCTCAACATCATTCGCCACCTTTTTTAGTTGTTATTAGCACTTGGTACTAATATCAGTATATAGAGTATAAAAAAAGAATGCAAGACTTGTTTTCAAAACAAGCTCTCACATTCGAAATTAGATATCAAAGTCAGTTAATCAAAGCGTTCTCCCTGTAAAACTCCTGAATTTTCAAGCATTTCACGTAAATATTTGTACTCATCATCATGCCAAAAAGCATCAGTCTTAATCATATCCGTTGCATCTTTTCTCGCAGTTTCAAGTATCCGATAATCGTGCACTAAATCCGCTACTTTAAAATCAGGCAAACCACTTTGTTTACGACCAAAGAAATCACCTGGTCCACGTAGTTCCAAATCCTTTTCAGCTAGGCGGAAACCATCATTCGTTTCCGTCATCGACTGCATTCGCTCTTTGCCTTCATCAGATTTCGGATCGGCTAGCAACACACAATATGACTGATGTTCGCCTCGTCCAACACGCCCACGCAGCTGATGCAACTGAGCTAAGCCGAAGCGTTCAGCGTCATAAATAATCATAAAAGTTGCATTCGGTACGTTAACCCCAACCTCAACAACTGTTGTTGACACGAGCACATGAATAGTTCCCTCACTAAAGGCTCGCATGACAGCATCTTTCTCATCTGCGGATAAGCGACCATGCATTAATCCGACATTGTAACGCCCATTGAAATATGCTGCAAGCTGCTCATAGATTTCTACTGTATTTTGTACATCCAGCTTGTCTGACTCCTCGATCAGAGGACAAATAGCATAAGCTTGTCTAGCAGCAGCAAGCTCTAATTCCAGCTTTGACATTACAGAGCCAAACTGCTCCTTTTTCATCCAATGTGTTTCAATTTGCTTACGCCCCGCTGGCATTTCATCAATCATCGAAACGTCCATTTCTCCAAATGCTGTAATCGCGAGTGTTCGCGGTATTGGTGTCGCCGTCATAAAGAGCACATCTGGATTTTCTCCTTTATCACGCAATATTCTACGCTGCTCAACACCAAAACGATGCTGTTCATCTGTTATAACAAAACCCAGTTTTAAAAAAACGACATCAGGCTGAATTAGTGCATGCGTACCAATTAAAATATCTATGTCTCCGTTTGCCAGTTCTTCTAAAAGTAAACGACGTTCCTTCGCTTTCGTCGATCCCGATAGTAATGCTACTCGTACACCAAATGGCTCAAACCATTCCTTCAAATTCTCAGCATGCTGTTCAGCTAAAATTTCTGTCGGCGCCATCAACGCTCCCTGAAAACCAGCCGTTACAGCTGCATATAAACATATTGCCGCAACAACGGTTTTCCCCGACCCTACATCACCTTGAAGTAAGCGGTTCATACGATGTGGCTCCTTCAAATCTTTGCAAATCTCATTGACGACGCGTTTTTGAGCACCTGTTAATTCATATGGTAAAGACGCAATAAAGTCACGTAACTTTTGCAAATCAAACTGTATAACTGTACCGTGCTCACTGTCTTTTCGAATTTTACGTAACGCTTGAATACGTAGTTGAAAGTTAAGTAACTCTTCATAGGCAAAGCGTCTTCTAGCCTGTTTTGCATGTCCTGCATCAAGAGGGAAATGAATTCCCTCAAGCCCATCACGCATTGTAGCAAGCTTATAATCCACCCGTAAGCGCTGTGGAATAGCATCTGGTATTTCTGTACCAAACTCGTCTAGCACTTGTCGCATATATTTACGAAAACGTTTTTGCGGAATCAAACCTTTTAGACTATAAACAGGTTCGAAGTCGACCTGGTCTGTCTTAGGACCAAACGTTACAGACGTTCCATTGATAACTTGTCTGCCGCGGTCCCATTTACCCGTAACGGTTATAATAGCCCCAGGTACAAGCTTCTGCTTCAAATAGCCTTGATTAAAAAAAACAACCTTAACTAAATGTCGGCCTGCCAGCACTGTGACTTGCAATCGTGATTTATTGCGACCTAAGAACAATATTGTCGCTTCTCGTTCCACCTTACACTCAACAGTGACACGTTCATTATGTGGTGTTTGTGCCAAATCCTTTAAACGAAAATCCTCATGTCGATGCGGGAACGTCCATAGTAAATCCGCTATCGTCTCGATACCCAATGCCTCTAAATGTCCTGCTGTTTCTTTCCCGATTCCCTTTAAATCAGTAACGGGATTCGTTAAATCAGTCACCTTGCACGACAGCTCCTCCAAAGTTTTTCACCACAAGTACTTTACCTACAATCATTCGTATAACTATACTATTTTTCAGCATATGAGTTTTCCCCTTTCTTACGATTACTCTTAGCTTTCATAATATCGTTGCTTGCGTTTAACACTTTTGAACATACTACGCATTATTATTCTCAATATCATTATATAACTTTTCATTTTCAGTAAGATAGCAATTCAATTGATTAATAATTGATTGATAGTTATCAGGTGTGTAGATTAACCATTTTTATTCGCCCTAGTCAATTAAAAGGCTCTTTATTCTACTACATGCTACTCGTTTCCCGCGGGAAGCTTTGCTCTGAGACGAAAGCGAAGCGACAGGAGCATTCGAGTAGCCCTACGCTACAATCAGTTAAAAATGAGAATATATTAGCAAAATAGCAACAAAAAAATCCTATTATCGCTTAATAATTAACCTATTTTTTTCCTAATCAACACGCCTGGATAGTTATCTCTAAGTGGCGTACATAAGAACCTAAAGAACATAAACTTTTTTACCTTTAGCAAATAAAGAAGCAATACCTCAATGCCTTCTTTTGTGTTTCGAGCTTCAACTAAAGCCCACCGTTTATTGAAATACATAACTTCACAATCTTCAGGTTTTTACTAGTCCGGTTAAATAAATGCATTTATTTTTTCTCAGCATATAATGTTGAAAAAAGGAGTGAAATCACTTGGGATTTTTTCCACCTCAAGGGACAACGAGACCACAATCACCTCCACCAAACGTCAGACCATCAAAACCTTCTGTGTCCTATATTATTGATTGTGTATATCAAAATACTTATGTATGGCTTAGAAACGGGAGAGAATTTTGGTTTTATCCTACTCGTATAGAAATGGGTGAAGTATCTGGATATAGATGGAATGGTGCCTACTGGGCGTTCTACGGATTTGATGAAGGATTGATCGATGCAGTTGCTTGTTACCCTACCCCTACCCTTTACTAAAATTCCAAAATGCTTTTTCTTTTTTATTGGCTGTGATAGGGTTCATCACCAAAAGTAAAAGTAAGAGATGACATTTATTCTAACGTATGCCATGTATATAAGTTGATTGGAGCGTCACAGATGAGACCCTGGAGCGCAAGCGAAGCGGCTCATCGGACGCCCCCCTAAAAAGATCCAGTCGGAACGGAAATCAACCACACGCTATTGTGATGAATCTAGAATAGGGAGTATCACCAAGAAAATATATCCACTTTGCCCAAACTACCCTCTCATACTATTTCACCACTATTCTTTTCATTTTCACCGATAAAACACCTGTCCCATGTAGAACCTCAAAAAAACACGCTCCCTTAGGAAGCGTGTTTAATACTTTTATTTTTGCAATGATTGGATACTCTCTAAATTGCCATTGTCAAATATAGCTTTGCTAATAGCTTTACCTGTTGGTGTTGCAGCAAGGCCTCCACGTGCAGTTTCTTTCAAATTCGGACTCATAGATTGTCCAATTCGATACATCGCACCAATCACTTCATCACATGGGATGCGACTTGTAACCCCTGCAAGTGCCATATCCGCTGCCACAAGTGAATTTGCCGCTCCCATAGCATTTCGCTTAACACAAGGAACCTCTACTAATCCAGCTACTGGGTCACAAACAAGCCCTAGCATATTTTTAAGTGTAATGGCAAATGCTTCTGAACATTGCTGCGGAGTACCACCAGCCATCTCTACAATCGCTGCCGCTGCCATACCAGCAGCTGAGCCAACCTCAGCTTGACAACCTCCAGCAGCACCTGAAATCGAAGCATTATTGGCAACAACGAAGCCGAAAGCACCCGATGTGAATAAATAGCGAATCATTTGTTCACGTGTAGGATTTAGCTTATTTTTCACCGCAAACAGTGTTCCTGGTACAACACCAGCTGAGCCTGCAGTTGGGGTAGCACAAATTGTACCCATAGCCGCATTAACTTCATTTGTTGCAACCGCTTTACTCACAGCGTCTAATAATAAATCCCCTGACAATGAATTGCCTTGCGCAATGTAGTTTTGAAGCAATACTGCGTCACCACCTGTCAAGCCCGTTACAGATTTCACACCATTTAGGCCTCTTTCAACAGCTTCCTCCATCACAGTTAAATTAACGTCCATTTGCTGTATAATTTCTTCTCTTGTGCGTCCAGTTATTAACATTTCCTGCTCAATCATAATTTCAGAAATTAGTTTTCCTTCTTGCTCCGCTCGTTCAACTAGTTCACGAACATTATGAAACAATACGTCCATATTGGGACACCTCCTTAGTTATTAATTTTAGAAACCTTCGAAATATGTGGTATTAAAGAAATTTGTTGTAATACTTTATCCTCGATGTTTTGATCGACTTCTATCACCATAAGGGCAGTTAAACCACGTTCAATACGTGAAACCTCCATATGTCCAATGTTGACTGCATGCATCGCTAAGCAATTTGCCACATTGGCAATACAGCCAGCACGATCATCGTGAACAACAAGGATTGCTGGCATACCACCTGTTAGACGCAGCTTGAAGCCATTAACCTCACTCACTTCAATTTTACCGCCACCGATAGAAATACCAACAACAGACATTTCTCCTTCATCATCGCCAATCACAAGGCGAGCTGTATTCGGATGCTCCATATTTGCTGTTTCTGGGATAAATTCATAATCTAACCCTGCCTTTTCTGCATCGGCAAAAGCTGTTTTAATTCGCTCATCGAATGTATCGTAATTTAATAGGCCCCCTACCAAAGCTACATCTGTTCCATGTCCTTTATACGTTTCAGCAAACGAACCATATAAGTGGATTTTCGCCCACTTTGGTTGTCTTCCAAATAAATCTCTGGCAACGCGCCCAATTCGTGCGGCACCTGCCGTATGCGATGAAGAAGGTCCAATCATCACTGGTCCGATAATATCAAATACTGAAGTAAACTTCATAATAACACCCCTTTATCCTATCCATATAATAATATCGATTTTTTATTTATATCATGCTTGATAGTTACTATAAAAGTAAAGCACTTCTTTATCAACTTTCAGAAAATTTACACGACTATAATTTCACAACGGAAATATTGATTAATTGTTGTCTACTCCGTATACACAATGATTTCAAAATGCCTAAATTCCAGCATTTCCAAGTTCGTTGTCCTCTGGAAACATACATCAGATCATTAATTCTTAGCTGATTTTTAAGTTTATTATCCCCAATTCTCCTTGTACCATAAACAAAAGCAGTACACGGCGTGTGCACTGCTTTCTCTACTTATACGCAAAGTAGATTGAATTATTCTACTGAAATAATATATGGATATAATCCTTGTTTACCATTAAATAACTCTACTTCTACCTCTGGATATTTCTCTTCAATAAATTCCACTAATTCTGAGGCGTTTTCTTCCGTTGTATCCTCACCATAGATGACTGTTACAATTTCTGCATCTTCATCCACTAAATCAGTAATCACCTTCTCAGCAGCATCTTTTAATGCTGGAGTAGATAATACAATTTTACCTTCCGCAAGAGCCATGAAATCATCCTTATGAATTTCCACACCGTCAATAGATGTATCTCGAACTGCATAAGTTACTTGACCTGTTTTAACATTTGCAAAGGCTTCTGTCATTGTTGCTTGGTTCATTTCAACTGCTGCCTCTGGATTAAACGATAGAATCGCTGCCATACCTTGAGGGATTGTTTTCGTTGGAACTACAGCCGCTTCAATATCTAAAAGCTCTACTGCTTGTTCTGCTGCCATGACGATATTTTTGTTATTTGGTAAAATCAATACTTTTTCAGCACCAATTTCTTGTACCGCCTTCACAATATCTTCAGTTGAAGGGTTCATTGTTTGACCGCCTTCAATAACATAAGAGGCACCAATTGAACGAAGTAATTCAGCAACTCCCTCGCCCATTGCAATCGTTACAATTGCATATGGATGCTTTTCTGCTTTTTTGGCTGAAGAAGGTGCTTTATGATCCTCACCAACAATAGCAGAATGCTGTTCACGCATATTGTCGACCTTTATTTTAATAAGACTACCATATTTTTGTCCCATTGCTAAAACAGCGCCTGGTTGCTCAGAATGAATATGCACTTTGGCAATCTCTTCATCTGAAATAACGAGTAAAGAATCACCTAGAGGGTTTAATTCATTGCGGAATTGATCTTCGCTAAATGGCTCTTTTCCTTCTTCAAAACGTACCATGATTTCTGTACAATAACCAAATTCAATATCCGCAGTACTCATGAAATCTTGCGCTCTATGATGTTCCGCATTAATTAAATCATCTAAAGTTGCTTCGTTTTTCACCGGTAATGGCTCGCCCTTTAAGGATGCTAAAAATCCTTCATACACAAATTGGAGGCCCTGACCGCCACTATCTACAACTCCGACTTCTTTTAGAACAGGTAGAAGTTCAGGTGTACGTTCCAACGAAGCCTGTGCTTCAGCAGTAAATGCTTCCATCACCGCAATGATATCGGTTTCAGTTTCTGCCACTTCTACACCTTTTTTCGCCGCTTCTCGTGCAACCGTTAAAATTGTCCCTTCAACCGGCTTCATTACTGCTTTATAGGCAGTTTCTACGCCTGCTTGGAAGGCACCTGCAAAGCCCTTGGCATCAATTGTCGCTTCTTTTTCGATAAATTTACCAAAGCCACGGAATAACTGCGATAAAATAACGCCTGAATTTCCACGTGCTCCCATAAGTAAACCTTTTGATAAGGCTTGGGCTGTTTTGCCGATATGTTCTGAAGCATTAAGCTCCGTTTCCTTTGCCCCAGATGTCATCGATAAGTTCATATTTGTTCCTGTATCACCATCCGGTACTGGAAATACATTTAATGAATCAACATAATTTGCATTTTGGAATAGGTGATGGGCACCCATTTGCACCATTTCAGCAAACTTTATTCCGTCTAAAGACTGCATTCGATTTAGTTCCTCCTCTTAATCATTCGCTACACGAACGCCCTGCACAAAGATATTGACAGATTTCACGCTCATACCTAATGTTTTATCAACTGTATATTTCACTTTCGATTGTACTTGATAAGCAACTTCCGAAATTTTTGTCCCGTAACTAACAATAATGTACATATCAATATGTAAATCGTCGTCCTGTTTTCGAATAACAACACCTTTTGCAAAATTTTCTTTACGTAAAATATCAGTTAGACCATCACGAATTTGATGTTTAGATGCCATGCCAACAATACCGTAGCATTCTACAGCAGCGCCACCAGCTATTTGTGCAAGTACATCTGTTGAAATATCAATTTGGCCGAATTCATTGTTTAATTCAATTGACATAGAAATGCCCCCTTGGCTCTTTTTGACTAAATTATATTGTAACACTTTCGTTACACATTAAGCAACCTTGGAAAGCCTGAAAGCGCACTGTATCAACGTTTTACTGACATTAGAAAGATACATCTTCATCGAAATTTCCACTTTTGCTGTAAAAGTTGTTACGACCTTTTTGTTTTGCTGTTTTCAATGCTTGATCGGCTAATTCACAGCATGTTTTCAATTGCTCGTTATTTGAGATCTTAGCATGACACATCCCGATGCTGACTGCCGCTAAAAAAACATTTGTCTAAATGAAGATGCTTATTTGTCCTATTTTTATCGTTTAAATAATAAAAGATACAAGTAGTCTTTTGCAAAAATGGTAGAAAAATGAGCGGAATTTGATCCACCTTTTAAAAAAGATCAAAAAACCTACCATATTGCTTGGCAGGTTTCGTAGTCAAGAACAAACTTCTATAGCAGGCATTTCACTTCGTTTCATTAGATATTTTCTAAAAAAATAAAAAAGCTGATTCTTTATTATCAAAGATCAGCTTTCATGTTTTTGAAAAACTATTGTGTCAATGAAATGAAGGTGTCATGTTAAAAAATATGATTCTTCGGCAAGCGAGGGGTTGATTTCCATTCCGACTGGGCGCTTTTTTGCTGTCGCTACGCTTTTTATGTCTTAAATTAAAATAGGCTTTTTATAAGCGTATCAATCATCACTGGCATTTCTTTAAATGCGCTATCCACATGTAACCTTTCAGTCTTTTGGTGGGCATCCTTGCCAAAAGGGCCAACGTTTAAAACAGGGCCTTGTAGTGCGGACATTGCTTCAAATGGAATACTGTAAGTGTCTCCCCAAACCGGTGTGTTGCGCTCGAATGCTGTCCATTCATTAGAGTCATCTGAATAATTGACATAGCTCAAATCACAAATACCATTAAAATAGTGAATTTGCTCCACTTCAATATCAAATGTTTTTGCTGTTTTCTTCATTAATTCAATCGATTGAATTACAAGGGGATGATCGGATGAATTGATCGCTGGATAATAAGGTGGTGCATATAATAGCACTGTCGCCGGTGTTAGCTCCTGGCAACGAATCATTAGCTGATCTACGATGCGAATAGATTTCTCCCGATCATCCCATGCACTATTTTCAAGAACTTGACTTTTTATTAAATTTACTTCCTCAGCGCCTAATTTCTTGATCGCATGCTCTAAAAGTGCCTCATATCGAAGTACTTTTACTTCACCTACGCCATGTACCTTTTCTCTTTCACAAATTCGCTTATATTGTTCATTACAAGCTGCCATAGCTTCTATTGCAACTTGTTCAAAAATATCCATTACTTCCGATGCTGTGCGCTTTAATAAAAACACATTATAAAGGGCTGCTGCACGATATGGTGTTTGTGTAGAATACTCCATTTTCAAATCTTTTAATTGTAAGGATACAGGTAATGGTGTACTTTCACCAAGGTCTGTTTCACGGAATATTGGATTCCACTCCATATGTTGTGTCATGTATGAAGCAATAAAATTTGCTGTCATTCCTTTTAATGGCTCACCTACATGTGTCTCTTTTCCGTAAAATAAGGTAGCAGGCATAATTTTACCGATCGTTCCTGAATAAATATATTCATTGGTATCAGCTGGGCCTTGTGAAAAAGAAGGCTCACTATTTAAAAATAGTTTATAAGATAATCCATACTGTTCACGAAGTCTTACAAGCTCAACAACTGCTGCACGCATTCCAGCAGAGTTCACTTCTTCATCTGGCACAGCCGTTAAAATAAGATTGATTGGCCATTCTTCGATACTTGCCTTTTCAATCAACTGCATATGCAAAGCTAGCCCCATTTTCATATCCATCGTACCACGTCCAAATAAATAGTTACCTGATTCTAAATCAATCCTTGCCGCTTCAGGTAAATCCTTTTTGTATTTAGGTTCCATTAGCTTTTTTGTCAACTCTTCAGGGAAGAAAGCTAATGGTTCCAGTTCACCATATTCTTCAGTATGGACAGTATCAAAATGACTAATTAGCACAACCGTTTCTGTTGCAGATGGGTGCTTATACAAGGCAGTCACAGCATTGCGTTCAAGGCCCGCATCATGTAATTCAATAAATTCCGGATTTTCCTGAAAATAAGAAAGCGTTTGCAATTTATTTTTTAGTTTATAGGCAAATTCAAGTTCACCTTTTGTTAATGTCCTACTTTCCCAACTGACAATTTCACATAATAATGCACGTAGTTTTTCAGGTGTATTCCAAAGATAATCATTCATAAAAATTCTCCTTTATCCGATCTTCAACACCGAATACATATCAATGTATATCAAGTGATTCCTCATTTTTCATTTTAACCTCAGAAGAAACTATATTTGTTTTACTCAATTTTACTTTATAGAAAATCATGCAAGCAATAAAGAATCCAATACCATATAGTAAACCAACTCTTTGTGTTGGATCGAATGCTAAAAAGACAAGAATTAGCGTACAAAAACTAATACAGAACACTGGAATCAATGGATAAAATGGCGTCTTAAATTTCAATTCAGCCATATCCCCTCCTGCTTTCACATAACGATATCGGAACATCAATTGAGATGCGCAAATTCCCATCCATGAAATTGTTACAGAAATTCCGGCAATAGACATGAGTAAAACAAATACTGCATCTGCTTCCATCACGCTCGTTAATAAAGAAAGCAGCGAGAAAAGCATCGTGAAAATGAGTGCATTTAATGGCACTTTATTTTTCGTTAGTCGTCCGAATAATTTAGGAGCCATGCCCTCTTTTGACATCGACCATAATAAACGTGTTGAAGCATATAGACATGAGTTACCTACTGATAATATCGCTGTTAAAATAACAAAGTTCATGATGCCAGCAGCATATGGAACGCCAGCTAAATTCATCAATGTAACAAATGGGCTTTCCAGTAATCCAAGCTCCGATGAAGGGAATATGGCAGATAAAACAATAATAGAAGCAATATAAAAAACTATTATTCTAAAAAGAATTGTCTTTATTGCCCGAGGAATATTTTTCTCTGGATTTTCAGTTTCTCCTGCTGCAATACCGACAAGTTCAGAACCTTGATAAGAAAAGATAACATTCATCATTGTGACAAATATAATTGCAATACCTGCTGGGAATAAACCAGACGGTGCTAAATTCGTAAAATGTGGTGTTGGACGATCAGCTAACGGAATCAATCCAAAGATTGCTGCCACCCCTATTACGATAAATGCAATCACTGCAATGACTTTAATGCTTGCAAACCAGAATTCTGCTTCTGCAAAGCCCTTAGTTGTTAATGCATTTAAAGTAAATAACAAGACCATAAATACGGCACACCATATCCATATAGGGACATGCGGAAACCAATGTTGCATCAAAATGCCCGCTGCAGTAAATTCTACCCCTGCTGTGGCAGCTGACCCAACAAAATACATCCATCCTAAAGAAAATCCTGCTGAAGGACTAATAAATCGTGTTGCATAGGTTTGGAAAGAACCAGTAACAGGCATGTAAACAGCTAATTCTCCAAGACAATTCATTACCATGTACAATATTAAGCCACCAAATAAATAACCAATTAATGCTCCTCCAGGACCTGCCTGATTAATTGTGTAGCCAACATTTAAAAATAGTCCTGTTCCAATAACTCCACCGAGCGATAGCATTAATAAATGACGACTCTTCATTGAACGGTTTAATTGATTATCTTGCCGTTGTTCCCCTTTACTCACATCCATCCCCACTCTCTAGTTGTTATTAATATATCAAAAATTCTGATATTACTTTTACTAAAGTACCCAATCAATTTATCTCCTATAAATTGATTGGGTACTGAAAATCAAGCCTCGGCATAGTCGTTGCCACAGGACGTGGCGTTCTTAGACTGAGTTCCTCAATTTCAGCGGATATTTGGAAACCCGCTGAAAGAAGTTAAAAACGTAATGACAAGCAGCTTAGCCCACCATCATGTTTCCTAAATTCAGACATTTCAAGCTCAATTGTTTGGTAGCCTAAATCATTTAATTTACGATTTGTTTCTGGATAACCAGCTGGAATAATGACATAATCATTTACTTGAATACAGTTTGCTGAATACTCATCCTCTTTTGGAATAATAATTTTTTCATAGGTTTCGAATGCAGGGTGTTCGATAAACTCTCCTGCTACCACCATACGATTTTCGCCAACATACGCGATGCCTGTTTTTAAATGGAAAAATTCCTTTAATGGAATAATCGTTGCCTCATAGCCTTCTTTTTCAACGATTTCTTTGAATTGTTGAGCTCCTTCTTCATTAGTACGATCAGAGATGCCGACATAAAATTTCTTTTCTGCCTGTAATACATCTCCGCCATCAAGTGTTCCTGGACCTTCGATATAATATAATTTTCCGTAGAACTTTTTAACAGCTGGTTCGATTTCTTCAATCTCACGATTACGAGCTTCTGCCCCTGGATTTGAAATAATGGCAAATTCAGGTGTTAAAACAGCTGTATCCTCTACGAATGTTGAATCTGGGAAGGCTTCATTTGCTGGAAGCTGTGTAACCTCTACGCCACATCTCTTTAAAGCTTCAACATATTTTTCATGCTGCTCAAATAATACTTCTAAAATTGGTTTTCCTAAGTCACTTGTCGTTAAACCATTTACATAACTATTCCCTGGATTTTTTACAATAACGTTTTTAAACATTTAACTTCGTCTCCTTTTATCCTCTTATGACTGGGCAAGTTAGACATGTTGGTCCACCTGTCCCTTTTACCGTAATTTCATTTCCTTTATATTCATAAACTGTTACGCCTGCATTAAGTAATTGTTGTTTTGTAATTGGATTTCCATTTGGAACAAGACATACTCTAGGTGCAAGTGCTAAAACGTTACAGCCTAACGCATCATACTCATCTTTCGGGACTTCAATTAATTGAATACCTCGCTCGATTAGAAGCTGTCGAAAAAAAACTGGCATTAATGGTGAATGTACAACCGCTAAATCCTTGTCAACCATACTAATGAAGGACATTAAGTGTAAACATTCTGCTTCACCTAAATCGTGCGGTAGCTGTACTACAATGAATTCATCGACAATATCCGCAGTCATGTCCTTTAGCTGACGAATAGCTTCATCATTCGTTCGATAGCCTCGACCTACAACAAGTGTACGATCATCAAGCCAAACAATATCTCCACCATCTGATACAGCCTCTCCAGTCAATTCTCCGATAACTGGAATACCCTTTTCTTGTAAAAATGCTTTATAAACAGCGGCTTCTGGCTGTCTTAATTTTTTACCAGATTTTAAGATAATGGCACCATTTGGTGTGAATTTTACAGGGTCATGCGCATACAACGAATCTAACCCTACTTCATCTGATTCTGGTAAAAAATCAATTTTTTCAACATACTTTTCTAGAATACTCATAAATTCAGCATATTCTGTAAGTGCCTCATCATAGTTAGGCTCTGATAAGTAGTTAAATGTTTTCCATTCATCGCTAAGATGCTCTTGGTTTCGGAACGCATCTTTTGGATGTTTTACTATTACGTGTTTCAAAGGTGCATACATTGACGAACAATAATGCATTCCCTTCACCTCCTTTTCCGTGTAGTGGAAAACGTTTCCGCATAGAGGAAAGTTTATATGAAAAATATATGTGTTTTAAGGTATACTGTCAATATATTTAGAAAAATTTCTATATTCATTCTTTTCGAGGTGAGAAGCGTAACGAAATAGATATCCACGATTATGTAGCTAGACTTAGACAAAGAATAAAAATAAAATAAATGAAGGAGAGGTGGGACATGAATGCAATTATTAGAACGAGCTATGACAATCGCTAAAGTTTTGGCCTCTGAAGCAAGTGAAAATAGCTTGTCCATTTCAGAGCTTTCGGCAAAATGCAATTTACCACTTAGTACATTACATAGAATTTTAAAAGCGATGATCAAGGAAGGAATGATTGAACAAGACGATCAAACTAAACAATATCGACTCGGAACAATTTGGATGGAACTCGGCTTACAAGTGTATGATACGATGGACTACATTAGTAAAATTAGGCCCGAATTAGAGCGTTTAACAAGAGAAGTCGAGGAAAGCGTCTATTTAAGTAAGCCCGCTGGTTTAGATACAATTATTATCGAAAGAATAGACAGTGCAGCTAATCCCATTCGTATTTATGATCAGCTAGGTATTCGTATACCGTTGCATATTGGAGCTGCAAATAAAGCCATTTTAGCGACAATGCCCGTTTCTCAAGCAAAGGAAATTATTGAACAGCTTATTCCTCATGAAGAAATCGCTGAATTAGAGGCACAGCTTGAACAAATAAGACTACAAGGATTTGCCATTAGTCATGGGGAAAGAACTGCAGGAACATCTTCAATTGCAGTCTCCATTTTAAATGGTTTCAATGAAGTAGTCGGTGCAGTAAGTATAGGTTTTGTTAGCTTTAACGTTTCAGCAGAACATATTAATACCCTTACAGAGCGCTTAGTGGAAACTGGGAAACGTGTTTCTATGAAGCTTGGTTACCGAGGAAAATAATATTGCAGGCGTGTTGAATGGGAAAAAACAACTTTATTATAAAGCGATAAAAGGATTTTTTATTGCTATTTCGCTAATATTTTCCTATTTCAACTGATTGTAGCGTAAGGCACACGAGTGCTCCTATCGCTTCGCTTTCGTCGTAGAACAAAGCTTCCCGCGGGAAAGCGAGACAGACGAGACCATGCACGAAGCGGATGTTTTCTGCGCGAAAGCGAAGCAGCAGCAATACTTTATTATCTGCGCGAAAGCGAAGCGGCAGCGACAAATGTTTTCTGTGCGAAAGCGTAGCGTCAGCAACAAATGTTTTCTGTGCGAAAGCGTAGCGTCAGCAACAAATGTTTTCTGTGCGAAAGCGTAGCGTCAGTAACAAAGCGAGTAGCCCGTAACGGAATCCAGAGCCTTCTAATTAATCAGAGTGGATAAAAATGGTTAATCAACACATCTTATAATACTGAAACTTTTTATTAGCCTATATCTGCTGTATCTAGAAATTGATTCCCTCTTATCTGACAATTATTTATGTCTGTAAAGGTTTTTTTCTTGAAAGGTTATGTGAAAACTGTTGCACTGAACGTCATCGTATGTTAAATTATTATGGTATGTGAAATACCGAACTGAAATAATAATCTTTCAGCATTAACAGTAAGGAGGGAATACAACATGCCAAAACAATGTGTAATCACTGGACGTAAAGCTCGTACTGGTAACAACCGTTCCCACGCTATGAACGCTAACAAACGTACTTGGGGTGCTAACCTTCAAAAAGTTCGTATCTTAGTAAACGGTAAACCAAAACGTGTATGGGTTTCTGCACGTGCATTAAAATCAGGTAAAATTGAGCGCGTTTAATCGTTGCTTCCAAAAAATCGATTTCGCATTTGGCGCAAATCGATTTTTTTCTTTCTTAATTAACTGGGCAAACTACCAACCGCCTTTGTGAATATTTATATAAAAGTAGATTTTGTATTTAATCATTCGTTCTAGTGAGTGACCTTAAATACAATGAAATGACTAAGCCGCTAGTAATTCCGTCTCATTGTAATTACTAGCGGCTTTCTTTACATATAACAGCCTCAATTCAGCATAACAATCGCCTTTTATCTATAAAAACCGCAGTTACATGGCTCTCCGGCAAAACAAAGGGTTGATTTCCGTTCCGACTGGGCGCTTTGTAGCTGTCGCTTTGCTTTCGCTACAGATAAAACATTTGCCGCTGACGCTTCGCTTTCGCGCAGAGCAGAGCTTCCTGGGGGCGTCCGATGAGCCGCTTCGCTTCGCTGCAGGGTCTCGGGCCAACACGATGTTGGTCACGAAGGCGTTATCACAGGATGTGATGCTTTTAGCCTTCGTTCCTCTATCGCTGATCCCCGAGGAGTCGCCCAGTCTCCACTCCAATCAACCACTTCTCATAGTATGTACCCCTTTCGTGAAAGCGTAGTGTTAACGTAGCGTCAGCAAGATCAGGTGTACAATAGCATTATTGTTATAAGTTTCTTCTGTTTGATTATGTTGAGTAGCCATAGCGTTCACTTTTGAAATACATAAAATTAATAAAAGTTCTAAGCTATCGCTGATTGGAGTGGAAGGCTACTCGACTCCCGTGGGAAAGCGAGACAGGCGAGACCCTGCACGGAGCGCAGCGGAGGAAGCGGCTCGACGCTCGCCCACAGGAAAGCGAGTAGCCTGGAACGGAAATCACCCACCACAATATTCACAAAGAATTCCTTGGCCATTTTGTTTTTCAACACTAAAAGAAAAATCCGACTAGTGTTAGTCGGATTTTTTTACTTTCTTTTCTTTTTTAAACATGTTGATACACGTACGCGTAATACTACTTACAAATTTAGGTAGCTGGAACGTATATACTTTCAGGACTCTCTCCCCCTTACGCTAATCTATGCTTCTTATCATTAAACATATGCCTTGCGAGAAAGATATAGACCCTGAATTGCCTATTATTTCATTACTTGTAAACCGAGATGTACCAAGAGAGATTTCTTCATTTGTTGTTTCATACTTTACTTGCCTTAATGTCACATCTTTAATAGGCTCTTCATGTGCAAAGAAAGACAGATAACGGTATTGCTCGTTTGCTTCAATGATGTGTGTGCCTGGCATTAAAAATTGCAACATATTTGCATGATTAATAATCTTCAATACTATTTGTGGATGCTCTGTTTGTAAACGATAAATCGAACGAGCTGCTGCCTCATAATGATCTAAACGTCCACCTGTAACACCTGTAAGTACAATTTCTAGCGGTGTATAGGTCAAGGCTTTTAATAACGCTAAGTCTGTGTCTGTTTCGTCTTTTTCTTCCTGGAATCGTTGTCTATCATTTGTATGTGCCATCACCAGCTCATATTCCTCTTGCGATAGTGAGTCAAAATCTCCTACTATGGCATGTGGTGTGATTCCTTGCTCGATTAAATATAGCGCTCCTCGGTCTGCTCCGATAAATAACACATCACTTTGCTTTTTATACGGACTAAATGAACAGAGTTCCTCTCTTGGTCCACCTGCACAAACAACGACTACTGTCATCCTTGAATCGCTGCCTCACCAGCAGCTAAAATTTCCTGTAAAGCTGCTGAACGATCTTCTTTACTATAAATTGCTGAACCAGCTACAAAAATTGTTGCACCTGCTTTTGCACAAGGAATAATTGTCTCTGCATTAATACCACCGTCGATCTCTATAGCAATATCGAGATTACGTTCTTTAATAATTGTTGCTAATGCTTCAATTTTTGGCACAACAGAATGAATGAATTTTTGTCCACCAAATCCTGGATTCACTGTCATAAACAACACCATATCAATATCCTCTAATATATGTTGAATAGATTCAATTGGTGTATGTGGATTTAATACAACACCAGGTTTTACTCCATATGAACGAATTAATTGGATTGTACGGTGTAAATGGCGGCAAGCTTCTACATGCACCGTAATATAGTCTGCTCCTGCTTTGGCGAATTGTTCAATATACTGATCAGGATTTTCGATCATTAAATGAACGTCTAGCGGTAAATCCGTTAATGGACGGATTGCATCTAATACGATAGAACCAAAAGAAATATTTGGCACAAAATGACCATCCATAACATCGATATGAATAAGCTGTGCCCCCGCCTTTTCTACTTCCTTTACTTCTTCTCCTAATTTAGCAAAGTTAGCTGCTAAAATTGATGGTGCTATTTGTATCATCATTAATACCTCGGCTTTCGATCCATAATTTCTTGCATAAATTGTTCGTAGTGTTTATAACGATAGTCACGAATTTCTCCCGCTCCTACCGCTGCCTTAACTGCACATTTAGGTTCCTTTAAGTGTAAACAACCTCTAAATTTACAATCATCTGCAATACGGGCCATTTCAGGGAAGCACGCACCTAATTCTTCTTTTTCTATTTCATCAAAATCAAATGAACTAAATCCTGGAGTATCCGCTAATAAGCCGTCACATACCTCGATTAATTCAACGTGGCGAGTTGTATGTTTCCCACGTCCTAAGCTTTGTGAAATAATTCCGGTTTTTAAATTTAAATCTGGAATCAAAGTATTTAGTAGTGTGGATTTCCCAACTCCGGATTGCCCTGCTAATACAGAAGTCTTTTCCTTTAAAATCGGATTTAGACGATCAACTAATTCTTCTTCATCCTTATAGGTTTGTAACACGGTATAACCCATGCTTTCATAATCTGCTATATAGCCTTGCAATTCCTCACGTTCATGGTCTTCTAGCAAATCCATCTTTGTTAAACAAATAATCGGATGAACATGAAATGACTCTAAAACAACCAAGAAACGATCCAGTAAAATTGTATTAAAATTAGGTTCTTTGACAGAAAACACTAAAATACCTTGATCAATATTGGCAATTGGAGGACGTACTAATTCATTTTGACGTTCCATAATTTTTTGGATAGTACCGTCCGATCCTTCTGTTTCCAGAGTATATTCTACCATGTCGCCAACGAGTGGGGATTCCCCGCGATTGCGAAATACCCCACGTCCTCGACATTGTACTAGTTGTTCTCCATCGTATACATAGTAATAACCGCTTAATGCTTTACGAATTTGGCCTTGCGCCATCCAATTCCCCCTTATTTAACATCATCAGAGCTAAAACTGTCTTCAGCAATGATTTCCGAATCACGTATAACTTTATATGCACCTACTTGGCCCTCTTCAATGACAAGCTGTATTTTATAGTCTGTATCAGCCGTAATAGTAAATGAATCAGCTGCTGATGACATCGTATGGTTTTTATCTTGAATCACAATACGAATATTTTGCTTCATACCTTCCTCAGCTGGTTCATATGGTATTTTCACAGCCACAGTTTTCACTAAAGTTTTTTTAGGTTTTTCGGCAGGTCCTTTACTTATAACAACCGCTATTGTAGATCCTACTTCAACTTCAGTCCCAGATTTCGTCAATTGCGAAATAACACTTCCAGCAGCCACTTTATCATTAAAGTCTTCCGAAGAAATACGCCATTTTAAGCCTTTTCTACTTACATACTCATCCATTTGAGCCTTCGTGTAATTCTCAACATTATCTACGGTAACCATTTGTACTCCTGCGCTTACCGTAAATTTCATCGTAGTATCTTTAGCAATTACTTCTTCTTGAGGTTTCGGCTCTTGCTCAATAATTTGTCCTTCTGGCTCTGTTGAATGCACGTACTTAATTTCCGGCTCTAAAAATTTATCCTTTAACATTGATTTAACTTGGCTAATTTGCTGTCCTCTATAATCTTCCACTTTCGTCGTCTCTATCCCAAGACTAACGATTAAGTCTATTTCCGTACCTTTTACACGCTCTGTACCCTCAGAAGGGTCCGTTTCAATGACCTTACCCTTTTCGACGCTCTCATCATAACGCTCCTGAGGTTCTTTACTGACAGTAAAACCTTCAGCCACTAATTTCTTAGTAGCTTCCTCAGTTGTCATATTAGCCACACTAGGTACAGGTATCTTTTTCGGGCTAAATAGATTTGTGGCAAAGAATAAGAATAGGAAAATGGCGATGGCTGCTATTACTAGTCCAGCAACATATATTGGCCATTTTTTCTTTTTCTTTACAGGTACTGCCTTTTCAACAGGCTTCTTAGCTTCTGGTTTCGGCTTTGATTGTGTAATTGGTTCGATTACTCTTGTCTTCGTTAAATCTTCGTCTTTACGTATAGTTGGCTCTTTTATAATCGGAATAGCCTTTGTAATATCATTATCTTCCGGTATTACAAACTTCGGTTCATTGATACGATTTGGTGATAAAACTGTCTCTAAATCTGCTTGCATTTCTTCTACAGTTGAATAACGATGAGAAGCATCTTTTGCTGTAGCTTTTAGCACAACATTTTCCACACTTTGTGGAATAGTAGCATCGAATGCACGAACTGACGGTGTCTCTGATTGTAAATGTTTAAGCGCTATAGAAACAGCTGACTCGCCTGAAAATGGCAATTCCCCTGTTAATAATTCATATAAAACAATGCCAAGTGCATAAATATCAGATCTGTTTGTTGCCGTACCACCACGAGCCTGCTCTGGTGATAAATAATGCACCGTTCCAAGCACGGAGTTCGTTTGTGTAAATGACGTTGCACTAAGCGTCATCGCTATGCCAAAATCAGTTATTTTCACATTGCCCTCTGCATCCATTAAAATATTTTGAGGCTTAATGTCACGATGGATAATATGATTTTCATGAGCATTGGCAATTGCTGATGTTAACTGCTTCATAATATGCACACTTCTGGCAGGAGAAATTGGTGCAAATTCCTGTATGTACTGCTTCAATGTTTTTCCTTGAACATACTCCATCACAATATAATGTAGATCACCATCATCACCTACATCATAAATACTAACGATATTTGGATGTGTAAGGCTTGTAGCAGAAAGTGCTTCACGTTGGAAACGTCGATGCAAATCATCCTCATTGGTAAAATCATAGCGTAATATTTTGATCGCTACATCACGGTTTAAAATCATGTCATGTGCTAAATAAACATTGGACATACCACCGCCACCAATAAGCTTAATAATTTTATAGCGGTCACTAATTCGTTTACCTACAAGCATACTTACACCTCCTCATCTTGCCTTGTGATTAGCACGAGGGAGATATTGTCTTCCCCCCCGCTTGCATTTGCTAATTCCACAAGTTTTCTTCCCTTTTCTTCTATTAAATCTGGATACGTAATAATTGATGCCATTTCATACACTGTAAGTTTATTGCTTAAACCGTCAGAGCAAATGAGTAAATACGATTCTGATGCTAATTCAACCTCATAAAAGTCTGGTTCAATCGTTTCTTCTGTACCAACAGCTTTTAAGATGAAATTTTTCTTCGGATGTGTCAACGCTTCCTCTTCACTGATTTCACCATTTTCAACCAGAACATTTACATAGGAGTGATCTCTTGTTATTTGTTGTGCACCATCATCAAAGAAATAATACACACGACTATCGCCAACATGGGCGATAAAGCAATGATTCTTTTCAATTAACACTGCAATAAACGTCGTGCCCATTCCTTTACAGTCTTCATGTGATAAAGAATAGTCATATATACTTTTATTCAATTGCTTGACTGCTTGTAATAACCACTCTTTTTTTGATGTTGTTGATGCAAAATGATGTGCCTCTGCCTGTAAAAAAACGGATTCTATCTGTTTCATTGCCATATCACTCGCTACATCGCCAGCATTATGACCACCCATGCCGTCCGCTACAAGTGCTAGTGCAAGCCCGTCAGGACGATTAAAAAATGCCGCACGGTCTTCATTGATTGCTCGTTTTAACCCAATATCACTTTCGACTGTGTATTCCAACACTGGTCACCTCGTCTCTTCAGATCTCTCTTGCGCACGTAATTGTCCACACGCAGCTGCAATATCAGAACCTTGCTCTCGGCGGATTGTTACGTTAATACCATTCTTCTTTAATGTTTTTTCAAAGGCAAAAATTTGACTACGAGATGTTCTGACATAATCACGTTCTGGTACGTAGTTTACAGGAATTAAGTTCACGTGGCATTTAATTCCTTTTATTAATGCCGATAATTCTTCTGCAATTTCAACTGAATCATTTTCGCCAGACATTAAACCATACTCAAAAGTTACACGTCGGCCAGTTTTTTTAGTATAGTAACGGACAGCTTCCATTAATTCATCCAATTTGTAAGCACGTGCAATTGGCATCAGTTTTTGACGAGCCTCTTGGTTTGGTGCATGTAATGATACTGCAAAATTGATTTGTAGCTGTTCATCAGCAAATTGATAAATTTTTGGAACAATCCCTGATGTTGATACAGTGATGTGACGAGCTCCGATATTTAACCCTTTTTCATTATTAATGACTTTTAAGAAGTTCATCATCGCATCATAATTATCGAAAGGTTCTCCAATACCCATAATGACGATATGTGAAACACGCTCGCCCACTTCATCTAAAGTCTGCTGTACTTTGACAACTTGCTCCACGATTTCCCCTGCTTGTAAGTGACGTTTTAATCCACCTAAAGTTGATGCACAGAACGTACAGCCAATTCGGCAGCCTACTTGTGTCGTCACACAAATAGAATTCCCATATTCATGACGCATTAATACCGTTTCAATAGAATAGCCGTCTTGTAACTGGAATAAAAACTTGATTGTACCATCTTTTGATTCCTGTTTAATAATTGTTGACAATGTCGTTAATGCAAAATTTGCTTCAAGCTTTTCACGTAATCCCTTTGAAAGATTAGACATTTCCTCAAATGTTTTTACACGTTTATTATAAAGCCAATCAAAAATTTGTGCTGCACGGAACGGTTTTTCATCGTTTTCCTTTAACCAGTCTTCTAACTGTTGCGGCTGTAGTGAGTATACCGATTCCTTTAAATTTGGTTTTTCTTTTTTTTCGCGTCGAACAGGCTTGTCTTCTGCTTCCTCAACTAAGTCGTTAATACGCTCATTAAATTTCTCTTGATCCACCATTAGTTGGATTCTCCTTTTTTACGAAAGGCGGCAACGAAGAAACCGTCACTGCCAAAGTCTTGTGGAAAGACTTGAAGCATGCCATTTGCTTGCTTTTCCGCTAATTTTGTTGGTAAAGATTCTAGTTGTATAGCTTCCATTTCTGGATGCGTTGTTAAAAAGGCCTCTACAGTACCTTCATTTTCCTTTTTATCGACAGTACATGTACTGTACACAAGCTTGCCATCTATTTTCAATACTTTTGTTGCAGCATCTAATAGCGCCAATTGTATTTTTTGGAGGTTTTCTAAATCTTCCTCACGTTTTGTATATTTAATATCTGGCTTGCGGCGCATAACACCTAAACCACTACAAGGTGCATCGACTAAAATAGCGTCGAATGATTCTCGTTGTAGAAAATCCGGTGCTTTACGTCCATCAACCGGAGCAGTCTCTACTATATCAATCCCTAGACGATCAGTATTATGGTCGATTAAATCTAATTTATGAGGGTGAAGGTCGGTCGCTAAAATCGAACCTTCATTTTTCATAATTTCAGCTATATGTGTTGTCTTTCCACCTGGTGCTGCACACATATCTAAGACACGCATGCCAGGAGATGGATTCAAAACATTTGCTGGAATCATTGAACTTTCATCCTGAATGGTAATAAGCCCTTCTTGGAATGCCTTTGTACGAGCTGGTTGACCATTTGTTACATGTAAACATTCAGGCATTAGATCGCTTTTTTTCGCTGTTAACCCTTCCGCTTCTATGCTGGCAATGGCTTGCTCAACGCTTGCTTTTGTCATGTTTACACGTACAGTCTGCACTGGTGGCACATTATTTTCATGTAACATTTCATCCGCTACTTTAACACCATAGTTATCGACAAAGCGTTGTACTAACCACTCGGGATGACTCGTTTCAATAGCAAGGCGCTCAATTGGATCTTTAATTTCATCAGTAGAAGCTACACCTTGACGTAAAATAGATCGTAAAATACCGTTGACCATTGAAGCAATACCTTGGTGACCTCGACGCTTGGCAATTTCTACAGCTTCATTTACCGCTGCATGTGGTGGAATACGCGTTAAATAATGCATTTGATATAAAGATAAACGTAAAAGCCAGCGCACCCAATGATCCACTGAGCCACGAATAAATGGCTCTAAATAGTAGTCTAGTGTCATTTTATATTGTAAAGTACCATACGTAATTTCTGTTAAAAGCGCACGATCCTTCGCTTCGATTTTATGTCGCTTTATCGTTTCATTTAAAAGCAAATTACTATAGGCTTGATTTTTATCTACTGCTAACAGAATAGAAAGTGCGGCATCACGAACATTTCCATCCCAAATTACTACGCTCTTTTTACTCATTTAAATTGGTCCCCAATCTGTAATTTAGAACCTGTACCACGCAAATATTCCTCTGCTGTCATGCGTTTCTTACCAGCTGGTTGTACATCATACAGGGCAAGTGTTGTCCCATTTCCTGCTGCAACTTCAAAATGATCCTTTGAAATCGCAACAACCTCACCAGCTATAGCATCATGCTTAGTGTCGCCAACCTGTGCCCACCAAATTTTAAAGTTGCCATCTTCAAATGTTGTATAGGCAACTGGCCAAGGGTGAAGTCCACGTACTTGATTGTATAAAGTTGTAGCATCCTTTGTCCAATCGATACGTTCCTGTTCACGTGAAATATTGCTGGCAAAGGTTACTTGTGCTTCATCCTGCACGGTACGATTATTTGTGCCATTTATAATAGAAGGAAGTGTATCTTTTAATAATTCGCTGCCCACAGCACTTAACTTATCAAATAGTCTACCTGTATAATCATCCTTTTCAATTGGGATAGCCTTTTGGGAAATGATATCACCAGCATCTAGCTTTTGCTCCATATACATAATCGTTACACCTGTCTCTTTTTCACCATCAATAATTGCTTGGTGAATAGGTGCTCCACCACGATACTTCGGTAAAAGTGACGCATGGACGTTAATGCAACCAAGTCGTGGTGCATCCAGCAATTCTTTCGGCAAAATTTGTCCAAACGCTGCTGTTACCACTAGGTCAGGCTGTAAATCAATAATTTGCTGTAATTCCTCAGAACCACGTAGCTTTTCAGGCTGAATAACTTGTAAACCTAACTCCATTGCTTCTGCCTTAACAGGCGGTGGTGTTAGCACACGCTTACGCCCAACAGGACGGTCTGGTTGTGTAACTACAGCTTTAATATCATAACCTTCATGATGTAGCATACGCAAAATTGGCGCGGAGAAATCAGGAGTTCCCATAAATATTATTGAAGTCATTTTATTCCTCCTCTTCAGCGTACATTGCTTCAAGCTCTTCTTCAGTTAGAATACGTTTGATTTTTGAATCAAATAGCACGCCATCTAAATGATCGATTTCATGTAAAATTGCTCGTGCATCAAAGCCTCCCGCTTCTAGCTCATATACACGTCCTTCACGGTCACACGCTTCAATTTTCACATAGTCAGGTCGTTCAACTTCACCGTATAATCCCGGGAAGCTTAAGCATCCTTCAATGTCTACTTCAGCGCCATCTGTTTCAATGACTGTTGGATTAATCATTTCTAAAATATCTCGTTCCTCGCCAAGCTCAACAATTGCAACACGTAATCCTACATTTATTTGTGGTGCTGCAATACCAACGCCATCGTATTCAACCATTGTGTCATATAAATCATCTAATAATGTAATAACTTCTTCATTTATTTCTGTTACTTCCGCGCACGGCGTTGATAGTACCTTTGCTGGATGTTCAACAACTTTTTTAATTGCCATCTTATGTTCCTCATTTCTATATTTAAGGCTTATACCTTGTCTAATTGTAACGCTACATCATAATGTGGGGCTGATTTCCGTTCCGGCTGGGCGCTTTGTTGCTGTCGCTTCGCTTTCGCACAGATAAAACATTTGTAGCTGTCGCTTTGCTTTCGTTACAGATAAAACATTTGCCGCTGACGCTTCGCTTTCGCACAGACAACATTTGTTGTTGCTGTCGCTTCGCTTTCGCACAGACAAAACCCAGTTGCTGACGCTTCGCTGCAGGGCATCATCTGTGATGCTGACCCCCGAGGAGTCACCCAGCCTCCACTCCAATCAACTTATTCGCATGGCATAAATTTCAACAAAATGTCATGTCCAATCTGGTGATGAACTATTTTATATAGTTGACGGATCTAAATCTACCGTCATTAATATACCTTGTTTAATCCATTCTGCTCGATACATCGCAAGAAGGCGCTGTAACACAGGAATGAGATTTGGTTCAATTTTATATTTTATCAAACATTGATAGCGATATCTATTTTGGAGACGACTAATACTTGCAGTTGTTGGACCAATAATTGCTACTCGGTTTGATAAGTTTTCCCTTAGCCAATCTGCCGCACGTCCTGCATACTCTGCCGCTATCATGACATCTTCATGGGATATTTGAACAAGTGCTACATAATAATAAGGCGGATAGCTAGAGCGGCGGCGTAAAAACATTTCACGTTCGTAAAATGGCTCGTAATCTTGTATTTTTGCCAATTCAATTGCATAATGCTCTGGTGTATACGATTGAATAATAACCTCACCGTGCTTTTCATGACGTCCAGCCCTACCACTAACCTGCGTTAATAATTGGAATGTACGCTCCGCTGCACGGTAATCGGGAAGATGCAGTGATGTATCAGCGCTAAGTACACCAACAAGCGTAATATTAGGAAAATCAAGACCTTTAGCAATCATTTGCGTCCCAAGCAAAATATCTGCCTGTCCTTCCCCAAATGCTTGCAAAATCTCTTCATGTGCACCTTTTTGCTTTGTTGTATCAACATCCATTCGAAGAACTCTTGCCGCAGGGAATAGCTTATAAATTTCTTCCTCGACTTTTTGTGTTCCCGTACCAAAATATCGGATATGCTCACTCTGGCATTGTGGACATATTTGCGGAACACGCTCCTCATAACCGCAATAATGGCATTTTAATTTCTCTGTTGTTCGATGATACGTTAACGAGATGTCACAGTTCGGACATTGTACAACCGTTCCACAATCACGACAAAGCACAAAAGAAGAATAGCCACGACGATTTAAAAACAACACCATTTGTTCTTTTTTCTCAAGTCTTACACGTATAGCATCAACAAGCTGCTCCGAAAACATAGAACGATTCCCTTTTTGAAGTTCTTCTCGCATATCGGCAATAAAAACTGTTGGTAACGGTTGATGCAAAGCACGTTGCTTTAATGATAGCAAACTATACACGCCCTTTTTTGCTCTCGCAAATGACTCAAGCGCAGGCGTTGCACTACCTAATATAACTGGACATTTGTAAAATTCACTTCGCCATATCGCTACATCTCTAGCGTGATAACGTGGTGAATCTTCTTGCTTGTATGTGGATTCATGCTCTTCATCCAAAATAATTAGACCTATATTTGTAAAAGGTGCGAAAATTGCCGAACGAGCTCCAACAACAACGCTTACCTTTCCTTGCTGAATTTTACGCCATTCATCATACTTTTCACCGACAGATAAGCCACTATGCATCACAGCAACCATCTCACCAAAACGACTACGAAAACGCTCTGTCATTTGTGGTGTTAATGATATTTCAGGCACTAGCATAATGGCTTCCTTACCTTCATCTAACACCTTTTGTATCGCTTGCAAATATATTTCAGTTTTACCACTTCCCGTGACGCCGTGTAGTAAAAAAGTTTTCGCAGTCTGTTCTTCCATCGACCCATTAATAGCCTTAAGTGCAATGTGCTGCTCTTCCGTCAATTGTAAAGATTGTGTACGGGAAACCTCCTTCGTAAAGGGATCTCGATACACCTCTTCTTGTATAAAATGAGCGGCTCCTTTTTCAATAACTGACTGTAATACCGCGGTAGATGTGCCTGTTTCCTCATAGATTTTCTGTGGCAAAAGGACCTCTCCAAGATGTTTGCCCATCCATTCAATCAGCTGGCGTTGTTTAGCTGCTCTTGCTGCACCTTCCATTGCCTTATCGATATCTTGCTGATTATCTGAAATTTTGACCATCCGTATTTCTTTCACATTGCCTTGCTGCTTCACAACATTTTCAATTTTTACAATTTTATCAGTGATAAGGTGCTTTAATAAGGGAAGTAATTCAGCACGCTCAAATTCTTTAAAATTAACCTGGTGTCGCTTACCAAAAATAGCTTGCACCTCATCTGGCAAAGCATCTTTCTCCTCTAGTAGCGTTATGATTTTTTCATACTTCGCTCGAAGCGCTGATGGGAGCATGACCTGTAAGGCATCAATTTCATAACAAATCGTTTCGTTTTTCAGCCACTTAGCCAATAACAACATTTCTTCGGTTAATACAGGCTCTATATCTAAAATTTGTGCAATCGACTTTAATTTGTTAGATGGTACATCTGTTTCATTTTTTAATCCGACCACAAAACCTAGAACATTTCTTGGTCCGAACGGTACTTTTACACGACAGCCCATCTCTATAATATGTGCCCATTCTGTAGGTACTTCATAATCAAACGGACGATCTACATGGTATGTTGAAACATCCACTATAACTTCTGCAATCAACAAACTCATTGCATCTCACCCTGTAATACATATGTCCAAAATGCTTGCGCAAACTGCGTGGCATTTGTCGTATCCCACAATTGACCATTTACTTCTGCCGTGTCACTATAATCAATCCACGAGTCAGACATAATTGTTAACATTGGTTCACCAATAACCTTTTGGCCAAAAGTTATTGCGGTCATCCCTTCTATGGACAGTATCGGAGCCTCTTCAATTGTAGGCGTATTTGCTGCATGGATAAAAAATGCAGTTGGATATTGTTTTTTATAATCCTCAAGCTGTTCAAAGAGTTTATGCACACTTGTTTCGTTCTCATCTATTAGGATTACATTTGCACCAAGTTTTTTTGCCTCTTCTGCTATTGCCTGACCAATTTTACTGTTCGACTGTGTACTAATAACATGGTGCTCGTCTAATGGTACATAAAAGGCTCCAGCTGTAACCACTACCGTTTTACCAGCTAATGGTTTACCTTTCTCTGAAAAAAATTCTTGCACAATGGCCGTTATTTTTTCTGGCTCCTCTAAACGGCCTTTACCAACATAGCCACATGCCAAAAATCCTTCTGAAGGCTCTATAAATTGATAGCCATCAGTTTGTAACTGAGTCAAATTTCGTTTTACCGCTGGATGGTCATACATATGTACATTCATCGCTGGTGCAAGCCATACAGGGGCAGTTGTTGCAAGCAAAGTCGTTGTTACCATATCGTCTGCTATACCATTCGCCAGTTTCCCTATGACATTTGCGGTAGCTGGCGCAACTAAAATTAAATCTGCCCAATCCGCCAAATCAATATGGGCAATAACACTCGAATCCTTTTCATCAAAAGTATCAAAAAAAACATCATTTTTGGACATAACTTGAAAGCTCAGCGGATTCACAAACTGTCTTGCTGATGCTGTCATGATAACCTTTACATTTGCACCTGCCTGAGATAGCTTGCTAACTAGAGCGACAGCCTTATAAACCGCTATACCACCTGAAACACAAAGTAAAATATTTTTATTCATGCACAATCGTCCTTTCAAATGATAAGCTCCCAAAGGAAATTTCCTCGGGAGCTTTCGGCATTCTGTATAATCAAATTTACACCAATGTTAGATTTCGTCTTCGTACACAGTTGACTCATCCTGTGATACCTTCGTAAGTACACCTGCCGCCACTTCTTCAAGTGCTTTCCCTACGTATTTATGTGAAACATACTTGTGTAAGCGTTCAGTGTTTTGTTCCTCTTGCATTTGACGAGCACGTTTAGATGCTAGACTTACTAAAGAGTATTTTGAATCGATTTCTTTTTTTAATGTATCTACTGATGGGTATAACATGGGTTTATTCTCCTCTCAACATTGACAAATATCTTTTTTCAACACGTTCTCTACGACAATGCTCGGCTTTAATAATCGCATTTATACGATCACAGGCATTTGTCACTTCATCATTTTCAACTACATAATCGTAAAGGCTCATCATTTCAAGCTCTTCACTTGCAGTTGCAATACGTTTTGCAATAACTTCTGCTGTTTCCGTCCCACGACCAACCAAACGGTCCTTTAATTCCGTTAAGCTTGGTGGGGCTAAGAAAATAAATAATGCATCTGGTGCCTTTTTACGGATTTGTGCAGCACCCTGTACTTCAATTTCTAAAAACACATCACGACCTGCATCAAGTGTTTCATTTACGTAGGCTAACGGTGTTCCGTAATAATTCCCTACAAATTCAGCATGCTCCAATAAGCCACCCTGTTCAATCAACGCCTCAAATTCTTCACGTGTCTTGAAAAAATAGTCTACACCATCTACTTCACCTTCGCGAGGATTTCGTGTTGTCATCGAGATGGAATACTCATAATTCGTATTCGGCTGAGAAAATAATTCTTTTCGCACTGTCCCTTTACCTACACCAGATGGGCCAGACAGAACAATTAATAATCCACGTTCTTTTATCATTTATTCTCTATATCTCCCTTAATTTATAACAGATACAGCCAAGCTATTCGATATTTTGAACTTGCTCGCGCATCTTTTCTAAAATTGTTTTCGCCTGAACTACCGCAATTGCTGCCTCTGTTGATTGATTTTTTGAACCAATCGTATTGATCTCGCGGTGTATTTCCTGCATTAAAAAGTCTAATTTACGGCCAACCGAAATCGTTTCTTGTAATGTTTCTTCCAGTTGATTGAAGTGACTATCTAATCGGTCCAATTCTTCGGTGATGTCCACACGTTCTGCAAATATCGCTACTTCAGCAAATAGGCGATCTTCTAGCACCGCTCCATCCGCCACTTCAGTAATGCGTTCCAATAATCGAGTACGATATTTTTCAACAGCAAGAGAGGCGTATGAACGAATCTGGTTCACTTGCTCCATTAACTGTTCTTTATATTGTACAACAACATCTTGCAATTCTTGCCCTTCACGCTCACGCATTTGAATCAGCTGTTCAAGTCCTTGCTTAATAGCTTTTTCAACAGCACAAAGTAAATCCTCAGGTGTAAGCTGTGGCTTTTCCTGTACAAGCGCTTGTTCAAGCGATAATAACTCTTGCATCGTCCATTTTTCTGCTAGTGGTACTTTACTTGCTAATTGCTCTTTTGCCTTACGATACGCTTCAATTAATGACCAATTAATTTCAATAGATTGCTCGACGTTATCTAAGTCCTTAACATAAACCATCACATCAATTTTGCCACGTGACAAAGCTTGTGAAATTAATTTCTTTGCAAAAATTTCTGCTTCAAGCCATTCTTTCGGAAATTTTGCATTAACTTCTAAAAATCGATGGTTGACCGAGCGCATTTCTACAGTTAATTGAAAGTCTCTTGTTGTTGTGACACCTCTGCCAAAACCAGTCATACTACGCACCAAGGTTCGTCACACCTTTCTTTGCATACTGGGATTATTATAACATAAGCTCTGACATTTATGACTGAAAAAATTACATAGAGCAAAAGCTAATTCTACCACAATTGAAGCTATATTTTAATATTCACCTAAAAAATGCTATGATAAACATAAGAAAAAACTCATTAGCAAAGCATAGAGATGACATTTGTTAAAATGTATGCCATGTCTAGAAGTTGATTAAAGTGAAGAACAGGCGACTCATCGGGGGAAGCCGATTTCCGTTACGGGCACTTGCTTTCCTGCGGGAGTCAAGTAGCCCTTCACTACAATCTGCTAAAAATGGGCACTTATAAGCAAAATATCAACAAAAAACCCTTTAATTGCTCAAAACAATGTTTTCTAATCAACATTTCTTCTCAAATTAATTCAGTTGCACTCTAAATAATTTGAGAAGATAAAAGTGGTTAATCAATACACTTGATCAATTATGCCTCGACATAATTGCGTCCGGAAACGGCTTTGTGCTTTGGCCTGCAGATGTTTTTTGCGCGAAAGCGTAGCGGCAGCAAATCTAACAAATTGATCCATCATCGGAATTTAGGGATGACATTTTGCTAAAACGTATGTCATGCAAATAAGTTGATTGGAGTGGAGGCTGGGCGACTCCTTGGGGATCAGCGATAGAGGAACGAAGGCTAAAAGCATCACATCCTGTGATAACGCCTTCGTGACCAACATCGTGTTGGCCCGAGACCCTGCAGCGAAGCGGATGTTTTCTGTGCGAAAGCGTAGTGCTAACGCAGCGGCAGCAAATGTTTTATCTGTGCGAAAGCGAAGCGACAGCAACAACAAAAGCGGCTCATCGGACGCCCCCAGGAAGCTCTGCTCTGCGCGAAAGCGAAGCGTCAGCGGCAAATGTTTTCTGTAGCGAAAGCAAAGCGACAGCTACAAATGTTTTATCTGTGCGAAAGCGAAGCGACAGCAACAAATGTTTTATCTGTGCGAAAGCGAAGCGAAAGCGAAGCGACAGCAACAAATGTTTTATCTGTGCGAAAGCGAAGCGACAGCTACAAATGTTTTATCTGTGCGAAAGCGAAGCGACAGCAACAAAGCGCCCAGCCGGAATGGAAATCAACCACACGTTATGCAGATAAGTCAAAAATAAAGTGCATTTGTGCTCCAACAGAGTGATGAGAATGCACCATTAAAAAAATAAATACGAAAGTACCAAGATGCTTATATCTTTGGAAAGAGGAATTCATATGGCATTTGATGGCTTATTTACTTATTCAATGACAGCCGACCTTCAACAATTAGTAACAGGTCGGATCACTAAAATACATCAACCAAACGCTCAGGAGGTTGTTCTACATATCCGTGCGAACGGAAGCAATCATAAATTACTTTTTTCGATTCATCCTTCTTACGCACGTGTTCACCTTACTGAGCAGTCTATTGACAATCCAGCAGAACCCCCTATGTTTTGTATGCTATTACGTAAGCATATAGAGGGTGGTTTTATTTCTTCTATTAAACAACACGATTTTGATCGCATTATAATAGTAGAAATCGAAAGTAAAAATGAAATTGGCGACCCTATTATAAGGGAGTTACATGCTGAAATTATGGGCCGTCACAGTAACCTGTTGTTAATTGATAAGGAGCAGGGAAAAATAGTTGACAGCTTAAAGCATTTGCCACCTTCCGTGAATAGTTTTCGAACAGTTTTACCAGGTCAACCTTATATCGCACCGCCTACACAGAATAAATGGCACCCTCTAGCAGTAACCGACGAACAGCTTACACTGTTTTTGTCTGAACCAAAAACGGCTAAGGAAGTAGTTTCGCAATTTATTGGTTTCTCACCTATACACGCTGAGGAATTATTATTCCGATTAACAGGCACAGATGATTATGTAAATTGCTTTAAAAATTTTATAGCTTCCTTTAATAATGGTGGAACAAAGCCGATGTATGTAATCGCAAATAATAAAACTTACTTCTCACCGATCGCTTTAACACATTTACAAGGAGATGTAACGATTTATCCAAATGTCCATGAGCTACTTGACCGCGTATTCTTCGCTCGAGCTGAGCGTGATCGTGTTAAACAGCAGGCAGGTGATTTGGAGCGATGGCTGCAAAATGAAATTGACAAGCTTATATTAAAAACTAAAAAGTTAAATAAAGACTACGAACGCGCATCTAAGCTAGATCAGTTCCAATTATATGGAGAATTACTGATGGCGAATATTTACGCGTTTGAAAAAGGTGTAAAGGAAGTAACTGTCACTAACTATTATAGTGAAACTGGAGATGAAGAAATCACCATTCCAGTGAGTGAACGTAAAACACCTGTTGAAAATGCTCAAAGCTATTACACTAAATACACAAAAGCAAAAAATGCCCTTATTATGGTTCAAGAACAGTTAGAAAAAACGAAGGAAGAAATAGCCTATTTTGAAATGCTTGCTCAGCAGGTACAACAAGCTGCTCCTGGAGATATAGAAGAAATTCGGGAAGAATTAGCAGAGCAAGGTTATTTGAAAATACGTCATGCACGAAAAAAGAAAAAACAAGCGAAGCCTGAACCTGAACGTTATGTTTCTTCTACAGGTGTAGCGATCTCTGTTGGGAAAAATAACAAACAAAATGATATGCTTACATTTAAAATCGCTAAACGCACAGATATCTGGCTGCATACGAAGGATATTCCAGGCTCACATGTTGTCATCCATTCAAGTGAGCCTGACGAAACAACATTACGAGAAGCTGCAACACTTGCTGCCTATTTTTCAAAAGCAAGAGAGTCTTCCTCTGTTCCAGTAGATTACACAGAAATACGTCAGGTGAAAAAACCAAATGGCGCTAAACCTGGTTTTGTTATTTACTTTGAACAAAAGACTTTATACATCGATCCAGATGAAGCTGTCATTTTGCAGTTAAAAAAACAGTCTTAAATGGTTGGAATACGATACGCAATATATCGTATTCCTTTTTTTATGGCTATTAACACGTAATCTGCACTATGCATCTATTCATTTTCCCTTTGACTTGATTGTTTTTTATAGCTATTATCCCTTAGCATTCTTGATAGCAAAAGTTGAGTGACAGTAGTATAGACTAACCTCATACAGCACAATGATTACCCTTCAATTTCTTTAGGAAAAACTATAACTACTGTTTATTTTTAGGAAGACTACCATTTATCAATGTATGTATGGTAAAATAAACCACATAAAGAACATAAGTAATTTCTACTCATTAAGTTCTACTTACACGATTTTTTAGTAACTATATGTAGAAGCTTCCTCCTAAGCGAGACAAATGGATTCCTCCATAAAACAACATCATTCGAGCATTCAAGATCAGGATTCTTTTTCCATTTACTATCTGCTCAATATTACTTGATTCAATGCTCCGTTTTTTTATACATCGTTGTATATTCAAGTAATGTATAAATTATCTCAAAAAAACATATTCTACTAAAACAACATATATTTATTCTTTAAGAAAGGAACATTTTTTCATACATTTACTCTACTTCTTCTTTTTTCTCTCATATAGTAGATAATCTTAGATAAATACAAAACAAGTTTCTTATATATCATTAATAGATATAAATATTCATTCTTTGAGATTATAAATTACAAAAAAATACCTATCCAAGAATCTAAATCACTCAGTTTTACAGTGATTTTCTACAAATTCATCCAAATTTCTTATAGCATCACGCCTGTGACTTTTGAATCATTTTTTATTTAGCAATAATATTATCAAAAGAATATGAATTTTCGGTATAATAAGTCATTTTTTTATTTTTATTTTATTTTTGATATTCAGAACAATAAAATATCAAATTAGTACTATGAAAACGCCTTCATTCTTTAGTGTGATGAATCGAAAAAAATTATTATTCTCTTAGATGTCAGATAATACTATATAAATTTGAATCTTTTTTATTTTGTACACAATGATTTTTTTGGTATATTAAATAGGAGCTTCACAAAAGGCTTAAAATTGTATAAGGGGGATTCACATGAATAAAAACAAAAAGTTTTTATTATTAACGGTCCTTGCAGTCTTTTCATTAGTACTAGCTGCATGTGGCTTCGGCGGTGATAAGTCTGATAATTCTTCATCTTCAGACGGTAAAAAAGATTCTGGTTCAAAAGCTAAAGAAATTAACTTAGCAATCACTTCAGAACCACCATCTTTACACCCACAACTTGCAACAGATACTACATCTAGCGCAATCTTAATTAACGTTTTTGAAGGTTTAACTGTTTCAGACGCTGAAGGTAAGGCTACTCCAGGTATGGCTGAGAAATGGGAAATAAGTGATGATAAGAAAACTTATACTTTCCATTTACGTGATGCAAAATGGTCAAATGGTGATCCAGTTGTAGCTGGCGACTTCGAATATGCTTGGAAATGGGCATTAAATCCAGAAAACCTTTCTGAGTATGCTTCTATCTTCTACTCTATTAAAGGTGCTGAAGATTACAACTTAAATGGTGGCTCTATTGATAACGTTGGTATCAAAGCTCAAGATGACAAAACTTTAGTCGTAACTTTAGCAAATCCAACTCCGTATTTCTTAGAATTAACAGGATTCAAAACTTATTTACCAGTTAACAAAAAAGTGACTGAGGCCAACAAAGAATGGTTCGCAGACGCAGGTGAAAATTTCGTAACAAATGGTCCTTATAAATTAAGCGACTGGAAACATAACGATTCTATGGTTCTTACAAAAAATGCAGATTATTGGGATGCATCAAATGTTGATGTTGATACTGTAAATATTGCTATGGTTGAAAAAGAAGCAACTGTTGCTACTAAGTTTAAAGGCGGCGAGCTTGACTATATCGGTGCGCCATTCCAAACAGTAGATCTTAATGCAATTGATGGATTCAAAAAAGATGGTTCTTTAAGAATCAAAGACCAAGCAAGTATTTATTGGTATAAATTCAATACAAAAGACAAAATTATGTCTAATGCAAATATCCGTAAAGCTCTTACTCTAGCTATCGATCGTCAAAAATTAATTGACAACGTAACTAAAGGTGAACAAAAACCAGCTACAGGTATGGTTCCGGTAGCAATTCCTGGATTTGAAAATGACCGTGGTTACATGAAAGATAACGATGTTGATGGAGCAAAAGCTGCTCTTGCAGCTGGTATGAAAGAACTTGGTATTAAAGATCCTAAAGATATCACAGTAAACATTTCATTTAACACTTCTGAAGCACATGCTGCAATTGCTCAATTTATTCAAGAAGAATGGAGCAAAAAACTTGGTATTTCATCTAAATTAGATAATTCCGAATGGCAAGTTTATTTAGAAAAATTAAGAACTAGTGACTATCAAGTAGGTCGTATGGGCTGGGTAGCTGACTATCTAGATGCATATACATTCCTTGAAATGTTCGATACTGCTAAAAACGGTAACAACCAAACAGGCTGGGAAAATGCTCAATACAAAGATTTATTGAAAAAGTCAGTTGCTGAGGTAGACGAAGCAAAACGTCTTGACTATTTAAAACAAGCAGAAGCAGTGGCTATGAAAGAACTTCCAGTTGCACCTATTTACTACTACACTAATTTATCAGTAGTTAAAAAAGGTATTGAAAACTTAGCACCAAATCCAACAGGTGATATTCACCTTAAAGACGTAAAGATTAAATAATTTTTTAAAAATTACCTTTTAAGCTCTAAGAGGAGAGCTGCCTCGTAGCCACTGCGGCGCGAGTCAGCTCTTTTTAAAATACGAAAGCACTAATTTGTCAGATAATTGACAAATTGAAGGAGGAGTTTTATGTGATTAAATATATTTTGAAAAGGCTGATGTATATACTTCTCGCGCTTTTCGTCATCGTAACGGCTACGTTTTTCCTATTGCGTGTTGCTCCTGGTAACCCATTTGCATCTGAACGTAATTTCCCTCCTCAAATAGAGGAAAAGTTAAACGAAACGTATGGATTAAATAACCCTTGGTATATTCAGTACAAAGATTATTTAATCGATGCGGCCACTTTTGATTTCGGTGAATCTATGAAATATAAAGCGCGTTCAACTAATGATATGATTGCAGAGGGCTTCCCTGTATCTTTAACTTTAGGAATTGAAGCTATGCTGCTTGCTATTGGATTTGGTGTATTAATCGGCGTAGTGGCAGCGCTTTATCATAATAGGTTTCCAGATTATTTGGCAACGACCTTTGCGGTGCTTGGAATTTCCGTTCCATCTTTCATATTAGCTGGACTCATGCAGTATTTCCTTGCATACAAACTTCAGTTATTCCCGATTAGTGGATGGAAAGGCTTTACTTATAGTATATTACCAGCCTTAGCTATTGCATTTTCGCATATGGGCTTTATAGCTAAACTGACACGTTCAAGTATGCTTGAACAAAATAATAGTGATTATGTAAAAATGGCTCGTGCAAAAGGTTTAGGCAAATGGACAGTCGTCTTCCGCCATACTTTACGTAACGCCTTATTACCAGTCGTTACTTATTTAGGTCCATTAACTGCTGGTGTTGTTACAGGTAGCTTCATTGTGGAGCAAATTTTCGCGGTTCCTGGATTAGGTAAACACTTTGTGCAAAGTATTACGAACCGTGATTATACAGTTGTTATGGGAACAACCGTATTCTACGCAATCATTCTTTTATTTGCGGTATTCATCGTAGATATTTTATATAGCGTAATCGATCCGCGAATTAGACTGAAAGGAGCGAAAAAGTAATGACACAGCAACAAATCGAAAAAGATAAGTTTAAAATTGTTGGCGGAAATCACGAAGCCACTGATAAATTAGCAGATAAATCTGTCTCCTTTTGGAAGGAAGTATTTATTCGTTTTTCCCATAATAAAATGGCGATTTTTGGATTAATTACTTTAGTAGTTATTATTTTAATGGCTACATTTGTGCCGATGTTTTCACAATACCACTATAGTGATCAATTAGGTTCTTTTAATACCCCACCATCATCAGAATTTTGGTTTGGTACAGATGATTTAGGTCGAGATATTTTCGTTCGAGTATGGGCCGGCGCTCGTATTTCTTTACTCATCGGGTTTGCTGCTGCCATTATTGACTTGATCATTGGCGTATTATGGGGAAGTATTTCTGGTTTAGCAGGCGGTCGTGTTGACAATATTATGATGCGTATTGCCGATGTTTTAACAGCTGTTCCTTACCTTTTAGTTGTAATCGTACTTTTAGTAGTATTAGAACCAGGTATTGTGCCAATGATTATCGCATTATCCATTACAGGTTGGATTAATATGGCCCGTATTGTACGTGGTGAAGTATTATCTATTAAAAATCAAGAGTATGTTTTAGCCGCTCGTACTCTGGGCGCACGCACAGGACATTTAATTTTAAAACATTTAGTGCCAAATGCACTTGGTGCGATTCTAGTAACGATGACATTAACAGTGCCATCTGCTATTTTTACAGAGTCTTTCCTTAGTTATCTCGGACTTGGGGTTCCTGCTCCACAAGCTTCTTGGGGTACAATGGCTTCTGAAGGAAACGGAGCGATTGCTGATTATCCTTGGCGTTTAATTTTCCCTGCATTATTCATTTCACTAACAATCTTTGCGTTTAACGCAGTTGGTGACGGCTTACGTGATGCATTAGATCCAAAACTACGTAAATAAGGAGGTGGCCGAAAATGAGTAAAACAATTTTAGAAGTAAAAGATTTAAAAATAAACTTTAAAACTTATGCAGGTCTTGTTCATGCCGTTCGTGGTGTAAACTTTGACTTGAAAGAAGGTGAAACACTAGCAATCGTTGGTGAATCAGGTTCCGGTAAGAGTGTTACGAGTAACGCATTAATGAAACTAATTCCACAGCCACCTGGTATTTATGAGTCAGGACAAATTTTATTTAATGGCCGTGATTTAGTGCCTTTAAGCGACAAAGAAATGTCAAAAGTACGCGGAAATGAAATTGCAATGATTTTCCAAGATCCAATGACAAGCTTAAACCCGACGATGAAGGTCGGACGTCAAATAACTGAAGTTATTTTACAACATAAAAAAGTGTCAAAAGCTGATGCTAAAAAACGTGCAATCGAACTTTTAACTCAGGTAGGTATCCCCTTCCCTGAAAAACGTTATAACCAATACCCGCATGAATTTTCAGGCGGTATGCGTCAACGTGTTGTTATTGCCATCGCACTTGCAGCTGATCCTAAGCTTCTAATTGCCGATGAACCAACAACAGCGTTAGACGTTACAATTCAAGCGCAAATTTTAGAGCTAATGAAAGAAATCCAAAAAAATTCGAAAACATCTATCATTTTCATTACCCACGATTTAGGTGTCGTGGCAAACATTGCCGACCGTGTTGCAGTTATGTATGCAGGTCAAATCGTTGAATATGGTACTGTTAATGATATTTTCTATAATCCTAAGCATCCATATACATGGGGTCTGCTTGGTTCAATGCCAGACTTAGATAACGATACTGATGAGCTATTACGCACGATTCCTGGTTCACCACCAGATCTTACTAACCCTCCAAAGGGCGATGCATTTGCCGCTCGTAATGAATTTGCAATGGCTATTGACTATGAGCAAGAACCACCGATGTTCCAAGTAAGTGAAACACACTTTGCAAAAACTTGGTTGATGCATCCTGACGCACCAAAAATTCCGCTTCCAGATGCGGTTGCTAAACGTATTGAAGGATATTTAGCAAAGGAGGCACAATCAAATGACTAAATCGGGCGCAAAAAAAATTCTTGAAATAAAAAATGTAAAGCAGCATTTCGGTTCACCAAGTAACCCTATTAAAGCTGTTGACGGTATTAGCTTCGATGTATACGAAGGTGAAACACTCGGCCTTGTAGGAGAATCAGGCTGTGGTAAATCAACAACTGGTCGTTCCATCATTCGTCTGTACGACATTACAGATGGGGAAATTATTTTTGATGGCGAGAACGTCCATGGGAAAAAATCCAAAGATGAATTAAAGAAATTCAATCGTCAAATGCAAATGATTTTCCAAGATCCATATGCTTCATTAAACCCGCGTATGACAGCAGGAGAAATCATTAGTGAAGCCTTTACGATTCACGGTCTTTACAAAGATAAAAAAGAGCGTCGTGAAAAAGTTAATCAACTGTTAGAGGCTGTTGGCTTAAACAAGGAGCACGCAAACCGTTATGCACACGAATTCTCTGGCGGTCAACGTCAACGTATTGGAATTGCTCGTGCGTTAAGCTTAGATCCTAAGTTTATTATCGCCGATGAGCCAATTTCTGCACTTGACGTATCGATTCAAGCGCAAGTTGTTAACTTATTAAAACAACTGCAAAAAGAACGTGGCTTAACATATCTTTTCATTGCCCATGACTTATCAATGGTAAAGTATATCAGTGACCGTATCGCTGTTATGTACCGTGGTAAAATCATGGAAATCGGTAAAGCAGATGATATTTACAATCACCCTGTTCATCCGTATACAAAATCATTATTATCAGCAATTCCACTTCCTGACCCAATGTCAGAAAAACGCCGTCAACGTATTCCGTACAAGCATACAGAGGTTGACGATAGCGCAACATACCATGAAGTGGGCGATCAGCATTACGTTTATGGTACTGCAGATCTTATGAAAACTTGGGTTGCTAATCGATAAAACTATAACTTCCATCTACAGTATAAACGCTGTGATGGGAGTTATTTTTTTATTGCTTCAAAGCTACAACTTACAGATGATGCATTATTCTTCCATACATTCTACCAAAACGCTTGTAGCTGACGCTTTACTTTCACTACCAAAACACTTGTAACTACCGTTTCACTTGCGTTACTTAAAACATCTGTACCTGCCGCTTCGCTTTCGGTACAAAAAACATCTGTACCTGCCGCTTCGCTTTCGGTACAAAAAACATCTGCTGAAAGATGTTAAACTTATTCTCCGTACTATTTATCTTACTGCATTTATAGTAGGTCCTGTTTCTGCTGCTACTATACCCCAGGATGTGATTTAAAGCCTAGTAAAGAAAGACCTTAACGAAAATAAGGACACCTACTTTTAAGGGTGCCCTTATCTTTTGTTTAATGTTTCATGATGTAATCGTCTAAACCAAACTTATTACCTTCTTGATTTTGGATTTAATGCATCTTTTAAACCTTCTCCAATGAAGTTGATTGACAAAATAACTAATGTAATGGCTGTTGCAGGTGGCACCCACATCCAAAGCTTATACTTAAGTACATCTGAGTTTCTAGCCTCAAATAACATATTGCCCCAGCTCGGAGTATCAGCTGGTACACCAAATCCTAAAAAGCTTAAACTGGACTCAGCAACGATTGTTACGGCCATTAATAATGTTGCTTGTACAATAATCGTCGAGGCAACGTTTGGCAATAAGTGCTTCATGATTATTTTTGAAGGCTTACAACCTATTGATTGCGCTGCTAATATATATTCATTTTCCTTTTCAGCTAGCACCCTACTACGCACTATCCTTGCAACGCTTCCCCAGCTTAAAAGCGAAATGACAATTATTAATGTCCATAAACCAGAAACTTTTCCTGAAAGGATCGTATTAAAAACAATGACGAATATTAAGAATGGAAACATTAATACGAAATCAGTAAATCGCATTAAAATTTGATCCATCTTTCCTCCAAAATACCCTGATATCGCGCCAACAGCAGTACCAATTATTACAATAAAAAACATACAACTTAACCCAACCAATAAAGATGATCTTCCAGCGTAGAGCATTCTAGTAAAAACATCACGTCCATTCGTATCCGTTCCTAACCAATGCTCATTTGATGGAGGTAGACTAATTTTCATAAAATCGACACGAACAATATCTTTTGTTGTAATATAAGGAGCTAAAAACGATAAAACGATAACTAATAGTAAAAAAATAAGACTAATCATTGCTAATTTATTTTTAACAAACTTTCGTCTCGCTATTACCCATGGCGAGGGGCTTTTTTTTGGCGTTTTTGGAGATAAAACTTCTTGATCAGTTACCAATGTCATAATTTCCCCTCCTTAATCTAGTCTAATACGTGGATCTACCACACCATATAATATATCCGCCACCAAATTACCAAAAAGTGTTAAGAACGAAAGTAGCATTGTTATCGACATCATGACTGCATAATCTCTTCTTCCAACGGACTCTAAGAAGAGTGCGCCTATTCCCGGATAAGTAAAGATCGTTTCTGTTATTACCGCACCACTAATTAAAGTTGCAATATCAAAACCAAGAAACGTAATTATTGGAATAATGGAGTTCCGTAAAATATGTTTGTTATAAATTTTCGACTCTTTCGTTCCTTTTGCTCTCGCTGTTCTTACATAATCTTTTCTACTATTTTCAATAATGTCATTTCGTAAAAATTGTGTATAGGACGCCGTTCCCATTAATCCTAAAATAAGTGCCGGTAATAAAACATGGTGAATCTTACTCATGTAGTACTCCCAAGTCCCCTCCCCTATGCCTACACCTACGGAACCATTAAAAGGAAACCACCCTAGCTTAAAGGAAAAGAGATAAATAGCAACAATCCCTGCAACAAACGACGGAATTGCTAATGCTAAATAATTATAAGTTGCTATTAAATTATCCCCGAGTGTATAAGGCTTTCTTCCAGCATACATCCCCATAAAAAATGCAAAAATGTACGTAAAAATTAATGATATTAATGCTAAAAATATTGTATTAGGTATTCGCTGAGCAATAATCTCTGCGGCTGGTTTTTTATAAACAGTAGATTTCCCGAAATCACCTTGTAAAAATTTACCAACCCATCTACCGTATTGCACGATAATCGGATCATTATAGCCTAATTTTTCTCTCATTTCTTCGATGTATTGTGGATTCGTATTAGACGGATTGATTTCACCAGCAAATGGATCTCCTGGCATCATTTTCGCTAAAAAGAACACCACCACAGAAATAAGGAGTAACAATGGAATCATGCCAAGAAATCTTCGAAGTGTGTATTGCAGCATATGACGTCTCCTTATCTAGAAATTTACTAACTAGGCCCAATTCATGAAGTGGACCTAGTTAGTAGGCTTTAACTTCTCTTTGTTATTCTACAATTTATTCCTTAATGTACCATTTATAAACGTCTGTTTGGAAACCAACAGCGTTGATATGAACACCTTGTAGTCGCTTATTAATGCCATATAAATCCATATTTTCCCATAACGGAAGAGCTGGTAATTCTTCATTGAAGTATTTTTGCCACTCTACATAAGTTTTCTTACGCGTATCTTTGTCAAATGCTTTTACACTTAAGCCTTCATCTAATAATTTTTGGTTCTTAGCATCTACATAACGACCATAGTTCCATTCTGCATTGTTACCCCATAATCCAGATGGGTCAGGATCTGAACCTGTACTCCAAGAACCGAAGAATGCTTCTAATGCAGCATCATCATTATCTTTCATATCATTATATAAGTTAAATTCTATTAATGTACCAGTAGCTAATTCTGTTTTCACTCCGATATCATTCCAAGCTTGAATAATCGCTTGAGAGCGACCTTCAAAGACAGCAGGACCGGCATAGTGACCAAACGAAATTTTAAATGGTTTACCTTTAGGATCTTCTACAAATCCATCACCATTTGTATCTACATAGCCTGCAGACTTAAGAAGCTCTTTAGCCTTTTCTGGATTGTATTCATATTGATTTAAGTCAGATTCCTCTGCAGCAGTCCAGAAGGCACGTGGAATCACAGTATTCGCAACATTAGCTTTTCCTTCTAAGAAAGCATCGATCATTGCTGGACGGTTAATTGCGTATAGTAGTGCTTGACGCAATTCTTTTGATTTAAACTTATCAAAATCAGCTACATTTTTAAGAGCAGCTTTATCACGATGACCAAAACGAAGACCAATATATGAGTAACTTACACCATTCGTTTGTTCAATGCGTACGTTATCTAATGCTGACAATTCTTTTACAGCTTGTGGTCTAATATCCATGATGTCAATTTCTCCGTTTTGGAACGCACCAGCTGCCAATGATGGGTCAATTACTTTTACAATCACCCCATCAAGCTGTGGTTTGCCCTTCCAGTAATCATCAAAACGCTCTAATTCAGAATATTCACCGTCTACAACTTTTTTCACTTTAAACGGCCCTAAGCCAACAGGATTCGCACGAACTTGTTTCGACTCGCCTAAGTCTTTAACAGCAATACCTTCATAATGTTTTTTAGGCATTGGGTTATTCCACAGGCTTTCCAAATTATTAATTTTCACTTCTTCAAAAGTAATTTTTACAGTATAGGGATCAACGACTTCAATTCCTGCGATTTTATCAGCTTTCCCTTGTTTTTTTGCTTTTGCACCTTTAATATTTTCAACATAATTGAATCGTGGGCCATCGTAATCCTTATCAGCTAGTGTCTCTAATGCAAATACCCAGTCATCAACAGTTAACTCCTCACCATTGTGCCATTTTACACCTTGCTTAAATTTAAACGTATAAGTTAATTTATCCTCACTAATTTCCCAAGTCGCTAAATTAGGAACATATTCCAAGTTATCATTTACTTCATAAATACCTTCAGTTGTAAAACCTTGAATATAACTATCTACAATACTTCCATTAAAGGCTGGATCAAATACACCTTCAGGTGCTTGGTCAGTACCAAAAGTTACAACTCCACCTTTTGCCGTTTCACCTGTTGTTGCGGATTCTCCCTTGTCTTTTTCCTTATCTTTTTCATTTGTCGATGTGTCGCTATTACATGCTGCTAAAAACAAAGCAGTTACTAGCATAAGCATGAAAGCCCATAATGCTGATTTTTTCATTCTTTATCCCCCCGTGAATTTTATTTTGAAAATAATTAATACACTATTCTCTTGTTATTTTTTAATATAAATGGCATGCAACTCTATGCCCCTGCTTCACCTCCTTTAAGGTTGGTTTTGATAATGAACACTCTGCCATTGCCTTCGGACACCTTGGATGGAAAGGACACCCCTTTGGAGGATTAGCCGGACTAGGGATATCCCCTTCTAATACTATTCGGCTACTCTTCTTCCTTGGATCAGGTACTGGAATTGCAGAGATTAATGCCTGTGTATAAGGGTGCAGTGGTTCCTCATAAATATGTTCCTTATCTGCAATCTCCACAATATTTCCTAAATACATAACACCGATTCGATCACTCATATGTTTTACAACACTTAAATCATGAGCGATAAATAAAAATGTTAAGTCAAACTCATCCTGTAATTCTTTTAGAAGATTAAGAACCTGCGATTGTACAGATACGTCTAAAGCTGAAACTGGCTCATCTGCTATAATTAGTTTTGGCCTAAGTGCAAGAGCTCTAGCAATACCAATCCGTTGACGCTGACCACCTGAAAATTCATGTGCATACTTGTAATATGCATCTTCTGGTAAGCCTACTTTTTGTAAAAGCTCCATCACTTCATTTTTTAAAGAGTTCAGTGATTTTTTATGGAAATTCATGATCGGTTCAGCTATGATACTACCTACCATTTGCATAGGATTTAACGATGCATAGGGATCTTGAAACACCATTTGAATATCTTTCCTTATTTCCCTTAATGATTTTCCTTGTAATTTTGTAATATCCTGGCCGTTAAAAATGATTTTTCCATCTGTTGAATCTAGCAATCTTAAAATAGTACGACCAGTTGTAGACTTTCCACAGCCAGATTCGCCAACTAGTCCTAATGTTTCACCGCTTTTTATTGAAAAAGAAATATTATCTACTGCTTTAACATAGCCAATCGTATGTTTGAAAAATCCACCTTTAATCGGGTAATAGGTTTTTAAATCAATTAACTCCAATAAATTTTCTTTATTTTGTTTAATTGCTGTTTGCTCCATATTGTCAGCTCACGCCCTTTCTAGAATTACTGCCTTCAAAAAGTAAACAAGAGACTTCATGATTGTCACCTACTAAGGCAAGTTGCGGTGTAACATTGCTACATTCAGGCATTGCCGACGGGCATCTATCAACAAAACGGCAGCCTACTTGAGGCATATTTTTTAAAGAAGGTACTATACCTTTAATAGTGGTTAACTCATTAACTTCTGTATCTATTCTCGGAATCGATGCCATCAAGAGCTTTGTATATGGGTGTTTGGGATTGTAAAACAAATTATCAACATTTGTCCGTTCTACAATCTTCCCTGCATACATAATAATTACTTCATCACACATTTCCGCAACTACACCTAAATCGTGAGTTATCAAGACAATAGACATGTTATTTTTCGCTTGAATATTTTTCAGTAAATCTAGTATTTGGGCTTGTACAGTTACATCAAGTGCAGTAGTTGGTTCATCCGCTATTAAAAGTCTAGGCTGACAAGCGATGGCGATAGCAATCATTACTCTTTGTCTCATACCACCTGACAATTGATGAGGATATTCATCTATAATTTTTTCAGCTCTTGGAATACCAACCTGTTTTAATAATTCAATCGCTTTTTCTTTAGCCTCAGCCTTCGAAATCTTACTATGATTAAGCATAATTTCTTCAATTTGTGAGCCTATAGTAAAAACTGGGTTTAAGGATGTCATAGGTTCTTGGAAAATCATGCTTATATCTTTTCCTCTAATTTTATTCATCTCGTCGCTCGAATGATTTTCTATGTTTTTCCCATGGAATTTTATTTCTCCGCCAGTGATTTTACCAATTCCTTTGGGAAGAAGCTGCATAATGGAAAGAGACATTACACTTTTTCCACATCCAGATTCGCCAACTACCCCTACGATCTGACCTGATTTAACCGAAAATGAAACATCATCCACCGCATGATATATTTCTCCATCTATATCAAAGCCAGTTTTAAGGTTTTTCACTTCTAACATTAAGCTCATTTTATATCACACCTTTTAAGAGTTTTTACTTAACTACTGCTGTTAATGTAGTTAGCAGATGCCGCGTGTTAAGAACGTTTTTTTACAAAAAATCACTTCCAGGTATTCACTTTATTAATTCAATATTCCGAAAAAATTGATTTTGATAAACTTATTTCACAATCATATCAAAACAAAAAAACATCAATTTAAAATACTTTTAAAAAAATCATTTTTTCCTTTATAAAGAAATTTAAAGCAAGTGTTAAATAATACAATATTCAGATAATTAAGCTTAATATCATTTTATCTAGTAATAACACATTTAATCAAGAGAATTTTTACATTTCTTATATTCTTATATACAAACTAAACCATACAACTATTCCAATTTTACTTAATAAATTTGTATTTTTCTTAAATGAATGTTTGTTTAACTCCCACTTTATCGGTTTAAAGTATTATTTTTTTATTATTATAATATAGTAAATAATTTATTTATTCCTTTTTTCTTTTCTTAATAATATCTAAATTTATTCGTATTTCTTTATTATTAAAGGTTTTTTGTATAAATTTTTACAATTTAATATATTTATACCTATCTCCTAATCACTATCAATGAATAATTTTTTCAATTATCACACCAACTCCTTGAAGCAAATAATATTACAGCAGAAAAATAACTTTTTATAAGGATTTGTTTACGGACTTCTTCTTAATTTTTTCTGTAAAAAAACCTAATTTTTTTACAGAAAATAGATAATAATTCTTAATTCTGTTTTAATTTGATGAAAGTAAAGCTGTAATATCCTATCCAACAATTGCTTTTTCTAGCCTCTTTTAGTTAATGCAGGTCCGACACTTTGAAACACCCTACATTCAATTTAATATTTCAGCTTCCTTTGATCGTGCGTGTACTTTTAAACGCTTGCCTACATTTTCGTGTTTCCTGGTGTGATACCCGTCCAAGAATCAAGAAGAAACGCTGGTGCGGGAATGTCTATATTGTAAAAAAAAAGAAAACAATTTATCATAAAAATATTAAACTACAGCTTCCCCTTATGAGGATTATATGTAGGAAAGAATAGGTGAAATGTAAACATATGAAAAATCGCGTTGTCCAACTGCTATTTGCTTTTGCAATTGCAGCAATTATGCTCATATTCTTAAATAAGTCCATCATTCCGTTATCTACTTTAATCGGCATAATATGGCCAATCACACTTATAGGGATTGCCTTCATTATTTTTATTGAAAATCGTTCCCCGCAAAGTACATTAGCTTGGTTTTTAATATTAGCCATTCTCCCTGGTATCGGTGTACTTCTGTACTTACTTTTCGGAAGAAGTCGCTGGAGAAGAAAGAAACATTTATATCGTTCAGAAGAAAAAAGGAAGTTATTCCGTGAAATTTTAGATGGAAGAAGTTTTAATTTAGAACCCCCTTCCCCTTTAAATGAACGATCCACCCATTTAACACAAGTTATACAAAAATTTGGCGGTGGTCCTGTTGCTCATAAAACAACAACAAAACTCTTAACAAATGGTGATGAAACATTTACTGAGATTATACAAGCGATTGAAAATGCTACACATCATATTCATATTCAATACTATATTTATCGATCAGATGAAATCGGTACAAAAATTCGAGATGCCTTAATAAGAAAAGCAAAATCTGGCGTGATCGTACGCTTTCTTTACGATGGACTTGGAAGTAATAAATTACGTAGGAGTTTCTTACAACCAATGAATGAAGCAGGAATTGAAGTAGTCGAATTTGATTCTATTCTTTCACCTTGGCTATTAGAAACCGTCAATTATCGGAACCACCGTAAAATTGTGATTGTAGATGGGACAATTGGGTTTACAGGTGGACTCAATGTCGGGGATGAATATCTTGGTCGTTCGAAGAAGTTTCCTATTTGGCGTGATAGCCATTTAAAAATAGAAGGAAAAGCATTATTTAAACTACAAGCCATTTTCTTAGAAGATTTTCTCTACGCCACTAGTAGTTTAAATACTGAGTCTTGGAATCAATATATGGATAGAGCATACTTTCCAGCACAAGACATCCATCAGGCAGAAGGTGCCGTACAGATTGTAGCGAGCGGACCTAGCTCAGATGATACAAGTATTCGAAATGCTTTATTGAAAATTATGGGCTCCGCCAAAAAGTCAATTTGGATTGCCACTCCATACTTTATTCCTGATCAGGAAACATTAACATTATTACGTTTGAGTGCTCTTTCCGGGGTAGATGTCCGTATTTTATATCCTGGAAAAGGTGATAGTATCATTAGTGATCAAGCATCCCAATCATACTTTACTCCGCTTCTAAAAGCGGGAGTCTCTATTTACTCCTATAAAGATGCTTTTATGCACGCTAAGATTGTACTTGTTGATGATGAAGTTGCATCAATTGGTACAGCAAATATGGATATTCGTAGTTTTGAGCTTAATTATGAAATCATTGCGGTCCTATATGAATCTAATACGGTTCTAGATATAAAAAATGATTTTGAACAAGATTTTAAAGAATCCATAAAAATCACATGGGAGTCATTTCAAAAGCGAAGTATTCAAAAACGCATGCTTGAATCTCTTATGCGACTCATTTCTCCTCTATTGTAAATTAATAAATAAAGTGTAGTTCTTGGTCAAAACGAGGGGTTGATTTCCGTTCCGGCTGGGCGCTTTCCTGGGGGCGTCCGATGAGCCGCTTCACTCGCGATGCTCGCTCCAGGGTCTCATCTGTGACGCTAATCCCCAAGGAGTCGCCCAGCCTCCACTCCAATCAACCACTTCACATATCATGTATCTTATTGAGTGTCATTCTACTTTTTTGAGGAGTCACCCTATCTCAAGCATCTCAACATTCGCAAAGATTTCCTTTACTTTTCAGACTGTAAACAAACTCAAAAAAAATATTGAGTCTGTCAACAGTCTTTTTTATGACGCAAAAGTTTTTCAACAAATGAAAGGGTGGTATGAATTAATTTCATACCACCCTTTTTTTATTAAAGCTCTCCTGCTTTTAATTTTCCATGCCAGTCTTTTAAGAATGGAATATCTTCTTCTTGAATAGCGCCTGATTCATTAGCTGCTTCAATTAAGTAATCGAAATTTGTTAGAGATACATATTTAATGCCTGCCTCTTCAAATGCTTGTTCAGCACGTGGAAGATTGTATGTGTAGACACAAACAACGCCTAGTACTTCACAGCCTGCTGCACGTAAGGCTTCTACAGCTGTAATGGATGAGCCACCTGTAGAAACGATGTCTTCTACTACTACGACTTTTTGACCTGCTGCGTATTTTCCTTCGATTTGGTTGCCACGGCCATGCTCTTTTGCTTTAGAGCGTACATACACCATTGGTAATTCTAAAATATCACTTACCCAAGCAGCATGTGGAATGCCCGCTGTTGCTGTACCTGCTACGATTTCAGTAGTACCAAAGTTTTCTTTAATAAGAGATGATAAACCGTTTGCTAATTGCTTACGAATTACAGGGTCAGAAATTGTCAGACGTGTATCACAGTAGATTGGGGATTTAATGCCTGATGCCCATGTGAATAGTTCTGTTGGATTTAATTCTACTGCACCTACCTTTAACATAGCGTGTGCGATTTCATTTTGTAATGTCATATTTATGCCTCCCATAATTCACTTACGATTTTATATGCTGCTACTGGATCTTGTGCACCTGTAACTGCACGTCCAACGACGATTAACGAAGAACCGTCACGTTTTGCGCCGTCTGGTGTTGCAATGCGCTTTTGGTCGTGTGCGTCGCCACCTGCTAATCGGATACCAGGTGTCACACGTAAGAAATCTTCACCGCACGCCTCTGCAATAGCTTTTGCCTCATGTACGGAGCAGACAACACCATTTAAACCAGCTTGTTTTGTTAAGCTTGCATAATGTAGTACAGACTCCTGTAAAGATAAAGCAATTTTTTGCTCTGTCTGCATTTGCTCTTCTGTTGTAGAAGTCAGCTGTGTTACTGCAATTAATGCCGCTCGTTCACGCCCTGCCGGAGTACCCGCTTCAAGCCCTTCAAGCGCTGCCTCCATCATTGGACGTCCGCCCGCCGCATGAACGTTGACTAAATCTACCCCTAATTTTGCAAGGCCTTTCATAGCAGAGCCCACTGTATTAGGAATATCATGTAATTTTAAATCTAGAAAAATATCATGACCTAGATCTTTTACCTTACGTACAATATCTGGCCCTTCTTGCATATATAATTCCATACCAATTTTCACGAAAAGAGGCTCGTTAAAGTGCTTTAGAAAGTTAAATACTTCAGCTTCACCAGGAAAATCTAGTGCAAGTATTGGTTTTGTATTCATGAGCGATGGCTCCTTCCGATAATTTCTGAAATATGCTCCACTCCTAATTTATCGAGCTTTGCTGGTAGTTCATCAATAATATTTGGGCAAACGAAGTGATCGACGAAGTTTGCTGTTCCAACAGCAACTGCAGATGCGCCGGCCGACATAAAGTCAATAACATCCTGCGCTTCTGTCACGCCACCCATCCCAATAATCGGAATATTGACAGCCTTATACACCTCATAGACCATGCGAATCGCAACTGGCTTTACAGCAGGACCAGATAAGCCACCTGTACCATTGGCAATCACTGGTTTACCTGTACGCTCGTCTAAACGCATACCAATTAGTGTATTAATCATTGTAATGCCGTCTGCACCACCCGCTTCAACAGCTTGTGCAATTTCTACGATATTCGTTACATTAGGAGACAATTTCACGTATACAGGTACTTCAGAAACAGCTTTAACAGCTTTAACTAGCTCACGTGCAGTTGCAGGGTCTGTACCAAATTGAATACCACCACATTTAACGTTCGGACAAGAAATATTAAGCTCTAATGCTTTAACATTTGGTGCAGTAGAAATGCGTTGCGCAACTTCTACGTAATCTGCTGTTTCTGTACCAGCAACATTTGCAATGATTGGCACATCATACGCTTCTAAAAACTTTAATTCTTCATTCATTACTTTTTCAATGCCGGGATTTTGTAAACCAATTGCATTCAACATCCCCGCTGCTGTTTCTGCTACGCGTGGAGTTGGATTGCCGGGACGTGTTTCCACAGTCGTAGCTTTAATCATAATAGCGCCTAGCTTTGATAAATCATAAAGCTGTGCATATTCACGGCCAAAGCCAAAGCAGCCGGATGCTGGCATTATTGGATTTTTCAAATCTAAGCCTGGTAATTGAATGTTTAAACGACTCATAATGCCACCGTACCTTTCGGGAAAACTGGACCGTCAGAGCATACTTTGACATAATCCTTTGCTACTTGATCTGTTGTTTTACATACGCATGCGAAACAAGCACCGATACCACAGCCCATACGCTCTTCAAATGATAAATAACCTTCTTTTTCTGGATAGAAACCTTCTAATGCTTTTAACATTGGTAGCGGACCACAAGAATAGAATACATCGAATTCAGGTGCTCGTGACTCTAATACATTTGTAACAAAGCCCTTTGTTCCTTTTGAACCGTCAACCGTTACATAATGTGTTTCTCCAAGCGCACTGAATTGTTCCTCATAGAAACATACATCCTCTGTTTGGAAGCCAAGTACATGGATTGTTTTAACACCACGAGCATTTAATTGCTTAGAAAGCTCATGTAATGGTGGTACACCGATTCCTCCGCCAACTAGTAGGGCTGTACCTCCCTCTTTTACCGCTTCTACAGGGAACCCATTACCGATTGGACCAAGGACATTAACAAGCTGTCCTTCTCGATTTGTCGCTAAAACTTGTGTTCCGCGACCTTCCGCACGATAAATCATTGTAAATTCATTGTTGTCTTTATCTATGTTTGCAATACTGATTGGTCGACGTAAAAGCGGCTCCATTGAATCTGACACCTTTACATGGACAAACTGGCCAGGTGTCATATCCTGAACCAGTTCTCCACGAAGTGTCAATTCGAAAATGTTTGTCGCAATTTGCTTTTGAGAGACGACCGTCATTTTCTCTTGACGAATCATATTAGTGTACTACCTCCGCTTTTGGCATTTGTTCTGCTGTAAAAGTCATTGATTCAATAACACGGACCATCGCTTCTGCTGTGTCTAATGAAGTTAAGCAAGGTACGCCGTTTTCAACTGACTCACGACGGATTCGGAAGCCATCACGTGCCGGCTGCTTGCCTTTCGTTAATGTGTTAACAACAAGCTGTGCCTCACCGTTTTGTATTAAATCGATTAATGTTTCACCTTTTGCACCGATTTTGCCAACTACATCTGTGCGTACACCTGCCGCTTCAAATGCTTTAGCTGTACCTTCAGTAGCGACAATACGATAGCCTACTGTTGAGAAGCGTTTTGCAAGTGCAATTGCTTCTTCTTTATCTTTATCGGACACAGTGAACAATACTGTGCCTTCTGTACGAATTTCCATACCTGCTGCAACTAAGCCTTTGTAAAGTGCTTTTTCTAATGTTGCATCTTTACCCATTACTTCACCTGTTGATTTCATTTCAGGTCCTAGTGTAATGTCAACACGGCGTAATTTAGCGAATGAGAATACTGGTACTTTAACGAAGACACCTTTTTGCTCTTGCGCTAAGCCTGTTGGATAGCCTTGTTCTACGATTGATTTGCCAAGAATCGCTTTCGTTGCGATATTCGCCATCGGAATGTTTGTAATTTTACTTAAGAACGGTACTGTACGAGATGAACGAGGGTTAACCTCGATGACGTATACCTCGCCTTGTGAAATTACATATTGAATGTTCATTAAGCCTACGATGCCAAGACCTTTTGCAAGGCGAGTTGTATAATCCACTAACGTATCTTTTTGCACTTGTGTTAATTTTTGTGGAGGGTATACAGAGATAGAGTCACCAGAGTGAACCCCTGCACGTTCGATATGCTCCATAATACCTGGAATTAATACATTTTCACCGTCACAAATTGCATCTACTTCAATTTCTTGACCAGTTAAGTAGCGGTCTACTAATACTGGATGATCAGGAGATGCTTCTACTGCGTTCTCCATATAGTGTTTTAATTCCTCTTGGTTGTAGACGATTTCCATCGCGCGTCCACCTAGCACGTATGAAGGACGAACTAGTACAGGGAAGCCTAGACGTTCACTAATAGCAAGTGCTTCTTCCGTAGATACAGCTGTTTGACCTAGTGGCTGTGGAATGTTCAAGTCGCGTAATGCTTGCTCGAATTTGTCTCGGTTTTCCGCACGGTCGATATCTTCAAGAGTTGTTCCTAGGATTTTCACACCATTGGCAACTAATTTATCAGCTAGATTAATAGCTGTTTGACCACCAAATTGTACAACTACACCAATTGGTTGCTCAAGATCGATAATATGCATAACATCTTCGATTGTTAATGGCTCAAAGTATAATTTATCTGAAATCGAGAAGTCCGTTGATACTGTCTCTGGATTCGAGTTAATAATAATTGCTTCGTAACCCGCTTCTTGAATTGCCCATACTGAGTGTACTGTTGCGTAGTCGAATTCTACCCCTTGACCAATACGGATTGGACCAGAACCAAGTACAACAACTGATGGCTTGTCTGATTTAATCGATTCGTTTTCATCCTCATATGTGCCATAGAAGTATGGTGTTTCAGATTCAAACTCCGCTGCACATGTATCGACCATTTTATATACTGGGACAATGCCATGTTCTTTACGATATGCATATACTTCTTCTGGAGTTGTTTCCCAAAGCTCAGCAATTTTTTTATCTGCAAAGCCTAGACGTTTTGCTGTACGTAATACGTCTTTATCGTTTTTATTGTCAGCAAGTGTTTGCTCCATATCTACGATGTTTTTGAATTTATTTAAGAAGAATAAGTCAATTTCAGACCATTCATGAATTTGCTCAATTGTTACACCGCGACGAAGTGCTTCACCGATGAAGAATAGACGCTCGTCACCAGCTTTACGAATACGTTTTTCAATCCAAGAATCAGTGTTTTCTTCTGCATGTTTCAGCTCTAAGTGAACTTGACCTGTTTCAAGAGAACGCACTGCTTTTAGCATCGCTTCCTCAAATGTACGACCAAGTGCCATTACTTCACCCGTCGCTTTCATTTGTGTACCAAGATTACGCTTTGCTGATTCGAATTTATCGAATGGCCAGCGTGGGATTTTTGCTACGATGTAGTCTAGAGCTGGCTCGAAGCAAGCATACGTTGAACCTGTTACAGGGTTTTTGATTTCATCTAATGTTAAACCAACTGCGATTTTTGCTGCTAGCTTTGCAATTGGATAGCCTGTTGCTTTTGACGCTAACGCTGATGAACGAGATACACGTGGGTTTACTTCGATTACATAGTAATTAAAGCTATATGGATCAAGAGCTAATTGTACGTTACAGCCACCCTCGATTTTTAGTGCACGGATAATATCTAAAGAGATATTACGTAGCATTTGGTTTTCACGGTCCGAAAGTGTTTGCGTAGGTGCAACTACGATGGAATCACCTGTATGAATACCAACTGGGTCAACGTTTTCCATGTTACATACAACGATTGCGTTGTCAGCAGCATCACGCATTACTTCATATTCGATTTCTTTATAACCAGCGATTGATTTTTCTAGTAAACATTGTGTTACTGGCGAATATTTTAGACCAGATGTCACAATTTCCTCTAGATCTTGATCGTTGTAGCAAATACCGCCGCCTGTACCACCAAGTGTGAAGGCAGGGCGAACGATTACTGGGTAGCCAATTTTCGCTACAAAGTTTTTCGCTTCGTCTAAGTTATGGATAATATCTGATTCAGGTACTGGAGCACCTAGTTCATACATTAAATTACGGAATAGATCACGGTCTTCTGCTTTATGGATCGCCTCTAATTTTGTACCAAGAATTTCAATATTAAGCTCATCTAAAATTCCTGATTTATCTAATTCAATAGCCATGTTTAAACCAGTTTGACCACCAAGTGTTGGTAGGATAGCATCTGGACGCTCTTTACGTAAAATACGTGATACAAACTCAAGTGTAATTGGCTCAATATATACTTTGTCGGCAATTTCTGTATCTGTCATAATTGTCGCAGGATTTGAGTTTATTAAGATAACACGATAGCCTTCTTCTTTTAGTGAAAGACAAGCTTGTGTTCCTGCGTAGTCAAATTCTGCTGCTTGTCCGATAACGATTGGACCTGATCCGATTACTAAAATAGTTTCAATATCTGTACGTTTAGGCATGTTGTTTCCCCTTCCCTGCTTCTACTTCCATCATTTCGATAAATTCATCAAATAGGTGATTTGAATCCTCTGGACCTGGTGATGCTTCTGGGTGATATTGCACTGTGAAGATTGGATATTTCTTGTGACGCACACCCTCACAAGTACCATCATTTAATGCAATATGTGTTAATTCTAAATCTGTATCTTTTAATGAATCAATGTCGACTGCATAGCCATGATTTTGAGATGTTAAATCAGTACGACCAGTACGTAAATCTTTTACTGGATGGTTACCACCACGGTGACCAAATGGTAATTTGAAGCTTCGCGCACCACATGCTAGTGAGAAGATTTGGTGGCCTAAGCAAATACCGAACATAGGCACTTTTCCGATTAAATTGCGTACTGTTTCAATACCCTCTTGCACATCTTCAGGGTTACCTGGGCCATTTGAAAGCATGATGCCATCTGGATGCCAAGCTAAAATTTCTGCTGCTGAAGTATTGTAAGGTACAACTAGCACATCACAATCACGTTTGTTTAACTCACGAAGAATACCATGTTTCATACCAAAGTCTATTAATACTACGCGTTTGCCTCGACCTGGTGATGGGTAGGCTGCTTTCGGTGATACTTCATGTACATGGTTCGTAATAGCTGGTGTTGCCTGCAATTTTGCCACGATTTCATCCACATTAACTTCTTCATCAGCCGCTGTTAAAATAGCTTTTACTGACCCTTTACTGCGAATAATGCGTGTTAATTTTCGTGTATCGATCCCTTCAATCCCCGGGATATCCTTTGAAGTTAAGTACTCATCTACCGTTAAATCACAACGGAAGTTTGAAGGTGTTTTTGCTAATTCACGAACTACAAATCCACGAATAGCAGGTGTGATAGATTCAAAGTCATCACGGTTAATACCGTAATTACCGATTAAAGGGTAAGTTAACGTTACGATTTGTCCGTAGAACGAAGGATCTGAAATTGTTTCCTGATAACCTGTCATCCCTGTTGTGAATACAACCTCACCTTGTGAAGCTCGCTCACTGCCGAACGCTGTACCTGTAAATACTGTGCCATCTTCTAAAATAAGTAAACGTTTTTTCATTACTCTGCCTCCTGGTATACGATATTGCCTTCAAAAATTGTTAGGACTGGCCATCCTTTTGCAACCCAACCATTGAATGGTGTATTGCGTCCTTTTGATACAAAGCCTTCTGCATCAATTGTTTGTTCTTTATTTAAATCTATTAAAATCATATCTGCTGAAGCTCCAACTTCTAATGTGCCGTATGGTAAATCAAAAATTTGAGCTGCCTTTACAGACATCCAGTCAATCAACTGTTTTAAAGTCCATTTCCCTGTTTCTACAAACTGTGTGTAAAGTAGTGGGAAGGCTGTTTCAAAGCCTACAATGCCAAACGGTGCTCCTACCATGCCACAGCATTTTTCTTCTACTGTATGTGGAGCGTGATCTGTAGCGATACAATCGATTGTTCCATCCATCATAGCTGCGTGTAGTGAGTCTTTATCATCTGCAGCGCGTAACGGCGGGTTCATTTTCCAGTTTGCATCATCCGATGGAATATCCATTTCTTCAAGTAATAAATGATGCGGGCAAACTTCTGCAGTGACACGAATACCTGCTGCTTTAGCGTCTCGTACTGCACGTACAGATTCCTTCGTTGATACGTGACAAACGTGGTAGCGTGCACCAGCAGCTTCTGCTAATAGAACATCTCGCGCAATTTGAACGGATTCACAAATCGATGGAATCCCTGGTAAACCAAGCTCTTGATTGCGCTTCCCTTCATGCATAACACCGTCATAAATTAATGAATTATCTTCGCAGTGTGCTACAACTACCATATCGTGCTGTGCGGCATCCTTCATTTGCTCATACATTGTTGATGCAAGCTGGATTCCAACACCATCATCTGAAAATGCAACAGCTCCATGTGCTTTTAATTCTTCAATACTTGTGCGAACCTCACCTGAGATGTCCTTTGTTAAAGAGCCGTATGGAAGTACTCGAATAACTGCACTTTCTTTAATAAGACCGTTAATCAACTGCATATTTTCTACTGAATCTGGAACTGGTTTTGTGTTTGGCATCGCACAAATTGTTGTAAAGCCGCCTTTTGCTGCTGATGCTGAACCTGTAGCAATTGTTTCTTTATGTTCAAAGCCTGGCTCACGTAGATGTGTGTGTACGTCGACAAACCCTGGTGCAACAACTAAACCATTACCTTCTATAATTTCTGCGCCTGCGACATTTATGTTTTGTCCAATTGCAGTAATTTTGCCATCTGCCATAGCGATATTGACTGCTTGTAGCTCGCCTTGTTCATTTAACATTTGTACATTTTGAAGAACCTTTGTCATATTATTCTCTCCCCTTTAAAATTGTTTCGACAATAGCCATCCGTGTATATACTCCATTTCGAACTTGTTCGAAAATTCGAGAACGCTCGCATTCTACTAGCTCTGAAGCAATTTCTACATCACGATTGACCGGTGCTGGATGCATAATAATTGCCTTTTCCTTCATTTGTTTCTCACGTTCAATTGTTAAACCGTACTCTTGATGATAGCTCTCTTTTGAGAAGCTTTTATTAACCTTATGACGCTCATGCTGCACACGAAGTAACATAATAACATCACTTATTTCGATTAAGTCATCCCATGAATGGTGTGCTTCGAAATTGCCTGCCCATTCTTCTGGACAAAGGAAATGAACATTTGCCCCCAATCGCTGTAACGCTAATGCATTCGATTTCGCCACACGGCTATGAGATATATCTCCTGCGATTGTCACATTCAATCCTTTAAAAGAACCAAACTCTTTTTTTATCGTATAAAGATCCAGTAATGATTGTGATGGATGTTGACCAGCACCGTCACCTGCGTTAATGATTGCCACATCGATGCCTTCAAGTAGTTCGTTGTAATACTCATCTTCTTTTGCTCGGATGACTACTGCATCCATACCAATCATTTCTAACGTCTTTACCGTATCGTACAGTGTTTCCCCTTTAGTCACGCTCGAAAAACTAGCATCAAACGGGATAACCGTACAGCCGACTTTGCGCTCTGCCATATCAAAACTCGTTTTCGTACGTGTACTCGGTTCAAAAAATAAGTTTGCTACGTTGTATTCTCTAGATAACAATGATGCTTCACCATTTTCAAAAGCTTGCGCACGATCTAGAATGTGGTTAATTTCTTCAGTTGTTAAATGTTCCATCGATAATAAGTTCTTCATCATATGCCTCCATTAGATTGTGTTTCATGAACGTCTATGTATAAACGTTCCGTATTCAGTAAGCTGAATATAGTAAAAGCCCCGCTGATGTCATCAACGAGGCATAAGGAGGCGTGACAAACTACAGCAGGATACAGTCCTACTTCTAGTTTGACTACAACTTCCCTTTTTTTGCCTCTCTGGACAATTCATTAAAAGGTACTTCTATGAATTTTTATTTTGATTGTATGGTACTGGTATTTCTGCTTCTTTTTTACCTGGAAGGATAGCATTTAAAAGAACACCGATAATCGCTGCTAATGCCATACCTTCGATACTTAGTGATTCTGAAATGACGAACTTCGCACCACCGATACCAATTACTAAAATAACTGAGGCAATGACCAAGTTACGACTATTACCAAAGTCGATATGATTATCAACTAACATTCGTAATCCACTTGCTGCAATTATACCGAAGAGTAAAATCGAAACTCCACCAAGTACTGCTGTTGGAATCGTTGCAATAACTGCCATTGCTTTCCCGAAGAATGAAAGTAAAATTGCTACGACTGCTGCTCCTGCGATAACGTATACGCTGTATACACGAGTGATAGCAAGAACTCCGATATTTTCACCGTAAGTTGTTTTCGGTGGACCACCGATTAATGCACTGATAAATGTTCCAATTCCATCCCCTAAAAGTGAACGGTGTAAGCCCGGCTCTTTAATGTAGTCTCGATCAACAACTTTACCTAATACTAATTGGTGACCAATATGCTCTGAAATAGTTACGATAACGATTGGCACCATTGTTAGGAGTATCTTTGTTGTGATTTCAAAGTCATAGTGAACACCTGGGATTAAGAAGTTTGGTAGTGCAAAGAAATCTGCTTTGGCAATTGGTGAATAATCAACAATGCCGATAATCATTGAGTAAACATATCCTACGATTAAGCCAATTAAGATCGGCATTGTACTTAAAATGCCTTTAAAGGCAATCGTGAAAATAATGGCTGTAAATAATGTTACTAACGCTGCTGAGAAGTGTAAAAAGCTATATTTACCATCTACATTCATCGCCATATTGACTGCTGTACCTGATAACCCAAGTCCAATTACCATAATTACTGGGCCCACCACAATCGGTGGCAAAATTTTCATGATCCATTTATAGCCGCTTTTCCAGATGACCAGGGATACGATACCATATGTAATCCCGACTGCCATAGCACCAATCATTGCATGACCCGGATTTACACTTAAACCATCTTTATTTAAACCTCCCGCCGCAAGTAAAATCGGCGCAATAAAGGCAAATGATGATCCTAAATATGCGGGCACTTGAAATTTCGTAATTAATAAGAAGAACAGTGTAGCAATCCCACTTGTTAATAGGGCAATCGCTGGACTAAGACCTACCAACTGAGGAACTAAGATCGTTGACCCAAACATGGCAAACATGTGTTGGAAACTTAATGTCACTAGTTGGATTGGGGTCGGTTTATCCTTGATATCTAATACTGCATTTGACATAGTGTTTCCTCACTTTATAGTTAATCTTCTTTATAAATATTGACGCAATCTTCTCCGTCTACTTCTTGTAAATTTACGACAATACGTTCAGTTCCAGATGTTGGAACATTTTTACCAACATAATCTGCGCGTATTGGAAGCTCTCTGTGACCTCTGTCGATAAGGACAGCCAGTTGAATTTGTGCAGGTCGTCCTAAATCCATCACTGCATCTAGTGCTGCTCGTACTGTACGCCCAGTATATAATACATCATCAACTAGAATTATCTTTTGATTACCTACAACGTAATCAATATCAACTTGCTCAACATGCGCCTGCTCGTTTTCATGCTTTGTTGATAGATCATCTCGATAAAGTGTAATATCAAGCTCCCCAGTACGAATTGGTTTACCTTCAATTTTTTCAATTCTTTCTGCAAGGCGTTTTGCGAGAAAAGCACCTCGTGTTTTAATACCCACTAAAATACATTCATCGATTCCTTTATTGCGTTCAATAATTTCGTGTGCAATGCGTGTTAACGCTCTCGCCATAGATGGCCCATCTAATAATTCATTTTTTGCCATGTAAGTTTCCTCCTCTCTTCTATCTATTGTTGGCCATGTGTCCATAAAAAAACCTCTCGAGGCGAATAGCCTGAGAGGGTTAAAATACGTGTTCAAATAGTATGTCGAAAAATTTGCAGCACAAATTTTCACAACACATTCACATGTACCTTCTCAGCCTCTCTGGACTGCCATTAAAGGTGAATATTTAGTTAAGTTGTTCATTCACTGTCGTTAGTATAGACCTTCTTTTTCTATACGTCAATGCCTATTTCTTAAATCAAGTAATAATTGTTCATAATCAGCAGGAATTGTTGCTTCAAACTCCAAATATTCACCTGAAGTAGGATGATCGAAGCCTAATACACCCGCGTGTAATACTTGTCCACCAAAGTCTATTGTCTTCTTTGGTCCATATTTTGGATCACCAACAAGTGGGAAGTCAATATAATTCATATGGACACGGATTTGATGAGTTCGTCCTGTTTCTAAACGACATTCTACTAGAGTATAGTCACCAAAGCGTTCGATAACTTGGAAGTGGGTTACTGCATGCTTACCGTTGTCGACAACTGCTTGTTTTTGACGATCTTTTTGATCTCGTCCAATAGGTGCATCAATTGTTCCTTTATCATGTGCAATATGCCCGTGAACTAGCGCAGTATATTTACGTGTCACTGTTTTATTTACTAGCTGATTCACTAACGATTCATGAGCTGCATCATTTTTAGCAACCATCAATAATCCTGATGTATCCTTATCAATACGATGCACAATTCCCGGACGCATAACGCCATTGATCCCCGATAGATCCTTACAATGATACATTAAACCATTAACGAGAGTACCCGTCATATGTCCCGGCGCTGGATGTACAACCATGCCCTTTGGTTTATTCACAACAAGAACATCTGCATCTTCATAAACAATATCAAGGTCTAAGTTTTCAGCAATGACATCTAAAGGCTCAGCTTCGGGTACATCTATTTCTACAATATCCCCCGCTTTTACCTTATACTTCGCCTTTACAGTCTCTCCATTAACTTTGACAATGCCCTCAGTAATCCAATTACCAATTTGTGTACGCGACCATTCTGATTGCACACTTGAAAGAGCCTTATCAATGCGCTCTCCCTTTTGTTGTTCTTCCATTGTATATGATACTTGCGTCATTATTTCACCTGTTTCTTTTCTTTTTTATCTTCAACGATTAAGCCAATCATTAATATCACTACCGCAATTGTTAAAGCAGCATCCGCAATATTGAAGATTGGGAAATCATAATTAATTACTGGAATTAAGACATGTACAAAATCGACCACTTCACCTCTAAATATACGGTCAATAAAATTACCTACAGCTCCGCCTAATAAAAGCATTAAGCCTACTTGAAAAATAGGTTTACCCTTCGCCTCTTTATGATAAAAGTATAGGATAGCACAAATAACGCCTATCGTGACAATGCTAAATAACCACATTTGTCCTTCTAACATTCCCCATGCGGCTCCTCTATTTCGATGAGACAATATCCCAAACCACGGATCCCATACTGAAATTCTTTCACCAAACTCCATATTTTTCACAATTAGCCATTTTGTCCATTGATCTAAAATAATCACGAATGCGGCCAATCCATAATATTTATACACAGACACTCCTCCGTTCGCTCAACATCTAACCTATTCTACCATAACAGCCCATCTCAGAATAACTAATATAGCATGAAAATATTGATCAATACTTTATGTGGGGTTGATTTTTGCTCCTATTGGCGCTTTCTTGTGGGCGTTCGCTGAGCTATCCGTCATTTTCGACTTTGTATCCGTCGTTTCGGCTCTTCTTTCCGTCGCCCTTGGCTTTCTTTCCGTCGCTTTGACTCTTTTTTCCGTCGCTCTGGGTTTCTTCCGTCGCTTCGGCTATTCTTTCCGTCGCTTTGGCTCTTCTTTCCGTCGCTTTGGCTCTTCTTTCCGTCGCTTTGACTCTTCTTTCCGTCGCTCTGGGTTTCTTCCGTCGCTCTCGGCTTTCTTTCCGTTGCTTTGGCTCTTCTTTCCGTCACTCTGGGTTTCTTCCGTCGCTTTGACTCTTCTTTCCGTCGCTCTGGGTTTCTTCCTCGCTCTGGGTTTCTTCCTCGCTCTCGGCTTTCTTTCCGTCGCTTTGGCTCTTCTTTCCGTCGCTCTGGGTTTCTTCCGTCGCTCTGGCTCTTCTTTCCGTCACTCCGGGTTTCTTCCGTCGCTCTTGGCTTTCTTTCCGTCACTCTGGGTTTCTTCCGTCGCTTTCGCCTTTCTATCCTTCACTTCGACTCCTCTTCCCGTCGCTCTTACTCTTCTAGTCGTCACTTTCGTTCCCTCAAAAAAAAGCTATTACCATCACTTCATAAGTAATGGCAATAGCTTTTCAAATTTAAGGTTATACCGATGCAAAAGTTATTAGACTGTTTCTGACTCTTTTGAATGCACACGCTTCATGAAATCATTAACATCAGCTGGTACTTTTCTATCTAATAATGACACAATAACAACTGATAAGAAGCCCACTGGTACTGTTACTATGCCAGGAATTTTAAATTGTAAGAAGCTTGGTAGTGTTCCTGGCAGAAAAATCATCCACATAGATACACCAAGACCAATGAGTAAACCTGCGATCGCTCCTTTTTCTGTCATCCCTCTCCACCAAATACCTAAAATAAATATTGGTGTAAAGGTACTTGCCGCAACAGTAAAGGCTAGTGCCACTAAATGTCCAATGGATGCGTCCTTAACTAATAAGCCCAATGCTCCATATAAAATACCTAATAAAACAATTGCTACTTTTCCTGCAATAACGCGTTGTTTTTCTGTAATATCCTTTTTCATAATGCTTGCATATAAATCGTGAGCTAATGCACCTGAGCTTGTAATAAATAACCCTGATAAATTTGAGAATATGGCCGCAAATGCACCTGCTATGACTAGCCCAAGAAGCCATTTGCCTCCAAGTGCAAGTGCTGTTGTAGGAATAACCATATTGTTTCCGCCAAGTACTAAATCGCGCATTACTTCCTCACTTGCTGTACCCGAGATAAAAATAGAACGACCTACAACACCTAAAAATACAGCTAATAAGAAAAACGTACTTGCAATTCCAATCGCCATTAATGCAGATTTACGAGCCGCCTTCGCACTCGGATTCGTATAAAACCTTAGTAATATATGCGGCAGACCAATTGTACCTAATGCTAAACCTATTGTCATACTGATAGTTTGCCAAAATGTAGGGAAATAAAAGCCCGTCCCTGTCCAAGCAGCACCATCAAAATTAATATCCTTTCCATCTAGTGCATATGGTGAGGTTCCTGCAATCGGGCCGCTGAATGAATTAATAGCAGCTAAAATCTTATCGTAATGCAAACCACCATAAATTGCTGTAATCAACATAACAATAAACGCACCAAGGCGAATCCAAAGCTCTAAAGCTTGGTTGATTGTTGTTCCTTTCATACCGCCTATTCCTACATAAAAAATCATTACTATACAAGTAAAGATGATGCCGAATTCATATGAAGTCCCAAAAAACATACTTAAAATTTGTGCCGCTCCTAATAATTGTGGCGCTGCATAAAAACCAGAAATCGCTAAAACAACAGCTACCGCTACTAGCCGAGCTCGTCTACTATGAAAACGATAGGCTAAAAAATCGGCAACAGTAAATGCGCCAAAACGTCGTAATGGACCAGCTACAAAAATAGCTAACAACGTTAATCCAATGGAGAAGCAAAATGCATAATAAGCACCATCATACCCTAATTGAAAAGTTAAACCGGCTATCCCAAGAAATGTAGCTGCACTTAAATAGTCTCCCCCAATTGCCGAACCATTTGTAAACCACCCAAAACTTCGTCCCCCAACAAAGAAATCGGATGCAGTTGCATTTCTTTTCGTTAAATACGTAATGTATACAATTGTTCCCATTAAAAAAATAGTCATTAACATCTTCGGTTCTAATAGAGCTTTCATCATTCAACATATCCCCCCTTAGCTATTAAATATTTCGTATTTCTTTAAGCGTTTTTCGTACAATGCTGTATGCACATACGCAATAATAAAGGCCATTACCATCATAACGACTGTTGTCACAAACCATGTAACTGTCATACCACCCCAAATTTTCTTAAAAGCAAGCTCTGGAGCGAACCAGTTCATAACTGGAATACTAAAAATTAAAATGAAATAAAATACCGTTAAGCTAAAACCTGTAGTAAACTCATCTTTCATAATTTTGTTAGTAGTTGCATCGAGTGGTGGAAGATCCTTTACATCTATAGTTCCTGCTTCCACGTATTCATAATCTTTACTCCCTACTTCTGCCATATTCCAACTCCCCCTTTCTATATAAGTAAATAATTATCTGAAATTTCAAATTATTATTCACTACAATTATTCTATTCTATTTAATCTATAAAATAGTTACAAATTATTGCTGTATTAGTACAAAAAAATGCTATTTTAAGTTAAAATGTTTTTATTGTTTTTATTTACAAGAGAAGGGAGCTGTTAGCATTATAAATATTGTTTGGTACATTGAAAATTCGAATGAGAAACAACAAATGGACTACTGGCTAGAAGAATTTCTACCTAATACCTTTATTAACTGTGAAGAACCCAAAACAGAAATTTCCACCATCATTTTCTATGAAATTAACCGTTTATTTGACTGGGTAAAGATAAATCGGTTAAAAAGAAATTATCCTAATAGTATAATTATCCCTATTGTTGCAGAACACCTTACCTACTCAACTGGTATAGCAATTGAACTAAGTTTGCCCGCACTTCTTATAAAACCATTACAGAAAGCAAAATTTCTACGAATTGTTAAAAAGCTTTATACTTTCTACAAAGAAAAACAGGCGAGTACTCTTACCATGCTTGAGTTATCACAGCAAATTTCGCAAGGCCATACTTCACCTTTCCGAGAAGCATTTTTAAAACGTCTTATACGAGGAGAGGTTGAAAGTGAGCAGGAAATAATCCAGTCATCCTCTTTTTTATCGAGGCATTGTATCCCAAATATCGTGTTTTTAATCCAGGGCTATATAGATGTGAATGAAGGTCGACCTATCCCTCATGATGCAAGTAGTGTTATAACGAATGTGTTTCACCAAAACTTTGCTAGTAAAGCACCACTATCATTTTTACATTTTGAACGTTACTTACTGTTGCTTATGCGCATTCCTAATGAATACACATCATTTAAGAATTGGTCTGAGGGGATAGCTTGTTTACATGAGGTTATTGAAGTTCTAAAAAAAGATCATTGCATCCATCTTTTTATGGGGATTGGTGGAGTTTTTCAGGACGCCATGCAAGTCAAGGAATCCTATAGCCAAGCTCGAAAGGCACGGAGGAAACCGCCCGTCCATAATCTTCATATACGATTTTATGAAGATTTAACAAAACAAGAACAACTCCAAAAGGCTATCCAATATATCGAAGAGCACTATGATGAACAACTTACGATCAGTGCTGTTGCCAAATATATCAACTTTAGCTCTACACATTTTAGTAGATTGTTTAAAAAAGAGTCTGGTCGGAATTTTGTTGATTATGTAGCCATTACACGTATCATCAAGACACTGCCGTATTTACGAAAATACGATTACACCATTGAAAAAATCTCCTCCATCTGTGGTTTCAACACACCTAATTATTTCAGCCTTACATTTAAGAAATATGTCGGTATATCACCAACTGACTACCGCAATACGCAAGAAATATTATTTAAATAGTTCATAACACGTAAATGAAGCATTCAAATTTTTGAAAAAGTCACTCCATAACAAAAAAGAATCTGCTAGAAACCTCAATGACAAAGTAAACAACGCAAGCCCCCCATTATTTAAGGAGACTTGCGTTATTAATTACATAGAATGCAGATTCTTATTTTTAGTTTAAAAAATTGTTTGAATAGTTTAAACGTAATACTTTTCTACAACTTCTGCACAACGCGCGCACACTGTTGGTTGTGTTTCATTTGAACCGACCGTTTCAGAAATAGACCAGCAACGCTCACATTTTTCACCTGTTGCCTTCTCTACAACAATTGATGCATGTTCTAGAGCTAATGCATCTGCAGGAGCAGCTTCTATTGATGCTACTTCAAAGGCAGAAACGATTGAAAGTTGTGCAAAATCAATGCTTGCATCATTTAATAATGCTGCCACATCTTCTTTCGCATAAACTGTCACTTTCGCTTCCAGAGATTTACCGATTGTTTTTGCATTACGAGCTTCTTCTAATGCTTTTAAAATATCATCACGAACATCAATAATTTTCACCCATTCTGCACGTAGACTTTCGAAGTTATCATGTTCATTTACCTCTGGGAAGTCTGTTAATTGTACAGATACCTCTTCTACAACACCTTGAGCATGTAAGTAAGACCACATCTCGTCACTTGTATGAGGAATAATAGGTGACATCACTTTTACTAATGTCATTAATGTGTCATAAATAACTGTTTGCATCGCACGACGATCTTTGTTGTCATGGCCTTCGATGTACACAACATCTTTAGCAATATCTAAATAGAATGAAGATAATTCTACTGCAACAAAGTTATTCACCGCATGATAAACAGCTGCGAAATCATAGCGATCATATGCAGCACGTACAGTTTTTAAAACATCTTGTAGGCGCATATACACGTACTGATCCATTTCACGAAGATCCTCATATGCTACTCGATCTTTCGTTACATCGAAATCAGCTACATTTCCGTGTAAGAAACGGAATGTGTTACGGATTTTTCGATAAACCTCAGAAACTTGCTTCAACATATCCATTGAGATACGAACGTCGGCTGTATAATCCACAGAAGCAACCCATAAACGAAGAATATCTGCTCCGTATTGATCCATAACCTTTTTCGGGATAATAACATTTCCTAAAGATTTACTCATCTTACGACCTTCACCATCTAAAACAAAACCATGTGTTAATAGTCCCTTATATGGTGCATAGCCATTAATAGCTACAGAAGTAATTAATGATGAGTTAAACCATCCACGGTGTTGGTCAGAGCCCTCTAAATATAGATCAGCTGGATATTTCATACCACGTTCTACTAGCACACCTTGGTGAGAAGAGCCTGAGTCAAACCAAACGTCCATAATATCGTTTTCTTTTGTAAATTCGCCGTTCGGGCTACCAGGGTGTGTGAAGCCTTCAGGTAATAATTCTTTAGCTGTTTTTTGGAACCAAATATTTGATCCATGTTCACGGAATAAAGCTGAGATATGGGCAATTGTTTCTGGTGTAATAATTGGCTCACCATTTTCAGCATAGAAAATTGGAATTGGCACACCCCATGCACGCTGACGTGAAATTACCCAGTCACCACGGTCACGAATCATATTATAAAGACGAGTTTCACCCCAAGCAGGTGTAAATGCTGTTGATTTTACAGCCTCTAGTAACTCATCACGGAATGCATCAACAGACGCAAACCATTGTGGTGTTGCACGATAAATAACTGGTTTTTTCGTACGCCAGTCATGTGGATATGAGTGTGTAAAGAAGTTAAGCTTTTCTAAAGCACCTACTTCTTTTAATTTTTCAGTGACCATTTTGTTTGCATCATTGTAGAATACACCTTCAAAACCAGGTGCTTCATCTGTATAGCAGCCGCTATTATCAACAGGGCTAAGAATTGGTAGACCATATTGTTTACTAATATGATAGTCATCTTCCCCGTGTCCTGGTGCTGTATGAACACAGCCAGTACCCGCTTCAGCAGTTACGTGCTCTCCAATCATTACAAGAGATTCACGGTCATAGAATGGATGCTGTGCAACAATTCGATCTAATGCTTCACCTTTAACTTCTTGAACAACTTCATACGCTTCCCATTCAAGTTCGTTAGCAACTGTTTCTAATAACTCTTTTGCAATGATGAATTTTTTATCTGCAACTGCCACAACAACATAGATAAATTCAGGGTTTACTGAAATCCCTAAGTTCGCTGGAATCGTCCAAGGTGTTGTTGTCCAAATGATCATTTTAGCGTCTGCTGGGACAACACCTTTAGCATCTTTAAGCGCAAAGCTTACATAAATAGAAGCAGATTTAACATCTTTATATTCAATCTCAGCTTCTGCAAGTGCAGATTCAGATGATGGAGACCAGTAAACTGGTTTTAAACCTTTATAAATATAGCCTTTTTCAGCCATCTTACCGAATACTTCAATTTGACGTGCTTCAAATTCAGGCTTCAATGTAATATATGGATTTTCCCAATCACCACGAACACCTAAACGGCGGAATTGTGTACGTTGGTTGTCGATTTGCTCGTAAGCATACTCTTCACATAATTTACGGAATTCAGCAACAGACATTTCTTTGCGCTTTACACCTTTGTTCGTAAGTGCTTGCTCAATTGGTAAACCATGTGTATCCCAGCCTGGAATATAGTTTACATGGTAGCCAGTCATAGAACGATGACGCGTAATCATATCTTTCAGTACTTTATTTAAAGCATGTCCGATATGGATATCACCATTCGCATATGGAGGTCCATCATGTAACACATATTCAGGGCGCCCTTTAGTACGTTCCATCTGTAATTTATTGATGTCCATTCCATCCCATTTTTCTTGCATCTTCGGTTCATTTGCCGGCAAGTTTCCACGCATTGGGAAATCTGTTTTTGGCATTAATAAAGTATCTTTGTACTCAACCATTTTTCAATTCCTCCTTTATGTTTACAAACAAAGAACAAATGCACTTAAGCGCACATTCACATACGACAGTTGCTAGACTCATCATTATAACGTGAGGTTAATTTCCGTTCCGGCTGAGCGCTTTCCTGGGGGGGCGTCCAGCCTTCACTCCAATCAACTTATATACATGGCGTACTTTTTGTGAAATGCCTTCTCTAAGTCCTAGTTATTGGCAAAATCAACACATTTCAACAACGAAAGTATAAGTTCAAACATAGTATACATCCATTCTCCACCAAGAGAAATGGAAGCATTCCGTCATTTGAACATAAAAAAGCCTCTCAATCCCTCAAAGGGACGAGAAGCTTATACTCGCGGTACCACCCTAATTGTAGTACAAAATTGTACTACCACTTAAAGCACGTTAACGTCGTGCATCACGAAATAACTTACTTGATTCAGTTATTTAGCTCCGAAGTGATGTTCATTGTTATTTGCTTGTTTGGGCTCACACTATCCCCAAATCGCTTTAACTACGCCTAACAAATACTGTCTTCGTCTCTGCCTGTTTGCATATTTGTTCAAATTAATTACTATTTCAATAGTATATGAAAATCAAACAATCACGTCAAGTTTCACTTATTGCGTTCAAATATCTAATAACAACGATTAAACTTGATCGGCTTCCTGCGCTTCTTCAACAGATGTTTGAATTTCAGTAAGGTCAATATCATATTGTAGCAAATGGTCCCAATCGTCTGCATTTAATAAATCCAGCTGTGCCTCTACAAGCATTTTAAAACGATTACGGAATACCTTCGATTGCTTTTTCAGCTCATCAATTTCAATTGTCACTTTTCGAGCCTTCGTTAAAGCCTCATTGATAATACGATCAGCATTTTTTTCTGCTTCCTTTACAATGAGTTTAGCTTCTTTTTGAGAATTTCTTCTTACTTCATCAGCTGCTTCTTGCGCGACTACAATTGATTTTTGTAATGTTTCCTCTAAAGTGTTAAAATGTCTCGCTTGTTCTAAGGACATTTCTAATTGTCTGTCTACTTCCTTTTTTTCACGTAGCAAAATTTCATAGTCTTTAATAATTTGATCTAAAAATTCGTTTACTTCATCTTCAGCATAACCTCTGAAGGATTTAGTAAACTCCTTATTATGTATATCAATAGGTGATAATGGCATACGATCCTTCTCTCCTTTACATGTACATTCGTACTTTCTATTATACAATTGTTCCAACAACTTAGCAGTAAAAATTAACGAAATTCACTTGATTTTCAGCTTTTTTGGGTCAAACGACCGATTTGCAAACGAATTTTATCTTTTTTTGTACGGCCTTCAGTCATCATAATTTTTATTCGACCACTTCCGCGTACAGATAAAATATCTCCTTCTTGTAATTCAAAAGCAACTGTATCCCGTTCAGTCCAATTAACACGTACCTTTTTACCTGTAATTAATGCTTGTGCCTTCTGACGGGAAGTTTTTAAAATAGTGGAGATAATAACATCTAAACGCATAGAAGAAACCGTATGAGACTCTTCTAGCCACTCTTCCTCGTTTTGTAGCAATGGCTCCGTCTCTTTAATCGATTCTACATGTACCTTTACTTTGCCGATGCCTGTTAAATGTAAGCGTACATATTCCGCTACCTCATTCGCTACTACAAATTGTACTAGATGTTCATTTACACGAATATCACCGAATTTGCCACGGTTCAGTCCTAATGATAATAAAGCTCCAAGAACATCTGGATGCCGTAGTTGTACAAATTTCACAGGATATTGAATCGTAAATACTGTAAGCTGAAAATCTTCCTCCATAGGCTCATAATATGTAGGATAAATCAGCAAACGTTCTCTTTCTGCATCATCAAAAAGCCCAGCACTAGCTGTTTTCAATGTATCATACTGTCCAATGATCGATGCAACAATAAAGCGTTGTCGAGGATCTAGAAAATCAGTAAGCTTTGGAGCATATCGATCCTCTACCTCATGCTGCCAGCTTACAACCTGTTCGATAAAAGGCTGTTCATCTTTTCTAAAATGCTGTATTAAATGCTCCATATAACTCCACCTCTATTATCTCTCTTTTACTAGTTCAATTTCATTGGTATTTTAAGGATTTATAAAAAAAGGCTCTTAACCATAACGTGGTGTTGATTTCCGTTCCGGTTTGGCGCTTTTATCGCTGCCGCTTCGCTTTCGCTACCAAAACATTTGCTGAAAGAAGTTAAATTTAGTATTCCCCATAAATAAAAAATCCCCACCATTCGTGAGGATTTCTTTTAAGCCAACATATCGTATATTTTTAAAATAACAATAAAAAGACCTTTTTGAATATAATTAAGGAGAAATATTGCTACGATAGGTGAAATATCAATCATACCAATTGGCGGAATAAATTTTCTAAAAATAGAAAGATAAGGTTCGCACACTTTTGCTAATAAACGTCCTATTGATGAGTTTTGGACGGCTGGCACCCAAGACATTAAAACATATGCGACTAACATTAGTGAATAGGCATAAAATGCTATTGACACATACTTCAAGATTAAATAAAAAGTCATATAAACTACAATCCTCGCTATTAATTATCGTCTAAAATAAAATTCGAAATTTCGCCAGATACTTCTACATTATCAGGTGTGCATAGGAAAATGTCTTTACCGATTCTTTGAATATCACCGCCAAGTGCATAAACTGTACCACTTAAAAAATCAATAATCCGTACACCTTGCTCTCGCTCAATACGTTGTAAATTGACGATCGCTGCACGCTTATTTTTTAAATGTTCAGCAATGTCCTGTGCTTCGGCATAAACTCTTGGTTCAACTAATACAACTTTTGAACCTTTTGAATTCATTGCTGCCTGCAAACTTACAATGTTGTTTGTAGATGTTGTACTCTGCGGAAAAATTTCCTGAACCGGTGCCTTACGTTCTTTTATAACTTTTTTAGGCTTCACAGATTGAATCTGTTGCTGTTGTTGTACGGGTTGATGTTGAATAGGAGCTTGCGTGATTTCTTCTTCTAGTTCTTCCTCAAGATAAAAGAAATTTTTAATTTTATTTTTCATGCTCATCCAATTCCCCTCTTTCATTTCCAACAAGAGCCGTTCCAACTCGAACAAATGTAGCCCCTTCTTCTACCGCAATTTCAAAGTCATTAGACATGCCCATTGATAACTCGGTACAAGGTGCATGTGCGAATCCTTGCTCGGCTATTTGCTGTTGACATTGTTTTAATTGCTTAAAAACAGAGCGAATAGTTGAATCCTCATCTGTATTTGGTGCCATTGTCATTAAACCAACAACTTGAATTTTTGTAAAACTCTTTAATGATTCAATAAAAGGCAGGACTTCTTCAATCGATACACCATGTTTTGATTCTTCACCATATACATTAACTTGTACAAAGCATTTAACAGGTTTGTCTGCTCTTTTTTCAATTTCTTGTGCTAAACTCAAACGATCTAATGAATGTAAAAAATCAATACTATTAATAACTTGTTTTACCTTACGTGTTTGTAAAGATCCGATATAATGCCAATGTACATCAGCTTGAATCGCTTCAATTTTACGATTTAAGCCTTCAGGACGGTTCTCTCCTAAATGAATAAGTCCTGCATCAATTGCTTCTTGTGTTCTTTCTACAGAAACTTCTTTTGTCACTGCAATAATTTGGACATTCTCTGCTTTATGATTTGCACGTTTTTTTGCTGCTTGTATAAAATCGTTAATTTTCTTCAAATTTGTTAAGATTTTTGTCACTGTTTTTCCCAACTTTACAACAATAGTTTCCTTTATTGTAACAAGCAATGCTTGAATTATCAATGAATAGCCTGACCTATGTGAAAGTACATTTTAAATCTTCCGGCACATAAAATTAATAATCATAAAAATTTTACTCTTTAGGATAATGCTTTTACTAAAATGACATCCTTTCCAACTACAAGTACATCTTTCATATACACTTTCCTGACAGATTCTTCTCCGCGAAAAAAGCCTAGATATTTACGAGGCTCTGCAATCATAAAAGCCGTTACATAGCCTGTTTCTTTAGATACCTCTGCATCTACCACAAACCCTAAAAAGCGTCCGTTGCCTGCTTCAATAACTTCTTTTTGCTGTAACATTGAGAAACGCATTTTACCCCTCCTATATCAATTACTCTCAACATCGTTTTATCTCAACAAACTATGTTTTCTCTTTATATTTATGTGTTTATTGTTGTTTAAATGAAAATGAAATGATTAAGGAATCTCTCTTCGGCAAAACGAAGGGATGATTTCCGTTCCAGGAAAGCGCCTAGTCGGAACGGAAATCAACCCCTCGTTTTGCTGAGGAGCCCTACTTAATTTATACCTTTGATATAAATTAAAATGCGCACCCTGAATTCGGATGCGCATGTTTTTCTACTTATAATCTTTCTGCATTGTTTCAATTGCATTTTTTTCTAGACGTGAAATTTGCGCTTGTGAAATCCCCAATTCTTTTGCAATTTCAGTTTGTGTCTCACCGTAATAAAAACGCTTTGCAACAATCATTTGTTGACGTTCATCTAGCTTTTGTAAACTTTCCTTTACCGACACATAGGCAACCCATTGATCTTCTGATACATCATCATCACGTAATTGGTCCATCATATAAACAGCGTCTCCACCGTCTGAATAAATGGGCTCTTGTAAGGAAACTGGGTCTTGAATGGCATCTAAAGCAAATAAAACATCTTCCTTTTTCATGTCAATCATTTCAGCAATTTCTTCAATCGTCGGTTCTCGTAAATTATCGGTTATCCATTGCTCTTTTGCCTGCATTGCCTTATACGCAATATCTCTTAGAGAACGAGAAACACGCAATGCATGATGATCACGCAGATGGCGACGAATTTCACCAATGATCATCGGTACAGCATAAGTTGAAAATCGTACATTATGCTTCAAATCAAAATGATCAATGGCTTTCATGAGGCCAATACAGCCTACCTGAAATAAATCATCTGCCTGTTCACCCCTGTAGGCAAATCTACCGACAATACTGAGCACTAACCTTAAATTGCACATTACAAGCTCTTCTCTAATCTCAGTTTCTCCAGCTTGTAAACGAATGAATAGTTCCTTCATTTCCTCGTGCTTTAAAATTGGCAAAGTCGATGTATCTAAGCCGCAAAGATCTACTTTTGTTCGCATATTCGATTCCTCCGGATGTTATTCTCTGACTAAACCGTGACATCAGTTTGTCCGAGAGAAACGAGAATATGCACAAAAGCTACGACCAATTTTAGGTAGGTTAAATTTCCCTCTCTAAGATATTGGCTGATTCAAATTTTCACGTAAATCTTGAATAATTTTCTTCTCTAATCGGGAAATATATGATTGCGAAATACCTAAATGATCAGCAACCTCTTTTTGAGTCATTTCAATTTTTCCATTGAGACCAAAACGACATTCCATAATATATCGTTCACGCGCACCTAGTAAATTAATGGCATGAAACATATGTTGACGCTCAATTTTTTTCTCTACATTGTCTAAAATAATATGCTCTTCAGTTCCTAAAATATCAGACAGTAACAACTCGTTTCCATCAGCATCGGAGTTTAATGGTTCATCTAATGAAACTTCCCCCTTCATGCGACTTGTTTTACGTAAATGCATCAAAATCTCATTTTCAATACAACGAGATGCGTATGTGGCAAGCTTAATATTTTTATCTGTATTGAACGTTTCAATCGCCTTTATTAAACCGATAGAGCCAATACTTATTAAATCCTCAATCGGTGTACCCGTATTATCAAAACGTCTAGCAATATAAACAACAAGACGTAAATTACGTTCAATTAGTGTATCTCTAGCTCGTAAATCACCATTCATAAAGGATGCAATGACTGTAACTTCTTCTTCTCGACTTAGTGGCACTGGCAATGAATCATTTCCCCCTATATAGTACGTTTCACGACTCCGAAACTTACTCCAAAATTTTTTCAAGCTAGCAAGTAGCCTAAGAAGCAATAGTTCTCCCCCTCTATGAGTTATTTGAAAGCGCTGAAAAATGTAAAATTGCTGCTGTGCTATGTGGAAAATTTTTAGCCTTTTTTGTTAAAACGATATATTCATTCGTTTTCACTTGTGAGTGCTCCCCCTTTATATGCCACTCATCAAAGCGAAAACCTAGTACAACCGACTGCTGTTGCACTGTATTGACATGAATAAATCGAATAAAACGCTGATAATCTTCTGAAAACATGGATACATTATACGGATCCGTTTCTTGCCATTCTAATATTGATTTGCAAAATTCTGCAGGTAAATGTGAGCGTAATGCTGCATAAGATACAAAGTGAACGGGTTTTCCTGATAGTGGCTCAATCGCTTGATTCCCCGTATCTACAAATGCAGAGAGTGGTATCTTTACATTAAAAATTTTTAACGTCGTATCAAACACAAACTGACCACTTAACCGCTCGAGCTTTACAAATCCCCATTGCTTATAAAAAGCAACAAGATTACCAACAGCTAATAGTAGGCAAATGATTATAAAATGGACAACAGAAAGATTCTTTAAATACGGTTGTAATGCTGTTAACAGTCCACCGATAATGATAGTTGCTGTTAAAACGATCGGTCCTTGCTTTTGGAAACTTCGAATCTTGAAGCGAAAAGCTATCCCAATTAGTAAGATAAAGCTCAGTACCGTTATCAACAGCATTTGACCACCTATTACAGCTACAAAACTACTACAAATAGAACTCATTAATAATCTCGTGTTCTTTACAAAAACCCTTGTTACTTTTGCCGTAAACGTGAGTATCGCTAGATTAAAAAGTGTATTAATGAGCACCAGCCATTCTCCATACATAACAGCCGCCTCCTACTTACAAAGTTAGCATGTTACACCCACAAATATTGTCAAACAATCGCATCATTTCATTAAAATGTTTTGACAAAATACATCCTTTCCTTACACATTTGAACATATTTAATTTATAAGACTCTGAAAATATCAAGGAAACTTTTATGATTGTTGTAGCTCTTTAAATGGGGATGATTTCTGTTCCAGGCTATTCGCCGCTTTTCTGAGAGTCGAACATCAAGCCGTTTCCTCTATTAGTATTATTGCTGTCGCATCGTTAAGTTTATCATCTAATCTAAAGCGACATACTTGCCATGTGAATCAGTTGATTTACGTTCCTACTAGGCAACATAATAAAGTAAAAGGATTCACACACAGTCTTGTGTATGAATCCTTTTTTGCTCTTTTGAAGATGGGTGTCGATAAAAATTAAAAGTTGGATGATAAAACGTGAAAGTTTATCGATAAAATTTAAAAGTTGGGCTATAATTCCTGAAAGTGTTTCGATAAAACTAAGAAGTTGGATGTCATTTTGTTAAAACGTATGTCATGTGAATTGGTTGAGTGGAGTGGAATACAGATGAGACCTTATGAAGTTTAGCGGCTCATCGGACGCCCCCAGGAACTCCGCGTTATTGTGATGAATTCATTTTATATGAATACTTTGAAGATTTATCGGAACAAAATCTCATTTTATCGGAACAATTTTAGTTATTATCGGAATATTTTCTCGTTTTATCGGAACAATATCAGTTTTTATCTACTACGGACGCCCCCAGGAAGGCGCTTCACCCCTCGTTTTGCAAAAAAAGCCATACATTATTTAATAGGACAACTTATCAATATAAAAAACTCGTATTTCACATAATGTAAAATACGAGTTTTTTAGAATGTTGGATGCTGATTTATCCGCGATTTTTACGGTTACGTAAAAATGCTGGTACCTCAAGCATGTCATCCTGTGCATAATTTTGTTGGTTTTGACGTGGTTGTTCTTGCTGTACATGCATATCTTGACGTTGCTCACGAATTGGAGCTTGCTGTTGCTGTACGGCTTGTCTATTTGTATTTAACGTCGGTCGTGCAGTATTACGCTGTTGCTGTAGAGCTTCCTCTGAGAAACCAGTCGCAATTACTGTAACAATAATTTCATCCTTTAGATTTTCGTTAATAACAGAACCGAAAATCATATTTACTTCTTCATCTGATGCTGAAGCTACAATATCTGCAGCCTCTTGTACTTCAAATAGGCTAAGGTTCGAGCCACCAGTAATATTCATAAGGACACCTTTAGCGCCATCAATTGATGATTCAAGTAAAGGACTTGAAATAGCTTTCTTAGCTGCTTCTGCTGCACGGTTTTCACCTGTAGCAATACCAATCCCCATTAACGCTGAACCTTTGTTAGACATAATTGTTTTTACGTCTGCAAAGTCTAAGTTAATAAGACCCGGCGTTGCAATTAAATCTGAAATACCTTGTACACCTTGTCGTAAAACATTATCTGCTTCACGGAATGCCTCTAGCATTGGCGTAGATTTATCGACAATTTGTAATAGCTTGTCGTTTGGAATAACGATTAAAGTATCTACAGATTCCTTCATGCCACCAATACCACCGATAGCTTGTGTTTGGCGTTTGCGGCCTTCAAACGTAAATGGACGCGTTACAACACCGACTGTAAGAGCTCCTAAATCGCGAGCAATTTGTGCGATTACTGGCGCGGCACCAGTACCAGTTCCTCCGCCCATTCCAGCTGTAACGAATACCATATCTGCACCACGTAGAACCTCTTCTAATTGTTCACGGCTTTCTTCTGCAGCCTTTTTCCCTACTTCCGGATTTGCACCTGCACCTAACCCACGTGTAAGTTTCGTACCAATTTGTAGCTTTATTTCTGCTTTCGATAAATTTAGTGCCTGTGCATCTGTGTTTACTGCGATAAAGTCAACACCTTGTACACCATGTTCTATCATTCGATTGACAGCGTTGTTACCGCCGCCACCAACACCAATGACTTTTATTACTGCAAGTTGATCAACACTTGTATCAAATTCTAACATTTCTTTTTCCTCCCACGGTAACTCGACTCTGTATCATTCATTACGCATTCAAGTTAATCAAAAAACTTATCAAATAATTTTTTTGCTCTTCCAATTACGCTTCCTTTTGATTCTGAAGGTGCAGCATATTCTTGCTTTTTAGGTGTGGCTGCAGGAGATCCTACAACTGCATATTCAATAGGCTGCGTATTAGCACTTTTTCCATAAAAATCATCTTCTAAATAGGCGTAACGAATAAGTCCAACTGCCGTCGTAAATGAAGGCTCTCTAACGCCAATATAGTCAGGTGTATATATTCTAACACGTGTTTGCAGAATCTGACGTGCCAATTGAGCAATACCCTCAAGCTTTGCGACGCCTCCTGTCAAAACAACACCACCTGGTAAATCTCTAACACCTAGACGTGCTAACTCGTCGATGACTAACTCAAATAATTCTTCCAAACGAGCGCCAATTATTTCTGATATAAAGCGCTGGCTGTACTGATCTGTTGAATCTGTCCCTACAACCGGTACTTCGAAGAGTTCATCATCTGATGCGTCATCATAATAGGCATGTCCAAATTGATGTTTAATTTGTTCTGCCTGTTCAGTTGGTGTTTTTAACACGATCGAAATATCTTTAGTGATATGATCTCCACCAACTGGAATGACACCCGTATGTGTTAACAGCCCCTCTTCGAATACTGTTATAGTAGTTGAACCGCCTCCTAAATCAATAAAAGCGGTACCTTGGTTTTTTTCATCCTCCGTTAATGCAAAAAAACCTGCTGCTAATGGTTGTAAATAGATTTCTCGAATACTGAGACCTGCACGTTCTACGCAACGTAAAACATTGTGTAAAAGTGTTTTGGAAGTTGTAATCATTGTGGCATCCATTTCTAAACGAATACCAATCATACCTCGCGGATCTTTAATCTCATCTAAATTGTCCACAATAAATTGTCTTGGAATAATATTTACTAATTCACGTTCAGGTGGTATTGACATGACTTGTGCAGATTCTACCACTCTATCTAAATCATCATCTGTAATTTCTCTATTTTCACTATTTACAGCGACAACACCTTTAACTAGCTGTAACATCGTCTGGTTAGCTGGAACACCTAAAACGACTTCATTAATTTGATATCCAGTCATTCTCTCGGCTTGTTCTATTGCTTTTCGAATCGATTGAACTGTTGCATCAATATCAACAATTGCACCTTTTCGAACTCCATTCGATTTTGCATTTCCGACTCCAATTACATGTAATTGACCGTCGCTCATTTCTCCTATTAATACCTTGATAGAGGATGATCCTATATCAAGTGAAATATATAAATCTTGCTGATTCAATTAGCTGCACCTCCTTGAAAAAATGCTCTTATTCTCATTCTATTGTAAATTCGGCATAATGTCTAAGCAAATCGAGTATTTTGCTGAATTTTTCTCTCATTCTATGGAATTTTTATTCCTTTTGTGACGTTTATCATCTAACCGAGTTAGTAAAATGCGCCTAATGATTGCTATATTTTGGAACAAACGTACTCCAAAAGCGAAAATAGCAGCTAAATACAAATCTATCCCTAAATACACACCTAAAAAGGCTAATCCCGCCGCCAGAATTATATTAAAAAAGAATCCTGATACAAATACTTTATCATCATATACTTGCTGTAATTGAGCGCGAATACCGCCAAATAATGTATCTAAAGCTGCTAAAACAGCTATTGACAGATAATTTTCATATATAGAGGGTATTTGTATATTTGTTAACAGGCCAAGTGCAAGTCCAAATACCAAACCTAAAAATGGTAGCCACATATATTATTCTCCTTTTTCCACCTCTGTTAAATAATCATTTGTCAATGGCTGATCAAATGCCGGGATTGTTAAATGCTCAGTTGGTTCCTTTATGATTAAATTAAAGTTATCTAAATAAAAGGAATCAATAAATGTTGAGGCTTGTAACGAATTGTACATTTTTTGAGCTTCCTTAAAAGAGCTTGTCCCAACATAAATTTCAAAGGGTGGTGAAGACAGTGGTACACTGTTCACTGTAGTCTTTCCATTTATATCTCGTATGGCTGTCGTATGGACAACGCGATTTCCATCTATCGAGACACTCGCTGCATTGTTTTTAAACAGAGCATTTAGTAATTGGGTTAGTAAATCCGGTGAAATCTCTTTGATTTTATACCCCATTTCTACTAATTCGGGCGCTGGTTCAACACGAAGTACAACTCCTGGCCCTGTGACTTCCGTTAGCCCTGCCTGTAGCTTTAAACGATTCAGCGTTTCATCTAAAGCTGACTGTAAATTTGCTTTCTCAGATTGCTCATAGCGACCCACTACTTCATTTAGTGAGCGAATTTCTGCTAATAATGTGGAATGCCTTTGCTTTTCTTCTGCTAATTCCTCTCTTATGGCCCAAATATCTCGTGTATCTCGCTCAGCTGGTTGCTTTATGGTATTGTATTGTACCGCTATCATCAAACCGATAATAAATAGCACGATCGTTATTCGGGTGTACATATTTTTTTTCAAAATAGCCCCTCCTAGACGTATCGTAACCCCTCACAGATTTACGGTTTAGATCTTGAATCATGCAAAATCGATAACCTACCTGGAGGCTATAACTAAATTTAATCTGTAAATATTGATTAGAAAATGTTTAACTTTCCACTTTCGCTTTTGGCATTGTTAGCTTTTGATCTTCTTCTAATGATACAACTATATTGTCATTTAATAATTGATCCACAATACCACCATTTAAGTTTAAGGAAGCTATTAATGTTGCTGAATCTCCTACAGCCTCGATGACGAATGGAGCTGGATGCTGCCTGCCATCAATAGTAATGACTGGTCCATTACAGCGTATATAAGAATTAGCCAGAACACGTTGCCCATTAATAGCAATTGCCTGAGCACCAGAAATTTTAAGCTCATTGAGCAATTTAAAAATATGGCTTTCATGCACGATATAATCATTAGGATTAGCAGATTTCGGATCGTAATCACCATCTTGAAGCGTTATACGTATGCCTTTTCCTTCTGCATTTAAATCGCCTAACAACAAGCGTAAATCCTCTGCTTCATCTACAAGCTTTGTATAATCCTTTTTGCTAGCGACAAATGACTTTTCATACTTGCGAATTTTTTCTTGTAAAACATTCGCCTCTTCTGACAATTCTTTATTGCGCTCTTGCTGTGCAATTAACTCCTCACGGTATGAATCCTCTTGCTCAAAAAGCTTTGTATTAGTCGAACCTGCATCTCGATTATCTTTTGCCTGGTTATATGAATAGCCAATGATAAACCCCATAGTTATACAAACAATAAGCAACTGAAATTGTTTTCTTGAAAAGAAATTTTCTTTGCTACTCTTTTTCTTGTTGTTCATCTTTTTTCACTTCCTGGTTGGCCACACCTTTTTCGATGTCAATGTTCGTATGGTTGTACTCATTATTGAAAGGACGATAATACGAGCCGACCTCTAAATCGATAACCCCCTTTTCCAAATTTGGAATTTGTGCCACAAGTGAGGGGTAATGATTTAGCTTTTCTGCTAAAGTTTGAATAACAGCACGAACTTCGTAGCCATCGTTCATATAGAGCTTGATTGCATTAGGATTTGTATCATTACTGTTAGTATTGACTTGAGAAATTAATGCTAATACTTCAGGATTTAATTTTGCTAATTGCTTCACAAGTTTCTTAATTGTCTTTTCGCCAGTTATGCCGATAAATACAGGTGCATCAATCGGGATGTCATCCCCAGCTTGTTCAAAACGCTTGCCATTTTCAAGTAATGGATAATAAGTACCGTCACCAGCTAAGTACGCAACTTTTTTCCATTCTTTAATTTCTATTGTCACGCCTTGAAGCCAATTACGTTTAACATGTGCTTCTTTCACCCATTTATCCTTTAGTAATATTTTCTCTACGTCTTCTACTTTAAATCCCCACATCGACTTTCCAGTTGCAAGAGTGCTTGCCTTCAAATAATATTGTTCTTCTACTAATCGAGCGCCGCTGACTGTTATTTTGTTGATTTTACTGTAAGGAGATTGAAAATAAAGGAGTACTGCTAACACGATAAAGAAAAGTAATATTAGCACTATAAATTTCCGATTTGTACGCTTTTTTCGTCGCTTTTTTAGCGTAGGTATGCGATCTTCTATATCAATTACTTTCTCCAAAAAGTACTCCTCCTTTATATTTATTTCGCTAATTGATAAATAATACCTATTATTAGCCACATTGTTACTAAAGATGTTCCTCCATAGCTGATAAAAGGTAATGTGACACCTGTTACAGGGACTAAGCCAATCACTACTGCTATATTTAGAAATGCTTGTACGGCCAGCATTGTGACAAGTCCAATGATCGCGTAATAAGATGTTCTTGTTTTAGCTCGCACTGCAAACTTATAGCCTGCATAAATCGCCAGTATGAAAAGTGCTAAAATAACAAGTCCACCAAGCAATCCAACCTCTTCAAGAATTATTGCGTAAATAAAGTCATTTTGTGGTTCAGGTAAATATAAAAACTTTTGCCTACTTTGTCCAAAACCATGCCCAAAAATCCCAGCAGGACCTATAGCCATTAACGATTGTACAGCCTGAAACCCACTTCCTAAAGGATCGACCCACGGATCTATAAATGCCTGAATCCGCTTTAGTCGGTATGGCGCTGTGACAATCAAGCCTACTAACCCAGCAATCCCAGCAATCAAAAACATCGCATAAAGCTTTAAAGGATACCCTGCCACAAAAAACAATAAAAACACAGAAACAACAAGAATAAAAACTGAACCAAAATCAGGCTGTAGCATAATAAGTACAACGGGCAATAATAAGATTAATCCATGCCGCCAATTAATAATCGACGTACCTGTTTTATGCTGCGCTAAAATATGGCTCATGTATACAATGACTGTAATTTTCGTTAGTTCTGCTGGCTGAATCGTTAAAGGACCTACGCCAATCCAGCTTTGAGAACCATTTCGTACAAGTCCAATTCCTGGTATAAGTACAAGGACTAGTAAAATTAACGAAAATATATAGGCCATTTTCCAAAAGGACTGCTCTTTCAAAATATTTAATCGAATAGTGATTAAAAACACTACAATGGCTACGGCAAAGTATAGACTTTGCTTCATATAAAACGGCATTTTTCCACTATAATGAACGGCACTCCAATAGGTACCTGCAGAATAGACGAAAATAATGCCGATTATAGAAAGCATCAATGTTGTGACGAGCAATAAATAGCTTTCTTTCCCTCTCAGTAATGCCATCCTTCCAAGTCAAGTATATTCTAAAAAAGTTACAGGCTCATTACAGCTTCATTACAGCATCAATAAAAACATCGCCTCGTATTTCAAAGCTGTCATATTGATCCCAGCTTGCACATGCTGGGGATAATAAAATTACATCGCCTTCTGCCGACATCGGCGCCGCATAATGTACGGCATCTTCAACATTTTGGGCAATGACAGTTTGTTGTACACCACACGACTTCGCAAATTCTACAAAGCGTAGCCCTGTTTCTCCGAATGCAACAACACCTTTTACATGGCTCATGCATGGACGTAATTCTTCAAACGAATGTCCTCGATCTAAGCCACCTGCAAGTAAAATAACAGGTGCTTGGAATGCATCTAAAGCACTTTTTGTAGCTAAGCAGTTTGTAGCTTTGGAGTCATTGTAAATTTTGCGTCCGTTCCATTCACGCACGAACTGAGTACGGTGACGAACTCCTTCAAACTTTGCTAAAACTTCTTCCATTTTAGCTTTGTCACAGCCGACTAAAATACAAGCTGCGACAGCTGCTAAAATATTTTCTAAATTATGCTTACCAGGTAAAGCGATTTTTGCTCGTTCTAGATACGGTTCACCTTGCCAGTAAATTGTTGTGTCATCCGCACTAATACCTTCATCCATACGTCCCTTAGAACTAAATGGTATCTTATTAGCATTAGATTTTGTTGCATAGCCAACAACAATCGGCTGGTCAGCATTATAGATAAAATAATCGCTTTCATCTTGATTACGTGTAACACCAAATTTTGCCTCTGCATAGTTGTCAAATGTTCCATGATAATCAAGATGCGCATCATAAAGATTTGTTAAAATAGCGATTTTCGGCTTATATGTTTTCGTCCCCATTAATTGGAAAGACGATAACTCTGTAACAATTACATTATCCTTTTGTGCCTCTCTTGCAACACCACACGCAACTGTTCCTATATTCCCTGCAATTAAAGGTTTTAAACTACCGTTATTCAGTATGTCAAAAATTAATGTTGTCGTAGTTGTTTTACCGTTTGATCCTGTAATACCAATAAACGGCGCTTCACTAATTAAATAGGCAAGCTCAATTTCTGTCCATACGGGGATTTCACGGCTTATTGCATCTGCTACGATTTTATTGCTATATGGAATCCCTGGATTTTTCACAACTAATTCAAAGCCTTCATCTAGTAAATCCTCTGGGTGACGCCCACAAATAACCGTAATACCCTTTTGCAATAGGCCTTGTGCATCTGGACTTTCATCAAATGGTTTTGAATCATTGACCGTCACAAAGGCACCAAGCTCGTGTAAAATCTCAGCTGCAGCCACACCACTTTTAGCTAGACCTAAAACAAGGACTTTTTTATGTTGTAAATCTGTAAAGTTTCTCATAAGAACGCCTCCGATAAAACTGCAATCAATGCTACTGCTAAAGCAGTTGACCAAAAGACAAGTACTACCTTCCATTCTGACCAACCTGATAATTCAAAATGATGATGAATAGGACTCATTTTAAAAATTCGTTTTTTACGAAGTTTGAAGCTACCTACCTGTAAAATAACGGATAATGTTTCAATAACAAACACCAATCCAATTAATAATAGTAAGAATTCTGTTTTTACTAATACAGATACCATGGCTAAAGCTCCACCTAATGCTAACGAACCCGTATCTCCCATAAATACCTTTGCTGGATTCGCATTAAAAAGTAAAAATCCTAATAATGCACCTGTCACCGCAAATGCAAATAAGGCGATATCAGCCTGATCTTGGAATAGAGCAATAACACCAAATGCTGCAAAGGCAATGGATGCAGTACCTGCCACTAGCCCATCTAATCCGTCTGTTAAATTCACTGCATTTGAGAAGCCCACTAACCAGAAAATTAAAAAGGCTACATAGAAATTACCAAGATCGATAGTCCAATCTGTAAATGGTATAGCAAGTGTTGTATCAAACGATCCTACATGTAGTAAGAAATAGGCCACGATCGCAATGACAATTTGACCAATAAGCTTTTGAAGTGATGTAAGTCCTAAATTACGTTTAAAAACAACCTTTAAGCTATCATCTAACAAGCCGATTAACCCAAACCCTACTAATACTAATAACAGTACAACGGTTTGTGTTGTAAATAAATCTAAAAAGCTACCTACTCCAACAGTAGTAAGGATAATGGCAAGTAAGAAAATAATGCCTCCCATTGTTGGTGTACCAGCTTTTTTCATATGGGATTTTGGTCCCTCTTCACGAATACTTTGACCGAACTTTAATCGACGAAGAAGTGGAATACTAATTGGTGCCAGGATAACTGTTACTATAAAAGCAAGAGCTAAAATGGTAAGCGTTGTTGCGAGTTTCATTGAAAAATCTCCTTTAAATCTTGTTTCACTTTCTTCTTGAAGAAAAAAGCACAAACTTTCATGTATTTATTACTACCCTTCATAATAATAGTGGTTCTTTCCCATTTTTTAAAGGTAAAGTTATATTAGTTTTCTAAATAAAGATGAATGGTGCCATCTTGTTTGATAACACTATCCACTTCAGGAAGTTGATTGCCAATTTTAGTTCCTTCTCCATGCCATACAATACGGAATGGATATTGTTGCTTGGCAATATCATCCTTCGTTTGACCAATAAAACTTGGTACCTTCACAGTGATTGGGTCACCCCAACGATAATCCTTTTCAAGCTGTTCCTTTGATTTTTCAATGCCAACAAAAGGTGCAACATCTTCAATAATTTGACCAACGATTGGAGCCGCTATCACACCGCCAAACTGTGTTCCCTTTTTCGGGTTATCTACTGCTACATAAACGACAATTTGCGGATTATCCGCAGGTGCGAAACCAATAAACGATACGATATATTCGCCGTCTTTATAACGGCCATTCTCTACCTTTTGTGCTGTACCTGTTTTGCCGCCGATCCGTAATCCATCACGGTAAGCTTGACGTCCTGAGCCCTTCGCTACAACAGATTCTAATGCACCTCGAACCTTTGCTGACGTCTCCTCACGAATAACCTGTTTTTTAACTTCTGGTTTAGTCTCTTCTATAACTTCTCCGGTATTAGGATTAAGAATTTTCTTCACAACATATGGCGTATAAAGCTTGCCCCCATTTACAGCTGCGGCTACTGCTTGCACTTGCTGAATTGGTGTAACGGCAACACCTTGGCCAAATGAAGTTGTGGCCTGCTCAACAGGTCCAAAAGAATCCTTGGAAAATAAAATCCCTGAAGCCTCACCAGCGATGTTAGAACCTGTTTTTTTACCAAAACCAAAATCTTTAATATACTGTAGTAGTTTTTCATTACCTATTCGCTGACCTAATTCAATAAAGCCTGGGTTACAAGAATTTTCTACAACTTCAAGGAAGGTTTCAGAGCCATGACCCTCTCGCTTCCAACAACGCAATCTTGCTCCAGCAACCATTGAATAGCCTGGATCATAAAAAGTATCCTTCTCTAAATCCACTACATTTTCTTCTAAAGCAGCACTAAGAGTTATAATTTTGAACGTTGACCCGGGCTCATATGTCATCCAAACTGGTAAATTCCGATTGTAGATAGCAGGTTCTACCGTTTGATATTCTGCTGGATTGAAGGTAGGATATGAGGCTAACGCTAAGATCTCGCCATTGTTTGGATTCATAGCAATCGCCATTGCTTGGTCAGCTTCATAACGCTCCATTGCCTGTGACAACTCACGCTCTACGACCTGTTGTGCATCTACATCTATCGTTAGCTCGATCGTTGCACCATCTTCACCAGCCTTCCAGGCACTCTTTACGTTCGGTAAATTATTCCCTTTCGCATCTGTAAAGATCCGTATTGCCGAAGAATTAGCCTTTAACAGCTTATTGTATTCATATTCAATCCCCGCTAAACCTTGAGCATCATAGCCTGTGAAACCTAAAAAACGAGATAGTAGGGTACCATATGGGTAATCCCTTGAATAATCGACACCACTATATAATCCCTCAATCTGCATACCTTGTAACTCTACTGCTTTTTCATAGGGAATATTTTTCCCTTCAGGTGCCAGCTTTACTAAGTATTCTTTTTTCTTCATTTTCCCCAAAAGCTTTTGTTCATCTACTCCCAAAACCTGTGCAATTTTTGCCGCTGCCCCTTCAATATCCTTACTTTGAGAAGGCATGAAATATAAAGTTGGCGCAAGCTTATTAGTGACAATATTTTTCCCCTTACGATCAGTAATATGCCCCCGCTCATTGGCAAACGGAATTTCTCGGTCCCAATTCTCTTCAGCTTTCTTTGTTAGTTCTTTTTGATCTAATACTTGCAAGAAGATAAGCCTAATAACAATCGCAGCGGCTACAAACATAAACAATACGTATAAAATACGCAATCGCTTTTTAGAATGGATAGAAATCCACTTCATTCGACATCACACCTTGTTTTTTACAACGTATGAAATAAAGTGGGCTTCTATTCAGGTTTATTCAGTTGTTTCACCCTCGGGTGGGGTCTCTACATCTTGCTTAAAGCTTTCAGCTGGCGTTTTCAGTTTCACGACAATCGGTGAACGATCTGATATTACGGTACCTGCCGATACGCTCTGACTAGCTACAAAGCCCTCTCCAACAACTTCAATTTCTAAATTTGCCATTGTCTTAAAAGCAAGTACATTACGTAATGACCAATTGGTGAAGTCTGGCAGTGTTACATCACCCGCTGTCTTTAAAAACACAAAGTTACCTTTAACGAGTTTTTGAGGACCTTTTGGATACTGGTCAATAATTTTACCGCCACCACCAACAATAACTGGCTGTAGACCATCGTTCGCAAGCTCTACTTGTATAGCCTCAGCACTTTGACCTGTGTAATCCTTTATTGTTGAATTGTCAACATGTTTCACATCTTCAGGATTAACATTCAAATACTTTAAACTATTTAACATAACTGGTTTAAATATTTTTGAAACTGGTACAGAACCGAGTTCACCTGACTTTAACTTTGGTCTTTTTACCGAGACATACATAATGAGCTGAGGGTTATCTACGGGAGCCATCCCTAGGAATGAATACAGGAATTCATTTGAGCCCCACGAATATCTACCATTTCCTAGTGGAATTTGGGCAGTACCTGTTTTCCCCGCAACTTCATATTCATCAAGAACAAAGTCCTTCGCCGTACCATTTTTAGCCGTTAACGTAGATGCAAGGATTTCTCTTACTTGCTTCGCTGTGTCAGCTGAAACTGGTTGTCCCTTTTCAATCGGCTTATGTTTTTGAATAATTTTTCCTGTCGAAGGATCAACGATACGATCTATCACATACGGTTGCATCATTTTCCCATCATTCGCAATCGCTGTCATTGCTTGAATTAACTGAATTGGCGTTACCGTAGAACCTTGACCAAACGTTGTTGTCACTCGTTCTACTGGATAATTCGATAAAAGTGTACCTGATGCTTCATTTGGTAAATCAATGCCTGTTTTCTTGCCAAACCCAAATCGATCTAAATAGTCAAAAAAGACATCCTCACCAATAAGCTTTAATAAATTGGCCATCGCTGTATTCGATGAACGCTGGAAACCATCTAGATAAGTAATTGGCCCCCAGCCAACTCCGTTATGATCTCGAATTGTACGATCTAGCACTTTGTAACTACCTGACATATATCTTGCATTTGGTTGCCAAACCCCAGTATCAATAGCAGAAGCGAGCGTGAACGTTTTCATCGTCGAACCTGGTTCAATGGTCTCTTCAATAGCCTCATTCAGCCACTTCATATTATTGCCTTCACGTGTATCAGGATTAAACGTAGGTCGCTGAGACATCGCTAGGATTTTACCGGTTTTCGGATCTGCTACAATAGCTGTCATCGCTTCAGGGTTATATTCCTTTTCAACCGATGTCATCGCTTCCTCTAAAAAGCTTTGAATTGTTTTATCAATTGTTAAATGAATGTCATCACCATTTTTTGCAGGTGTCACCATTTTTTCACTATTAGGCAATAAATAATGGAAAGCATCTGTCTCGTATTCAACCTTACCGTCTTTTCCGGTTAGTTCTTTGTTATAGGTAAGCTCAAGACCCATTTTCCCTTTTGTCGTGAACGTACCATCCTTATTTTCCTCTTTTTGTGCGAAACCAATTAAGTGCGAGGCGAATATACCATTTGGATAATAACGTTTTAAATCGTTGATAAATAGAATCCCCGGTAATTTCTCCGCTTTGATTTTACTCATAGTCTCATGACTTATTCCACGGCCCGCACTTCCAAATTCAACTTGATAAGGCTTTTCGCCCTTATCATTTACCCTAGTAAGCTGTTTATAGATTTTTTCTTCGTCCATAGCAGGAATATATTCATGTAATATTTTTGCAGTTTTTTCAGCATCTACTACGTGTCGAGGGTTTTTTGCATCCGTCGTGGCCTTTTCATTGACGATTGCGATTAGTCGATAACTAAGTGTATCCTCAGCGATGACTTGACCATTTGCATCATAAATTTTTCCACGGCTTGCTGTTATTGCACTTTCTTTGCTATATTTCGCAGCTGCCCTTGCCGCAAGCTCTTGTCCTTCCACTTCACCTGTCGCCTGTATCGTAACCATTCTTGTGAACAATAGAAAAAAGAGCCCTCCATAAAAAATTAATAATAGAAAGGCTCCCCATTGGAATCGAAATCTCTTTTTTTTCATTCTCCCGGCACTACCTTTACATTTTTCTCATTTTGAGTTAAACCGAGTTCTTTAGCTTTTTTCCATATGTTATCGTATGTAGAAAGTTCACTTACACGAACTGTCAAGTCAACATTCTTTTTAGCAATCTCTTCTGCTTTAGTTTCGATTTTTTGAATGTCCATGCTTGTAGTTTGAATTGCTGCTTGCTTATTTAAAACTAGTACTGACAATACAGCAATAATGCCAACAAAAACTATTAGCATTGTCTTTTCAAACTTCTGGTTCGTTTTTTTACGACGTATGATAGTGGGTTGTGGACTAGGGGGTGTTATCGGTTGTTGCACTTGTTGTTGCTGGTGCTGCCTTACACGAACTGCTGCCATTTACTCACGCCCTTTGTCGTTAATTTTCTCTACCACTCTAAGCTTCGCTGAACGAGCGCGATTATTTACTGCCAATTCTTCATCAGAAGGAACAATCGGCTTTCTCGTGACAAGCTTTAAAGTTGGCTTCATGTCATCAGGAATTACTGGTAAATTTGGTGGTAATTCCGGTAATGATGACGCTTCCTTAAAGATAGTCTTACATAGGCGGTCCTCCAATGAATGGAACGTAATGACACTTATGCGTCCACCTACGTTTATCATATCAATCGCATCGACTAATGAATCCTCTGCCGCGCCTAGCTCATCGTTAACAGCAATTCGTATTGCTTGGAATATGCGCTTCGCTGGATGTCCACCTTTACGGCGAGCCGCTGCTGGAATACCCTCTTTAATAAGTTCTACAAGTTGGCCGGTTGTTTCGATCGGTGCTACCTTACGTGCTTCTTCGATTTTACGAGCAACTTGCTTGGAGAATTTTTCTTCTCCATAACGGAAAAATATACGTACTAAATCTTCATATGCCCATTCATTCACGACATGAAATGCTGTCAGTGATGCCGTTTGATCCATGCGCATATCTAGAGGTGCATCATGGTGATAACTAAAGCCACGTTCTGGTGTATCTAGCTGTGGTGAAGATACGCCTAAATCATATAAAATGCCATCAACTTGCTCAATTCCAAGCGCTAATAGCTCTTCTTTTAAATAGCGGAAATTCGAATGGACAAATGTCACACGCTCAATATATGGCGCCAATCGAATTTTTGCATTGTTAATAGCTATCGTATCTTGATCGAAGCAAATTAAACGCCCTTTTTCAGATAATTGTTGTACTAAATATTCACTGTGTCCTGCCCCACCTAGAGTACAGTCCACATACACACCATCAGGATCGATGTTCAACCCATCAACGGTTTCTTTTAATAACACGGTTGTATGATCGAACATACCACTCGCTCCCCTCTGGCCTTAACTAAAAAATTTAAAAATCAAAGCCAATCATATTTTCTGCAATTTCATTAAAGGATTGTTCAGACTCACTAAAGTAAGCCTCCCAAGCATCTTTCGCCCATATTTCAATTCGATTCGAAACTCCTAGCACTACACATTCTTTCACAAGATGTGCATGTTGCATAAGAGTTGAAGGAATATTAATGCGCCCCTGCTTGTCTATCTCTACTTCCGTTGCTCCAGAAAAGAAAAATCTCGCAAATGCACGTGTATCTTTTTTGGTCATCGGTAAGCCCTTTAATTTTTCTTCGAGTTTTCGCCATTCATCCATAGGATAGCCAAATAAACAATTATCAAGTCCGCGTGTCACAACAAACGTTTCACCTAAGGCTTCACGAAATTTTGCGGGCACGATTAATCGTCCTTTCGCATCAACAGAGTGTTGATATTCTCCCATGAACATGCTATTCACCCCACTTTATTAAATAATGTACCACATCCCCCCACTTTCCTCCACTTTTTTTAAAAAAAACTTGACATTTTAACACTTAATGTGTGATTAGACCTTTAACAAATTTTTGAATCTATGCTAAATGACATAAAAAAAGAGCTACCCTTAGTTGGATAGCTCTTTTTTTACTATTTATATCGACATCGTTCATCAAATTAGCATTGTAACAAATCGATAATTAGGTATAAAGATACACGCATCGGAATTATAAATAAATTATATAGTGGTGATTGCCAATGCTATAATTTTGTTTCAGCATTTCAGTAATTAACATAGGTCCAAACTCACTGAAATATTGATAAGGATTATAAGTTCTTTCTTGGAATCCTTCATTTGGATATAACTCATTTTGCAGCGTCATAAATTTTCGAATTGTCGTTTCATGCTTGTTAAGCACAGTTTGTTCAACCTTTTGCTGTAAATACTCAAATTGCTTTAGATGATTCTCTTTATTTTTCACAAGTATTTTATCTAGTAATAGATGTTGCTCTTCTAAATAAAGTTGAAGTGCATCATATTTTTCTAAAAGCTCTCGTTTCATCATCTGAATTTGATGCTTCGCTTTAGTATCCTGTACTTCAGCAATAAACTGTTCTTTAAGCTGTAACGCTTTCCCATCCCAAACATCAGCAACATTTAAACGATACTCATGTAAAAGTTGTTCTACATGACGTGTGACAATCGTGATATGAAGACGTGGAGCAAAAATCGGCATTTGTAAGCCTAATACCGAAAATGCATCCTTCAAAGTCGCCCAATATGCAAGCTCCCCTGGTCCACCAACAAACGCTAGCACAGGCAATGTCATTTCCTGCATTAACGGACGTGTCACAACGTTATTACTTAACTGCTCAGGATGTTTTTCAGCAATTCTTAAAACTTCTTCACGTGATAGCTTGATATTTGCAGCTAGATTAACAAATTGCTGATTTTTTCTTTCTAAAAGATGACGCTCTCCTTCTTCTACATAGAATAGATTGGCCGCTTCGTTTGTTGCCAAAATAGGCTTGCCATAACCCGCACGTTCAAGCTCCGCTTCTTTTTCTGTTACCACTCTAGCAATTTCTTCATTTTTATGAATGATACGGGTAAAATTCTCACTCTCATATTGACGGAATTTAAAGTCCGCTGCATCAATCATCAATAAACCTTCTTCTTTAAACAATTGATTCATAAGTTGTGCAAAGAATTCCGTAAATGTTTCACTCTTATTAAGAGTATCCACTAATTGTTTAATAAGCATTTCAGTGAACTCTGTTTCACCAATATCCTTAGCAATAGTATTTATCAATTGTGTCATGGATTCTTTGTTTATATTCGTTACAGAAGCCATTGTTTTACGTCTTGAACGTTCACCGTAAGCACGTTTTTTTATATCTACACCATGTACAGTATACGTATGGTTAATTTCTTCTAAATCATGATCTTCTCCAGCTATCCAAAATATAGGAACAACTGGTCGCTGAAGCTTTACACTTTGCTCTTTCGCTAATGTAATGACTGAAATCGCCTTATGCACCGAGTAAAGAGGGCCTGTTAAGATACCCGCTTGTTGCCCACCGACAACTGCAACAGCCCCTTGTTCTAGGTGCTGTAAATGTTCATTCGCTTTCTTTGATATACCAAGCGGCTCCATAAATTGACGTATGATGGCTGTTAATTCTTTTTGATCATGCGCATGCTGATCTAAGTATTGCGCTCGCTTTTCAAAAGATTTATCGTTATATTCGTATTCAAAAAACTCACGGATGGCAGTATTTGGAGACCAATAATCTGCTAGCAAACGATTTTTTATAGGTACTTGGATTGACTCCAGTTTCATTTAACACAAACTCCTCTACTCACTAAATCATCTTCTTACTCTTGTATAAGCAAACATGAAATAAAATAAATCCCTTTAATAATTAGAACGTTTATTCAAAATGACAATTCCCAGCAAGTATTCAAAAAACAATAATAAGATTTTGTCAGATACTCAAACGTTGTCGTACATTGGAATTTTATTCACTTTTTTTGCACATATAGAGTTATTACTAAAAAACAATATTTAATGCTATTATTTTAACGCTTATGGCTTCAACATGAAAAGAAAATGCTTAGACAGCCTGTAAATATTCTGCAATAGATTGAATAACACCTACTACGCAAATAACAATATACGATGCACTTAGTACTAAAAATAAAAAGCGCCAAATTTTCTTAAGTAGCGATTTTACTTCAATTTCTTTTTTCGTTCGCCAATCAATATATGTAAACACCATTGCCATCATTATCGCCAATGTCACTAATAGCGCGCTAACATTGACTTTCCATAGCACATTAATTGCTAGTGGTACTGAAAAAAACAAACACAATGTTGTCACGTCCGATGCAACTCCAAAAGCATGAGTGCCACGAATTTTAACCTTTCGACCAATTAAATAGACAATCACAAAAAGAAGGATCGGACAAAAAATAATGATACTTATAAAAATATGTAAAAAATCTTTCAACGTCTTTCACCGCTCTCCTCTATCGCAAGTAATTGGTGATATAAAGTACGTAAAGTAGGCAAATTGTGACCACTCACTAGAGCTTTTTCTAGAATCACCCCAACAATCGTGTCAATTTCACTTTTTCTCCCTTGCATCCGATCCGCTAACATAGATGATGTATTACTTGCTGTTTTTTCACATAAGTCTATCACCTTGAAAAAAGGTATAGCTTGTTCTATGCCTTCAAAAGCATCCGTTAATTCTTGATAGATGGTTTGCATTAACAAAAACGCTTGCTTATTTGTCACTAACTCTCCATTCTTCACTTGCAATATAGCCGTTAATGGATTAATCAAGCAGTTGAATACAGCTTTCTCAAATAACATTTGTTCAGCATTAGCAACCAGTTCAACTGGAAATAAGGAATTTCTTAATTGCAACAAATCATTAAACGCATCATAATTCCCCCGCTCTAACGCAATTTTACAAGCACCTATACCTCTATGTTGTACGGTAAACTGATCTATCATTTGTGCACCAAAAGACACAGAGCAAAAGGCAATATTTTTTTGTGGCAAACGTAGTACTTCGTCAAAATGCGCTAAACCATTTTGCATAAACAACAATGATACTGTACTCGGTAACGACGATAATTGTTCGTAAAGTTCTTGTAATTGACCGTATTTAACCGCAACCACAATTAAATCTTGCTGTGGTAGCCCCTCTAATTTCATAGTTGAAGCAATTTTTTGTACAGTTTTCGTCCCATCAACGTTCACTCGCGTTAAATACTTTGCATTAAGTTCATCTACCTGTCCTTGCCTTCTTGCAACTAACGTTACAGACATACCAGACTCAGCTAAAAAACTTGCCGTTAACTGACCCACCGCCCCAGCACCAATAATCGCTACTTCCACTACACTTCACACCTCCCACATTCGAAAATGGGCAATCTAAATGAGAGAATACCCTTCTAAACAGCCTATCACAAATCTTCCTTCTTCGTCCCTCACTACAGAAGGAGGTGCCTCAGAAACAGTTCTAAGGCACCTCCTATGCAGGTTCTTTTATTATACACCAATCGGGCTTTTACAGGCAGTTATTCTCCCACCCATCTTCTTTGCTTTCGGTACAGATAAATTACTGCCCGTTAATGCGGGATAAATAATTGTTGAAACACTTAGCGCAGGATTATGTTTTTGTTCAAGTTTACATTCTTTCTAAGTAACTTACTCTACAGTACTATTAATTTTCGTCAGCCTCATTTTAATCTTTCATTAAAGAATATCCTTGCTGCAACCATTTCACTAGTTTATCATGCTCACTTTGTAATTCACGGTGTCTTATTTCAAGACTTTGATAGGCCTCTGTTAATTCATCAAAACTTGTTAATGCCAATTTCAAATGGCTTCGCATAGATTGTTGCGGTTGATTTCGCACAGCTAATAGTGACTGACTATATTGACTACGTAATGTTTTATTCCAACGGAAGCCACACGCTTGCTTTGTACGCCCTAGTTCAGTAGCAGCCATTTCAAAAGCTTCTAGCTGCGTTTTGCCATTTTGCACATTATGCAACACAATTTCTGCTAATCTTTCATCGTCTTCCTTTGTCCATTGATCTTTTCTTTTTTTCAATTCCATAATCTATCACCCTCGCATTTTTTACTACTATATGCACGGGAGAGCAAAATAGAATCATCGAATTAAAAAAGACAGTGATTATGTTTTGTTATAATCACTGTCGTTATACATTATTTATTGTTTTTCTTTGTTAGAAAATTAGCAACTGCCTCATGGTGAGCTTCGCTTTCCCACAATTTTGCACATGTACGAACTTCCTCCATAACACGTTCATACATATTACGCTCACGCCACTTACGAAGCTCAATTTCTTTATAAGCCTTATGAACAGAAGGGTGAATTTTACGCATATGTTCAATAAAATCATTCAACGCGGCTTCTTTCGAACCTTCAAAAACGCGCATTGCCCAACCAATCTCATATAGTAATTCTGCTGGATAGGGCTTTGCATCGACTAGCATCTTCATCGCACGATCATGACGTAATCCTCGTTCGAATAAGTATGTACCGCCTCCCCAGCCGCTCGTAATTGCTAATGTCCCCTGAATAAAACCACATTTCGCATGACTTGCCACTAGACGAAAATCACAAGCTGTTGCAATCTCACAACCTCCACCAACCGCCGTTCCGTTAATCAACGCAATCGTTGGCACAGGCAACGTTGCAAGGTCGTATAATATTTTACCCATCTTACCCAACATCCCGAACGCCTCATCCTCTGTTTCAAGCGAATGGAATTCAGATAAATCACCTCCTGAGCAAAATGATTTATCTCCTGCACCCGTCACGACTAAAAAACGTACATCATCATGATTTCGAATATATGTAATGACTTCTTGAAGACCATCCATAACCTCATCATTAACTGCATTCCGTTTTTCTTCTCGATTAATCGTAAAGGTCATAATACCTTCTTTGTTATCAATTATATAAGCCATACCATTTCCCCCTTTGTCCCGATGGATAAATTGTAACATACAATTATTATAGTACTATATATCTTTTCGTTATTACCGAAATATTCCGTCTCTTAAAGCCAACAAAAAGGCTAGTAAAGAGCCATGGTCTCTCTACTAGCCTTTTAAGTGAGCAAACACTGTATTATTTGCTTACTACTTCTTTACCTTTGTATTGTCCGCAAGCTTTGCAAACACGGTGTGATAATTTTGCTTCACCACAGTTTGGGCAAGCTACCATACCAGGTACAGATAGTTTGAAATGCGTACGACGCTTTCTTTTTGCAGTTTTAGAAGTTCTTCTAAATGGTACAGCCATTGATGGCACCTCCTTACAGATCGTCTATTCGTCTGTTTGATCAAAATACTTAGCTAAATCAGCTAGTCTTGGATCCACTTTTTGTTCGTCAACTTTTTTGTGTAGTTCAACGTCTTCATCCGTTGCGTAAGACCAGTTTTTACCACCTTGCATTTGTCCTTCGGTATTCTCCTTGAACACTTGCATAGGTATTTCGAGAAGTACTAACTCCTCGATAACCGGCTTCATGTCGATTACTTCACCAACAATATAGTGAATATCTCCGTCATCTTCCTCTCGTTTTTCCTCGTCAATCCAGCTGAAAACTTCAACTGTCTCAACTTCGATAGGAAACTCAACATCTTCCCACGTGCGTGCACATGGTAATGTTAACGTCGCTGTCACAGTTAGCTGACATGTCATTTGCGATGCACCGAAAGTACATAGCCCTTTTACATGAACGGGCGAAATTGCTCGAATATCCTGGTTTCGCTCCATCACCTCGTCCAACTGGACATAGGCATCGATTGGCATCCCGTTTTGGCGGTATTTAGATAATTGATGAATTGACCATTTCATTCGTTTAATCACCTCGAGACAACACTGTTGATTATATAATGTGTAAAAATAGATGTCAAGATAATTTCTTGTCACCACAATAAAACCCACCTATAATTATATACTATAAAAAGTCTTTTTGCTCCAAACCATTCTATAATAAGCAAAAGGCTCAAAATTACTAAGAACGAACGAGAAGCAAATGATATTGATAAGGGGGCTTAAATTTGCAAGCAGTCGGAATAGTTGTTGAATACAATCCTTTTCACAATGGACATGCCTATCATTTGGAACAGGCAAAAAAAGTAGCACAAGCGGATATTGTCATCGCTATCATGAGTGGAGATTTTTTGCAGCGTGGTGAACCAGCCATGGTCGATAAATGGACACGCACAAAAATGGCCCTCGCAGGTGGCGTTGATATAGTTATTGAGTTACCCTACGTTTATAGCACCGCACCTGCAACTGATTTCGCAAAAGGGGCAATTTCTTTACTATCTGCAATTGGGTGCGATTCATTTGCCTTTGGAAGCGAAGATGGTTCCATTCAACCCTTTATGAATACTTTTCAGCTCATTAATAATCATCGCACTGAATATAACGCTCTTATTAAAGAAAGCCTTAAAACGGGTGCAAGCTATCCTAAAAGTCTACATTACGCCTATACACAGCTTTCTCAAAAGTTCCCTGCTGCATACATTGATTTGGCACAACCAAACAATATACTTGGTTTTCATTATATTGAGGCTGCCTTGGCGCTAGGGAGTAACATTAAGCCTTTAACTATCCCTCGTATTGTTGCAGGTTATCATGACGCTTTGCAAGAAGGTGCATCAATTGCTAGTGCCACAGGAATACGCAAGGCTCTAGCAACAACCAGCGCTCTACAAAGTGTGCAAGATTTTCTCCCTAAAGCATCGTTTGATTATTTAGCTGATTGGCAAGGAAAATATGGTAAATTTGCAAATTGGGAAACTTTTTGGCCTTTTTTACAGTTTACACTTATTCGGCACACACCTAACGAACTTACTCGCTATGCTGAAGTAACAGAAGGCATTGAGAATGCTCTTATTAAAGCTGCAAAAACGAGTCATTCATTCAGTAGCTTTATGGAGAAAATTAAATCAAAACGCTATACATGGACACGACTTCAACGTATGCTCACTCACATTTATACGGGATTTACGAAGGAACAGTTGCAAAGCTTTACGGCCCCATCCAACATACGTTTACTTGGTATGAGTAAGAAGGGACAAGCCTATTTAGGAATGCATAAAAAAAACATACCTTTACCTTTAATCAGTCGTGTTGCAGCTATAGATGATGCTATGCTTGCTGTGGATATTCACGCAGCAGAGGTATACAATTTAAGTATAGAACATGGAACAAATGTGCATAGTCTTCCTAGAGATTATCAAACACCACCGATTCGTTTTTAAGTAACGAAAAAGGATGCCAGAAATTCTAGCATCCTTTTTTGCTGTTTAAAAAAATTATGTCAATGAAATTAGAGGCATCACATTATAGCTCTTGGGCAAAGCGTGGGGTTGATTTCCGTTCCGGTTGGGCACTTTCCTGGGTGCGTCCGGTCTCCACTTCAATCAACTGTTTCACACGACATCCGTTTTAACAAAATAGCATCCAACTTTTTAGTTTTATCAGATGGCTTCCAGGAATTATCGACTACTTTTGAATTTTATCGACTAACTTTTAAATTTTATCGACTAACTTTCAGGTTTTATCACCCAACTTTTAGTTTTTTATCGACATCCACCTTCCGAAGAGCAAAAAAGGATTCACACATAAAACTATGTGTGAATCCTTTTACTTTGTTATGTCGCCCAGGATATCACCCTAATTATTAGGGTGTTTATTCCTGCGAAGCGCGGAGGAAGCGACTCGCCGCTCACTCACAGGAAAGCAACAGTATTCAACCCCACGTTACGGTGATAAGCCTTTATTTCGGCTGTAACTGTTTTAAATATTCGATTGCATCATCGACAGTTTTAACCGGAACTATTTTCATTTTTGTTCCAATGTCTTTAGCAGTCTTTACTGCTGTTGCATAATTAGATTCCAGTTCAGGATATTTAGCTTTCATTTCAGGAGATATTTCATCATCTGGTGCAAAAAAGATTTCCATACCATCACGATCGGCAGCAATGACTTTATAATCTATCCCACCAATTCTTCCAACAGAGCCATCAACCAGCATTTCCCCTGTACCTGCAATAGCATAGCCTTTTGTTAAATCTTCTGTGAGTAGTTGGTCTAAAATTTCTAATGTAAACATTAGTCCAGCAGACGGACCTCCAATATCCTCAGTTTTCATAGACACTTTTGGATTTGTTTCAATAGATTTACTCTCAGTATACGTAATACCTAAACCAGCTCTTTTCTCTTCTGATTTAGGGATTTCCTTTAATGTGATTGTTACCTCTTGTTCTTTTTTATTGCGTATAAACTTAATTGTCACCTTATCTCCAAGTTGCTTTGGTTTTAAAATATCGACAAGCATTTGTTGGTTACTAATGTTTTGTCCGTCAACTTCAATAATTTCATCACCAGCTTTTAATAAATTATCCGAAGCACCACCATCTAGGACATTCAATACAAAAACACCGTTAAAAAGAATTTTTGTTGGAATGCCAGCTCTCTGAAATGCAACATACTTTGCATTAAATTGAGAATCAGACATTAATTTAAGCTGTCGAACATTATATTCCTCTTCATCCTCCAACGGATTTCGAACTTGGGTAATATCCATTAATTTTTGATATTTTTGAGTTTTCGCCCACAGATATGAAAAAGGCGTAGCTTGCTGCATTGCCACCGTCATTAAACTCATGGATCCTTTATCATCAGTGTGGGTATTTTCAACATTAACAAATTTACTGACATCATAAGCACTTCCAGGCTTCATAATATAAGCGTCAAGTCGGTATAACATTAAAAAACAAATCACGACTAATAACACTGCATAAATACTTATTTTTTTCTTCATTAGAAAACCACCTCCTAGGACGCTCGCAAAACCATACGTTCATGTTTTTGCCTTTTTTACATATATTGATTTTAGCATTTGCCAATGTGAATGACAAAAAGTTGAAACGAGATGATAACATGTATGCGACAATTCAAATAGCGATTTGCATAGTTCTTATTCTATTACTCTTGTTATTCCCACAAACAGCTCATAATGGTACTGATTTAGGTTTAAACCTTTTTATGGATGCCTTATTCCCTTATTTATTACCTTACCTTATTTTGACGCAATGGCTTCTCCGTTTAACGGCTCCTATGCGAACGAAAACAAAAAGAGCTTCTGTATACGTACAAGCCTATATTATTAGTGCACTCGGGGGGTATCCGTCTGGAGCAACAACCATTGTTTACTTAAAAAACAGTGGGCAACTACATCCCAAAGAAGCAAATTTTTTATTAGCCGTATGTCATGCACCAAGTCCACTTTTCGTGCTAGGATTTGTAAGTCTTGATTTATTACAAAGTAATACGTTCGGATGGTTGTTTTTATGTTTACTACATAGTTTTAATATTTGTTGTTTAATAACTGGTTACTTTTTATTTCGCAAAACGGATCCTCCTAGCATCTCCATACACAACACACCTTTATATACAGCACCTTTTTCTGAAAGTATTAAAGAAACAGCACCAACACTACTATTAGTTGGGACTACAATAATTTTTTTCACTACCATCCAGACGATTGTCCAGCATGGCTTAGATTCACTAATACCTAAACTTCCCTATACAGCTGAGCTTTCCATAGCCGCAATTCTTGAAGTTACAAATGGTCTTAAAATGACTGTCTCAGCTTTTCCCAATCTTCCATATTTACCATTACTAGTTGTTATGTTGTTAACAATGCAAAGTATAAGCATTCATTTACAAATTTTTGTTATTGCGAAATCAGCCAAGCTTTCCGTTCGACCATATATAAAATTCCGCCTACTTAGCATAATCATTGTACCCACTATTTATGCTCTTTTTTTCTTAAAATAAATAATCGTCTGCATCACCACACCTTCCACTATTGGGGTGAATCGTTCAAACCGACTTAGGAGCAGGCATAGCAGAGGAATTTAATCATTGCCTGCCCTCTATCTTTTTATTGCAATAGCAGAAAATATTGTAATAATTTCCAAATCCATCTTTTTAGCAAATAAAATGAAGGTTGGGACATCGCTTTATGACTATAAATTAGAGTGAGATGTCAGAAGATACTTCTTGTGAAGTGCTTGATCTTCGTTCCGACTTGGCGACTCCTTGGGGATTAGCGATAGAGGAACATTATAAAATATCGCATCAGAAAAGCGCGAGAAATCAACTTTTCAAAATTGATTTCTCGCGCTTTTTAAGGCTTTGACTAGTTTTGCCCAGCCTCTCTTTTTTAGTTTATTTTTTAAAATCATACTTTTCTTTTAAAGCTTCTACAACACAAGCAGGAACAAGTTCACTGACGTCACTACCGTATTTTGCAACCTCTTTGACAATGCTTGAGCTTAAAAATGAATATTGATTTTTTGTCATAATGAAAAACGTTTCAATGGTTTCATCCAGAAAACGGTTCATCGAAGTAATTTGCATTTCGTATTCAAAATCCGAAACAGCACGTAAACCACGGACAATCGCTTGTGCTTGTTTCCTCTTAGCATAGTCTATTAACAGCCCAGATGAACTTTCAATACGTACATTAGGCAATGTTTTAGTAACCTCAGCCATTAAAGCCATACGCTCTTCAACTGAAAATAATGGCTGCTTAGATGAATTATTTAAAACAGCAACATAAACTGTGTCAAATACATCTGCCGCACGTTTAATAATATCTAAATGACCAAATGTCACCGGATCAAAACTTCCAGGAACTACAGCAATCTTCTCTGACAACTTATTCTCCCTCTTCCTCTGTGCAACGATCAATTCCCCCTCTATTCAGTTGGTGTTTAGACACCCACTGAATGGAGATAAACAGAAATAATCGTTCCTCCATATGTTTCTTGTCTCTTTAATACAAAGTCCCCAAAACGCTGTGGTAATTCTACTTCTTTTGCATGCTCACATAAAATAATGCCATCTTGTTGAATTTTATCATTGTCGACAAGAATCTGCACTAAGTCATAATATTCTTTGAGATGATATGGTGGATCTAAAAATACCAATTTAAACGTAATATCACGTTTTAACAGCGCTTTCACAGCACGCTTCGCATCTATACGGAATAGCTCAGAACAATCCTCGTAACGACATTTTTTTATGTTTTCCTGTAGCACTTGGAACGCCTTTGCATCCTTTTCAATAAAAACGGCCTGCTCAGCTCCTCTACTTAAAGATTCGATACCTAAGCCACCGCTCCCTGCAAATAAATCAAGCGCTATACCTCCATCAAAGAATGGACCAATAATATTAAATATGGATTCCTTTACTTTATCAGTTGTAGGTCTCGTCGTGTTCCCTGTAATCGCCTTTAATGGCATCCCTTTACGTTCTCCTGCTACAACTCTCATAGGCAAATCACCGTACTTTCTTATTCCAAATATCAATTTCGCCTTGGCGTAATTGTTGTTGTTGTTGCTGTCGCTTCGCTTTCGCACAGACAAAACATTGTTGCTGTCGCTTCGCTTTCGCACAGACAAAACATTGTTGCTGTCGCTTCGCTTTCGCACAGACAAAACATTGTTGCTGTCGCTTCGCTTTCGCG